>JAFPZF010000059.1 GCA_017417385.1 Bacteroidales bacterium
CAGCATCTAAGTAATTGAAAGT
Source organism: Bacteroidales bacterium (assembly GCA_017417385.1). Lineage (GTDB taxonomy): Bacteria > Bacteroidota > Bacteroidia > Bacteroidales > Marinilabiliaceae > W3P20-009. The sequence continues at coordinate 23 of JAFPZF010000059.1, forward strand.
TACAACAGTCTATGAATCAGTTGCTCCGTATGGAGGCTACTTGTCGAAAGTATGACGGAATCAAAGGATAGACAAGAGTGATGTTTGACAGTTGATGATCGAAGACAACAAGAAGCACGCCCTCGGAGGTGTCAAAGCGCGGAACCGCCGTATGCCGAACGGCACGTACGGTGGTGTGGGAGGTCGCATAGGGAGTTAATCCCTATGCTCCTACCCGATTCGCCCCACATATAGTAGTCGCCCGTCTCCTCGGGCTTGGTAGCACCGAGATTGCAAGAAGCCCACTTGACGGAGAGGCCAAGGTCGACGAGCTCGGGAACCTGGGCGGTCAGAGACAAGGCCGGGAAGAGGAGGAGCAAGAGTAACCGAAGAAAGAACTTCATTGTGCCTTATTCTACGAGGTAGTTGTCGATGTTGCGGATTTTGGAGGAGAAGTTGACTCCGAGGCAGACGATCTTCTTGCCGGAGGACTGGAAGGGGAGGACGTAGTTGTTGTCCTTAATCTGCTGGAGGGCGAGCTCGGCAGTCTTGTCGAACTTAAACTCGAAGATGTAGACATACTTGTCGGTCTCGATAGTCATGTCGATACGTCCCTGAGAGGTGTGATATTCCGCACGGGTGTAGAGACCGCACAAATTACACAAAATGTAAAGAACGTTCTGGTAATGGTTTTCAAGTTCGCGGACGAGCAAGTATGGGGATTCCGCAAGGAAGCTCTTGAGGCGAGTCATGAAGTCGTCGACTCTGCCGGAGCGGAGCTCCTTGACGAAGTTCATAATCTGGAAGCTAGAGTTGCCGACCTCCTTGGGGACGTAGGAGGGCATGATGTAGTTGAAGAAGCCCTCTCGGACTTCCTCGTTAGGAAAGCCGAGGCTGTAGGAGCTGAACTCTGGGTCGAAGTTCTTGATAGTCAGGTAGCCGCTCTGGAACAGGAGGGGAATCGGGTTGTCTGATTCTATGGTGGAAAGGATGTTGGCGGTGACCTCCTCGGTTGTCAGGCGTTCGAGGTTGTAGTCGTGACTCTTTAGCATCGTGACGAGGTAGGAAGGTGTGCCGGTGGAGAACCAGAAACTGCCAAACTTCTTGTGATATAGACAGTTGAGGACGCTGAAAGGATTGTAGACGCCGTCAGAGTCTTCCGAAAAATGGTAGCCGTCATAACGGTGCTTAATCTCAGCGTAGGTATCTTCAAGAGACTTGTTGACCTTCTCGGCGAGAGAGTCGACATAGGGGCGCAAGACAGTCGTCATCTCCTGATTGTCGATACCGCAGATGTTGAAGAAGAGACTGCTCATAGAGATGTCGTTCAGGTTGTTGAGACTGCTGAAGATGCTGAGATGGCCGAACTTAGTAACGCCAGTGAGGAGGGCGAAGCGGATGCAGGCATCCATGCTCTTGAGGACGGAGTAGAAGGCGCGGAGGATATTGCGGAAAGTATCTTGAAGTTTTGAGTCTTCTATGGCTTCGAGAAGAGGCTTTTCGTACTCGTCGACGAGGATGACGACCTGACGGCCAGTCTTCTCGTAGGCGCGGCGGATGACGCCCTCGAAGCGGATAGGTAATTCAGTTTCCTCGTCTCCAACCCCATATTCGTCTTCCCATGAATGCAAAACGAAATTCAACCTACTGCGCAAGGACTGTTCATCGCGATACTCGCCAGAGTTGAGGTCGAGATAGAGGACGGGATGCTCTTTCCAGTCAGACTCGAGGCTCTCGATAGCGAGACCGTGAAACAGTTCCTTTTTGCCGAGAAAATATGCCTTCAGAGTGCTAAGGAGGAGACTCTTACCGAAGCGGCGAGGGCGAGAAAGAAAATAGCAGTTACCCGTCGTAGCGAGACGGTAGATGAGAGCCGTCTTGTCGATATATAGGTAGTTTTCTCGGCGTAGTTTCTCGAAGTCTTGGACTCCTATCGGTAAATTTTGAAGTGAGGTTGTCATAGTATGATACTTTTAATATGATTTATGCAAAGATAGGGAAAAAAGGGAAACGTCCTCCACTGTTGACCCAAGTTCAAGGTAGGTTCAGGATAGGTTTAAGTTAGGTTCAGGGTAGGTTCAAGGTAGACGTGGAAAGGAGGGAGAGGAAAGTTAACATAAGAGGTGTCAAGTCTAATACAAGTCTAACCCAAGACTAACCCGGGGCACAGGGGGAGAGAAGGGGAGGAGGAGAGAAAAAAGAGAAGAGGGAAAGAAGGTGAAGAGGCGAAGAAGGGGAAGTGGCGCACGAAGGGAATCCCCCCAAAATACGCCAGTTAGCTTTTAAAAGAACGGCATTCGTTGAAATATGCAGATGAAAACAAAATAATGTGTATTCCTTTGTCTGCAGAAAACATACAACCATAACACTATTGAAGTCATGAACAGACTAACAAAAACAATGTGTGCTACAATTGCACTGGCAGTAGGGTTGCCGGTGCTTGCGGAGTCCGAGGGCTATGAATACCTTACGTTCGAGAAGCAAGACGGCTCACTGGTCTCATACCTAGCATCGTCGCTGACGATCAACGTCGAGGGTGGCAACCTGAGCGTGACAAGTCGAGAAGGCAACAGCAATATAGTCGCAGCCGACCTGACGAAGATGTATTTCTCGACGGCGAGTAGCGAGATGACGCAGCTGAAAGACGTAATTGTCGGGACAGAAGCCGTCGAGGTCTACACGACGGGCGGAGTCTACATGGGGCGTTACAACAATCTCAACGAGTTGCGCAACACGCTACCGAAAGGCGTCTATATCGTCAAGTCGGGCAGTATTAACTTCAAATATGCAGTGAAATGAAAAAGATACTTACGATACTTGCAACGGCGATGACGGCAGCCACGCTCGGCGCACAGACCCTCAACGTGACAGTCGGCAGCGTCGTCTATATGTTTCCGGCGAGCCAAACTGGCGACATGACATACAATGACGGGACGACCCTCAACATCATGGGGAAGGAGTTTGCACTGTCGGACATAAGCAGCATGAAAGTAGAGGACACGGAAGTGACAGACAACAGCATTGCCGTCAGCTATGACGGGACGTCAGCCGTAGTCCGTGTGGCGGGAAACATAGCCAGATATGTCAGTCCGACAGTCGAAGGGGCCCACGTCGGCATTGAGCAGTCGGCAGACGTTGCGGACGAGATAAGCTACAATCTGAGCGGGGCGACGAGCGACGGGTCGTTCTACATGAGCGGGAGCTACAAAGCCACAGTGGAGCTCGACAACGTGTCGATAGTCAATAGTGGCAGTGGCAACGAAGGCTATGCCATCTGGATAGCCAACGGCAAGAGAATCAACGTATCGGTCAGCGGCGAGAACAGCCTGACCGACGCAGCCGGGGGAGGGCAGAAGGCGTGTTTCTTCGTCAAAGGACATGCAGAGTTCAAGGGAGACGGCAGCCTGACAATCAACGGGATGAGCAAGCACGGATTCAAGTGCAACGAATACATGCAGCTCAAGAAGTCGTTCGGAGGTAGCATAATAGTTGCGCAGGCAGCATCGGACGGTCTCCACATCGGACAGTATCTCGACATGCGGAGCGGTAGCATAAGCGTCAGGAATGCCGGCGACGATTGCATACAGATAGAGAGCACGGACGACGAGACCGACGAGAACAACGGCCAGTGCATAATCTCGGGCGGGACAATAGATTGCGTAGCGACAGCCGCAGCGAGCAAGGGACTCAAGAGCGACAGCGACATGACGATAAGCGGAGGAGACATAACAATAACGACCACGGGCAGCGCCATCTGGGAGGAAGACACGGAGGACACGAGCAACTCGTCGACATCGGGAGCCTCGGCCATCAAGAGTGGTGGGAATGTCGTGATAAGCGACGGAGTCCTGACGCTGACCAACACAGCCTCTGGCGGAAAGAACATCTCAGTCGACGGCAACCTCGAGATCAGCGGAGGCAGCATAACATGCAAGAACACTGGCACCCTCTTCTACAGCAACGGCACGACGACCAACACCAACTACACTGGTGACACCGACAGGATAGACAGCAGATACACGTCGTCGCCCAAGGGCATCAAAGTCGACGGCGACGTAGTCATCAGCGGAGGCACGATAGACATTAACGCCACGGGGCGCAACGGCGAAGGCATCGAGAGCAAGTCCACCATGACGATAGACGGAGGCACGCTGAGCATCAGCACATACGACGACGCCATCAACTCGACGAGCGACATGCGCATCAACGGGGGAGAAGTGACGACCGTGGCAGCCAACAATGATGGCATAGACTCAAACGGAGACTTGTGGATTACGGGCGGCACCGTCATGGCGTTTGGAGCAAGCGACCCCGAGTGCGGTCTCGATGCCGACGAGCAGCACAAGCTCTACATAACAGGTGGGGACGTCCTTGCCGTCGGTGGCGGCAACAACACAGTCTCGTCGACAACCGGTTCGCAAGCGCTACTCGCCACGACAAGCAGTGTCTCGGCAGGGAATCAGGTTAGCGTCAAGAGTGGCACGACGACCCTTGCCACGTTTACGGTGCCGAGCAGCTATACGGCATCGAGTTCGTCGGGGCGTGGGCCAGGCGGCAGCATGGGCGGACGAAGCTCGTCGGTGCTAATCTCGTGCGCCGGGCTGACAAGCTGGACATCGTATTCAGTGACCATCAACAGCACGACGACATCGGTCAAAGCTGCCACGACATACTCTGGTCGATAAGCGGAAGAAAGCGAGATAGTTAGCGACAGAAAAGGACGGAAGCCCGCAACGATAAGAGCATCGTTGCGGGCTTCTAGTTCTATTGTGAGACTATAGGCGAGAAGGAAGGGGAGAGAAGGGGGAGAGAAGGGTTAAAAAGAGAAAAAAAGGCAAGAAAAAAGGAGGAGTTGCGAGTAACGAATATTTTTTGCATAGGGAAAAGAAAAAAATGACTACCTTTGCAGATAAAAGAAAATTTTCTACAAAGCAATGTCGCATACGATAAAAGTCAAGTCGGCACTAATCTCAGTCTTCCACAAGGACGGATTGGACGAGATAGTGAAGCTGCTCGCAGCCAACGGGGTGAAGATATATTCAACGGGCGGGACCCAGAAGTTCATAGAGGGGCTTGGGGTGCAGGTCACGGCAGTAGAGGACATCACCGGATTTCCGTCGATACTGGGCGGTCGCGTAAAGACACTACATCCGAACGTATTTGGGGGCATACTGGCCCGTAGGGAGAATGCGGAGGACAGGGAGCAGATGGCTAAGTATGGCATCGACGAGATAGACCTCGTGATTGTAGACCTGTATCCGTTTGAGGCCACGGTAGCGAGCGGAGCGAGCCATCAGGACATCATCGAGAAGATAGACATCGGCGGCATCTCGCTGATACGCGGAGCTGCCAAGAACTATCATGACGTTGCGATAGTAGCCAGCAAGGGACAGTATGCACAGATAGCAGAGATCCTGAAGACGAAGAACGGGGCTACGGACGAGGAGGACAGGTATGACCTGGCGCGTCAGGCGTTTGCAGTCTCGAGCCATTACGACTCGGCCATCCACAACTACTTCGACAGGGAGACGAAGGGCGAGCTGAGGTTGACGGCAGACGGAAGCTCGCACCTCAGATATGGAGAGAACCCGCATCAGAGTGCCTTGTTCTACGGCGACCTGAGCGCGATGTTTGACCAGCTGCACGGCAAGGAGATCTCTTATAACAACCTGCTGGACATAGATGCTGCAGTCAACTTGATAGACGACTTTGAGGAGACGACAGTTGCGATATTGAAGCACAACAATGCGTGCGGTCTGGCATCGAGGGCAACGTTGCTGGAGGCGTGGAAGGATGCACTGGCAGGCGACCCGGTATCGGCGTTTGGCGGCATAGTAATAGCCAACAAGGCGGTAGACAAGGCTACGGCGGAGGAGATGAACAAGATATTCTTCGAGGTCGTCATAGCTCCGGCATACGATGCTGAGGCGCTGGAGGTCCTGAAGCAGAAGAAGAACAGGATAATCCTCGTCAGGAAGGACGGGAAGGTCAGCAGCCAGACCGTCAGGACGTGTCTGAACGGCTACCTCGTCCAGGAGCGCGACACGGCGAAGGAGGAGAAGGGTAAGCTCGAGAGCAAGGGAGGTCGTGAGGCTACGGCAGCCGAGATAGAGGATCTCCTCTTTGCGCAGAAGATAGTCAAGCACACGAAGTCGAATGCGATAGTACTCGCGAAGAATCGTCAGCTGCTCGGCAGTGGCACAGGTCAGACGAGCAGGGTCGATGCGCTCAAGCATGCGATAGAGAAGGCCAAGTCGTTTGAGCTAAGCCTTGAGGGAGCCGTCATGGGGTCTGATGCGTTCTTCCCATTTGGTGACTGCGTCAAGATAGCGCATGAGGCGGGCATCACGGCGGTCATAGAGCCAGGCGGCTCGATCAGGGACAATGAGACCATCGAGTATTGCACGGCGAATGGCATGGCGTTGTTGATGAGCGGCATACGCCACTTCAAACATTAGAGACAGAACTAAACAACGAAAAAGTAAAAATGGGACTATTCTCATTTCTGACACAGGAGTTGGCGATGGACCTCGGTACCGCCAACACGATAATCATCCACGACGACAAGATCGTGGTGGATGAGCCTTCGATAGTAGCGCTGGACAAGCACACAGACAGAACGATAGCTATCGGACAGAAGGCGAGGCAGATGCACGGCAAGACCCACGACAACATCTACACGACGAGGCCGTTACGCGACGGTGTGATAGCCGACTTCGATGCTGCGGAGAAGATGATCAGAGGCATGATCAAGTTGTTGCCACAGCCGAGGTTTTTCACGCCATCGTTGACAATGGTCATCTGCGTCCCATCTGGTTCGACAGAGGTCGAGCTGCGAGCTGTCCGAGACTCGGCGGAGCATGCGGGAGGCCGAGAGATATACCTCATCTATGAGCCAATGGCGGCGGCGCTGGGTATCGGCATCGACGTCGAGGCGCCACAGGGCAACATGATAGTCGACATCGGTGGTGGTACGACGGAGATAGCAGTCATCTCGCTCGGAGGCATCGTCACGAACAAGAGCATAAGGATCGCAGGTGACGACCTGACGCAGGACATCCAGGAGTACATGAGGCGTCAGCACAACATCAAGGTCGGCGAGCGCACGGCGGAGGAGATCAAGATAAGAGTCGGCAGTGCGCTGCCGGAGCTGGAGACGCCGCCGGACGACTTCGTAGTCCAGGGTCCTAACCAGATGACGGCACTCCCGCTGGAGATACCTGTCTCGTATCAGGAGATCAGCCATGCGCTGGAGAAGAGCGTCTCGAAGATAGAGGCGGCCGTCATGTCGGCGCTGGAGCAGACGCCGCCAGAGCTATATGCAGACATCGTCAACAACGGCATATACCTGACGGGTGGCGGAGCGATGCTGAGGGGACTTGACAAGCGACTGACGGACAAGATACACATCCCGTTCCACATAGCGGAGACCCCGCTACACTCGGTCGCTATAGGCACAGGCATTGCGTTGAAGAACAGGCATCGCAACTTGCCGTACCTGATGCGATAGGACAGGAAGAAGATTATCGGACAAGGAGATAACACATAAAGGGGGCTTTTGCCCCTTTTGTATTGCAAAGAGATGCATAACGTCATATACTTTCTGCTGCGGCACACGAACTTTCTAGTACTGATAGTACTGGAGGTCATTTGTGGGCTACTGATAGTCAGCTACAACGACTATCCGCGGTCGTCGTTCTTCAGCACGGCGAACATAGTAAGCGGGACAGTCGACAAGGGACTTGCGGCAGTATCCCACTACATAGACCTGCCGGCGGACAACAGGCGACTGCTGGCGCAGAATCAGAGACTTATGGCGGAGCTCGAGCAGAGTCGGAGAGTAGTAGAGTTCATCTCGGACACGATAGTCCTCGAGAGGGTCGATAGCATGATGATCCGGTCTTATCCCGACTGGCGTTTTCACACGGCGTATGTCGTGAACGGGACCATCAACAAGAGCCGGAACATGTTCACGATAGACAAGGGGAGCACTAACGGCATAGCGACAGACATGGTAGTCGTCAATGGAGACGGCGTCGTCGGGCTGGTGGCGGCGGTGAGCAGGAACTTTGCGCTCGTCCTGCCGATCATCAACACGTCGAGCCATATATCAGTGAAGCTAAAGAACTCGAATCACAGGGGGCAGTTGAACTGGGACGGGCTGTTGCCTACGGTGGCTCAGATGGTAGATGTGCCGGAGCATGCGGTGGTAGAGATTGGTGACACCGTCGTCACGAGCGGGTCGTCGTCATACTTTCCTGAGGGCTTGATAGTCGGGACCGTCGGTGCGATAGAGATAGACAAGAACGGAGGATTCTACAATCTCGGGGTGGACCTTGCCGTTGACTACAACTCGATATACTCAGTCGAGATAATCGAGAACATGAAGCAAGGGGAACGGGAAGAACTGGAAAAGACATTCAACTGATGAGCAATACGGGCAACATAGTAAGGCTGACGATCCTGCTGGGCATCGTGACGTTGATACAGGTCTTGATACTGAACAACATAGACATCATACCGCTATGCAATCCGATGCTGTATGTCGTCTTTCTGCTGGCGATGCCGTTTGGCACGAAGAGCATACCGATGATGATAACAGGGTTCGTAGCAGGGCTATTGATAGACGTCGCGTCGAACACGCCGGGCATGCATGCCGGGGCGTGCGTGCTGGCGTGCTACATGAGGAAGTACATACTACAGCTCATAGCGTTCAGGAACGCGTATAAGGAGGACGAGCTGCCGTCCATACAGGGGTATGGGATAGTATGGTACACGAAATATGCGCTGATGATGCTAGTCGTGCATCACATCTTCCTGTTCTTCGTCGAGCAGTATGACAGACTATTCCTATTGCAGACAGTGTTGAGGATAGTGATAAGCATCGGAGCGTCGCTGGGGCTCATCATACTCTTCGGGCTGATAGCGCCGGGGCTGACTGGGCAGAGATACAAAGAGTCTTAGGCGAAGCGGAGGCGTAAGAAGAGGGGGGAGCGATGTACGAGTCTCGAAAGTATATCATCGGAAGTCTGATGGCAGTCATGGCGCTGATAATATCGCTAAGGCTGCTATACGTCCAGATAATCACGAACGAGTATCGCGAGGCGGCGGAGATGAATTCGCGTCGGAAAGTCGTCCAGTATCCATCTCGAGGGCTGATATTCGACCGCAACGGCAAGCTGCTCGTCTCCAACCAGGCAGTCTATGACATAATGATAGTCCCGAAGGAAGTAAAGGCCTTTGACAGCACAGAGTTCTGTCAGACAGTCGGGATAGACATAGAGACCCTGCGCCAGCTATTCGGAGACATCAAGACCCAGATACGACGTCGGCGTGCGTCGATACACAAGCCAGTAGTATTCCTGAGGCAGCTCTCGGGCGAGCGGTATGCCATGCTGCAGGAGAAGCTGTATAAGATGAGCGGATTCTACGCACAGAGGCGAACGCTCAGGAAGTACGAGTATCGGGCGGCGGCTAACGTGCTCGGGTACGTAGGCGAGGCGAGCGAGAGCTACATCAAGAAGCATCCGTACTATGCCAACGGAGACTACGTCGGCATCTCGGGAATAGAGAGCAGCTATGAGGAGTATCTAAGGGGGCGCAAGGGCGTCAACTACCTGATGGTCGACGTGCTCGGGCGGACGAAAGGCGAGCTATATGAGGGCAAGTATGACACAGCCGCCATATCCGGGCAGGACCTGACGCTCTCGCTCGACATAGACCTCCAGATGTATGGAGAGAAGCTCATGCAGGGCAAGACCGGCAGCATAGTAGCCATCAGGCCTCAGACCGGCGAGATACTGGCGATGGTCTCGGCGCCATCATACGACCCGTCGCTACTCGTCGGGCGAGACCGCAGCAAATACTTCCCGATACTCACAAACGACCCAAACAAGCCGCTATTCAACAGAGCCATACAGGCGTGGTATCCACCGGGGTCGACATTCAAGACACTAAATGCGCTGATAGGCCTCGACGAGGGGACAGTGACACCGGAGACACGGTATGGGTGTGCGCACGGGTATACAGTCGGCAAGTTCCACATGGGGTGCCACGGGCATGCGTCGCCACTCAACCTAAGGCAGTCGATACAGCACTCGTGCAACGGATATTACGGGCACGAGTTTCGAGACCTCATCGACAACAAGAAATTCAAGAATGTCAAGGAGGGACTCGACACGTGGAAGGACCACCTCGTCAAGTTCGGGCTCGGGTATAAGCTCGGAGTCGATATAGCGAACGAGAATCGAGGGTTCATCCCGAACTCGGCGTATTACGACAAGACGATGGGGCCGAACTGGACCTCGCTGGGTGTCGTCTCGCTCTCGATAGGGCAGGGCGAGATACTGCTGACGCCGATACAGTTGGCTAACGTTGCTGCGACGATAGCAAACAAGGGGTGGTTCATCACGCCACACATAGTCCACAAGATAGAGGGAGCACAGACAGACTCGCTGTATCGATATCCGAGACAGACAGGGATAGACACAGCATATTTCTCAGTCGTCAAGGACGGCATGGAGCTGGCAGTATGGGGGACAGACGGTGGCACGGCAAGAGTTGCGCAGATACCGGGGATAAGAGTCTGCGGCAAGACAGGGACGGCTCAGAACCCACATGGCAAGGACCACTCCATCTTCATGTGCTTTGCGCCGAAGGAGAACACCGAGATAGCAGTCTCAGTCTTCGTAGAGAATGCAGGATTCGGAGCGACGTGGGCGGCGCCGATAGCGAGCCTCATGATAGAGAAGTACATAAACGGCAGTGTCGACCCGAAGAGGAAGTATCTCGAGGACCGCATAATCGCGATGCGCACCATACAAGATACAAACGGGGCAAAGGACAAGAAAGACCCCAAGAAGGAAGCAGCGAAGGGAAACGAGAGGGGAAATGATACGGGAGCAGCGAAGCAGCCGAGCAGTCCTACGGGAGGTGCAAGCACCCCAGCGGGAGGCATAGAAGGAGAGGAGACGGCGGAAGACATAGAGCCGGAGAGCGAAGCGGAGATAGAGCCGGAGCCTGCACCCGCAATGTCTCCTACGCCAACCGAGAACCCAATAGAAACGGAAGAGAATGTTCAGTAACATAGGAGTCTCAAACTCATATCGCAAGGGCGTCGACTGGCTGACAGTCATCCTATACATCCTACTCGTAGCGTTCGGATGGAGCAATCTCTATGCAGCCAACTACAATCCGGAGGTAGGGCTACAGTTCTCGCTCTCGTCAGAGTATTTCAAGCAGCTCATGTGGATAGGCGTCTCGGCAGTCTTTGCGGGCATCATCATGCTAAGCGACAGTAAGTTGTTCGTCGAGGCGGCGTGGCCGATATACGGGGCGTCTCTAGTGCTGCTGACGCTAGTGCTACTGATAGGCAAGGAAGTGTATGGAGCCAAGTCGTGGCTAGCGATAGGTCCGATACAGTTTCAGCCGGCGGAGTTCACGAAGATAGGGGCGGCGCTCGTCATCAGCAGATTGATGAGCCGGTATGGATTCCGCTTTGACATCAAGCAGTATGCCACACTGGCGGCGGTGATACTCGTCCCCGTCGGGTACATATTATTGCAGAACGACACCGGAAGTGCGCTTGTTTACTTCGTCTTCCTACTGCCGATGTTCAGGGAGGGGCTGACGCCTCACATCCTACTACTTGGGACTCTATGCTTAGTCGGCGCTATAGCAGCACTATTGCTTGGCACGTGGATAGCGATGCTTTCGCTGCTCGTCCTGTCGGTCGTCGCGCTACAGGTCGTCATGAGTCGACAGGGACACTCTAAGACAGCGCTAATAGCCATCATCATCGGTGCCGTAGTCGGAGGCGGGTTGACGCTAGCTAACATCTTCCTGCTCGGCTCGCGGTACCCAGTAGAGTTCCCAGTCCTGATAGGGCTGGCCGTCGTATCAGTGTACCTGATCGTCATGGTCATCGTACACAGGCTAAGGAACATCTGGCTGTTCCTCCTGTACGTCTGGGTAGGCGTCGGAACGTCATTTGCGGCGGGATTCGTCTTCGAGCACGTCTTGATAGAGCATCAGAGGACACGAATCAACGTACTCTTCGGCATCGAGGACGACCCGCTGGGGGCAGGATATAACGTCAACCAGAGCATGATAGCCATAGGCTCTGGTGGGTTACTCGGGAAAGGATTCCTATCGGGGACGCAGACGAAGCTAAACTTCGTCCCGAAGCAGACGACAGACTTCATCTTCTGCACAGTCGGTGAGGAGTGGGGATTCATAGGGAGCCTGGCGCTCGTCGGGACGTACCTGTTCTTCTTCCTGAGGCTGATACACCTGGCGGAGCAGCAGCACTCAGTGTTCAGCAGAGTGTATGGATATTGCGTCGCGTGCGTGTTCTTCTTCCATTTCACCATAAACATCTGCATGACGATAGGCCTGATGCCAGTCATCGGTATACCATTACCCTTCTTCTCGTACGGAGGCTCGTCGCTATGGGGTTTCTCGGTCATGCTGTTCATATTCCTCAAGCTCGACACAGACCGAAACTTCCTTATACGATGAAAAAGTTAGCAAGCCTCTTTCTCCAGGGCCTCCTATACGTAGTCCCGGTATTCGTAACGATCTACGTCCTGTACAAAGCCGTCTGCTATGCGGACAGCCTCATATACAGCGTCCCGATACTGTCGTTCACAAAGGCGATACCGGGGGCAGGGCTGCTGCTGATAGTCATACTCGTCACGCTGATAGGGTATCTTGGGCGGTTATTCATCACGGCGCCAGTGTCGGCACTGTTTGATCGACTCGTAGCGCGACTGCCGCTTGTCAACATGATCTATACGTCAATAAGGGACTTGATGAAGGCGTTCGTCGGGGAGAAGCGGAAGTTCGACAAGCCAGTGCTCGTCTCGATGGATGCCGTCGGGGTGCATCACAGGCTCGGGTTCATGACACAGTCGGACCTGAGCAATCTGGGGCTAAGCGAGATGTCGGCAGTCTATGTGCCTTGTGCGTACGGATTCATGGGAGACCTGATGATAGTACCGTCGGCTAATGTACGGCCGCTGAACGTCAATGCGGCAGAGATGATGAAATTCGTAGTCAGTGGAGGTGTCTCGATGGGGAATCAGGAAGCGCAGAACAACGAGGGGGAGAAAGGGACATGTGACGGGGATAAGAGCTGAGAAAGAGACTGGGGAGAGAAGGGAAGAGAAGGGAAGATAAGGGGGGAACGAGGAGAGCAGGGAAAGGGAGTCGAGAGAAACAGAGAGGCCAATGGGCCGATAAAGGGACGAGGGGAGAAAGAGAGGCTGAGGGGCTTAAAAAGTAAAAGTGGAGAAACGCCACGACTAAATGAAGGGAAATTGAAGGGTTGTTAAACGGGAATTGAACGGGAGTTGAAGGCATGGAAATACGAGAAGCAGAAGAAGCATCATAACACACACAAATAAACATACAAGCGAGATGGAAACAGACTACAAGATGATGGCGGCGGAAGTCGTATCGCTATCGGAGGCGGACATGGGATGGCTACCGATAATGGCGAACGTATCGGCGATGATATTTGAGGAGATGGAGGGCATCAACTGGGCAGGGTTTTACGTGATGGACAAGGGGTCGCTGTTACTCGGTCCGTTTGCCGGGAAGGTAGCTTGCATACGAATAAAAGTCGGGAAAGGGGTATGCGGGACGGCAGTCGAGCGAGACGAGACACTGGTTGTGCCCGACGTACATGCCTTTGCGGGTCACATAGCGTGCGACAGTGCGTCGAGGTCGGAGATAGTGATACCGATACATGCGGGGGGAAGAGTAGTAGGAGTCCTCGACATAGACAGTCCGAGAGAGGGAAGGTTCAGCGAGGAGGACAGGAAAGGCCTTGAGGGAATAGTCAGGGCGATAGAAGAGAACATAGAGTGGCGGTCGCCAGACTTCGCATAGGAGGGGAAGAAGGGAAAGAAACTAATAAGGAAAGAAAAAGAGAAAGCCTGATGCTCGTTGAGCGTCAGGCTTAATCGTGTGTATGGTTTCTATGGTGTGATCCCGTTGGGATTCGAACCCAAGACCCACAGCTTAGAAGGCTGTTGCTCTATCCAGCTGAGCTACGGAACCAACATCTCCGACGGATGTCGTAAGACGGTGCAAAGGTATTACTTTTTTGTTAGATACAAAAGAGGGAAGGGAGAAATATTTTCACAATGAAGGGAGGAAGAGGAATTGGGAAGGAGGGATATGATGTCTTATTCTACGAGGTAGTTGTCGATGTTTCGGAGTTCGGAGGAGAAGTTGACACCGAGGCAGACGATTTTCTTGCCAGAGGACTGGAAGGGGAGGGCGTAGTTGTTGCTCTTAATCTGCTGGAGGGCGAGCTCGGCAGTCTTGTCGAACTTGAACTCGAAGATATAGACATACTTGTCGGTCTCGATAGTCATGTCGATACGGCCCTGCGAGGTATGGTATTCGGCACGGGTGTAGAGGCCACAGAGATTACATAAGATATACAGAACGTTCTGGAAATGGTTCTCCAAGGCGCCTTCTAAAAACTGCTTATTTCCGCGTTGCACTTCATCCTTAAAATCCTCATTTACTACAGTAAACTCCGGTTTTGAGGACTCGTGCGCCTTGAAAAATCTAGTTTTTAGAAGCCCCCTTTGCCCATGGGCAAGGTCGTAGGGGGATTCCGCGAGGAAACTCTTGAGGCGAGCCATGAAGTCGTCGACGCGCCCGGAGCGGAGTTCCTTGACGAAGTTCATTATCTGGAAGCCGGAGTTGCCGATCTCCTTGGGGACATAGGCAGGCATAAGATACCTAAAGAAGCCCTCGCGAACCTCCTCGTTGGGAAAGCCGAGACTATATGAGCCGAACTCAGGATCGTAGCCCTTGATAGTCAGGTAGCCGCTTTGGAAGAAGAGTGGAACTGGGTCGTCGGATTCGATGGCGGAGAGGACGTCGGCAGTGACCTCCTCAGTTGTCAAACGCTCGAGGTTGTAGTTGCGTCTCTTAAGCAACGTGACGAGGTAGGAAGGTGTGCCTGTGGAGAACCAATAACTGCCGAAGTCACGTTTCTTGAGGGCGTTGAGGACGCTGAATGGGTTGTACATGCCAGGCGTGTCGGGAGTAAAGTGGTAGCCATCGTAACGGCGCTCAGTCTCGGCGTAAACATCGTCGACAGACATTTTCTTCTCCTCGGCGAATAGTTCGACGTAGGGGCGAAGGATGCCATGCAGACTCTCATTGTCGATTCCGCATAAGTCATAGTACTGACGATCCATCGATATATCCTCGAGATTGTTGAGGCTGCTGAAGATACTGAGGTGACCGAACTTAGTGACACCGGTGAGTAGTGCGAAACGGATGCAGGCGTCCATACTCTTGAGGACGGAGTAGAAGGCGCGGAGGATATTGCGAAACGTCTCCTGAAGTTCGGCTTTCTCAATAGCCTCTAGGAGGGGCTTCTCGTACTCGTCTACAAGGATGAC
>JAFPZF010000004.1 GCA_017417385.1 Bacteroidales bacterium
AGCTATTTTTGTCATGGCATTTGGGTCTTGTTGTTTGCTTTTGAATTCACACACCTATTTAGGTGATTTAAACGACATATCCAAATGCCTTTGTATTAATTAGTTATAAATATTTCTGCTCGTTTGTTGCGGATTTAAGGAGACTATATAATCATTACAAATAGTTTCACCCAAATACTTACTGAAGTAGGCCAAATCTCCATTTACATACTTGGAAAACAGATAATTTGTATAATCAACACCTTCATATTCGAATATGGGCTTTAGGGCATAACCTTCACAAATCATGACAGCCTCATACCTGAAAGCCTCATACTTAGATGCGTTTTTATATGAATAGGCGTGAAAAAGATTACTGCCGATTTGCTCGCATTCATAATTCAACGACGATTCTTCACGCACAAACTTCCACTGTCCATCGTTAAATCTATAATACCGCTGGATAGCAGCATCCATAACTCCACTACAATGCTGATGTATATGGACTATACACGCGTCTCCTACATAAAACTCCTTACAATCGCACTCCTTATCAATATCAACAGCTCTGTATGTCAAACTGTCTATAACAATCTCAGACTTAACCTGTTCCCAAACAATGCCAAAACAACTATCCTCAGCAATTCCTTCATTCGCATTCAATATTGAGACTAATAGCAGTAAAACACTATTCAAAAGTTTCATAATCCACAAATACTATCATTTAGCAATCCATTCCTTCTCCTTCCCTAAAGAAAAAATTGGCTGCACGACACCCTGCCATGCAGCCAACTTCTTTCTCAGTTCTAAAGATTATCCCAAGAACTTGATAAGTATTCCGGCTGCTACCGCCGAACCTATCACTCCACTCACGTTGCTGGACATGCAGTAGTTCAACACGTGATTCCTCGGGTCATACTTCAACGCTATGTCATTCGCTACTCGGCTCGCCATCGGCACTGCACTAAGTCCCGTAGCTCCAATCAGCGGATTGATCTTCTTCTTAGAGAACAAGTTGATGATCTTCACCAGCATGATGCCACCGAAGATTGAGAAGCCGAACGCCAAGAATCCACCACATACGATGCCTATCGTCTGCAGGTTCAGGAATGCCTCTGTCGTCATCGTCGCTCCTACACACAGCCCCAAGAAGATCGTCGCAGAGTTCATGATGGCATTAGATGCCGCATCAAATATTCTGCTCGTGCTGTTGCCTATCTCCTTGATGAGGTTACCGAACATGAGCATGCCGACAAGCGCCACTGCGTCAGGCACTATCAGCGCAACTACGGTCGTCGTAGCTATCGGGAAGATGATCTTCAAGGCCTGCATATTCTTGAACTCCGACTTGCTCGGATACTTCTTGTCCTGCTCCTTCATGTTGATCATCAACTCCTTCTTGCTACATGTCAACTTGACGACGAGCGGAACTATCACAGGCACGAGTGCCATGTAAGAGTATGCCGCTATCGCTATCGGACCGAGCAAGTGAGGCGCCAACTTGATCGTCGTGAAGATTGCCGTCGGACCATCAGCACCACCGATGATTGCCAGCGACGCCGCCTCCTTCATCGTGAAGAAGTTGCAAGCTACGAGCAACACTGCAAAGATGCCAAACTGTGCACCAGCACCGAAGATCGCGAGCTTCAGGTTCCTGAGCATAGGACCGAAGTCTGTCAGCGCACCGACACCCATGAAGATGATCGGCGGCAGAAGTCCACTCTTGATGAGAGCATAGTACAAGAAGTTCATGATGCCCATGTCGTGTGCTATCTCTGGCAACGACATCTCATACACGGCCCTTGCGACCATCTTACCATCCTTCATGAAGTGCACCATGCCATCGCCGTCCGCACCAATGACTCCCATGCCACCGCCTGGGAAGTTTGCTATCAGGACTCCAAAGGCAATAGGCACAAGCAACAACGGCTCAAACTGCTTCTTGATGCCGAGATACAGCAACAAGAACGCCAACGCTATCATTATCAACGACTGAGGAGACTCGACGAGCTCCCCGAATGCCGTCATGTCGTAGATTTTCTGTAGTATTTCCAACATCGCCGTACCGCTTTACTTTATCTTCATCAAGACATCATCCTCCGATACTGACGAACCGCTCGTCAAGCAGATCTCCGTGACTACGCCGTCCTGCTCCGCTGCTATCGCGTTGAATGTCTTCATCGCCTCGATGTAGCAGACTGTCTGTCCCTTCTTGACGGTGTCTCCGACCTTTACTGCGACGTCACCCGTGTTCTTGACAAGGTAGAACTTGCCCTCCAGCGGTGCCGTCAGTGGCGTACCCTCACCAGCTCCTGCTGCTGCCGGTGCACCGCCTGCCGCTGGCGCAGCTGCCGTTGCCGTGCCGTCGTTAGCTCCTATCGTGACTCTGTACTTGGCTCCGTTGACGTCAACCTCGACGGTCTGTGGGAGCTTCAGCTCGCCACCACCCTTGCCGGCGTTCTGCTCTGCCTTGCGCTTTGCGAGGTCCGCCTCGAAGTCTGCCTTGGCCTTGCCACTCTTATATGCCCTGTACTGCTGCGGATGCATCGCGAGCTCGAAGAGCTCCTCGTCGTCCTCGCCGAGCTCCCAGTTGTTCTCCGCCATCTCCTTGCGGAACGCATCGAGAGCATCCGGATAGTTGCTCTGCGGATCCTCCTCGTGGAACTGCTTGCCCTGCTCCTTCGCCTTCTCGATGAGCTCAGGCGCCAACGGTCCAGGCAGCTTGCCACTCTTCCCGAGCATCATGTCCCAGATGTCGTCGGCTATCATGCTCCAGCGCTCCCTGCCCTTCTCCATCTGGATGACGTTCATCAGCGCCATGTTCTTGACGTACTGGCTGAACGGCGTGACGAGACACGGATATCCCATCATCGGCCATACGTAAGATACCTCGTTGAACAACTTGACGAGCAGCTGGTCCTGCGTCAACTTCGGCTGACCATTCTTCTCCTTCCACTTGTTCAGGCTCTCGAGGTTCGTCTCGAGGTCCGTCATGAGCGAACCCATCATGCCACCAGGCAGTCCCGGACCAATGAGCAACGAGTTCATCAGCCTGTTCCTCTTCGGTATGTAATACCCGAGGAAGTCATCCATCATTGCGAAGATCTTCGTCCTCACCTCCATGTAGGCCTCCATGTTGATCTCCGGAACCTTGAAGCCCGCATCCTTCAGCATCGCCTGCACCGCCAAGACGTCCGCATGTCCCGTGCCCCAAGACAACGGCTCCATGCCGACATCGACATAGTCACAGCCCGCCTTGCAGACCTCGAGTATCGACGCCATGTTAAATCCTGGACCCGCATGACTGTGATACTGGATCGTGATGTCCGGATACTTCGCCTTGATGTTCGCGACTATCTGACCCAGCGACACCGGCCTGCCGATACCAGCCATGTCCTTCAGGCATATCTCGTCAGCTCCAGCCTCTATCAGCTTGAACGCCAAGTTCGTGTAGTACTCGACGGTGTGAAGCGGCGAATATGTCAAGCACAGACAGCACTGAGAGATCATTCCACCCTCGTGCGCATAGCCTATCGACGGGATGATGTTCCTCGTGTCATTCAGTCCGCAGAACGTCCTCGCAATGTCCGTGCCCTGCTTTTTCTTCACCTTGTAGAAGAGCTTGCGCACGTCCGCCGGGACTGGGCTCATCCTCAGTCCGTTCAGCGCCCTGTCTAGCATGTGCGTCTGTATCCCGGCCTCATGAAATGGCTTAGTCCGTGCCCTCACTGCCTTGTTCGGATTCTCTCCATATAGAAGGTTGACCTGCTCAAAGCCACCTCCGTTCGTCTCTACTCGCGCAAAGCAGCCCATCTTCACTATCGACGGCGCTACGTCTACCAACTGGTCCACACGTGGCACGTACTTTCCCGATGACTGCCACATATCTCTGAAGACAAGGCTGAACTTTATCTCTCTGCTCATTTCTATATTTACTTGTTTTCTTTTTCTGTTTTTTCCTCTCGCGCTCTCCGACTTCCGCCCTCTGCGCTCTGTCTTTTCGGCTCTCCCGAGGTCTCTACTTTAGATTAGATCTTCTCTATCTTCTCGACCTTCCCCTTGCCGCCCGTCAACTGCTCGACGGCCTTAGCTATCGCCTGCGCCACGTCTGTCGAGACGACTGCCGCCTGCGCCGCCGGACGAGCCTGCTGCTTCGGCTGCTCCTCCTCTGGCAAGTACTTGTTCACCGCCCATATCAACGTCTTTCCAAAGCCTATGATTATGAGCAGCACCGAAAAGACGGTCGTCATGCCGACAACCATCAACCTTAATGCCTCTGGCAAATTCTGACAATCCATGTTGTTTCTCTCTTTCTGTTTTCCGTTTCTATGCCGCCGCCTATGACCCGACTACCATCTCCCCGGCCGCCGTCACCAACTTTGCACATTTAACTACAAAAATACACAAAAAATCGCAATGTCAAAAGCCAACCCCACATTTTCACCCTCCACCACCTTTTAAACACCCCTCCCTCCCGTCAATTCCTTCCGACGACTCCGAGTTGAGCCGTCATTTGTAATGCGGCTCGATGGAGTATAAGCATCTGTGATGCGCTTGTCTTCCAACCATCCTTCCGACTTCTCCGCCGCTTCATTCCTAATTGCTCATTGCTAATTGCTCTGTGCTCTCCCCGCGAGCGCCGGCTCGCCTCTGTGTCCGTACCGCCCTCTGTGTCTCTGTGCCCTCTGTGTGAGGCTTAAAACTCCGACGATTCCGACGACTCCGACCATTGCTAATTCCTAATTGAAAAGCGGAGCCCGCATGGTTCCCCACGCAGGCTCCGCCTTATACCTATATCAAATTCCCTACCCTACTTCTCTGCAGGGACGTCTGGCTGCGTCGGCCAGTACGGATTCTGATACAACGGACTCTTGCTGTACGTCGTATGGTCAGACGCCGTCAACAAGAACTGCTTCAATGGCAGCGGCTCCAAGTAATGTGCCATGTGCCACGTCAAGCCATTGTAGAAACTGTTGTTCGCCTGGTTGACCTCGTGAGGACGATAGTACTCGCTGAGATCCGGCGACGATACTGTTGCCTTCGACGACGCATCTGCTACGAGCGAACCTGCCTTGTACCAGTTCGACATCGGCGTGTTCCACAAGTGTACACCCTCGATGTGCGCCTTCGTCGTAATCAACTGGTCGAGCGCACGCCACCTGTGAAGGTCCATGTTGCGCAACCCCTCGCCTATCAGCTCGCAACGACGCTCACGACGTATGCAGTACAGCGTCGGGTCCGACAACAACTGCCCTGCCGAGTATGCACCCCAGTCTCCAGCCTCTCGACTCATGTCCGTAGCCGAGATCGTGACGTTCGGATCCTGCGCCTCAGCCGAAAATCCTGCTGCCTTGCGGACTGCCGTCCAGTACTCGACGATGTGCCCGCTACCGAGCGAACCGCTGAGCATGTACTGTGCCTCCATGTAGTTCAGCAACGCCTCGGTCGCCCTGAAGATGCACGCCGCATTTGCACAGGCTCCATTGCCCGTCATGGCCTTGTCAAACGTGCCACCCTTTCTGATGGCATATCCCGTAGAATAACACGTCTCCGCTGTCTTGCCGACGATGTCCGGCTGAGGCTCCACCTCGACTCCATGATCCTCGTTGGCATCCATGTTCTTGAACATGTTGACCTGACCAGGCACCTTGAGGAATATTGTCAGACGTGGGTCCCTATTCTTTGCCACTTCTGCAATAGATGTGTCGCAATATGTGTAAGCCGAAGCGTAAATCGGCTTGCCGTCCGCCATGACGTAGCTCTCGACGAGGCTCCTCGTGATGCCTACGCCATAGTCTCCATGCTGAAGCGCCACCTCGACGCAGTTCCTCACGCCAAGTCCCTTGCTATACTCGCGCCACAGCAACACCTCCGCCGAACCTGACATGTCTGTCGTTCCCCAGATGTTGAAGTACGGGTTCTCCTCGTCGCCCTCCTTCTGTGGGATGACGCCCGTGTTGATTGCCAACGAGTTCTTATACTTCTCGGCTACCTTCTCCGCCGAACTTGCAGCCTCCTGCAGGAAGTACCTCGCCTCGGCCTCTACTGATCCCGTCGGATACTGATACGATGCGTTGTAGTCCTTCGTGGCTCCCGGCCATCCCTGTCCCTGTGGGACGAACGCCGTGCCTGCGAAGTATGTCAGCCATGTGCCCTCATAGAGTGCTACGCGTGAGCGGAACGTCAACGCAGCGTCCGGATTGATGCGAGTCCTCCTCTTGTCAAAACCGTCACTCATCATGTCTGCTGCCGTCTGCAGGTCCGTCAAGATGAATCGAGCGACTTCGTTGCGTGGTGCGCGCTTGTTGCTCTCGCTCAAGACGGCCTCGTCGTCCGGCAGCGGCTCCTTGACTATCGGGAGGTCTCCCCACTTCTGTAGCATGTCGAAGTAGCAGTATGCCCTCAGGAAGTACAGCTCGCCGATGTACTGCTTCAGCGTCGTCTCCGATCCGCTGATCTCGCCGTTCTCATACGCCTTCAGGATGGTGCTCAGCTGGAAGTTGATGTTGCGGATGTTGTCCCACGCCCAATTGTCGTTCGTGTTGGATGTCTTCCACAACCCCTCTCCGTACTTGTTGTCTGCCGACGTGCCTGCCTGGTTGTCCGTGTTGTTGTCATCACTGTACAGTCCATAGCTCCACTGCGAATGGTTCGGGAGTACGTCTTGATACAGTCTGTTGACTGCCGCCTGTACCTTGCTGTCCGATGAGAAGAACCCTTCCGGCGTCAGATACGAAGGTGGCTCCTGCTCGAGGTAGTCGTCGCAAGAAGTGATGGCCATAGCTGCTGCGCAGAACGCCATCGATATCATTTTACGTTTCATCTTTCTCTGATTCTTTTGTTAGAATGTTAGGTTAAGACCAAATGCAAAGGTCCTCGATAGCGGGTAACCATTGTTGTGGTCATCCCTGTTGTCTATCGTCTCCGGGTCAAACTGCTTCGGCATGTCGCTGATCGTCAGGACATTCTCGCCAGACAGATAGAATCTGACGTTGCTCAATCCCCACTTGCTGACTAGCGTCTCCGGCAATGTGTAACCTAATTGGATGTTCTTCAAGCGCATGTACGCAGCATTCAGCAGGTAACGCGTCTGCTCCTGTATGTTCTTGTCCGAGTAGAGCGGACGTGGCAGCCAACCGCCCTTGTTCGCACTCATGTAGCCGTTCTGGACAGACCACGAGTTCTCGTCCCTGTAGTAGTCCTTGACGTCGGTCAAGCCTGCACACCACCACAGTCCACTGTTCGTAGCTCCAAAGAGATACTCCTTGCCACCACCCCAGTTCCATCCTGTGCCATAGTCACGCTTTAAGACGCCCTGGAAGAATGCCCTGAAGTCAAAGCCCTTGAAACTTGCGTTGAGGTCGATACCTGTCATGAATCTCGGCGTGCTATTGCCGATGACCTTCAAGTCGCCATGGTCAGAGAGTGTCTGTGCACCCCTGTTGACCTTGCCGTCGCCATTGAGGTCGGCATACATGATGTCGCCCGCTGCCCACTTGTCGCCAATCGAGCTCTGGTCTGCCTTCGCCAGGTGTGCGTCCATCTCGCTGTCCGACTGTGCTATGCCGACTGTCTCAAAGCCCCATATCTCATTGGTGTAGCGGCCCTGGATATAGGTGTCGATGCTCTCCGTTGGATTGTTGGTGTACTTCGTGATCTTCGTCCTCGAGTCAGACAGGTTGAACGATACTCCGTAACGGAAACCGTTGTCGAGCATGTCGTTCCATCCCAACGTCAACTCCCATCCGCGTGTGCGAAGGTCGGTGTTGTTGCTGACTGGCACTGCCGTACCAAGTATCGACGGGAGCTCCGGCGCATTGCCGACCATGTCCTTCGTGTCGCGTATGAAGAAGTCGAAACTTCCCTTCAACCTGCCACTCAAGAAACCATAGTCGAGACCCAGATCATAGCTCTGTACCCTCTCCCATGTCAAGCTCGTCGAGATGAGACCCGGCGCACTCGTCGTGTTTGGCTTCTTGCCGTTCTGCAGCCACGACCCGTCAGAAGACTTGTAGCTGATGGTCTGATATGTCTGATACCAGTTCGTCGTGTTCTGGTTGCCAAGCGCACCGTACGACGCCCTCAGCTTCAACGTCCCACATACGTCTGCCAGCGACTCCCAGAAGTCCTCTCTTGCTATGTTCCATCCTATCGACGCCGATGGGAAGGTCTTCCACATGCGATTCGTCCTGAACCTTGACGTTCCGTCCCTCCTGATGTTGAACTCGAGCAGATACTTCTCGTCATAGTTATAGTTGATCCTCCCAAAGAATCCGGCCGTCTGCCACTGGTTGCGTGCTCCATTGACACTCGGGACGACCGACTTGCCGTCATAGTCGAGGCCCGACGTCAGGTCTACCTCCGGCTTCGCATTGTCGAGGACTCCATCTCTCTGTAGTCCGAACTCGAGCTTCTTGGTCTGCTCCGTCTGGAATCCCGCCATGACATGGACGTTGTGATACTCGGCGAACTTCATGTCATACTCGGTGTACGCCTGGAAGTTGATGTAGTTCTCCTTGAACTCGTCCTCGTGTACGTTCGACCCCTTGTCGTATGCCGTCGGATTGTTGTTGACGTCATGATTGTACGTGACGAAGCTGTCCCAATGCCTCGTGGCATTGTCGGTCCTGTAGTTGAAGTCGAAATGTGTCTTCCAGTCGCTGATTGGCTCGACGAGGAGAGCTACTGTGTGATTCAAGAGGTCTCTCTGCTTGGTGTCCTTGCCCTTCGTCGCAAGTCCGAGCGCTGGAGATGGTGCGCAATAGTAGTTGCCGTTCGGATCATACAGCGGCAGCACTGGCCATCCCTGACGCGTCATGTCATTGTAGAGGCTGCTCGTCATCGCCGACGGACGCTCGTAGTCGGTCCTCGTCCAGCGCATGCCGTAATCGACCCTCAACCAGTCCTTCAGCTGCGTCGAGATCTTCGCCGTCCCTGCAAACCTCGTGAACTTGTCGTCCGCCAGACGCATGAAGCCTTCGTTGTTCAGGTAGTTGAACGAGAGGTAGTACTTGAGGTTCTCCTTGCCTCCGCTGACGCTCAGGTTGTGCTCCTGCGCAAAGACTCTGTCCTTATAGACTGTCTCATACCAGTCGTTGTCCTCGATGCCGTCACCGTAGCCGTCCTTGTAGCTGCCACTCTCCGGTATCTCGCCGACTGCATACACGAGCTTGCCACTCGACGTCCTGCGGACTCCATTCGATACCGGCGTCGCATCTCTGTACTCCTTGATAGCCGCCATGCGGTCTGCATTGAAGAAGATGCCCTCGCCGCCATTGTAATGCGTGTCGTTTACCCACGCAGCAAAGTCGACTGAGTTCATCATGTGCTTGCCCCTTATCAGACCACTGTACCTGAAGCTGTTGTTGTAGTTGATGACGGCCTTGCCTTCCTTGCCGCTCTTCGTCGTGATCAAGATGACACCAAACGGTGCCCTCGATCCGTATATTGAGCTCGATGCCGCATCCTTCAAGACGCTGATGCTCTCGATGTCCTGTGGGTTGATGGCATTGATGTCACCCTCCGATCCGTCTATCAAGACCAGCGGACTGCCACTCGTGCCCTGTCCTATCGTCGCCGTACCACGCACGTTGATGCTCGGATTGCTGTCCAGCGCACCACTGCTCGACGCTATCTGGAGTCCCGGCACCATTCCCTGCAACGCCTGTGTCGCCGTCGTCACCGGACGCTCCTTCAGCTCGTCGCCACCGACTACCGATACAGCTCCCGTCAAGTTGACCTTCTTCTGTACGCCGTAACCGACGACTATGAGCTCCGATAGCTCGTTGCTCTCGTCAAACAATGTGAAGTCCAATGTCTCGCGCCCTGCTAGCGCCTCGGTGACTGTCTCATATCCCAAGAACGACACTACCAATGTCGCATCCGGCGATACTTTCAGCGAATAACGGCCCTCTGTGTCCGTCACCGACCCGTTCGTCGTTCCCTGCTCGACGACAGCCGCCCCGACAACTGGCGTCCCTACGTTGTCAAGCACAGTTCCTGTGATAGTCACCTTGTTGTCCTGACCGAAAGTCAACGTCACCGACGAGCCAAATGCCCCCGCTAACGCTAACCCCAATACGGACCTTCGTACTACTCTCATGCCCTTTGTGTTTTGTTAGTTTTATTAGTGTTTGTGTGCCGATATGCTCTCGCATATCATTTAACAAAATTATATAATTGCTACACACATTATAACCGCACCACTCCTTTTTGCTAAATGTTGTATAACATACCCTACTCCTACTCGCCTAATTCTCAAATTTCTACGCCTCCTCCGTCTCGCTATCTCTGATTCTGCTTGACTTTCCGCTCCCTCCGCCTCCCGATTTCAATCCGTAAGCATCTCCCCTCTCCATCTTTTCCAATCGCTCAAAACACGTCAATATTATGATAATCTCACTCCTCCCTCCCCCGCCCCGCTTTCAAATCGTAAGTTACATTTTTTAACCCCCTCCTCTCTTCCCCCTTCTCTCCCCCTTCTCTCCCCCTTCTCTTCCCCCTTCTCTCCCCACGTCCCCGCGACACCAAAAAGAGAGAGCGCCATGCCACTACCGGCACAGCGCTCCCCGCTTTCTTCTGGCGAAAGGGAAGCATCCCTCCGCCTATTCTTTCTGTCTTTCCTCCTATTTCATGAGGACTTTCTTCCCCCCGGCTATCCCGAGTCCCCTCTGACCCGGCGCAACGACCTGTCCCGCAAGGTTGTAGAGCATCTGTGGCCTTGTCGCCTCGCCCTTGTCCTTCGGGTCGAGAGCCGTCGCGTCCTCGTCCTCTATGGCGTCATACGCTGCCTTAGCCTCCTCAAAGCGTCCGAGGACGTCGTCCAGGAGATACAGCCCGTCTGCATTCTGCGTCAAGCCCGCAAACGTGATCGGCAGTACCATCGGCGGCGTGTCAAGATTCAGGAGGGTCCGACCCTGCAACTGGCTATACGCCTGATACACGAGGTTCACGGCTACATACTCCGTCGTCCCGTCTGTCCACTTCTCGAAGACTATCTTCGAACCTATCGGCGTGTGTGTCTCTACGGCATTGACGGCCTCCGGGAACTGCATGTCGAGTGCCGACCCGATGCTCGCCAGGTTCGAGTCATGTCCGCATAGGAATGTGAACTTCCTCCCGCTCTGCCTGAGCTCCTCGCTGATGAGCGAGACAAGTGGATACGCGAGGTTGACAGCCGCCGACTTCGTCGTGAAGAGGAGGTTGTCATAGACGGCCTTGACCTTTCCGAAGCCTTTCCACTGCTCCTCCGTCAATGTCTTCCCGAATGCTGCCTCCGGCGCTCCCTCGGTCTCGTAGAACTGCAGAACTAGTGCGTCCGCTACGCTGTTGATGAGTGTATAGCCGCCCTTCATCTTGGGCTCACTGCCCTTCTCGAGGACGAACTGCGTGTCGTCATACGTGAGGTGAGTGGTGTCTCCCTTGGCCGCCGCTGGCGATTTCGAGATCTCGAGTACGTCCTCCAATAGGCTTATCTCGTCAGCTATGGCGTCCATCATTGCCTTCGGACCACCATTCATCGCGTTTATCTCGTCACTGACCTGCTGCCTGTATGTCGCGTTCATCTTCGTGAACTGTGGCGTGAAGACGGGGTCCATCTTGTCCTCGTCATACGTGTGCTCTATCTCGACGTTTGCGAACGGGAGGAAACCTGCCGAGAAATACTTCGCCGTCGCAAAGGTCCTCTGTCTTGAATTAGCGTAGAACCTGACCTCTGTCCCCGTCGGACGATAGTTGTCCGGCAACAGCCCGTTATCGACGACCCACTTGCGGAAGAACTGCCCCATCTCTGTCTCCAGTACTCCGCCCCTTAGCGACAGCTGGCTCGACGGTGCCGTCCACTTGAACCATTCGTGCGGCGTCACACGCGTCACCCCCGCTCCCCCCGACGTCAACGGCGATCGTATGTTGTGCCGACTCATGACAACGACTTCCTTCAACTCATACTTCGAACGAAAAGCTGCCTCGCGCTGCACCTGCGAAAACGCCTCCGCCGCGCAGAGACTCAATGCTGCTAATAGTAATGCTTTCCTCATGACTACTGTTCTTTCTTTTTGTCTTGTTTAAAACACTTTCAAGGGTTGTTCCACATATCTGTTTTCTCGCCAACACAGAAAAAGCAATTTATAGAAATACCCTCCACAGATTAGTTCATGCGGCTTATACGTCCCTCTTCAATAAAAGTTCCGACGTCCCCTATTCTGCCACCCCTTCCTTCCTACAACGTTCTATCGACTAAAAGCCTAAAGTCACCTATTTCAACATCTTCCCTACTGCCTTGACGCATTTCTGCCTATCCTTCTCGCTTAGCTCCGGATACTTCGCCGTACCTCCTCGCTCGACTGTCGCCACTATCTTAAATCCCGAATACCAGCATATCTCCTTCAGCACCTTGATGACACCACTCGACTGGTTGAACCATACGTTCCATGGCCATGGCGTCGTGCATGTGCTGACGAGTATGCACTTCTTCCCCTTCATCAACGGCTCCGGGAATCGGTCCGTGTCGCGCATCATCCCATATACTATCCTGTCAAACAGCAACTTCAGTTGCCCCGGCATGTTCCCCCAGTAGCACGGTGCCCCTATGATTATCGCGTCCGACTTCTGTATCATCGCCAGCACCCGCTGCGAGTCGTCCTCCCCCAGCACACAGCTCCCCTTCGTCCTGCACACCATGCACCCCATGCACGGCTTTATGCTCAGGTCGTTCGCACATACCGTCTCGACCGTCTCCCCATGCCGCTCCGCCTCCTGCCGCATTATCTCCAGCATCTGCGATATCAACCCCTTCTTCCGTGGGCTCCCATTCATTATTAGTACGTTCATCTTATATTTCCTCCTTTTCCTGTCCCTAAAATTACCACTTTTTCCCTCCCATTGTCACTTCCCCATCCTTCTTCCCGTCTTCTTCCCTCCCTTCTTCCCTTCTTTACCTCCTTTCCCTCCGTCCCATCCGACTTCCCCGACGATTCCGACCCTTCCGACGACTCCGCCCCCTCCGACGACTCTGACGACTCTGACGACTCCGACCCTCATCCGACGATTCCGACCTCCCCGACGACTCCTCCGACTCCGACCCTTTCCCCGTCTCTGTGTCCTCCCCGCGAGCGCCAGCTCGCCTCTGTGTTCTAAAAAACTCTGTGCCTCTGTGCCCTCTGTGTGAGGCCTAAAAAATCATCCGACGATTCCGACCTCCCCGACGACTCCTCCGGCTCCGACCCTCCCCCGTCTCTGTGTCCTCACTGCGAGCGCCAGCTCGCCTCTGTGTTCTAAAAAACTCTGTGCCTCTGTGCTCTCTGTGTGAGGCCTATAAATCCTACCGTTCCTTCAGCCCCCTCCGACGATTCCGACACCTCCTCCGACTCCGACCCTTCCCCCGTCTCTGTGTCCTCTCTGCGAGCGCCAGCTCGCCTCTGTGTTCTAAAAAACTCTGTGTCTC
>JAFPZF010000005.1 GCA_017417385.1 Bacteroidales bacterium
ACAAATACAACAGAAGATACTTCTACAATGACAGTCCCACAAACCTGAAAGAAAGGTTGGAAGTGGCATGCGTTGAGCGAGTGTCTACGTTTAAGCACAGAACTTACAGATAGTATTCACTTGGTTGCGGATATGCATTTTAAGTAAAAAAGATTTGGCCTTAATGAACGCTGGTTCTGCTGTACCAAGTATGACTACTGATATTCTGAACAACATGCAAGTAATAATACCTAATGAAGATGTATTAGAACATTTCAATTCATTAGTATCTGCATTATATGTTCAGTTAAAACATAACGAACAAGAATCCTCTCGTTTAGCCTCCCTCCGCGACACCCTTCTTCCAAAACTTATGTCTGGCCAGATAAAACTATAATCATTATGGCTAATCTCAAGGACATCGAACTGAAACGATATAACGACGGAACGCCGAGCGTCATGCGGAAAGCAACAGTTTATACCGAGTTGCATTTCTACCGCAAAAGTGATGTGCTGGTGCAGCTCACCAAGACGTTCTGCGAGCGGTTCTTGCCAAAATACGGCGACCGCACCGTCGACCAGATGGTGCAGGCTGCCCGCAGCGTCAAGCAGAATATAGCAGAAGGTCTCACCGACGGACAGACCTCGTTTGAGACGGAGATAAAACTGCTGGGCATAGCCAAAGGCAGCAACCAGGAACTGCTGGAAGACTACCACGACTACTTGAAGCAGCATGGACTGAACGACTGGGCTAAGACCGCGCAGCTACGCCAACGCTATGACAAACTTTTGACGTATTGCCGTTCCCACAATGACCTGCCAGACTATGCGCCTTTCTTTTCGAAATGGACTGACGAGGAGATGGCAAACACCGCCATCAGCCTCTGCCACATGGTGGACAAGGCCATGGCAACCTTTTTGGAGAAGCGCGACCGTGAGTTTGTGGAAGAAGGTGGCGTGCGTGAACGCATGACCGCCGCCCGCCTCGACATGCGAGGCACGCAGAAACAAATCATAGCTCAGCAAGAGCAAGAGATTGCAGTCCTAAAAGCCCGCATTGCCTCGCTTGAACGCGAGATAGCTGTGCTAAGGGGAAATGGTGAAAGTGGAGAATATTCTATAGATTCAGGATGTTCAGGATGTTCTATAGATTCTATAGGTTCTCTAGATTCTAGAGGTTCTAGAGATTCTAGAGGTTCTAGAGATTCTAGAGATTCAGAATGTTCTGGAGATTCTAGAGGTTCTCTAGATTCTAGAGACTCTAGAGACTCTAGAGACTCTAGAGGTTCTAGAGATTCAGAATATTCCATAGACTCCAGAGAAACTGAAACGAAAAAATAATTTATTATGGCAGCATTCTCAGAAGACACATACGAGCAGGCTCTTATAGAACTCTTCCAGAGCCTCGATGGAAAGCAATACCGCTACGAATATGGTCCTGATATAGAGCGCGATTATGCCAATCCGATACTGGATGATGTGTTGCAAGATTCGTTGCTTCGTATCAATCCAACCTTGCCGCCAGACGCCATCGAAGACGCCATCAAGAAACTGCATAAGATTGAGGGCTCGTCGCTCTACGAGTGTAACTTCAAGTTCACACAAATGTTGCAGTATGGCATCGAGGTAACTTTCATAGGCAACGAGCGCTCTAATAATTACCCGCTTGTCGATGATGCTCCCGATATGGTCTGCGAAGACCTTGCACACTATGGCCGTGAAAATAAAAGAGTCGAGATACAGCAAGGACAGAAGACACGGATTGTCAGACTCATAGATTATGAAAATCCAGACAACAACGACTTCCTGGTCGTCAACCAATATACCGTGCAGGAACTCGAGACAAAACGTCCAGACATCGTTGTGTTTGTCAATGGTCTGCCCTTGGCGGTTGTCGAACTGAAATCGCCAAGCCGGGAAGAGACCGACGCCAGCGATGCTTACATCCAACTGCGCAACTATCAGAAATACATTCCCTCGCTCTTCACATATAATGCATTCAATGTGATGAGCGATATGGCTCTCACTAAGATTGGCACTGTGACGGCTCAGGAAGACCGCTACATGGAGTGGAAGCAGCCTACAGGCGAAGTGGCCGACTACGATGTGGCTTTCAAGTCGGTATTCACACCCAATATTCTGCTTAATATCCTGAAGAATTATATTCTCTTTGACGTCCGCGAGGGTAGTTATACCAAAATACTTGCAGGCTATCATCAGTATTATGCCGTAGAGAAAGCTGCTGTCAGAACAGAAGAAGCCGTAAAAGGTGATGGAAAGATTGGCGTATTCTGGCACACGCAGGGCTCAGGAAAGAGTCTTTCCATGGTATTCCTGGCACACCATCCAAAGGTGCAAGCCATGAATCCTACAATAGTAGTGATAACTGACCGCAACGACCTCGATGAGCAGTTGTATGGCCAGTTCTCTCGTACTGTTGACTTCCTTCGCCAGCGGCCCGTTCAGAGCACTAGCCGTAATGCCGAAAATGATGATACATCGCTAAAGGCATTGCTGAAGAATCGACATTCTGGCGGTATCATCTTCACTACCATGCAGAAGTTTGACGATTGGGATGGGGCACTCTCCGACCGTCAGAACATTATAGTGATGACCGACGAGGCGCACCGTGGCCAATATGGCATGGAAGAGAAAATCGACATCGAGGGTAATGTGCACATCGGTGCAGCGCGCAAGATTCGCAACTCTTTACCTCATGCTTCATACATAGGTTTCACCGGAACTCCTATTTCCGATAAAGACAGGGATACGCGTGAAATATTTGGTGACGATATTGATGTTTACGACATGACTCAGGCGGTCAATGATGGAGCTACTCGCCCTGTCTATTACGAAAGTCGTGTCATCAAGCTGAAACTCGATGATAAAGTTCTCGCCCAGATTGACGCTGAATATGATCGACTGAGAGAAGAAGGTGCATCGGAGACTGACATCGAGGAGAACAAAAAGGAGATGTCTCACATGGACGCCCTCCTCGGCAACGACGCCACTATCAACGACCTTGCGTCGGACATCATCATGCACTATGAGGATAACCGTCAGCACATCTGTTGTGGTAAGGCTATGATTGTCGGCTACTCGCGTCCTATCGCCATGAAGATACACAAACGCATCCTTCAACTTCGTCCAGAATGGACGGAAAAGGTTAAGGTTGTGATGACGAGTGGCAATCAAGACCCTGAAGAATGGGCAGACATCATCGGTGGCAAAGCCTACAAGAAGGGACTTGCCAAGAAGTTCAAGGACGAGAACGACGAGATGAAGATTGCCATCGTGGTGGATATGTGGCTCACTGGCTTCGATGTCCCATCACTGGCTACTATGTATGTCTATAAACCTATGAAGGATCACAACCTCATGCAGGCTATCGCTCGTGTGAATAGGGTGTTCCCAGAGAAGGCTGGAGGTTTGATCGTTGATTATGTAGGTATTGCAGCCGCCTTGAAGGAAGCCATGAAACGCTACACCAAGCGCGACCGCGACAACTATGGCAATAACGACATCAAGGAGAAGGCATACTCAGAGTTCAAGGAAAAACTGGAGATTTGCCGAGACTTGTTGTATGGCTATGATTATAGTGGATTCCATCAGGGATCACCTGCCGTACGTGCCCAACTGATCAAGGGTGCTGTCAACTTCTTGATTGCACCAGAGAAAGCCGTTGATTGCAAGGAGTTCATCAAGAATGCTTCATTGCTTCGACAAGCAGTTACTCTTTGTCGTTCCTTGCTCATTGAAGAAGAACGCTTCGAGGTTAGTTTCATGGAGTCAGTACGAATCCTGATTATACGTCTTCAGAATCCAGGCAAGATAACCAAGAAAGACATCAACAAACGCATAGCGGCACTCATAGAGCAAAGCGTCAAGAGTGATGGAGTGGTAAATCTCTTCGACGAACAGACGGAGTTCTCTCTCTTCGATGAGAAATTCATGGAAGAGGTCAAGAAGATGAAGGAAAAGAACCTTGTCGCCAAGCTGCTTGAAAACTTGCTCCGCGGTCGCGTCCGCTCCATGATTCGCTCCAACATCGTCACTGGCGAATTGTTCAGCGATAGATTCAGCGAGACGCTAAACCGCTACATCAATGGCTTGCTGACAAATGAGGAGGTCATCCAAGAGCTGCTCAAACTGGCGCAGGAGATGATGAATGCCGAGCAGCAAGGCAACGAATTGGGCCTCTCTAACGAAGAGAAGGCTTTCTACGATGCTCTGACTCGCCCACAGGCTGTAAAAGACTTTTATACTAATGATCAGCTGGTCGCCCTCACTAAGGACTTGACCGACATGCTCAGAAAAAATCGCACCATTGATTGGAATCGCAGGGAATCAGAACGTGCCAACATGCGCAGATTAGTCAAACGATTGCTGAAACAGTACAAGTACCCGCCAGAGGAAGCGGAAGATGCTATGAATATTGTACTGAAACAGTGCGAACAGTGGGCAGAGAATCAAGATGTTGCATAACTGCCACCATTTCTCACCAATCTCCACTAATTTGTGGAACAAGGTGTTGGCGCTGGCTTCAACGGTTAAAGAGTAGAAGATCGCCCTTGACCGCCGAGAGCAAGACAGGCAAATGGAGGCTACTTGAAGAATGAGTGAACTGATTAACAAGTCATTCTGAAAATGCGAAATGGCTTCATTCAGAAGTTTTTGTAAATTCACTGGCAAAATGTGAGCAAATTGAAAGATCGCTATAAAATTCATCTTCGCTGTGCCACGTGTGGTTGCGAAGACCAATTTGAGTTCAACGAAGACAAATCATACTTTGGAGAAAAGGTGTGTGGGTTGAGACAAGCGATGCGATTGAATACACCTTCTTGCGGTTAATAATCCGCAGAATTTGCGGATTATTAACCGCAAATATGTAGTTTTGCACTATACAGAGAGAAGCATGTACATCCATCAGACGGCAGAATGGCCAAACTTCACATGGGACAGAGCGGAGATTGACTCAAAACTTGTCAGACTCAACAAAGCTGCAGGTTTTCTCGAGGGACGCTTGTCGGCAATAGGTTTTGACGTGCAGCAGCAGGCTGTCGTCGAGGTCATTACGCATGATATAGTCTCATCGTACGAGATAGAGAGTGTAGCACTTAACACCAATCAGGTCCGTTCATCCGTCGCACGACGGATGGGGGTACGTATCACCAATGAGACCGAGCCGTCACACTACGTAGAAGGTGTTGTAGAGATGATGCTAGATGCCGTCAGAAACTATGACAAGCCATTGACTGACGACAGATTGTTTGGGTGGCATAACTGCTTGTTTCCTACGGGGCGCAGCGGACTGGAGGTCATCAATGTAGGGAAGTATCGTGTCGATGCCATGAATGTGGAGTCTGGAGCTTTAGGGCTTGAGAAGATACATTATCGCGCTCCCGAGGCTGAAGATGTTCCGCAGGAGATGGAGCGGTTTCTTGCATGGTTCAATTCGGACAAGACACCAAGGGACTACGTCAAGTCGGCAGTAGCTCACTTCTGGTTCGTCAGCATACATCCATTTGACGACGGCAATGGTCGAATCAGTCGTGCCATAGCAGACATGGCATTGAGTCAGGCGGACAACTCCACGATGCGCTATTTCAGCATCTCGCGACAGATTAACAAGGAGAAGCGAAAGTACAACGACATGCTGGAGCGTAGCCAAAAAGGGAGCTGTGATATAACGGCATGGGTAGATTGGTATCTCGACTGCATGTCGCGAGCCATTGCGGAGGCAGAGGAGATGCTATCCTCGATATTGGACAAGGCGTTGTTCTGGCAGAATCAATCGCAAGTTGTCCTAAGCGATCGAGAGAAAGCAACACTGAACGTCTGGTTGGACGGGTATCAAGGGAAATTGACGGTCAAGAATTGGGCGAAGCAGGCGAAGGCATCTGTCGATACAGCAGCGAGAGACATCAAGGACTTGGTCGATAAAGGAGTCCTCGTCCCAATAAGCGACAAGCAGAGAAACGTCCCCTACGGCATCAGGGTCTCAGAGGCTCGCACACTCTTCCCTGGGCTAGAAGAAGGCGACACCGAATAGCACTCAAGGCAGTCAGACCGAGAAAAGAAGAGCTGCATGCTTGGGCTTCAGCCAGGCATGCAGCTCGATAATTGAAGATTCCTAACGATTAGTCGTTGAGGAAGAGCAGTTCCCTATATTTCGGGAGCGGCCACATCTCGTTGTCGACAATCAGTTCCAGTTTGTCGACGTGGTAGCGGATAGCGTCGAGGAATGGTCGAACAGTCTGGGAGTAGGCGTAGGCCTTTTCGCGGATGCTCTCGATCTTGTTGGCCTTCTTGCGGGCGTCTATCATAGCCTGGACGTCGCTACGGATTTCCTTGACGTGCTCGCTGACCTTGCGGATGAGGTCGCGTTCGTTCTCGGTGAGGCTGTCAGCCTCGTCGCCCATGACGTCTTTCATCCCCTTGACGTTCTGGATAAGGATATTCTGGTAGGAGAGGGCCGTCGGGACGATATGGTTGATGACGAGGTCGCCCATGACGCGAGCCTCAATCTGAACCTTCTTGACGAACTTCTCCATCTCGACCTCGTGGCGAGCCTCGAGCTCACGTTCGGTCAGGATGCCTCCCTTGACGTAGACCTTCTTAGAGTGGTCTGAGAGCATAGTGTCGATGCTCTCTGGCACGTCTGTGATGTTGGTGAGCCCTCTCTTAGCGGCCTCGACCTTCCATTCGTCGGAGTAGCCGTTGCCATCGAAGTGGATAGGGGCGGACTCGACGATCAGCTTGCGGATAATCTGGAAGATAGCCTCGTCCTTCTTGACACCCTTGTCGATGAGGGCGTCGACATCCCTCTTGAACTCACGGAGCTGGTCGGCGACGATAGCGTTGACAGCGGTCATAGCGCCGGCGCAGTTGGCGCTGGAGCCGACGGCACGGAACTCGAACCTGTCGCCAGTGAAGGCGAAAGGCGAGGTACGGTTGCGGTCAGTATTGTCGACAAGGATTTCCGGGAGACGGCCGATGCCGAGTTTGAGTGCCGTCTTCTCCTCTGGGGTCATCTTGCTGTCGGACACCTTCTCGACGATGCTATTGAGCATAGCGGAGACCTGAGTGCCGAGGAAGATAGACATAATAGCAGGGGGAGCCTCGTTGGCGCCGAGCCTGTGGCTGTTGCTAGCGTTGAGCACTTGAGCGCGGAGGATATCCTGACCCTTGTGGACGGCAGCCATGACGTTGGTGAGGAAAGTGAGGAAGAGCATGTTGCCCTTAGGGTTCTTGCCAGGGGCGAAGAGGTTGATGCCCGTGTTGGTGCAGAGACTCCAGTTGTTGTGCTTGCCGCTACCGTTGACACCGGCGAAAGGCTTCTCGTGGAGGATGACCTCGAAGCCGTGGTGCTTGGCGATCCTCTTCATGATGTCCATGAGGAGGAGGTTGTGGTCGTTGGCGATATTAGCCTCCTCGTAGATAGGAGCGAGCTCGAACTGGCCAGGGGCGACCTCGTTGTGGCGAGTCTTGGCAGGGATGCCGAGCCTATGGCATTCGATCTCGAGGTCTCTCATGAAGTAGGCGACGCGCTCGGGGATCGAGCCGAAGTAGTGGTCGTCGAGCTGCTGGTTCTTGGAAGAGGCGTGGCCCATGAGCGTCCTGCCCGTCATGACGAGGTCTGGGCGAGCGAGGTAGAGGCCACGGTCGACGAGGAAGTATTCCTGTTCCCAGCCGAGGTTGGCGACGACCTTAGTAACATTCTTGTCGAAGTACTGGCATACGTCGACGGCAGCCTTGTCGACGGCGTGGATAGCCTTGAGGAGCGGCGTCTTGTAGTCGAGGGCGTCGCCAGTGTAGGAGATAAAGATTGTCGGGATGCAGAGCGTCGAGCCGACGATGAAAGCCGGGGAGGTGACGTCCCAGGCCGTGTAGCCGCGTGCCTCGAAAGTCTGTCGGATGCCGCCGTTAGGGAAGGAAGAAGCGTCAGGCTCCTGCTGAGCGAGATGTTTGCCGGCGAACTCCTCGATGACCTTACCGTCGGGGCCGTAGTTGATGAAGCCGTCGTGCTTCTCGGCGGTGCCGTCGGTCAGAGGCTGGAACCAGTGACTATAGTGGGCTGCGCCGTGGTCGATGGCCCAGGCCTTCATGCCGGCAGCAACGCCGTCGGCGAGGTCACGTCCGATGAGCTCACCGCTCTCGATGGCTTTCTTGACTTGCTTGTAGACCGAAGTCTGGAGGTATTTTTTCATTGCCTCGTCGTTGAACACGAGTTCGCCGTAGATTTCAGGAGCTCGTTCTTCGGTGAATACCATCTTGGGGACCTCCCTGTTCATCAGGTCCGTCAGTGCCTTGAAACGTAGTATGGCCATTTTCCTATTGAATTATGAAGTTATCGTCCTGGGGATGCCGAAATTAGTTCCTTTGGACGCCCAAAAGTATACTTTTTTTCGTAGTCCCCCTAATTTTCGGGGGTATTTATAGGATTTTTATCATTTGTCGAGGCGTGAGCCCGTGTTTTTAGGGGTGCATGGTGAGGAAAATGCGTAAAGAGAAGCGGGGTGGGGATGGTGGCGATGACATATATATATGAGAGGGGGACAATAATTGTGAGGTAAGAGCGTTATATATTGAAAAACAGGCGGAAAGAAAAAAACAGACATATTTGGGGAGGTACATGTCTTAAAATTTTGGAGAAAGAATTAACTTTGTCAGACGGGAGTTGACGCTCCGTGGTTAAGCGTCAGGGAACTAAGACAACAAATACATAATAATGAACAGAACACTATATTCGATAGCAGGGAGTGCGGTAATGCTGACGATGGTTTCGTGTGGAGGAAACACAGATCAGATAGCGCAGGCCTTTGTCGAGGCGGAGAAGATGGTAGCGTCGATGCAGGTGCCGACGTTCAAGGGTGACACGATCAGCATCGTAGCTGAGGGAGCTCAGGAGGACGGCGAGGCGTCGGTCAACCAGAAGGCCATCTTGTCGGCGATAGACAAGGTGCATGAGAATGGCGGAGGCGTCGTTCTCGTCCCGAAGGGGACGTGGCAGACGGGTCCGATAACGCTCAAGAGCAACGTCAACCTGTGCATAGCAGAGGGTGCGACATTGCGGTTCTCGACGAACTATGAGGACTACTTCCCGACCGTCGAGACGCGATGGGAGGGCGTGGACTGCAACAACATGCATCCTCTCATATATGCCAATGGCGAGACCAACATAGCCATCAGCGGCAAGGGCACCATAGACGGTCAGGCGAGCAATGACGTATGGTGGTACATGAAGGGGAAGAGCAAGTATGGATGGAAGAAGGGCCTCATGAGCCAGGGCGATGGTGGGCGCGACACCCTCCTCGCGTATGACAGGGACAGGGTGCCGGTCGAGCAGCGAGGCGAGTTTGACCTTGAGGATGCGCTCCGTCCGCAGCTCATCAACATAAGGGATTGCAAGTGCGTCCTGATAGAGGGAGTCAGGCTGACGAACTCGCCATTCTGGGTGATACATCCGTTGCTCTGTGAGGACCTGACAGTCAGGGGCGTGAAGATAGAGAGCCACGGGCCGAACAGTGACGGATGCGACCCCGAGTCGTGCAAGAACGTCTTGATAGAGGACTGCTTCTTCGACACGGGTGACGACTGCATAGCCATCAAGAGTGGCAGGAACAATGACGGAAGGCGATGGAACAGGCCGTCGGAGAACATATACGTCCGCGACTGCCAGATGAAGAATGGTCATGGCGGAGTCGTGATAGGCAGTGAGATATCTGGAGGGTTCAAGAACCTATGGGTCGAGAACTGCAGCATGGACAGCCCCGAGCTAGACAGAGTCATCAGGATCAAGACCAGCGACTGCAGAGGCGGCGTCATCGAGAACGTCTTTGTCAGGAACGTCGTCGTCGGGGACTGCTATGAGGCGGTGCTGAAGATCAACCTGATGTATGAGCCGGAGGAGAACTGCGAGCATAATTTCCCGCCGACGGTCAGGAACATCAACATGCAGAACATCACGAGTACGAAGAGCAAGTATGGCGTGTACATCGTCGGGATGAACAATGCGCCTGAGCGAGTTGACGGAGTGAGGGTCATCGACTGCAGTTTCAACGGAGTCGAGAAGGGCAACAACGTGAAGAACGCCATAAACGTCGACTTCAACAACCTGCTCATCAACGGCAGGAATGCTGAGCTCGAGTAGGGCGATAGGGAAGAAACAAACGAAGAACAAGAAAGCAAAAGAGCAAAAAGATGCAGATAGTAGGAAAGATACACGAGATACACGAGACCGTAAACAGGACGGAGACGTTTCAGGTTCGTGAATTCGTTTTGGAGGTATCGTCGGCGACGAGCCAGTATATGGACTACGTACTGTTTCAGCTGACGAACCAGAGGACGGGGCTGATAGACATGTACAAGGTCGGTCAGCAGGTCGTTGTCGATTTTGACATCCAGGGCAGGAAGTGGAAAAATCCGGAGGGCAAGGACGTCTATTTCAACAGACTGAACGTGTGGAGGCTCAGCCCGTATACCGGTCAGCCGATGGCGGCGGGATATGGCCAGCAGCCGATGGCACAGCCGATGTATGGCCAGCAGCCGATGGGTCAGCCTGGGTATGCGCCACAGCAGCCAATGAGCCAGCCAGGTTATGGTCAGCCGATGGGGCAGCCGGGATATGGTCAGCCACAGGGTCAGCCGTATTCACAGCCACAGGCGCCAGTACAGCAGCCTACAGCGCCAGTTCAGTCAACTCCGCAGCCGCCGGTGGATGGTAACAATGCCGACGACCTGCCATTCTAAGAAAAGATAGTTGAGGCGAAAAGCAAAGGACGGGGTTGATACGAAAAGTGTCGGCTCCGTTTTTTTGTATTATAGGGAAAATTTCTGTACATACAGGTGTTCAAAGACTAGAGCGACTGGAAGAATCTAATTTTTAGAACTACATAAAGTGGTTGAAGAGGTATAATTACGAGTTTTACTGAGGGGGGATGAATGTTTTGTGAAGGGAAAAATGACTAAATTTGCGGGATAAAATCCGAAACATCAAAACGAGCATAAAATGGCAGACAAACTGATTGTGAAAGAGCTTGACCAGGTTGCGGTTCGTTTCTCGGGCGACTCCGGGGACGGCATGCAGTTGGCGGGCAACATCTTCTCGACGGTGTCGGCTACGGTCGGAAACGGCATCAGCACGTTTCCCGACTATCCGGCGGACATACGAGCCCCACAAGGTTCTCTGACAGGCGTATCAGGATTCCAGGTGAACATAGGATCTGGGAAGGTATATACGCCGGGAGACAAGTGTGACGTCTTGGTAGCGATGAATGCAGCGGCGCTGAAGACACAGTACAAGTATGCCAAGCCAGACGCAACGATCATCATAGACACGGATGCGTTCAGGGAGAGCGACTTGCAGAAGGCGGCGTTCAAGACCGACGATCCGATAGCGGAGATGGGGATAGACAAGGACCGCGTGATAGCGTGCCCCATAACGCAGATGGTGAAGGACTGCCTGGCAGACACTGGGATGGACGCAAAGTCCGTCGTGAAGTGCAGGAACATGTTTGCGCTGGGCCTTGTCTGCTGGCTGTTCAGCAGGGACATCGAGATAGCGTTCAACTTCCTGAGGGAGAAGTTCGCGAAGAAGCCGGGCGTAGCGGAGGCAAACATAAAGGTCATCCAGGCGGGGTATGACTACGGGCATAACACCCACAGCCAGGCGATGAACGTCTATAGAGTCGAGACGAAGGAGAAGGTGCCGGGACGTTACATGGACATCACCGGTAACAAGGCGACAGCATACGGACTCATCGCAGCGGCTGAGAAGGCAGGGCTGAGGTTGTTCCTCGGTTCGTATCCTATCACACCGGCGACAGACATACTCCATGAGTTGTCTAAGCACAAGTCGCTTGGCGTCATAACAGTCCAGTGTGAGGACGAGTTGGCAGGCTGCTCGTCGGCGCTTGGAGCGTCGTTTGCGGGCGCGCTGGGTGTCACGTCGACATCAGGTCCGGGTATCTGCCTGAAGAGCGAGGCGATGAACCTTGCAGTCATCCTCGAGTTGCCGCTTGTCGTCATCGACGTACAGAGGGGCGGTCCAGCGACGGGACTCCCGACGAAGAGCGAGCAGACCGACCTCCTACAGGTCTTGTTTGGCAGAAATGGCGAGACGCCGATGCCGGTTGTCGCAGCCACGTCGCCGACGGACTGCTTTGATGCAGCATATTCAGCATGCAAGATAGCGCTGGAGCACATGACGCCAGTCGTCTTGTTGACCGACGCATTCGTAGCAAACGGCTCGGCGGCGTTCAAGCTGCCGAAGCTCGAGGAGTATCCGGCCATCAATCCGCCATACGTCCCGGAGAGCATGAAGGGCACGTGGACGCCATACATGCGTGACGAGAAGACAGGTGCGAGGTATTGGGCAGTGCCAGGCAGGGAAGGATTCCAGCACATCCTCGGCGGACTCGAGAAGGACGACAAGACAGGTGCCATCTCGACGAACCCGGAGAATCATGACCTCATGTGCAGGAAGCGTCAGGCGAAGGTCGATAACATCGAGGTGCCGGACGTAGAGGTCTTGGGCGACAAGGACGATGCGGAGTTGCTGATAGTCGGTTTTGGCGGCACGTATGGGCATCTGCATGCGGCCATGGACGATCTGCGCGCAGAGGGCAAGAAGGTAGCGTTGGCGCACTTCAAGTTCATCAACCCACTGCCGAAGAACACATCTGCGGTACTCAAGAAGTACAAGAAAGTCGTAGTGGCGGAGCAGAACCTCGGTCAGTTTGCAGGCTTCTTGCGGATGAAGGTAGACGGATTCGTTCCCTACCAGTATAATGAAGTAAAGGGTCAGCCGTTCGTAGAGAGCGAATTGGTCTCGGCATTCAAGAAAATCATTGAAGGATAGAGAAGATGAGCGAATATACATCAAACGACTATAAGAAAGGTCAGCCGAGGTGGTGTCCTGGCTGCGGGGACCACTTCTTCTTGGCATCGCTACACAAGGCGATGGCAGAGATAGGCGTAGCTCCTCATGAGACGGCAGTGATTTCAGGAATCGGATGTTCGAGCCGACTGCCGCACTACATGGCGACGTACGGCATGAACACCATCCATGGTCGTGCGGCGGCTATTGCGACCGGCACGAAGGTGGCGAATCCGAAGCTAACAGTCTGGCAGGTCAGTGGTGACGGAGACGGGCTGGCGATTGGCGGCAACCACTTCATCCATGCCAACAGGAGGAACATAGACCTCAACATGATATTGCTGAACAACAGGATCTATGGATTGACGAAGGGGCAGTACAGTCCGACGTCGCCGAGAGGGTTCGTCAGCAAGTCGTCTCCATACGGCACCGTCGAGGATCCGTTCAGACCAGCTGAGCTGTGTTTCGGAGCTAGGGGCCATTTCTTTGCGAGGGCCGTAGCGACAGACAGCGCTGGCACCGTAGAGATCCTGAAGGCGGCGAAGCAGCACAAGGGAGCGTCGGTCTGCGAGATACTGCAGAACTGCGTCATCTTCAACAACGGCACGCACGACAGCGTCTATACGAGCGAGGGCAGGAAGAAGAATGCCATCTATGTCCGTCATGGACAGCCGCTCGTCTTCGGCGAGAACAACGAGTATGGACTCGTGCAGGAGGGCTTCGGGCTGAAGGTCGTCAAGATCGGTGAGAATGGCGTGACGATCAACGACATACTCGTCCACGATGCGCACTGCGAGGACAACACGTTGCAGCTGAAGCTCGCGCTCATGGAGGGTCCGGACTTCCCGATAGCACTCGGAGTCATCAGGGATGTCGAGGCGCCGACGTATGACGAGGCAGTCTGGGGACAGCTCGAAGAGGTGTCAGGACAGAAGAAGTACCACACATTCTCTGAGCTACTGGAGACCAACGACATCTGGGAGGTCAAGTAAGCTGAATATTTAGACAATAGTGAGTGTGCTCGTCATGAATATGGCGGGCACACTTTTTATTTCGACCATAGCTCGCCTTGATACCGAAAAAGTCATAATTAAGTATTAACTTTGTATGCTTATTGTGTTCTGTCAATGAGGGCAACAAAGGAAAGATATCAATTCGCAGAATCGCGCCAAACCACTCAGTCGACAAGGCTGTGGGCATTCTTGGCGTATGCCATAGTGCTACTCGTCGTCGTCACGTCGTGTGTCGGAGGAGAGGGTAGCGAGAGCGGATCGCAGCAGGACACAGTGGCAGTCTCGGCCGATGTCCACGAGATGTTGTTTGGCGTCAATGTAGACTCGCTGGTCGTGGAGAAGGTGTCGGTTGGTCGAGGTCAGACCATAGCAGAGATACTGACGGCGGCAGGGCTGCCATATTCTCGGGCGATAGTCGCTGCGGACAAGGCGGCGCCAGTCTTTGACTTTCGTCGGATGAGGGCTGGGAACA
Organism: Bacteroidales bacterium; assembly: GCA_017417385.1. GTDB lineage: Bacteria > Bacteroidota > Bacteroidia > Bacteroidales > Marinilabiliaceae > W3P20-009. The sequence continues at coordinate 14,345 of JAFPZF010000005.1, forward strand.
CCTGTTACATGATGAGAGAGGCAGACGACACGACGGCGCATTTGTGCCATGTCGTCTATGAGATATCGCCGACCGACTACGTGAGGCTCTCGTTTCAGTCCGACTCCATATCAGTAGCTCGTGAGGTCGTCCCATCGCGGTCGGTCAGGCGGACCACGTATGTCAGTGTGACGTCGAGCCTATGGAACGCGATGATGGCTGAGAACATATCGCCACAGATCACGCTAGACTTGGCGGACATATTTGCGTGGACCGTAGATTTCTTCGGGATAGGACAGGGAGACGAGTTTGCGATAGTGTATGACGAGAAGAGGGTAGGGGAGAAAGTCGTCGGAGTCGGTCCGATATGGGCGGCAGTATGTCGTAGCACGTCGAAGAAGCAGTATGCCTTTCGATTTGAGAGTGACAGCACGTCGTCATATTTCGACATACAGGGCAACAGCCTTCGGAGGGCTTTCCTGAAGGCGCCGCTCAGGTACAACCGCATATCCAGTCGGTTTAGCAATGGGCGGATGCATCCGATACTGAAGATACGTCGTCCGCATCATGGCGTCGATTATGCGGCGCCGCTTGGGACTCCAGTTTTTGCGATAGGCGACGGCAAGGTCACGGCTAAGGGCTGGGACAGCAAGGGCGGCGGGAACTACGTCAAGATAAAGCACAACAGCGTATACACGTCAGAGTATATGCACCTGAGGGGATTTGCGTCTGGGCTCAAGTCTGGGGTGACAGTCCGTCAGGGGGAGTTGATAGGATATGTCGGTCAGACAGGGCTTGCGACGGGTCCGCATCTCGACTTCAGGATGTTCAGGGACGGCAAGCCAGTCGATCCGCTGAAGGTCGACATGCCGCCGGCTGAGCCGATAAGCAACGACGACATACTCGACTTCATGGACGACTCGGAGAAGTTGAAGTCGACACTCGATTCGATACTGACAGCGAACAGGAAATTGATATGAAAGAAGAGAGCATAGAGTCACTTGGGGAGTTCGGCGTGATAGACCGGATAGCATCACGAGCGAGGTGTCTTAACAAGACGTCGTTGGTCGGGATAGGGGACGATTGTGCAGTCATAGCATGTGACGGGAGCACGCGTAGGAAAGTCGTGACGACCGATCTACTCCTGGAGGGCATACATTTCGACTTGACATATTGTCCGCTACGTCATCTCGGCTACAAGGCCGTTGCCGTCAATCTCTCGGATGTCGCAGCGATGAACGTACGTCCGCAGCAGATAACAGTCTCGATAGGCGTCTCGGCGAAGTTCTCGCTGAAGTCGATAGACGAGTTGTATGAGGGGATATATGCGGCATGCGAGAGGTATGGAGTGGACCTTGTCGGAGGCGACACGACGTCGTCTCTCACGGGACTGACCATCAGCATCACGGCGATAGGCGACGAGGAGTCGGACAGACTCTCGTTGAGAAGTGGTGCGAAGGAGAACGACATACTCTGTGTCTCGGGCGACCTCGGGTCGGCGTATATGGGACTACAGCTGCTCGAGAGGGAGAAGAGAGTCCTGAAGCAGTCGGGCAGTCAGACTCCAGACTTTGGGAATTATCGATACATATTGCAGCGTCAGCTGAGGCCAGAGCCGAGGATAGACGTCGTAGATTTCCTCAGGGAGGTAGACGTCGTCCCGACCTCGATGATAGACATCTCGGACGGACTGTCGAGCGAGGTGCTCCACATCTGCAAGGCGAGTGGGGTAGGCTGTAGGCTATACGAGGAGAAGATACCCATCCACGAGGAGGCTAAGCGACTTGCAGGCGAGCTGAACATCAATCCGATCGTAGCGGCGCTCAATGGTGGCGAGGACTACGAGCTGTTGTTCACGATACGTCAGTCGGACTATGAGAAGTTCCAGTCGAAGGTAGGACCGGAGATCTATGCAGTCGGTTACATCACAAATGCGCAGAAGGGGACACGTCTGCTGACCACGGGGGGTGACGAGGCGGAGCTGAAGGCGCAAGGGTGGAAAATGGAAGTAAACGTATGATTGAGTTTATAAAGGGCAAGATACATTTGCTGACGCCGACCTCGGTAGTTCTGGAGACCGTAGGGGGAGTCGGGTATGGAATAAACATATCGCTGAACACATTCACAGCACTCGAGCAGGCGACAGAGGCGTTGTTGTACGTCCATGAGTCGATACGCGAGGACGCATACGTACTATATGGATTTGCCACACGTGAGGAGCGTGAGGCGTTCCGGTTGCTGACGTCGGTCAATGGAGTCGGTCCGAATTCGGCACGGCTGGTCGTGTCGGCCCTTTCAGCGGCGGAGTTCCAGAATGCCATACTGACAGAGGACGTCAGGACGCTGAAGGGAATCAAGGGCATCGGTCAGAAGACTGCGGAGCGCATAGTCGTCGAGTTGAAGGACAAGATGGCGAAGATGCAGGTAGCCGGGACGTTGTTTGGAGCAGCAGTTGTCGCCGATCCGCGTCGTGGCGAGGCACTTGACGCACTTGAGGTATTAGGCTACAACAAGAGCCAGGCGTCGAAGGCAGTCGACAAGATTCTTGCAGAGAACAGTGACATGAAAGTAGAGCAAATCGTTAAGGCCGCATTCAGATTATTGTAGGGACAGTGCACGTAACAAGCAAAATATACAACGGTCTGACAGAGTCGGCAAAGTTCCTGAGGGGGCTGTGTCTTATATTGGTATTCTTGATGACGACCATATCCACCTTGTCTCAGACAAGCGAGGAATTGCCATACAAGCTACATGACACAGGAGACATACCGCGTGACGGGTCGGGCAAGCCGCAGCCTTCGAGCATCGACCTCAAGGATCCCGACAATGCGGAGTATTCAGCAAAGTATGATCCTGCGAGTGGCAGCGTGACCATCTATCGAAAGATAGGAGGCATGAATGTCAGACTCCCGTATTCAATGTCGCTTGAGGACTATCAGAACGATGCCGTCCGTCGGTCGATGATGAACTATTGGCTCAGTAAGCAGAGAGACGCGTCGGCGGCAGACAGGGCAGGCAAGGGAGGTCCAGCATCCGACGGACATAAGAACAGCCTGCTGAACAGCAAGTGGCAGATCAACAACCAGTTGTTTGCCAGCATCTTCGGGTCTGACCAGATCACGATGAAGTTGCAGGGGCAGGCACAGGTCTCGATAGGTGCGCAGTACAACAAGATAGACAATCCGACGCTGCAGGAGCGTATGAGGGCGACGACGAGTTTCGACTTCGACCAGAGCGTCCAGCTGAATCTCAACTCGCAGATAGGTGAGCGTCTCAAGCTCGGGATAAACTATAACACCAAGGCGACATTCGACTTCGAGAACGAGGTCAAGCTCGAGTACAATGGCGACGAGGATGACATCATCCAGGACATACAGGCAGGAAACATCAACTGGACGTTGCCGGGTACGCTCATACAGGGAAGCCAGAGCCTCTTTGGCTTCAAGATGGACATGAAGTTCGGAAAGCTGACCGTCTCGACAGTCTTCAGCCAGAAGAAAGGCGAGTCCAACTCAATCACAGTACAGAACGGTGCTACCGCGCAGGAGTTCGACATCGACGTCACGTCCTACGACAAGAACCGCCACTTCTTCCTCTCTCATCGGTTCAAGGAGATGTATGACGATGCGCTCTCGAAGCTCCCGACAATCAACTCTGGCATAACCATCAACAAGATAGAAGTCTGGGTCACCAACAAGACCGGTAACTATACCGATGCGCGAAACATTGTGGCACTCACCGACTTAGGTGAGACCGATGGAGACATATCCAATGCAGATATGTGGTCGGGAGTGCGTGGGCAGTTCCCGAGCAACGAGGCCAACAACCTGTACGCCTCGATGATCGAGAACTATGCTGAGGCTCGTGACCCTGGCATGACGACGACAGTCATGGCAGGCATAGTCGGCATGAGAGCAGGACGAGACTATGAGAAGGTCGAGAATGCACGCCTCCTCTCTCCGTCAGAGTACACGCTCAACGAACATCTCGGTTACATATCGCTCAATCAGGCGCTCAACAACAACGAGGTGTTGGCCGTTGCGTACCAGTATACATATCGCGGACAGACCTACACAGTCGGTGAGCTTTCGTCGGCTGGTGTGACGGCTCCGAACTGCCTGTACCTCAAGATGTTGAAGGGTACGACACTCACGCCCCAGTATAAGAACTGGGACCTGATGATGAAGAACATATACTCTCTTGGGGCTGTTGACGTACAGGGAGACGACTTTGACGTCAACGTCGTCTATTATAACGACTCGACCAGTACATATATCAATTATGTCAACGAGGGTCGGATACCTCTATATGGTGGGCAGAATGGCAACACATGGTTGCAGGTCATGAACCTTGACCGACTCGACTCATACCAACATGTCAATGCCGACGGCAAGTACGACTACATAGAAGGCGTCACCGTCAATTCAAAGCGCGGACTCCTTATCTTCCCAGAGCGAGAGCCATTCGGCAGTTACATCGAGAAGCGAATGAAGGGTGAGCCCGAAGTCGCCAAGATGTATGCCTTCGATGCACTCTACGATAGCACACAGGTCTATGCGAAGCAGCAGACCAAGAAGAACAAGTTCCGTATTCGCGGTCAGTTCCAGAGCAAGAACTCACAGGACATCTCGCTCAATGCTTTCAACATAGCACAAGGTTCCGTTGTGGTTACGGCTGGTGGTCAGATATTGACTGAGAATGTCGATTATACTGTTGACTACTCGCTTGGCAAGGTGCGCATCCTCAATCAGGGACTGTTGAATTCTGGTACCGCCATCAATATAGCGTATGAGAATGAGACCGCAATTTCGACACAGACTCAGACAGTTGTCGGTGCTCACCTCAACTACGAGTTCAATCCGGACTTCAATGTCGGCGGTACCATCATCCACATGAAGGAGAGTCCGCTGACCAACAAGGTAGCCTATGGTGAGGAGAGTGTCAAGAATACCATGCTGGGACTTAACCTCTCTTATAACAAGAAGTTACCATTCCTGACAAAAGTCATAGATGCTCTGCCGCTCGTCAGCACCAAGGCAGAGAGTAGCATATCAGTTGAGGGTGAGGTCGCTAAGTTGATAGCAGGTCACTCATCGGCAATCAACGCAGCGTTCATCGACGACTTCGAAGGCTCGAGCATCAAGTTCGACATAAAGTCTTGGACAGGTTGGCATCTTGCAAGCAAGCCGAAAGACTCAGGTGTCATCATTGGTGGCAACACGATCAACGACCTCTCGACAGGTTTCGATCGCGCGAGGATAGCGTGGTACACAATCGACCCGCTCTTCTTGAGAAATATGAGCAACACCCCACGTCATATACGCAACGACAAGGAGCAGAAGAGCAATCACTATCTTCGTGAGGTCTACGAGGATGAGCTTTATCCAAACCGACAGGCTGCATACGGAGAGAGCACCAACATACCGATGCTCAACATCGCGTATTATCCTGCGGAGCGTGGTCCTTACAACTATTCGACCGACCTCACATTTGACGGAGGACTCAAGAATCCTCAGAACAACTGGGCTGGTATCCAGCGTCGACTTGAGACGACCGACTTCGAAGCTAACAATATAGAGTACATCGAGTTTTGGATGCTCGACCCATTCATCTACTCTGATGCGCAGGAGAAGCACGGTGACCTATATTTCAACTTAGGTTCTATCTCCGAGGATGTGTTGCCAGACTCTCGTAAGAGTTTCGAGCATGGACTCCCGACGGTTGGTGAGACTGCGATGGTCGACAGCACCGCATGGGGTGTCGTTCCACGCAACAATTCACTCGTCAAGGGCTTCAATACCGATGCGGCAAGTATGCGAGCGCAAGATATTGGTCTTGACGGACTTAACTCAGAGAGTGAGAAGACGTTCTTCAACAATCCTTCTTATCCGTTCATTGATAGAATAGAGACACTGCACAATTCTGGCGATCTGTCCGATTTGGCATACAACCAGATAATGTCCGACCCGTCCAATGACGACTATCACTACTATCGTGGTGGTGACTACGACGAGCAGCAGCTGTCTATAATGGATCGCTACAAGCGATTTAACAATACAGAAGGCAACTCCATTCCTTCAGAGTATTCTCCTGAGAGCTACTCGACGGCTGCGACAACTATACCAGACGACGAGGACCTCAATTCTGATTACACACTCAGCGAGACAGAGAGCTACTATCAGTATCACGTGTCTATCCATCCAGACAGTATGGCTGTCGGCAAGAACTATATTGCCGACCAGATGGAGACAACGGTGAAACTTCCTAATGGTAAGACGGAGTCTGTCAAGTGGTTCCAGTTCAAGATACCTATCTCACATCCTGACAAGGTCATCGGTGACATCAGTGACCTGACGAGCATCCAGTTCGTTCGCATGTTCATGACCAACTTCGCTGACACCAGTGTTCTTCGTTTTGCGACACTCGAGTTGGTGCGTGGCGAATGGCGAAAGTATACAGAGCCGCTGACAGAGAAGAATGGTCACTCCGTCGCTTCGACAGTATTCTCAACCTCGACAGTCAACATCGAGGAGAACGACCGCCGTACTCCGGTCAGCTACGTCCTCCCTCCAGGTGTGGATCGTGTGGTTGACCCGTCGAACCCTCAGCTCCGTCAGCTCAACGAGCAGGCTTACTCGCTGAAAGTCACTGATTTGGGTAATGGTGATGCTCGTGCAGTCTACAAGACTCTCAATATGGACATGAGAAACTACCGTCGTCTCAAGATGTATGTCCATGCTGAGGCTCCGGAAGGTTACTCGCTCTCCGACAACCAGGTATCCATCTTCGTCAGGCTCGGGTCTGACTACGAGGATAACTATTATGAGTACGAGATACCTCTGCATCTGACGCCTCATGGCACCTATTCTAGCAACAGCGAGAGCGATCGTTATGCCGTCTGGCCCGAGGCCAACAACCTCGATATTCCTCTCAGTGTGCTGACGGAGTGCAAGTTGCAGCGAAATGCTGCTCGTCGTCAGAGCAGTCCTGAGAACACGGTCACTCTTCAGGACGTGTATACGATGACCGACCCGGACAACAATAACAATCGTGTCCGCATCAAGGGTAACCCGTCTGTCGGCAATGTTGTCGTCATGATGATCGGTCTTCGTGCTCATGGCGCTGGCACTAAGAGCGCAGAGGTGTGGATCAACGAGCTGAGACTCACCGACTTCAATGAGCAAGGCGGATGGGCTGCACGTGGTCGTGCCTCACTCAAGCTGGCAGACCTCGGCTCTATCCAGGCGAGTGGACAGTATGCAAGCGTCGGCTTCGGAGCCCTCGACCAGAGCGTCCTCGAACGTAGTCTCGACGAGAACAAGCAGTTCGACGTCTCTGCTAATATGGAACTCGGCAAGCTCCTTGGACCTGAATCGCGAATCAGTGTCCCAGCTTATATCGGCTACAGTAAGAATGTGACGACTCCTCTCTATTCGCCCTACGACACCGATGTCCGTATGGCTACTGTTCTTGCGACGGCTCAGTCTAAGGCCGAGAAGGATAGTATCGAGAAGATCTCTCAGACGACGGAGACGATTCGCAGCCTTAACTTTACTAACGTCAAGATCAAACCTGCTAAGGGTAAGAAGGTTACGATGATATCGCCTTCCAACCTGTCGGCTTCTGCTGCTATCAGCACGACGACGTTGACGAGTCCGGAGACGGAGTACGACACTCATCGTGAGATAACTGGCGCCCTCGGCTATAGCTACAGCGGTGGCACCAAGACGGTCCAGCCTTTCAGGAAGTCTAAGATGAACACTAAGTACTTCGGCCTCCTCAAAGACCTCACTTTCTCTACTGCCCCGACGCAGCTGTCCTACAAGTGGGAAGTCTCCCGTGGCTATCAGGAGGTGCAGAAGCGCAACGTCACCAACCCTGACTACAAGGTGCCTATCAGCGTCTCCAAGGACTTCTTCTGGAATCGCTACTTCGACTTCCGATACAACATCACGAAGAACCTGAAGTTCGGCTTCAATGCGACAACCAACGCACGTATCGAGGAACCAGCTGGCCCTGTCAACAAGGACCTCTTCCCCGAGGAGTACAAGCATTGGAAGGACTCTGTCTGGAGTAATATCAAGAAGTTCGGTACTGTCGACAACTATAGTCATTCGACTGACATCAATTGGACTATTCCTATCAACAAGTTGCCTTACCTGACCTTCCTTACTGCTACTGCTCAGTACAAGGGTAGCTATTCGTGGATTACTGGTAGCGACAACGACGATTTCCAGTGGGGTAATACGATCCAGAACCGTAACACTAAGCAAATCAACGGCATGATCAATCTCTCTACTTTCTATAGTAAGAGTAACTACCTCCGTGAGTTGTACGACCACTATAGTCTCGCCGGCACTTCGCGTACTTCAAGCAAGTCTAAGCAGCAGGCTAAGAAGACTGTCAGCTACAATCAGAACGGTCTGAAGTTCGAGGTTGGCAAGCCTGTGATTATCAAGCACAACCTCAAGACGACGGACATCTCTGCCCGTGCTTTCGACAAGAAGGGACATGGTCTGAAGGGTACTCTCAAGCCTATCGACCCTAACACTGCTACCTTTACCCCGACTATGGCAAGCGCCGACGCGCGTATCGCTATCACTGGCTCTATCACCCCAGAGGAGCAGAAGCGCAACGTCTTCAAGGATATGACTCTCATGCTCGCAACGGCTTTCAAGAGTCTGAGTGTCACCTACTCTGAGAACAACGGGACGACTCTCGCAGGTTATACTCCTACCGCAGGCTTCCTCGGTATGGACGGCTCTGTCGAGGGCTCACGTGCCCCTGGCTTTAAGTTCATTGTCGGTATGCAAGACCGTGACTTCGCCCTGAACGCTGTCAACCACAACTGGCTGACGACCGACTCTACTTTCAACGAGCCTTATGCTATGACGCATTCTGAGAACCTTCAGGTGCGCGCATCTTTCGAGATGTTCCGCTCTCTCAAGGTCGAACTGAGCGCTCAGCGTAGCAAGGACAAGTCTCTGACGGAGTACTACGTCTTCGGCTCCCACGGCTTCGAGGGTGTATTCAACCTCGTCGAGACTGGTAGCTTCTCTACGACGTTCAACACTTTCAAGACTGCCTTCAAGAGACCCGACAAGCGTGGAGACCTTACATTCTCTGTCTACGACAACTTCCTGGATGCTCGTCAGGTCGTTTCTAGCCGCCGTGGCAGGGAGCGAAACTCTTCGGCTTACGACCCAAGCGGCTCTACCGACGGTTTCTACGCCGACGGCTATGGCGAGGCTTCCCAGGAGGTCCTCATCCCGGCTTTCGTCGCTGCTTACAGCGGTAAGAGCTCGAGCAACGTCTTCCTCGACTTTATCCCTGGCATCAGGCAGATGGCTCCCAACTGGCGCGTTACTTTCAGTGGCCTCAACTACATCCCGAGTCTTAAGTCTATTTTCCGCAGTCTCGAGCTCTCTCATAGCTACACTTCTAAGTTCTCTATGAACCGCTTCGAGACTAATCTCGACTGGAATCAGGAGGCTACGGGCGTCTCCAACGTGAGGGATATCAACGGCAACTTCGTGCCTCGCTACGACGTCGCTCAGGTGTCTATCGCCGAGCAGCTGAGTCCTTTCATCAGTCTGAGCGCTACTCTTGTCAACAACACTACTGCTAGCATCGGCATCAATAAGTCTCGTACCCTGACTCTCAACATTACTAACAATCAGATTACTGAGACTTATTCGACTGACTGGAACCTTAACCTTGGCTACCGTTTCGACAATGTCAAGATCTTTATCAAGGGTAAGGACTCTAACTTCAACAACACTCTCAACCTGACTTTCGGCCTGTCTCAGGGCGACCAGTTCACGATCCTCCGTCGTATCGACCAGGGGGTCAACGAACTCGCCAGCGGCACCCGCACTACTCAGGTTAAGTTCAGTGCCGACTACGCTCTGACGAGTAAGTTCAATATGCAGTTCTACTACGATCAGTCGCTCGCTAAGCCTTATATCTCTTCTTCCTACCCGACGAACAATATCAACGTCGGCTTCAGCTTTAGCCTCCAACTGACTGAATAACTAATCCTTTTGACTATGGACAGCGCTTCCGGTACCTTCTCTATTTCGAGCCTCGAGCTCCTCGATGATGCAGCTTCCTGGCTCCTCGACCATGTCGGCTCTTCCCACGTCCTCGCCTTCGATGCGGAGATGGGCGCCGGCAAGACTACTCTCATAGCAGCTGTACTCCGGAGGATGGGCTCCGACTCTGTCGTCAATAGCCCGACTTTCGCTATCGTCAACGAGTACGATATCCCCGCCGGTTGTAAGGTCTACCACGCCGACCTCTATCGTATCAAGAACGAGCGTGAACTCTTCGATATGGGCTTCGAGGAATATATTAACTCTCGAGACTGGCTCTTTGTCGAGTGGCCTGAGATGGCCGACTCTGTCCTCCCAGACGATACTGTGCGTGTTAGTATCTCGGTTCTGCCCGATGGTTCACGCTCCCTTTCTCTCTCCCCTTATTTCATCCTTTAATCTCTTTTCCCCATGGACGAGAAACTTGCACCCTGCGAAGAGCGAATCGTTACTCAGCGCGCTCGCAAACAGCTTTCTTTTGGCGTCCCTAAGGAACTCAGGACTGGCGAGAACCGTCTTATGCTGACTCCCCAGGCTACCGAGGTCCTCGTAGCGCAAGGTCACAAGGTCCTCGTCGAGAAGAACGCCGGTCTTATGGCCCGCTTCTCCGACGAAGCCTACGCTGCCGCTGGCGCCGACATTGTATCTTCCCCTCAGCACGTATGGCGCGCCGACGTGGTTGTCAAGGTCGCACCGCCTACTCTCGCCGAGGCTAAGCTCCTCCGCGAAGGTCAGTCGCTCGTGATGCTCGCCTCCCGCCACCTCGCAGACTCTGAGGCTATCCTCGAGCTCTCTCGACGTAAATCTACTATCCTCGCTGCCGACTTCCTGACCGATAAGTCACCGCTCGGACCTACTGTCGTCCAGGCCCTCGGCGAGATGGAGGGTGAGCTCGCTGTCATGACGGCCGCTAACCTCCTCCTCAACAACGGCTCCGACGGCAAGGGGATTATCATCGGCAGTATCACCGGTATCCCACCATCCGAGGTTATCATCCTCGGTAGCGACACGGCTGCTGTTTCTGCCGCCCGTACGGCTCTCGCCTTTGGGACTACGGTCAAGATCTTCGACGTCAACTATTCGAGGCTTCAGAGGCTCCAGCAGGGTATGCCACACCGCCTCTTCACTTCTATCATCCATCCTCAGGCTCTCCACAAGGCTCTCAAGAGTGCCGACGCTCTTATCCTGACTCGCGCACTCCACTCTCGCGACCGCTATGTCATCCCTCACGACTATATGCACCTCCTTAAGAAGGGCGCCGTCGTCGTCGACTTGGATACTGTCTGTGGTGGTCGCTCGGAGCTTAGCCGACCGACTCAGCCTGACTCTCCGGTCTACTCCGAGGATGGGCTCATCTTCCACTGTCTCCCCGACATAACGACTCTCGCAGCTCATACTGCGACGATTCTTCTCTCCGACACTGTCTCACAGCTGCTCTCAGCCCTCGGCGACGGCGGTGGCGTCAAGGACGCTATCCGCTTCGACCCTTCGGTCCAGAGTAGCGTAGCTATGTATGGTGGTATCATCACCAGCAAGTATCTCGCCAGTCAGGTCGGCGGCGAGTTCTTCGATATCCGTTTGCTAATCATCTAATTTTATTCTTATAATTCTATGTACAAGCTTTTTTCTCTTCTCTTCGTCGCCCTTATCTTCTCTGTGTCCGCGAGTGCTCAGTGGTCCAAGGGCTTCAAGACCAACGAACTGTCGCTTAGCTTCGGCTACTACTCCAACGTGTCGATAATTGAGTCTATGACTGACATCAACGTGACTTCGCTTAGTAAGTCTGTCGGCTACGTCTACACCTCCGACGATCTCAACACTGTCGGCTCTACTACCTTCCAGTTCCTCCACCGCAACCGTAAGTGGCTCTCCGTCGGTATCGCTCTCTCCTACCAGCTCGCGACGGTCGAGTGCTTCGAGCAGAATCGTAAGAACGAGATAACCGACCTCGGTAAGCTCACTATCCACTACGTCGGCGCTATGCCTACTCTCCGTGTCAACTGGATGATCCGCCGCAACGTGACTCTCTACTCTAAGGTCGCCGCCGGACTCACTTTCGTCATCGACAAGTACAAGGATACTTCCGGCAAGGGAGACATCGTCGAGCCTGCCAAGAAGCACTACGCCGCCTTCCAGCTCTCGCCTATCGGCGCGCAGTTCGGCTCTAAGTCTCTCGTCGGCTTCATCGAGGCTGGCTACGGCAACCAGGGTCTCGTCCAGGCCGGCGCTGCCTACAAGTTCGGCTACTAGCTCTTTTTTTTGCCCTTCCTCCCTGCCTTTGTCTATCCTCTCCCCACTCGTTTTCTCCCCTCTAGGTTAGACTTGGATTAGTGCTGGGTTAGACTTGGGTTAGCCCTGAACCTCCCGACGTGGCGCTCCGATATGTCTCTGTTGACTGTCCCCGTGGCGCCTCTATGTCGCTTTTCTTAACATATTCTCTCCAACTAATAACATCATACACGTTTTTTTTATATCTTTGCACGTTTTTCTGAAACTATATAAAGTCATTTTATAAACTGATCAACCAATGCAGAACAAAGGATTAGTACGGGTTTTTGCAATATTACTTGCATTGATATGCCTGTACCAGCTCTCCTTCACCGTTGCTACCCGTGGCGCCGAGAGCGACGCCAAGGCCGCTGCCAACGGCGATGTGCTTAAAGAAGCAGCCTATTTGGACTCGATAGCTAACGAGCCTCTATGGCTGGGCAACACCTACCTCGAGTCTAAAGGTAAGGAAGTTAACTTCGGCCTCGACCTTAAGGGCGGTATGAACCTTATCCTCGAGGTCAAGGTAGCCGACATTATCAAGGCCCTCTCTGGCAACAATCAGGACCCGGTTTTCCTCCAGGCTGTCGCCAACGCTCAGGAGCGTGAGAAAACTTCTACCTCTGATTACATCTCTCTCTTCCGCGAGGAGTTCGAGAAGCTCAGCCCTAACGGCCAGCTCTCAGCTATCTTCTCTACTGTCGACCTCCAGGACCGCATCAAGCGCAATATGTCCAACGGCGAGGTCATCAGCGTCCTCCGCGAAGAGGCCGACGCTTCTATCCAGAACGCTTTCAACGTCCTCCGTACTCGTATCGACCGATTCGGCGTCGCTCAGCCTAACATCCAGCAGCTTGAGAAGGCTGGCCGCGTCATGATCGAGCTCCCTGGCATCACCGAGCCTCAGCGTGTCCGCAAGCTCCTCCAGGGTACTGCAAGCCTCGAGTTCTGGGAGACTTATCAGAATAGCGAGGTGCTCCAGAGCATCTCTGAACTCGACATGGCTACACGCGAGGTCGTTCGCACCTCTGCCGCTGAGAAGCAGGTTGCTCAGGAGGACACTGTAGCCCTCCTCGGCGAGACCGCTCAAGCTGACTCTACTGAGAATGTAGAGTACGAGAGCCTTACGAAGTATCTCAACGTTATGCAGCTCGGCAATACTCCGCTCATCGGCTACGCTGCTTCTAAGGACCGCAACAAGGTCGAGGAGTATCTCAACTCTGACAAGGCTCGCCGTATCCTCCCTCGCGACCTTAAGCTCCTCTGGGGTGTCAAGGCTAAGAGTGGCGACGAGATCAATAGGCGTATGTTCGGCGGACAGGATGTCTTCAAGTCCAAGGAGCAGTTCTACGAGCTTATCGCTATCCGCCAGTCTAGCAGCAACGGCCGCGCTCCGCTCGAGGGCGACGTTATCACGAACGCTAGCTCGCGCGTCAGCCAGATGGGTGGCTCTGCTTTCGAGGTCGAGATGAAGATGAACAAGGAGGGCGGAAAGCGTTGGGCTCAGCTCACCAAGGCTAACCTCGGCAAGTCTGTCGCTATCGTGCTCGACGGCTTCGTATATAGCTACCCGACGGTCCAGTCTGAGATCACCGGCGGTATCAGCCAGATCACTGGCGACTTCACGACCGACGAGGCTCAGGACTTGGCTAACGTCCTCAAGAGTGGTAAGCTCCCGGCTCCGGCTACGATCGTCGAGGATACTGTCGTCGGTCCGTCCCTCGGTCAGGAGGCTATCGAGTCTGGTCTCTGGTCTTTCCTCCTCGCTTTCATCGTTGTGCTTGTCTACATGGTTGTATTCTATGGCTTCAAGGCCGGCCTCGTCGCTGACTTTGCTCTCCTCTGCAACCTGTTCTTTATCGTCGGTGTCCTCGCCTCCTTCGGCGCTGTCCTGACTCTCCCTGGTATCGCAGGTATCGTCCTGACTATCGGTATGGCAGTCGACGCTAACGTGATTATCTACGAGCGTATCCGCGAGGAGCTCCGCTCTGGCCACGCTCTCATGAACGCTATCCAGACGGGTTACTCCAACGCTATGTCCGCTATCGTCGACGCTAACTTGACGACTTTCGTGACGGCGTTCATCCTCTTCTACTTCGGTACGGGTCCTATCAAGGGCTTCGCGACGACTCTTATGATCGGTATCGCCTGCTCGTTCTTCACAGCTGTATTCCTCAGCCGTCTGATTATCGAGAGGCTCGCCGCTAAGGACGAGAACATGAAGTTCCATACGGGCATCTCCGAGAACTTCCTCCAGAATGTCAACTTCGACTTCATCGGCAAGCGCAAGACTTACTACATTGTCTACGCTGTCGCTATGACGGTCTGCATCGCTTCTCTCGCTATCCGTCATCTCCAGCTCGGCATCGACTTCACGGGTGGTCACGTATTCGTCGTCCGCTTCGAGCAGCCGGTAAGCTCTGTCGACGTTCAGTCTAGCCTCTTCAAGGCTTTCGACAACAACTCTGTCGAGGTTAAGACCTACGGCGCAGACAATCAGGTACGTATCGCTACTAACTTCGGTATCGAGAATACTGCAGACAACGCTCAGGCTGACATCGAGACCCGTCTCTACGAGGGCGTCAAGTCGTTCCTCCCTGAGAATGTTGATCGCGAGAAGTTCCTCTCTGACTACCGTATGAGTAGCCAGAAGGTCGGTCCTACGATGGCAAGCGATATGACCGAGAAGGCACTCTACTGCATCCTCGGCTCGCTCGTCGCTATGTTCCTCTACATCTTCGTCCGCTTCCGTAGGTGGGCTTATGGTGCTGGCGCAACGATAGCTCTTGCGCACGACGTCATCTTTACGCTCGGCGTCTTCTCGCTCTGCTACTCGTTCATGCCGTTCTCTATGGAGGTCGACCAGTCGTTCGTCGCTGCTATCCTGACGATCGTCGGTTACTCTATCAACAATACGGTGGTCATCTTCGACCGCGTCCGCGAGATCTTCCACAACCGTCCGAAGGCTTCTGCCGCCGACGTTATGAACGAGGCTCTCAACTCGACGCTCCTCCGTACTTTCAATACGAGCTGCACGACTATCCTGACTCTCCTCGTCATCTTTATCTTCGGTGGTGAGGTCGTCCGCGGTTTCGTCTTCGCAATGCTCGTCGGTATGTTCGTAGGTACCTTCTCTTCTATGTTGCTCGCAACACCTCTCGCCTACGAGATTATCGTCCGCCGTCTTAACAAGGCTGCTGAGACTGGCGTGACCAAGGCTGCTAAGTAGTTTTTCTCTCTTCGAGATTTCTACTATATTTGAATCTGATGAAGCGGCCGCCCTGTCTCTTCCGGGCGGCTGCTTTCTCTTAAAAAATATACTCTCTAACTCTTTAACTTCTTGCTATGCTTATCGATAAGATTAAGGAGATTAAGGCTGAAATAGAGGCTCTCAAGGCCCAGTCCGCCGAAGACGCTGAGGCGCTCCGTATTAAGTACCTTAGCCGTAAGGGGCTCGTCACGTCCCTCTTCGACGACTTCAAGGCTGTCCCAGCCGAAATGAAGAAGGAACTCGGTCAGAAACTTAACGAGCTTAAGAACCTCGCTCAGGATAAGATCGCCGAGCTTAAGGCCTCCGCCAACTCCTCCTCCCAGTCTCAGCAGAATGATATCGACGTCACCCGTCAGGCTACCAACGTCCCGATGGGCTCCCGTCACCCTATCTCGATCGTCAAGGACGAGATTATCGACATCTTCGCACGTATGGGCTTCACGGTCGCTGAGGGCCCCGAGGTCGAGGACGACTGGCACGTCTTTACTGCCCTCAACTTCCCGCCAGAGCACCCGGCTCGAGATATGCAGGATACTTTCTTCATCAATACGAACCCTGATATCCTCCTCCGTACTCATACGAGTAGCGTCCAGGTCCGTGTCATGGAGAAGCGTCAGCCGCCTATCCGCTCGGTCTTCCCGGGTCGCGTCTTCCGCAACGAGGCTATCTCTGCCCGCGCTCACTGTATCTTCCATCAGGTCGAGGGTCTCTATATCGCCAAGGATGTCTCTTTCGCCGACCTTAAGCAGGCACTGACGTTCTTCGCCAAGGAGATGTTCGGCTCTAATGTTCAGGTTCGCCTCCGCCCTTCTTATTTCCCATTCACCGAGCCGAGCGCCGAGATGGACGTCAGCTGTACGCTCTGCGGTGGCAAGGGCTGCGCGGTCTGCAAGGGCTCTGGCTGGCTCGAGATTCTGGGTTGCGGCATGGTCGACCCGAATGTTCTCAAGAACAACAATATCGACCCGAATGTCTACAGCGGCTTCGCCTTCGGTATGGGCGTCGAGCGTATCGCTATGCTTCGCTTCGGTGTGGACGACATCCGTCTCTTCTTCGAGAACGATGTCCGCTTCCTCCGTCAGTTCCAGTCTGCTGACTAATCTTTTATCATTTTATACTGAGCGTGGTGTCATTGGTCTCTCTCTGACGCCACGCTCTTTTTTTTCTCTCCCCGCTTTGTCCCTACGTCGCTTTCTGCTACCTTTGAGTTCCCTATAAATCCTGGGTGGCTATGCTGACAGAACAAACTCTAGACAAACTCCGCATCCTTGCCGAGTCGGCGAAGTACGATGTCTCCTGCTCGTCGAGTGGGACGGTGCGCCGCGGCTCCAAGGGTATGCTCGGCAATACTGTCGGCGGTGTCGGCATCTGCCACTCCTTCGCCGACGACGGCCGCTGTATCTCGCTCCTCAAGGTTATGCTGACTAACTACTGTATGTACGACTGTGCATACTGCATCAACCGACGCTCCAACGACATCCGCCGCGCCACTCTTAGCGTCTCCGAGCTTGTTGAGATTACGATCGAGTTCTACCGTCGCAACTATATCGAGGGACTCTTCCTTAGTAGCGGCGTCGTCCGCAATCCTGACTATACTATGGAGCGACTTGTCGCTATTGTCCGCGACCTCCGCCTCGTCCACGGCTTCAATGGCTATATTCACCTGAAGTCTATCCCCGGCGCCTCTCAGGAACTGCTCGCCGAGGCTGGTCGTTATGCCGACCGTATGAGCGTCAATATTGAGATTCCACGCGAGGAGTCTCTGAAACTCCTCGCCCCAGAGAAGGACCACCAGAGTGTCTTCCGCCCGATGGCTCTTATTCAGCAAGGGGTGCTCGAGAACAAGGAGGATCGTCGTCGCTTCCGCCATGCCCCCCGCTTCGTTCCTGCCGGTCAATCGACTCAGATGATTGTCGGCGCCTCCCGCGAGACTGACCGCGACATCCTCGGCATGTCTTCTTTGCTCTATGCGCAGCCGACTCTGAGGCGTGTTTACTATTCGGGTTATATTAGCGTTAATACCTACGACTCTCGTCTCCCCGTCCTCAAGCAGCCACCACTCGTCCGCGAGAATCGTCTCTATCAGGCCGACTGGCTTCTCCGTTTCTATCAGTTCCGTGTCGACGAGATTGTCGACGAGCAGCACGCTAACCTCGACCTCGATATCGACCCGAAACTGGCGTGGGCGCTCCGCCACCCTGAGTTCTTCCCCGTCGACATCAATACTGCCGACTTCGAGTCGCTTATCCGTGTCCCGGGCCTCGGCGTCAAGTCTGCCTGGCTTATCGTCAACTCACGTCGTTTCAACCGCCTGACTTCCTTCGACCTCAAGAAGATGGGCGTCGTCATGAAGAAGGCTATGTATTTTATCACGTGCCACGAGCTCACCTCTTCGTTCTCCCAGCCTGTCCCCGGCGTCAACGAGATGCACCCTGAGCGCGTCCGCCGTCTCCTCGTCTCCAAGGCTGAGCAGAAGCGAGCCGCCGAGGAGCTCCAGCTGTCTTTCGACTTCGACAATCCCGCTCCTTCCACCGACGACAAATGACGATCTACACTTTCGACGGCTCTCTCAATGGCCTCCTTTCTGCCGTGTTCGCGGCCTTCGAGCGCAAGGAACAGCCTGAGCAGCTCCTGACCTCGGGCGACCCTCTGCCGCTCTTCGCCGACCTGGTTTTCAGTGTGACGACCGACGAGCAGAAGGCTCTCCGCGTCTGGACGGGGCTAGAGAAACGTCTCCCACGCGAGGCTATGAGGCTTATCTCGGTCAGCTGGCTCTCGGAGCAGAGGCAACTCAACACTCCGCTTTTCCTCTTTATCTGCAAGGTCTTCCGCCTTGGCGACATCTCCCGCAACTTCGCCGACCCTGATGTCCTCGCTGTCACTAATATGGCTCGCCGTGTCTTCCACGAGCAGCTGCGTATGAAGCAGTTCGCCCGTTTCCAGAAGGCTAAGGATGGCACCTATCTCGCTGTCATCGCTCCAGACAACGACGTCCTCCCCCTCATCATCGACCACTTCCAGGACCGCTTCAACGACCAGCCCTGGCTTATCTACGACGCTCACCGCCACTACGGCTACTACTACGACGGCTCCGCCGACGCCTCTCGCATCACCTTCGAGGACGAGAAGTCTGTCCCTTTCAACCTCTCCGACGGCCGTCTCAACGACGATGTCCTGAGTTCCGACGATCATATTCTCCAGGACCTCTGGCGTACTTACTTCAAGGCTATCTGCATCCGCGAACGTCTCAACCCTCGTCGCCAGCATGGCGAGATGCCTCCTCGCTACTGGAGGTATATGACTGAGAAACAGGGTTGAATTAGTGCTGAATTAGACTTGTATCCCCCGTGCCTATCCCCTCGCCAGCCAGCCTCCCCCGCCCTTTCTGCCATGTTTCCTCGGTCTAAATTGGGCGTTTGCCACCCCCTATTTCTTCCCCATTTTGCTCTTTTCCCGAAATTTTCTGTAAATTCGCACGATAAATACGTATTTCCGACATAGATTATATCATGAGCCAAGAAAGTGCAAGCGAGCAGGAAATCAACCGAAGAGCTAACCTTAAGGCCCTGAGGGATTTGGGTATCGACCCCTATCCTGCCGCAGAGTACCCTACCAACGCCTTCTCTACTGATATCGTCGCTCAGTTCAACGACGACGATGAACCACGTCACGTATGCATCGCCGGCCGTATGATGAGCCGTCGTATCATGGGCAAGGCTTCCTTCATCGAACTTCAGGATTCGTGCGGCAGAATCCAGGTCTATATCTCTCGAGACGATATTAGCGACCCTGCCGACGAGAACGCTACGCTCTACAACGTGGTCTTCAAGAAGCTCCTCGACCTCGGCGACTTTGTCGGTGTCAAGGGTGAGGTCTTCCGTACTAAGACGGGCGAGATCTCTGTCCACGCTCGCGAACTGACGGTCCTCTCCAAGAGTCTCAAGCCTCTCCCTGTCGTCAAGGAGAAGGATGGCGTCATCTACGACTCTTTCGACGACCCTGAGCTCCGCTACCGTCAGCGCTATGTCGACCTCGTCGTCAACAAGGGGGTCAAGGAGACTTTCCTCAAGCGCGCTACTATCGTCCGGACGCTCCGCGCTGTCCTCGACGAGGCTGGCTATACTGAGGTCGAGACCCCTGTCCTCCAGTCTATCGCTGGAGGCGCTACGGCTCGCCCTTTCATAACGCATTTCAACGCCCTCAATATCGATATGTATATGCGTATCGCTACGGAGCTCTACCTGAAGCGTCTTATCGTCGGTGGCTTCGAGGGTGTTTACGAGATAGGCAAGAACTTCCGCAACGAGGGTATGGATCGTACCCACAACCCGGAGTTTACTTGCATGGAGCTCTACGTGACCTACAAGGACTACAACTGGATGATGTCCTTCACCGAGCAGCTCCTCGAGAAGATATGTGTAGCTGTCAATGGCTGCGCTGAGAGCGAGATCGACGGCAAGAAGATTAGCTTCAAGGCGCCTTTCCGCCGCCTCCCTATCCTCGAGGCTATCAAGGAGAAGACGGGCTACGACCTCGAGGGTAAGTCCGAGGACGAGGTCCGCGCTGTCTGCAAGGAACTCAAGATGCAGATTGACGACACTATGGGCAAGGGTGAGCTCATCGACGAGATCTTCGGTGAGTTCTGCGAGGGTACTTATATCCAGCCGACTTTCATCACCGACTACCCTGTCGAGATGTCTCCGCTGACTAAGATGCACCGCTCTAAGCCAGGTCTCACCGAGCGCTTCGAGCTTATGGTCAACGGCAAGGAGCTCGCCAACGCATACTCCGAGCTCAACGACCCTATCGACCAGGAGGAGCGCTTCAAGGAGCAGATGCGTCTCGCCGACAAGGGCGACGACGAGGCTATGATTATCGACCAGGACTTCCTCCGCGCTCTCCAGTATGGTATGCCTCCGACGTCTGGTATCGGCATCGGTATCGACCGTCTCGTCATGCTCATGACGGGCAACAGCGCTATCGGAGAGGTTATGCTCTTCCCTCAGATGAAGCCGGAGAAGCGTGTCGCTCGCGACTCCGAGGATGCCTTCGCCACGGTCGGTGTCCCTTCTGAATGGGTCAGCGTCCTCTATTCGCAGAATATCAACACTGTCGCCGACCTCGCTAAGTTCAAGCCTGGCAAGGTGCATCAGTTGCTCTCCGACGCTAACAAGAAGAATAAACTCGGCCTTACGCCTCTCAAGCAGGACGAGGTCGTCGCTTGGGTCGACAAGGCTGTCGCCGCTTCTCAAGAGTAACCTATCGGTTTTTTCAGCAGGGCGAAGTAATGAACGCAGACGAACGTATTCTGGGCAGTAACCCGAGAGTGGGCCTCATCGGTAGCGGTAGCTGGGCAACCGCCATCGCCAAGATGCTCCTCAACAACGTGCCAGTCCTCAATTGGCACGTCCGCAACAAGAAAAATATCGACGCCTTCCGTATGACGGGCCACAACCCTTCCTACCTCAGCGGGGTTAGCTTCGATATGGCGAAGGTCGCTCTCACCGACGACGTCAGCGCAGTCGTGCGTAATAGCGATGTCGTAATTCTCGCTGTCCCCTCCGCCTTCCTCAAGTCTGCCCTCGCTGACCTCTCTGAATCCCTCGCCGACAAATATGTCATCTCGGCTATCAAGGGTCTTATCCCAGACGAGAACATGATTGTCGGCACCTGGCTCCACGAGCGTATGGGCGTCCCTATCGACCGTATCGGCGTCATTAGCGGACCTTGCCATGCTGAGGAGGTCGCTCTCGAACGTCTCTCCTACCTGACGCTCGCCTGCCAGAATGTCAACCTCGCTCAGGAATACGCCGACCTTATCGCATGCCATTTTATCAAGACGAGCGTCTCCGACGATATCTACGGGACGGAGTACGCCGCCGTCCTCAAGAATATTATGGCTATCGCTTCCGGCGTCTTCCACGGTCTCGGCTATGGAGACAACTTCCAGGCCGTCCTTATCTCCAATGCTATTCAGGAGATTAAGCGTTTCGTCGACACCGTCCACCCTATCCCGCGAGACATCAAGAGCTCTGCCTACCTCGGCGACCTCCTTGTCACGTGCTACTCTCAGTTCAGCCGCAACCGTACTTTCGGGACTATGCTCGGCAAGGGCTACTCGGTCCGCTCCGCTCAAATGGAGATGCTTATGGTCGCCGAAGGCTACTACGCTGTCAAGAGTATCCACGCTATCAACCAGCGCTACGGGGTCGACATGCCGATTACTGATTGCGTGTATAATATCATCTATGGCAAGGTCTCGCCTGTCATCGAGTGTATGCTCTTGACCGACCGCCTGCGATAGTATTTATTTAATCATCATTTACTATGAAAGTAGACATCTCAAAGGCAGGCGTCGATATTCAGCCTCTGAAGGCTGAGGTCGCTGACGCCCTCCTAAAGCTTGACAAGGGTACGGGCGAAGGCTCTGACTTTATAGGCTGGCACCATCTCCCTTCTGAGACGACTGACGCCTTCCTCAAGGAGGTAGAGGACGCTGCTGCTGTCCTCCGCGCTCAGACTGACTACGTCGTCGTCGTCGGTATCGGTGGTAGCTACCTCGGCGCTCGCGCCGTCATCGAGGCTCTCTCTAATAGCTTCGACTACCTCCAGAAGGATCGTAAGGCTCCTGTCGTCCTCTACGCTGGTCAGAATATCGGCGAGGACTACACCGCCGAGCTCCTCGATCTCCTCAAGGGTAAGCGCTTCGGTATTGTCATCATCTCTAAGAGTGGTACGACGACCGAGCCAGCTATCGCCTTCCGCCTCCTCAAGGAGCAGCTCGAGGCTCAGGTCGGCAAGGCTAAGGCTAAGGATCTTATCATTGCTATCACTGACAAGGCGCGCGGCGCTCTCCGCACTCTCGCTAACCAGGAGGGCTACAAGACGTTCGTCATCGAGGATAATGTCGGCGGACGTTTCTCTGTCCTCTCCCCAGTCGGCCTCGTGCCTATCGCTATCGCCGGCTTCGACATCCGTCAGCTCCTCAAGGGCGCTCAGGATATGGAGAAGGCTACGGCTTCTTCTGTCAACTTCAACGACAACCCTGCTGCTGTCTACGCTGCTACTCGTAACGCTCTCTACCGTCAGGGTAAGGGCATCGAGATCCTTATCAACTTCCAGCCTAAGCTCCACTACTTCACTGAGTGGTGGAAGCAGCTCTACGGCGAGAGCGAGGGTAAGGACGGCAAGGGTATCTTCCCTGCCGGCACAGACTTTACGACCGACCTCCACTCTATGGGTCAGTGGATTCAGGACGGCGTCCGCTCTATCTTCGAGACGGGCATCACGGTCAAGAATCCTAATCGTAAGCTGACGATCCCGACCGACGCAGCCAACCTCGACGCCCTCAACTACCTCGCTGGCAAGCGTATCGACGAGGTCAACAAGATGGCTGAGCTCGGCACTCTCCTCGCCCACACTGACGGCGGCGTGCCTAACCTCAAGATCGAGATCGACAAGCTCGACGAGTACAACCTCGGTCAGCTTATCTACTTCTTCGAGAAGGCTTGCGGTGTCAGCGGCTACGTCCTCGGCGTCAACCCGTTCAACCAGCCGGGTGTCGAGGCTTACAAGAAGAACATGTTCGCCCTGCTCGAAAAGCCGGGCTACGAGGAGGCTACTAAGGCTATCAAGGCTCGCCTTTAAGCCTGTCTAACTTCTTTTTCGCACTGTCACGTGTCTATTCCGCGTGGCAGTGCTTTTCTTTTTTCAACTCCTTTTACTACCTTTGCTTTAAATATTTGCGAACAAGTGGAAATTTTTGACATCGTCATCCTCGTTCTCCTCGCCGCAGCCTTCGTCCGCGGCTATATGAACGGGATTATCTCCGAACTGGCAGGCATAGCCGCCCTGGTCCTAGGCGTCTTCGGCGCCGCCAAGCTCAGCCCCTACGTCGAGACTATGCTCTCCTCGTCGATGAGCTCCGGACCCGTACGTCTTATCGCCTTCGCTATCGCGCTCTCTATTATTGTCATCGCCGTGCATTTTGTGTCCTCGGTCGTCAGTAAGCTCGTCAAGGCTATGAAGCTCAGTACGGTCAACAAGATTCTCGGCGGCATCTTCGGCGCAGCTAAGGTTCTCTTTATCGCAAGCTGCATCCTCGGTATCGCCAACCGTCTCTGGCCTGGCGAGGAGGGTATCTTCACCGAGGAGCAAAAGAACTCTTATTTTACTTATCCCGCAGTCGAGGGCTTCTCGGCTTTCGTATTCCCTTATCTCGACAAGGGGCTCGACGCTGTCAAGGATAATGTCAACAAGATGAACGAGGACCATAACGCTGATAACGCCTCCAAATAGATGCAGTCCCAGAAGATTTATATCCTCGCTGATAATCAGGATATCACTCGCGCAGGTCTTCGTCACCTGATCGACTCCAACTTCGGCTCCTCCGCCCTCGCCGTCGAGGTCCATACTGAGCAGTTTCTTATCTCCGAACTTCAGAAGCACCCCGAGGCTGTCGTCGTAATCGACTACTCTCTCTTCGATATTCAGAGTGTCTCCGCCCTCGTCAACCTCCGCGCACGCTACCCGCGTAGCAGCTGGATTATCTTCGTGAGCGAGATGACGCAGGACGCTATCCGCCAGCTCTGTGTCCAGGGCTCCTTTAGCGTCATCCTCAAGGAGAACTCCGCCGAGGAGATCATGGCCGCCCTCAGGGTCGTCAGCTCGACCGACCGCTTTATCTGTCACCAGATTTCTAACATGCTCCTCGAGGAACGCCAGCAGTCGCGTACTGTCTCCAATCTTACCCCCTCCGAGACTGAGATTCTCAAGCTCATCGCTCGTGGTCTGACGGTCAAGGAGATTGCCTCCGAGAGAAACTCTAGCGTTCATACTATTATTTCACACAAGAAGAACATCTTCCGCAAGATTGATGTCAACAATGTCTACGAGGCTACTAAGTACGCCCTCCAGGCCGGTCTCGTAGATCTTATGGAATACTATATCTGATTTTATTATGAAAGGTCTCGCTCTTTTCGCCTTCTGCCTCTCACTATCCCTCCTCGCTTGCTCTGGCCGTCAGTCTCAGCCTGTCGCCTCCGCTCGCCCCGAGGCTCAGCAGGTCCCGCCTGTCTCCTTCTCTGCCGACTCTGCCTTTGAATATCTCGAACGTCAGGTCGAGTTCGGTCCCCGCATCCCGGGCTCCAAGGCTCACGCTGATTGTCTAGACTATATGGTCGAGGTCCTCTCCCGCTTCGGCGCGACGGTCTTTGTCCAGGAGGGTGTCGGCCTCGCCTACGACGGCAAGGAGGAACCGGTCCGAAATGTTATCGCCTCTTTCTTCCCGGAGAAGGCTGATCGTGTGCTGCTCGCTGCTCACTGGGATTGCCGCCCCTTCGCCGACCACGACCCGGACCCCGCTAAGCAGAACCTCCCTGTCGATGGCGCTAACGATGGCGCTAGCGGCGTCGCTGTTCTGATGGAGGTCGGCCGACAGCTCGCTATCAAGCCTTCCAACGTCGGTGTGGACATTGTTCTCTTTGACTGCGAGGATGGTGGCACACCAGACCATATCAAGGTTGAGTATCGCCCCGATACTTGGTGCGTCGGCAGTCAGCTCTGGGTTAAGAGTGACCTCGGTCGCAACGCCCAGCACAGATTTGGCATCCTCCTCGACATGATTGGCGCACCAGACGCTGTCTTCCCTGTCGAACTTTACTCTAAGGCCAACTGCCCAGACATCGTCGAGAAGGTCTGGAAGATGGCTGACCGCATCGGCTACGGTGGTCTCTTTACCAACGACGACGGCGGCTTTATCACGGACGACCACTACTACGTCAATAAGTTCACCTCCGTCCCGATGGTCGATATTATTCACTACGACCGCGCCTCACCAAACGGCTTCTGCAAGGCTTGGCATACTCACGCCGACAACCCTTCCAATATCTCTAAGAAGTCTCTCGCAGCTGTCGGAGAAGTCGTCCTTTCTGTTATCTACGCTGAGCACTGATATGTCTCTCGAACAGGATACATACCGCCATCTCTGCGAAGAGTGTCAGGCTTCTATCCCTCTCATGTCCCAGGCTTGGTGGCTCGATGCCGTCAGCCTCGGCAAGAAGTGGGATGCTGTGCTCCTCCGCGACCGCTCTGGCGATATCTATGCTGCTCTCCCTTTTCATCTGACTTCCCGCTTGGGCATTTCCGCTGCTCTCCTCCCTCAACTGACGCAGACTATCTCCCCCTGGTTTCGCCACGGCATCGACAGTTCTACTGCCCTCCGTGGTCTTATCGACCGCCTGAAGTCCTACTCTTTCTCTCATCTGACGGTGCGCTTTCAGCTCGCCGCCTATTTCGACGAGGCTCAGTGCTCCGAACTCTCCGCTGCCTCCTTCGCCCTCAAGACTCGCCATTCTTATGTCATCTCCCCTCCTTCTAAGTCCCCCTCCGAGCTTCCTTCTTGGATTCTCTCCAATATGTGCGAGAGCAAGCGCCGTAGCGTCCGCCATGCTCAGTCCAGCCTCACTGTGTCACCGGTCTTCGACCCCTCTGCTTTCTACGATTTTATTGTTTCTAACCTCTCCTCTCGTGGACGGTCGCCCCTCTATGGCCGCGAACTCTTCTGCTCCCTCGCCTCTGCCGCTATCTCCCGTGGCGCCGGTCGGCTCTCTGTCGCCGTCTCCCCCTCTGGCGATTGGCGTGCCGGGCTCTTCTCTGTCTCCGACGCCTCCCGGACTTACTACCTTGTCCCGACTTACCCGGCGTCCTCTATGCGCTCTGGCGCTATGGAACTCCTGACTTTCGACTCTATCCTGTCTGCCCTCTCTGCTAATAGGTGCTTCGATTTCGAGGGCTCCGACGAACCTTCTATCGCCGAAGCCTATCGCCGCTACGGCGGCTCACCCGTTACGTATACTTCTGCCGAATGGTTCCTCGCTGGTTCTCTCGGTTGCCGCGTCTTCTCCTGATGCTCCGTCGGTTAGTCTTGGTATAGCCTTGTCTTGCTATTCCCTCTTGTTTTTGCAGATTTCGCTCCTCTGCCCGTTTTCTCTTGTCCGATAGTTAATTATTTGTTTTTCAGGTCTTAAACGACTGACACCTCTGCTCGCTGCCCCTCTCTTGCTAATTGTGTGCCTCCATTCTTGTATTTTCTCCCGACTTTTTATTAACTTTATACCACTTTCCGACACACAATTTTAATCGTAAGTTATGAAAAGATTCTCTTTCAAGATGAAATTGAAGCCAGGCTGCGAGGTCGAATACGAGAAGAGGCACGCTGCTATTTGGCCAGAACTCGTCAAGATGATCAAGGAGCAGGGCGTCTCCAACTACTCTATCTTCTGGGACAAGGAGACGAATCTCCTCTTTGCCTATCAGGAGTGCAGCAAGGAGACTAATAGCCAGGATACTACCAATGTCGACCCTATTACCCAGAAGTGGTGGGATATGATGGCCGACATCATGGAGGTCAACCCTGACAACTCTCCGGTCTCTATCCCGATGCAGGAAGTTTTCCATCTCGACTAATACCCCCTGAGCAATGGTCTACGACAATAGTGAGTCTGCTTCGCTTATGCGTGCCGTGCTTAGGACGTCCTATGCTCTCCTCGGTATTGTCGTGGCTTTCGCTTTCTTTGCCGACAGCCCAACGCTCACGCGACTCCGCTTCTTCCTCCTGGCGTTCTTCATCCTTTTCTACGTCGTGACGGGCAACGCTGGTATCAACGAGTTGCGTATCCAGGCTGACAAGTCTTTTATCGAGGTCCGTTCGACTCCCCTTTTCAAGTCTAAGGGCCACAACGATACTTATACTGTTCACGCCAATAAGCTCGTGGACTTCCACCATTGGCGTATTCCTCCCTTCCATGTCCTGAGTCTTAAGTATATCTGCCATACTGGCAAACCTCGTCGAGTGAAGATCGGTCTCACTCTGATGAGCTCCAAAGCGCGTAAGTCTTTCATCAAAATACTGAAAGAAGCTAAAGAATCTAATTGATGAACCCTATAGCTCCTAAATGCAACGTCTGGGCTTCCTCCAATGTTGCTGACGACCTCGCCTCTCTCCTCGACGCTAAGGACCCTAAGCAGGTCTTCCTCCTTATGGACGAGGGCTCCGAACGCCACTGCCGTACGCTCCTCTCCCCAGTCCACTCTCTTTTGGCGGAAAATTCTATCGTCATCCCTTCCGGTGACGACGCCAAGGACTATCGCTCGGCTCTCGCTATATGGGATTTCCTTAGCTCCCATGGCGCTACCCGCAAGGCTGTCCTCGTCAATCTCGGCGGTGGTATGCCGTGCGACCTCGGCGGCTTCTGTGCCTCGACTTTCAAGCGCGGCATCGAGTTTATCAATATCCCGACTACGCTCCTCTCTCAGGTCGATGCATCTCTCGGCGGCAAGACGGGTATGAACCTCGGCTCTCTCAAGAACGAGATTGGCGTCTTCCAGATGGCTAGCCATGTCCTGATTTGCTCGGATTTCCTCCGCTCTCTCGATATGGATAACCTCCTCTCTGGCTTCGCCGAGATGATTAAGCACGCTCTTATCCATGCACCAGAGGCTGTCGACCGTCTGCTCGACTTCGACTTCAAAAACGTCGACTACGCCCTCCTCCACGACTATGTCGCCGAGTCTATTCAGATCAAGAACTTCTTCGTCGAGGCCGACCCGCAGGAAAAGGGTCTCCGCAAGGCTCTTAACTTCGGCCACACTTTCGGCCACGCTTTCGAGACTTTCGCCATGCGCTCCGGCAACCCTGTCCTCCACGGCTTCGCTGTAGGGTGGGGTATGGTCTGCGAACTTCTCCTTTGCGAGTCTAAGATGGGCCTCGACTCTAATGTCGTGTGCCACGTCTGCGAGAAGGTTTCACGTCTCTACGGCCCTCACGACGTCCGTGGCTCCGAGGACGCTCTTATCGAACTGATGACTCACGACAAGAAGAACGACGGCTCCGGCATCAACTTTACTCTCCTCCCCTCCGTCGGCAATGTGGCTATCAACCAGATTGCTTCCGAGGCTGAGATTCGCGATGTCTTCGCCCGCTTCGCCGACCTCCAAAATCATCTTTTCTAGCTTTTTGATGAAAACATTCCGACTACTGCCCCCCACTCGACCTCTCGACGTCTCTATCGATCTCCCTACGTCGAAGAGTATCAGCAACCGCGCCCTCATCCTCTCTGCCCTCTCTTCATCAACAGCACCTACTGAAGGTCTCTCTGATTGCGATGATACTGCTGTCATGATAGCTGCGCTTAAGTCCGACCTCTCTCATGTCGATGTCGGCGCTGCTGGCACTTCTATGCGCTTCCTGACGGCCTTCCTCGCTCTTACTCCCGGAACTCATGTCATCACGGGCTCCGAACGTATGAAGCAACGTCCTATTCGTATCCTCGTCGACGCACTTCGTCAACTGGGCGCCGACATTTCATACGTCGAGAACGACGGCTTCCCTCCTCTCCGTATCGTCGGCGGCAGTCTCCACGGCGGCACTATCACGGTCCCCGGAGACATCAGCAGTCAGTATATCTCGGCTCTTATGATGATCGGCCCTCGTCTCTCTGGCGGTCTCACTATCCGTCTCACTGGTAACGTCGGCAGCCGACCATACATCAACATGACGCTCGCCATGATGCGTCAGTGTGGCGCCTCCGCCGATTGGCAAGGCGACGTCATTACTATCCCGGAGTCTAACTACTCGTCGTCTATCAGTCGCGTCGAAGGCGACTGGAGCGCCTCGTCATATTGGTACTCCCTCGTCGCTCAGCACGGTGGCTCTGTCCGTCTGCGTGGGCTCTTCCCGACGAGTCTTCAGGGCGATAGCAAGATGCGTGAATACGGCAGTCTGCTCGGAGTCGAGACGGTCTTCTCCGACGGCTTCGCTGTCCTCTCCCGAAGGTCTGACGCTGTCCTCCCCTCGTCCGTCAACCTTGACCTCGCTGACGAGCCAGACCTCGCACAGACACTCGTGACGGCGCTCTGCTCTCTCCGCATCCCGTTCCTCATCTCGGGCCTCAACTCCCTACGTATCAAGGAGACAGATCGTCTCCAGGCCCTCCACGACGAGCTGGCTAAGTGTGGCTTCGACATCAAGATTCTCGAGGATGAGCAGTCTAACTTCTCCCTCTCTTGGTCTCCCGCCGACGTCCACTCTCAGCTCTCTACTGAACCTATCGCAACTTACAAGGACCACCGTATGGCTATGTCTTTCGCAGCTATCACTAGCGCTGTCCGTCAAATCGACATTGCCGACCCAGACGTGGTCTCCAAGTCATACCCTTCTTTCTGGTCCGACCTCGCAAAGGCGGGGTTCTCTATCAACGAATTGTAGTCTTATGAATAAGGTTTTTACTTCCCTCGCCCTCCTCTTGTCTTCATGTCTCTGCTCTTTCGCAGACGACGTGGTCTCCAGCCCCGATGGTCGCCTGAAGGTCTCTGTCGAATATGACAAGGGCTCTCTGGCTCTCGCTGCTTCCTATGACGGCCGACCAGTCCTCCTCCCCTCCGCACTCGGCCTCAAGACTACTTTCGGCTCCTATGGCGACAAGATTAAGTCTGAGCCTGTCCGCCGTATGTCCGAGGTGCTGAATATCGACTACAAGCTCGACCGTATCAAGCAGAGCGCCGTCAAGAAGTCTGCCAACTTCCTCTCTGTCTCCCTCGAGACGTCAGACGGCAGGCCCTTCGTCCTTGAAGTGGTGGCAGAGGACAACGCTCTCGCCTTCCGCTATGTCCTTCTCAAGAAGGGAGAGACTGTCGGCATCCGTGTCGAGGAGGAACTGACGGAGTTCCGCTTCCCCGACGGCACGACGACGTTCCTCAGCCCTCAGAGCGACCCTATGATCGGCTGGAAACGTACCAAGCCTTCCTACGAGGAGGAGTATTCTACCGACCGCCCTATGAACGAAAAGTCGCAGTATGGCCGCGGCTACGTCTTCCCTTGTCTCTTCAAGATTCCTGCCGCCGACAAGCAGCCTAACATCTGGGCTCTCCTCTCCGAGACTGGCGTCGATAGCCGCTACTGCGCTTCGCATATCTCGGACTTTAAGGATGGCGCCTATCGTATCGCCTACCCGATGCCCGAGGAGAACAATGGCGACGGCTCTGCTATCCCTGGAATAGCCCTCCCGGCTGCAACTCCTTGGCGTACTCTCGCTGTCGGCACCTCCCCAGCTGTCGTCGCCGAGCAGACTATTACCTGGGACGTCGTCAAGCCTCTCTTCGAGACGACTAAGAACTACGACTACGGCTGCGGCACCTGGAGCTGGATCCTCTGGCAGGACAATAGTATCAATATGAAGGACTCTAAAACCTTCGTCGACCTCGCTCAGTCTATGGGCTACAAGTTTGTCCTTATCGATAGTTTCTGGGATCGTAACATCGGCCGCGATGGTATGCGCGAACTTGCTGCCTACGCCGCAGAGCGTGGCGTCAAGCTCTTTGTTTGGTACTCTTCGAGCGGCTACTGGAACGACATCGTCCAGAGCCCTACGAATATCATGGACCGTGCTATTTCCCGCAAGGCGGAGATGAAATGGCTCAACGAACTGGGTGTCGCTGGTATCAAGGTAGACTTCTTTGGCGGCGATAAGCAGGAGACTATGCGTCTCTACGAGGATATTCTCTCCGACGCCAACGACCATGGGCTTATGGTCGTGTTCCACGGCGCTACTCTCCCCCGCGGCTGGGAACGTATGTACCCTAACTACGTCGGCTCCGAGGCTGTCCTAGCCTCCGAGAATCTTATCTTCAATCAGCACTACTGCGACGACGAGGCTCGTATCACGACTCTCCACCCCTTCATCCGCAACGCTGTGGGCTGCATGGAGTTCGGCGGCTCTTTTATGAACAAGCGTATGAACCGTGGCAACGACGGTGGCAACTACCGCCGTACTACGGACGTGTTTGAGCTGGCTCAGGCTGTCCTCTTCCAGAATCCTATTCAGTTCTTCGCACTCGCACCTAACAACCTGACCGACGCTCCGAAGGTCTGTATGGACTTCCTCCGTGCTGTTCCGACGACTTGGGATGAGACTCGTATTATCGATGGCTACCCGGGTAAGTACATCGTGCTCGCTCGCCGCCATGCCGACAAGTGGTACGTCGCCGCTGTCAATGCTGAGAAGACGCCTCTCTCTCTCAACCTCAACCTCGAAGACTTCTTCGGCGCTGGCGCCACGGTCTCTCTCTACTCCGACGACCCTAAGTCTGGCGATGTGTCTCTTGTATCGCAAAAGTTGCCGACGAAGAAGGGTAAGTCCCTCAAGGTCTCTCTCCCGACTGGCGGCGGTCTCGTCATCGTCGGTCTTCAGAAGTAAGGCTTCTCTACTATGTCGGTGGCTGAGGATTCTCGTCTCTCTTCCCTGGATTTTGTCTCCGTCTTTGCCGCCTTTATCCTCCTCTCTCTCCTGGGCTGGCAGACGGGCATCTTCTGGGATAATGTCTTGTTTGTCTCGAAGATTGGCGGCTTCCTCTACTCTAACTCGATTTCCGACTGGTTCTCCCTCCCTGTAAATATCGACCCCGGGCACCCTCTCCTCCCTTCTTCTGTGCTCGCTGCCGTCTGGCATGTCTGTGGTCGCTCTCTCGCCGTGTCCCATCTCGCTGTCTTGCCTCTCGTCTTCTGTACGCTCTGGCAGCTGATGCGCCTCGTCGCTTTCTTCTTCCCGAGGTCGAGCCACCGCCTTCTCTGTTTCGCTCTGCTCCTCGCCGACCCGACTCTCCTCTCCTCTCTCTCTCTGGTCGGCCCCGAGGTATTCTTGTTGGCGTTCTTCTTCCTCGCCCTCAATTCTATCCTCCGTGGTGAACTCCTCCTTAAAGGGCTTGCGCTTGCCCTTCTTAGTCTGACTTCCCTCCGTGGGATGATGCTCTGCGGCTCTCTCTTCCTTATCGACGTGTTCCTACCGCTCTCCCTGCGCCCTTCGCGCTTCTTGTCGCGTCCTAATGTTGTTTGCTATCTTGTTGCGGCTCTTCCCTCGCTGCTCTTCCTCCTCGGTCGCCTGTGCTTCAACGGCTGGATTATCTCGAACCCCTCTGACCAGTGGGGAGACGCCTTCGGCTTCGACTCTTCTTCCGACTTCTTCTCGAATCTGCTGAGAAATCTCGTCGTCCTTGCTCATCGCTTCTTGGATTTCGGCCGCTGGCCCGTCGTCCTCTTTGTCGTCGTGATGCTTATTCTTGGGCTTCGTTCCTCTCTCTCTGTGCGTGTCCGCTCTGTTTTGCTGATGGCTTCACTCTCCGCCCTTATTGTTGGCGGTGTCTCTCTCTTTATCAACAATTCTATCGGTCATCGCTATTTTACTGCTTCCTACGTCCTCGTGGCTCTCCTCGCTTTCGAGTTCCTTGTCTCTCTGCCTCGTCTCCGTGTCTTTCTGCTCCCTGCCTTCTTTGTCTCTCTGCTGACGGGAAACTTCTGGGTCTACCCTGACTCTATGGCCCAGGGCTGGGACGCTTCCCTCGCTCATCTCAACTACTGGGGGCTCCGCCGCAACGTGGCCGGCTATATGCACCGTCACGACATTTCTACTGCCGAGACTGCTACTTTCTACCCTAACTATGTCCCGAGCGACTATATCTTTATGGATGGCGACACTGTCTCCCCTCGCGAGTTCTCTGGTTCCGAGGACTATGTTCTCTTCTCCAATGTCTACAACACTGCTAAGGACGCCCTCCCGCAGATTGTTGAGTCTTATGTCCCAGACACTTCTCTCTCCTCTCTTAATGTTAGAGTTGTATTATGGCGAAGAAAGTCTCTGATTCGATAGTAGCTGCCTTCTCTTCTCTCCTCGCCTCTCTCGCGGACTCTGTCTTCCGTGCGAGGGTGCTTTTCGTCGTGTCCGCTGTCTTCGCCTTCTTTGGCAATGTCGACGTCTGGCTGGCTTCCTCTCCCTTTTCTTTCACGTCGTTCCTGACGTGGCTTCTCGTCGCATGTCTCAATGGGCTTTTCTACGCTGCTCTCGCCGGTAGTCCCTGGCGTTGGCTCCGTGTCCTCGGTTATGTCTTGGCGGTGGTCAACTGTCTCCTCTGTGTCGTCAACATCTTTAGCTACGTCATCTATGGTCTCGGCATCGGCGAGCGTCTCTTTACTATCATCACGGCTACCAACGCCGGCGAGACGTCCGCGTTCCTCTCCTCTCTCCGAGTCTCTCTCCCTGCCTTCTGCTCTTCCCCGGTTTTCCTGTCTCTCGCCGCAGTCCTTCTGCTCTCTGTCCTCGCCGTTAGGCTCCTCCCTAGGCGTTTTTTCTCTCCTCTCGCCCTTGTCTTCTGTCTCTCTGGCTTTGTCGCTTCTCTCTTCTGTCTCTCCCTCGAGTTCGGCAAGCGTAATGTGAATATGTCCTACCGCTCTCTTTCCTGGTCTCTCTACGCTCATAAGCTCGCCTCTCATTTTATTCATACTCGCTCTCTCCGTCAGCAGAATATCCAACAGTCCACCTCTGTGTCTTCCGACGGTCTCTGCGACACTTTCGTCCTCGTTATCGGCGAGTCCTCCAGCCGCAACCACTGGTCGCTCTTCGGCTACCCTCTCAACACTACTCCCCGTCTGCTCTCGATGCGCGATAGTCTCTTCGCCTTCTCCGATGTCTTGCCCCCCTATTCGACAACGGTCTCCGCTCTTGGCAACGTCCTCTCCTTCCGCAATAGTACTTCTGATACCCGCGAATGGTACTTCTATCAGGATATTGTCTCTATCTCCCGCAGTGCTCATTTCAAGTCTTTCTGGCTCTCCAATCAGGAGGCGGATTGGAATGTCAACAAGCTCGCTACTTATGGCGTCATCGCTGACGAGGCTGATTGTGTCCAGTATTCCGATGCCTCGCAGGTTATCGCCGCAGATTCCCAGCGTCCTTACGACGAGGTCCTCTTGCCTTGGCTTGCCTCTGCCCTCGCCGATACTGCCGCCCACAAGCTCATTGTTCTCCATACTATGGGGAGCCACATGGAGTATATCTACCGCTTCCCCGCCTCTCACCGCCACTTCCTCGCCTCTGATGAGTGTCGCCCCGGCTTCTCTCCCGAGCGTCAGGAGTTCACAGCTCTCTACGACAATACTATCTTCTATACTGACTCCCTCCTTTCCGAGATGATCCGTCTCGTCTCCGATGCCCCCGGTCGTAACGCCCTCCTCTACGTCTCCGACCATAGCGAGGATGTCTTCGAGGCTTGCGACTTCTATCGCCACGCTGTCACCCCCGAGCTCGCTCACGTCCCTATGATCGTCTATCTCAATCGCCCCTACCGCGATGCCCATCCGGATTTTCCCTCCCGCCTCCTCTCACGCCAGGATGAGCGCGTCGCCTCCGAGAATATGATTCACTCTATGCTCTCTCTCCTCGGCATTTCTTGCCCCGAGTATAGACCTGTATTAGACTTGTTATACACTGACTATGTCTGCGGCAATAGATTTTTCGAAGACAAACTCGTCGACTGAGACGGCCTCGCCTGTCCGTCAGCGTATCGTCATCCTCGATGCGCTCCGTGGCTTTGCCCTCTTCGGCATCGCCCTCGCCAACTTCCCGGAGTTCTCGCTCTACGACTTCCTCCACGAGTTCTTCCCGACGGGCTCTGGCGCTCTCGGCTACGACACTGTCGCACGCTTCCTCCAGGCGCTGTTCGTCAACGGTAAGTTCTACACTATCTTCTCTGTCCTCTTCGGGATTGGCTTCTCTATCATCATCTCCAATGTGCGCCGGCGTGGCCTCGCCCCTATGCCTGTCTTCTACCGTCGCATGGTGGTCCTCGCCCTGATTGGCTTCGCTCATCTTATGCTCCTCTGGTCTGGCGACATTCTTCTCCTCTACGCCCTTTGTGGCATGATTCTCCCGCTCTTCGACCGATGCTGTCAGCGTACTATCCTCATCTCGAGTGTGGTTTTCCTCTCTCTCCCTGTCCTGGTCTCCCTCGTCCGCCCTCTCTTGCCTTTTTCTCTCCCGTCTCTCTTGTACGATTCGTGGTGGTCTGTCGCCTCCTCTGTTGGCATCTCCGAGGATAATTTTGCTCTCTTCCTCCACGACGCAGACTCTTACGCAGATGTTCATCGTTTCCTCCTCCAGGGTGCTGTCGAACGCTGCTGGGAGTTTGTCTCCTCTAGCCGCTATTTCAAGGTTGTTGGCCTCTTTCTCCTCGGCTTCTATATCGGGCGTAGTGGCATGCTCTCCTCTCTCTCTTCTCATACTCGTGTCATCTATACTGCTATTGCTGTCGGCCTCTTCGTCGCCCTTCCTCTCTCTGTCGTCTCAGCTCTGTCCTCTATTGGCTATGTTTCTCTGTCTCCCTTTATCGCCTCTCTCCTCTACTTGTTCGGTGTCTATCCTCTCGGCCTTGCCTACATGGCTGCCCTTGCCCTTCTCTATATTCATCTGCCTGATCTCCGTATCTGGCGTTTCTTCGCCCTGACTGGCCGCATGGCTCTCTCTTGCTATATCTTGCAGTCTCTCTTTGGCGTCTTCCTTTTCTATGGTGTCGGCCTCGCTTTCGGCGGCACTCTCTCGCTCTGCGAGACGCTCCTCGTAGCTACGGCTGTGTTCCTCGTCGAGTCCATTCTCTGCGCCCTGTGGCTCAGGTTCTTCAAGTTCGGACCCCTCGAATGGCTCTGGCGTATCCTTACTTACCTTAAAATATTTCCTATCAGATGACTAAGTTTTTCCTCAACGAGGCGGCTATCATTGTCGCTATCATCGTCAATGCGATTTGTATTATCCTTACTGAATACGACGTCGAGTCTCCTCTTATTGATGTTGTCGACGTCCTCTGCTCGCTCTTCTTTATTGTGGAGATGTCTATCAAGCTGCGGACTCTTGGAGTCCGTGGCTACCTCGCCGACCGTTGGAATTGGCTCGATGGTACTGTGACTCTCCTCTCCGTGCCTTCTATCATCATGATCTTTGTCGAGCCTCTCGGTATCGACCTCTCGGCCTTCCTCGTCCTCCGTATGATGCGCGTCCTCCGTATCCTCCGGACTGTCCGTTTCTTCCCGGGCTTCGACGCTGTCCTCCGTGGCTTCCGCCTCGCTATGACTCAGTCTTGGCCTGTCCTGATCAGCTTCTTCCTGATTATCGCTATCTTCGCACTCCTCAACTGTGCTATGTTTAGCAACGCCGCTCCCGAGTACTTCGGGACTCCGACGTCCTCTATGTACTCTATCTTCCGCCTCTGTACTATCGAGGGCTGGTACGAGATTCCAGACGCTGTCGCCGACGGCTTCAACCACCCTGTCGCTGGCGTTATACGTCTCTACTTTAGTCTCCTCCTTATCATCGGCGGCATCATCGGGATGTCTTTTATCAACTCTATCTTCGTCGACGCGATGGTCAGCGACAACAACGACTCTGTTGAGGCTAAGCTCGATGAACTGAACGCTAAGATTGACGAGCTCCGTGCCCTTCTCGGTTCCGACGATAAGTCTAAGGTCTAACTATTTTTATTATCCTTTTTTTCTCTTTTTCTGATGGATCATTCTGGTGAGCTGCTCTCGGTGGTGGTCGCTGTCTCATGGACGGTGTCTGCCTTGCTTAGCGAGAGCGCTAGTAAGAGGATGGGCGAGGCTGTCGCCAATGTCTATCGTATGCTCGTCGCTCTTGTCATGCTCTATGTCGTATTGGCCTTCTCCGGCGGCACGGATCTCCTCTTCCATGCCAATTCCGAGGCTTGGCTCTGGCTTATCGGTAGCGGCCTCGTCGGCTATACTTTCGGCGACTACTGTCTCTACAACGCCTACATTAAGATTGGCTCCCGCTTCGGGCAGCTCTTCATGACTCTCGCCCCTCTCTTCGCCGCCCTGAGCGCCTGGTTTCTCCTCGGCGAACTTCTCTCTCTCAAGGCTCTCATTGGTATGCTCGTGACTCTCCTCGGCATCGCGATGACTATTCTCAATCGTCGTAAGGACGAGTCTGGTCATAGTCATTTTAGTCTCAATCTCCCTCGCAGTGGCGTCCTCCTCGCTATCGGCGCCGCTCTCGGTCAAGGTGTCGGCCTCGTCATGAGTAAGATTGGCCTCAACGCTATGCCCGTCGAGGGCGGTATGGCTCCCGTCGCCGGGACGCTCATGAGGTGTGTCGCCGGTCTCGTCGGCTTCGTCATTATGCTCTTCCTCCGTCGTAAGCAGTCGGGGATGAGGAACGCTCTGACTGGCGCTAATATGGGTCTCCTGATTGCTCTCGCTGTCTTCGGTCCTGTCGTCGGCGTCACTCTGTCTCTTCGTGCCGCTCAACTGACTGATGTCGGTGTCGCTCAGACTATTATGTCTCTGTCCCCTGTCTTGATTCTGATTCCTTATCATTTTGTCCAGAAACAGCCTGTCTCCCTCCGCGATGTGCTCTGGACTGTCGTGTCGTTCATCGGCGTGGCTCTCTTCTTTGTCTGACGGTCTCGCCCTGAGATGCTGCTTCTGCTTTGTCTCTTTTCCCCTCTTTTTTGTACCTTTGCCCCTACTTTACGATCCTCGATATGTATAGGTTATTTTTTGGGTTCCTTATAGCCGCCTTGCCGTCTGTCTCCTTCGCGCAGTCTGTCGCCTGCTGGCTCGACTCTCTCTCTGCTCGCGAGGAACTCTCGGCTTCTATTGCTACTAACAAGGACCTGCGCCCCCTCTGGAGCTACTCTAATCGCTGGGGTGTCTATACTCAGTACGAACGTGCCGAATTCTTCGCCTCCGCTCGTGCCGACATCCGTATTCTCCATACTCCTCACACTAACCTTCATGCCGGTCTCGGGCTCGTCGCCTCGACTGACGATTCCCGCCGTGTTCCCCACGAGGCCTACCTCTCGGGCAATGTCTTTATGTTCGACTACCTCGCCGGTATGAAGGCCTACTCGCCTCTCGCTGCCGACGACGACGTCTCCTCGGGCAACTATCTGATGTCCTCCAACGCCCGCCCGACTCCTCGCATCGGTCTCGGCATCTTCGACTACTTCTCGGTACCCTTCACTCGCGACTGGCTCCAGGTCAAGGGTGGTGTATTCGTCGGCCGTCTCTTCGACGATGACTTCGACGATGACTATACTTCTCTTTTCACTACTTCTGTCACTCTCCACGAGAAGTTTGCCTACGTCCGCATCGGCGGCTGGTATGTCAAGCCTTATATTGGTCTCGTCCATAGTGTCCTTATCGGCGGGACGACGCCCGATGGTCATAAGATTCCGACTGACTTCTGGGCGTCTTTCTTTGGCCGTGGCTCCGAGGACTTCCGCGACTACGACGGCGGCTGGCTTCGTGGCGAGGCTACTAATGCCGCCGGCGCTCATCAGGGTATCTGGGACTTCGGCGCCGACTTCTCTCTCGGCGACTTCAAGGCGCATCTCTACTACCAGCGTATCTTCACCGATGCTGTCGGCGTTGACCCTCTCAGCAAGTACGTCAAGGACTACTACCTCGGTCTGACTCTCCATACTCCTTCTCCTCTCTTCCGTAAGGTTAACGTTGAGTATGTCAAGACTTACGACCAGATGGGCGACGGTACCCCAGACCCTATCGGACGCGACAAGAATGGAGCCCTCATGGCTGTCTACCCGGGCGACTTCCCTCTCGAACAGAACGCCCTCATGGACTGGCTCCACGAGCATTTTACTGACGAGGACCTTGCTGACTGGCAGGCCCGCTCTGGCAAGCCGCTCAACTACCATACGGTCAATACTTTCCTCCGCGACCATTGGGGCAACGGCGAAAAGTCTGGCCGAAAGGTCTATCTCAACAACGGTCTCTACTATCAGGGATGGACTCAGAACGGGCTCTCCCTCGGGACTCCTCTCTTCCATTCTGCTAAGACTATGCGCGCCTATATGTCCGACTCCGACCGCGCTCAGATGCTCATCTTCCTCGCCAATACTCGTGTCGCAGCTGTCAATATCGGTCTCGTCGGCAATGTCTCTCCACGCCACTCCTACCAGTTCCGCTATACGTTCTCTCGCAATCATGGCAGCATCGTCGAGAAATACGATGGCGGCGCCTTCTCTATGACACCCTACAAGGACTACTTCTACGAATCGGCTAAGATTCAGAACTACCTCCTCCTCTCGACTTCCTACGACGTCTCAGACGGCTTCCTCAACCTCTTCCGCCTACGCTTCGAGGTCGCTGCCGACTTCGGCGAACTCTATTCCTCGACGGCCTTCC
Organism: Bacteroidales bacterium; assembly: GCA_017417385.1. Taxonomy (GTDB): domain Bacteria; phylum Bacteroidota; class Bacteroidia; order Bacteroidales; family Marinilabiliaceae; genus W3P20-009. The sequence goes on from JAFPZF010000005.1 coordinate 54,000, forward strand.
GTGTGGCTTGCATTCATTATCTTAACTTCCGCCACGTCCGCTGATTCGGCCGTCCCCTCTCCCAATAGTCTTAAGCATTCACCGGCACCTCCGCCTACGCGAAGATGCCGGTGAATGTTGTCTGTTGTGTTGCCCCTCTGCTATATCAGCAGTTTATAGACGTTCCCCGGTAGCGACCTTACGAAGCCGCCAAACTCCATGCTCAGTAGCGACGCATTGACCTGCGAGGCTGGTAACTGTGTCCTCATCACTATCATGCTCGAACTGAGGCAGTCCTCCTGCTTCAATACTTCGACGATTGCCTTCTCTGTCGGGTCTGTCGGCATCAACGGGAGGCGCGCCGCCTGCTCGACTTCCTCTTTCTTCATCCTTATCGTCTGCCAGCCCATGACTCTGTCTATGTCGTCGGCATTCTCTATCATCTGTGCCGCCCCGCTCTTTATCAGGTCGTTACACCCCGCCGACTGGGTCCTCGTCGGCCACCCTGCTATCGCCATCAGTCTCCGCCCCATCTCTGTCGCTCGCGCCGCCGTGATGAGCGACCCTCCTTTCGCACCGCTCTCGACGACGAGACATCCGTCCGACATCCCCGCTATTATCCTGTTCCTGCTGACGAAGTTGTACGCCTCCGGCAATGTTCCGAACGGAAACTCGCTTACCATCAGCCCCTGCTCCAATATGCGCTTTGCCGTGTCGAGATGCTGACTCGGATAGACGGTGTCGAGCCCATGTGCGACGACTGCCGTGGTGAGTCTGCCCGCTGCTAGGGCTGCCCTGTGTGCGACGACATCGACTCCAAACGCCAGCCCCGATACGATTATCAGGTCGGGATGCCGTCTGCAGAGGTCGTTGACTATCTCGCTCGTTATTATTCGCCCCTCGTCGGTCGGCCTTCGCGTCCCGACTACTGCGAGGACTTTCGCTGTTGAGAGGCTCCCCTTCCCTCCGACGAATAGGACTATGGGCGCCCCTGCCGTCTCCCGCAGTCTCCGTGGATACTCTTTGTCGCAATAGCTGATGACTCTTACGTCCCTCCGTTCCGCCTCCGCCAACTGTCGGTTTGCAAAGTCGTATGCTGCCGCCTTCTCCCTTTCTATCGAACTTATTACGCTCTCCGATATCCCGTTCGCCCTCAGCTCCTCAGCCGATATGTTGAACACGTTCTCTGCCTCCCCGCCCGCGATGTCGACTATCTGTCTGACTATCTTCGGCCCGATACCACTGACCTTGCTGAGCGCGAGTATTTCTCTTGCACTGCTCATCGTCTCTCGTCTCTCCATTTTTCATAGCACTCCCTGACGCCTTCCTGCCATTCTTTGAGTGCTATCCCTGTTATCCGCGTGGTCTTGCTCTTGTCGAGGATGCTGTTCTTGGGACGTCTCGCCGGCGTCGGATACTCCTCTGTCGTTATTTCTCGTATCATGCACTTCGTGCCGTCGTTCTTCGCTATCTCGCTCGCAAACTCATACCATGTGCAGCTCCCGCTGTCGCTATAATGATATATCCCCGTTTCGACTTCGTCTCTCCTCTCTGCTATCTTGATGATAGCTTCTGCCAGGTGTGCCGCAAGTGTCGGCGTGCCCCTCTGGTCGCCTACGACGCTTATGTTCTCCCATTCCCTGAATAGTCTCAGCATGGTCAGGAAGAAGTTCTTCCTTATGTGAGAGTAGAGCCACTGTGTCCGCACTATGGCATACCGTAGCCCCGTAGTAGCCTCTATGGCCTTCTCGCCCGCCAACTTGCTTCGCCCGTATTCGTTTATTGGGTTTGTCTCGTCCTCCGGCTTATACGCCCCCTCCTTCTCTCCGTCAAAGACGTAGTCGGTCGAGATGTGTATGAGGAACATGTTGTGGCGTTTTGCAGCCCTTGCAATGTTGCCCGTGGCCTTCCCGTTTATCTCCATCGCTGTCTCGGTCTCGCTCTCCGCCTTATCGACTTGCGTGTATGCGGCGCAGTTGACTACGACCTGAGCCCCCGATTCTGCCACTGTCTTCTCGACTTGCGCTTCGTCCCTTATGTCGCATTCTGCGTGCGAGACTGTGACTATCGTCCCTTCGAACTTCGTCTCCTCTGCTATTCTTAGCACCTCTCTCCCGAGCATCCCTGTCGAGCCGAACAGGAGTATCCTTGTCATCTCTTTTCCTCCGTCTGGCTAATACGTAAATGGGCTGTCTATCTTGGAGAGTGGCGAATGTCCCTTGTCTTTTGCCGAGAGTATCATGTCTTTCGGGTCTATTGGCCATTCGATGCCTATCTCCGGGTCATCGTATGCGACAGCCCCTTCTGCCTCCGGCGCATAGAAGTTGTCACACTTGTACTGGAATATCGCGATGTCGCTCAGGACTGCGAATCCATGTGCGAATCCCCTCCCGATGAACATCATCATCTTGTTCTCCTCACTCAGTCTCGCCGAGAAATACTTCCCGTACGTCGGACTCCCTTTCCTGATGTCGACTGCCACGTCCATCACTTCGCCGACTATGACCCTTACGAGCTTCGCCTGTGCGTATGGCGGCTTCTGGAAGTGCAGACCTCTGACGACTCCGTATGTCGACCGGCTCTGATTGTCCTGGACGAAATTCACTTCCCCAAAGGCTGCGTCAAAATCTCTCTTGGAATACGATTCGTAGAAGTATCCGCGCTCGTCTCCGAAAACCCTCGGACGTATCAGGCTGACTCCCTCGATTTCTGTCTTTATAACCTCAATCATTATTCTTTGGCAACACGTGTTATGTTGATAACTGAGCCTTTTTCTCGCCCGTCTTTATTCTGACATCCGTGCGACGTTTATCAAGTACTGCCCATACGGATTGTTCTTCATCGGCTCAGCAAGGTTGAAGAGCTGGTCGCGCGTTATCCATCCGCTGTTGTACGCTATCTCTTCGAGGCACGCTATCTTCAGTCCCTGCCGCTTCTCGATGACCTCGATGAATGTCGACGCCTCCGAGAGTGAGTCGTGCGTGCCTGTGTCGAGCCATGCGAAACCTCTCCCGAGGCACTGGAGCGACAGCCTCCCAGCCTTCATATATGTCTCGTTGACTGTCGTTATCTCTAGCTCCCCTCGCTCCGACGGCTTTATCTGGCTCGCTATCTTGACGACGTCGTTCGGGTAGAAGTAGAGCCCGACGACTGCATAGTTCGACTTCGGATGCTTGGGCTTCTCTTCGATCGAGACTACCTTCCCATTGCTGTCTATCTCCGCCACACCATAGCGCTCGGGGTCTGCAACCCAATATCCAAAGATGCTGGCCTGCCGCCCCTCCTCGACTGTCTTCTTCGCATGATGAAGCATCGACGTGAAACTCTGTCCGTAGAAGATGTTGTCGCCGAGGACAAGGCACACGTCGTCGTCGCCTATGAAGTCCTTGCCGATGATGAAGGCCTGTGCCAGCCCGTCCGGCGATGGCTGAGTCGCATACGAGATCTGCATCCCGAAGTCGTTCCCTGTCCCGAGTAGTCTCTTGAACGACTGTGAATCATACGGAGTGGTTATGACGAGGACCTCCCTGATGTCCGCCAGCATGAGGACGGAGAGGGGATAGTAGATCATCGGTTTGTCGAAGACTGGAAGTAGCTGTTTCGAGACGCCCTTCGTTATCGGGTACAGACGTGTGCCACTGCCGCCTGCGAGTATTATGCCTTTCATGATTTGGAAAGAGTAGGTTTATTTGTCAAGAAAAAGTGCCAAAAATGTATGATCATTTTCGGCACTTCATCTAAATATGATATGACTGCTTCTCCTCTATCGCGTAGAGCGAAGACCTTCTGTCTCTTATCTCTTGACGAACTCGTCCTGTGAATTGTCGTAGTTGAGGTAATACTTGCCCTTCGTCAGCGTCGATATGTTGATCGACTGGCCGTAGCCCTTGAAGACGATGCCGCCAAACTGGTCGTAGACCTCATACATGGTCTCTCCCGTGAACGTGATCTCATCGTTGGATGCCTTGTACTTGATCGGCGCTGCTGCTACGATGGTGACTGCCTCCTTTGAGTAAGACTGTACCTTTCTGTTTGACGTGGACTGACGGACACGGAACTTGTTCGCGCCAGAGTGCGTGCGAACCTTGACCTCGTAGGTGTTGCTCTGATTCCTGCCCTTGCCGCGGACCTCGCCAACCTTGACCCACTTGTTCCACCTGAACTGCTCGATGACGAATGGCAGTGAACCCGTCTCACCAGAGGTCGAGAACTTCAACATGCCATCCTTGACAGCGATAGTCTCGAACTTGGCTGGCTTCTGGACCTGCAACGCCGTCGCATTCAGCACCATTGGCGTGCAATCGTCCTTGTATCGGATGACAATGTTGACGTCGTCACCGACAGTGAACCCATAGACTGATAGGTCGACTTCGAAGGCGCTGGAGTTTATCTCGTCCGTCGTTATCATTCCGTTCACAGTCACCTCGTAGGCGCAGAAGCCTACTCCTGAAGGTGCGAATGGATTCTTGACGTATATGTTCTCACCTTGATATGTGCCTTTAATAACAAGCTCCTCAGCTGATGCTGTTTGCGCCACGACGCCAACTAGGAGTGTGAACGCGAAAGCTATTGCCCGTATGAAAGTACTCATCTTCCAAATCATTGTTTTCAAATGACAATATTAGTAAGATTTATGTTTAAAATCAAACAAAACATAAATTTATTTATTGACAACCTCGACCCACCTACCGTCATTTCTTATCATAAATTCAAGTTTTTCAATGGCTTGCGACTCTGGAATATTTCTTTCGACAAGCTCTTTTCCTCGGTACAGGGATATGCGCCCTGGCCCCGCTCCGATGTATCCATAGTCTGCATCGGCCATCTCGCCTATTCCATTGACAATGCACCCCATCACGCCGATCTTTAGCCCAGCAAGATGCCCCATCCGCTGCTTTATCTGCTGGACGGTGGTCTGTATGTCATATAGTGTCCGACCACAGCCTGGACATGATATGAACTCGGTCCGTGTCATCCTCGCACGTGTCGACTGTAGGAGCAGGTCCGCAAAGTCCGACAGCTCTTCGTCCTTCAGGGTGTCACTCTCGATATACACGCCGTCTGCCAGCCCGTCGATGAAGAGTAGCCCGAGGTCCGCCGCAGCCTTGACCTGTAGCTCCGTCAGTGTGCCGAAGTGAGCTACGTAGTGGAGAATCACTGGCGACATGACCCCAGCGGCTGTGAGCTTCAGTATGGCAGCTCGATACTCGGCTGTCGGGTTGGACGTCAGCGTCTGGAGGAGGAGTATGCTCCGCGTGTCCTTCCTGAGTTCCGCAAGGCGTTCGTCTGTCAAGTCCTGATAGCGGATGCAGACGTAGTCGGCGGAGTCTGTGTCGTCTGTCTTCTGAAACTTCCGCCCGTCTGTCGCAAGGTAGAAGTCGCTTTTCGACGCCTTGGTTCGGGTGATGACGACTGGTGGAAGGCTTCCTCCTATCGCATGTATGGCTGTCGAGTTCCGACGTGTGTAGTCAAATGGTGTGTACGCTGCGGTGTCGCACGGCGTGAGCGCTGTTTTCTTGCGCCCCTTGTCTTCGAAATGCCTGACGAGCATCTGTGCGACGGGTATCTCTGCCTCCGGAGCCTCGGTCAGCGAGACGCGGATGGTGTCACCGATCCCGTCAGCGAGAAGGGCCCCTATGCCTGCCGCCGACTTGACACGCCCCTCTGCGTCACTGCCCGCCTCTGTCACCCCGAGGTGTAACGGATACGTGATGTTGCGCTCCCTCATGGCTGCTACGAGTCTGCGTACGGTCTCGACCATGACGCGCGCATTGCTGCTCTTGATGCTGATGACGACGTCGTGGAACTCGAGTCTCTCGAGGGCATCAAGGTATTCTATGGCTGAGGCGACCATGCCCTGTGGCGTATCGCCATACTTCGCCATGACTCTGTCAGAGAGCGACCCGTGGTTCACTCCGAGCCTGAGAGCCGTCTTATGCTCCTTGCAGATGTCGATGAGCGGCCTGAGGTGGCTGACTATCTTGTCTTGCCACTCCTCGTCCGACATGTCGGCGGCTTTCTCGTCGAACTTCTTGACCTCGCCGAGAAAGTTCCCCGGGTTTATGCGTACTGCATCGACTACAGGCGCTGCTGTCAGCGCCGCAGATGCTAGGAAGTGTACATCGGCGACAACTGGGACGTCTATGCCTCGCTTCCGCAGCTCTTCTCGTATGAGTCCTGCATTGGCTGCTTCGCGTGTTCCCTGGGTTGTGTATCTGACGATTTCGCCACCTGCCTTGACGATCCTCTCCGACTGGTCGGCCGTGGCCACGATGTCGTTGGTGTTGGTCGTCGTCATAGACTGAACACGGACGGGATTGTCTCCCCCGATGCCGACTGTGCCCACTGTCACGGCGCGCGTCTCCAGCCTTCTGAGCTGGAAGAGACTGTCCACGTATGAGTTCTTAGCAGATTGGTCTTGCATAGTCTACTTGATGAAAAACGATGCGAAAATAGAAAAAAAGGTTGGTAAAACCGAGAAAACAGCACAAATGCGTCCGTTTTTTTGATAGTTTTACATTATGGAAGGGACGGGATGCTACTATATCTTTCCGATTGGCCTCCAATGTATCTAAAGATGGAAATACTGAAACCAACGAGGACGGTAGCAATGATCGCTGCTATCAGCCAAGATTATGCTATTGGCAAGGACGGCAACCAGCCTGTCTACATTAAAGAGGATCTTCGTCATTTTAAGGCCCTGACCGAGGGCAGGACGGTCGTCATGGGCAGACGGACGCAGCAGGCTCTGCCCAAGGGCTATCTCCCTAAAAGAAGAAATATTATGCTGTCTCACTGCGATGTCGTCCCAAATGAGTATGTCGAGATTGCTCATAGTGTCGAGGAGGTCATGGAAATGACCCGTGGCGACCAGGAGGTCGTCGTGATTGGCGGCGGCATGATTTATGGGCTCTTTTGGGATTTGGCTGACGTGTTGTATATCACTCACATAGATGTTGTGATTGGCGATGCTGACACTTACTTCCCGATGATTGGCGACGAGTGGGAATTGGTCGATGAGAGTGACAGAAGGATTGACGAGGCGACCGGTCTCGCCTACCGTTATTGTGAATATAGGAGGAAGTGTCTCAACAATAAGGGGTAGAAAACGGTGTAGCTGTGGAAAAATTATTATCTTTGAGAATGGAAGAGTCGTAGGAGACGGACTGAGGAGCGCTCTCCGCGGCATAAGTATGGATAATGTATGGGATTAATAACGAACTTATATCAGACCTTCTCGGTTACGTCTGATGCTGACTTGTCGTCGGATACGGGATTCTATCGCCCCTTCGCTACGATAGTGAATATCACGTTCTTGATTCAGAGCTTGTTCCTCGGTATCTATTCTCTCTTTATTGAGAATGCTTTGCTCTCTAGCACGAACCTCCTGTTCTGTCTCTTCTTCGTGTGCTATCTGTTCGCGTCTTTCCTCCACTACTATTCCGATACGGTTACGACTGTCGACAGGGTCGTCATCTTCACTTACTCGCTCGTCATTCACGGGACGAGTCACTATCTCGGCATCACGAGTCTCCCTATAACTCTCTATCCTTTCATAGCAATCTTGCTCCACGGACGCCATGCCGGTGTCGCGATTACTGTGCTGAACCTCCTTCTGCTCTTGGCTTCCTATGGTATATATGGCTCGGCGAGCGAGACTATGGACGCCAAGGAGCTGTTCGAGAAGTGTATATACATTACGCTTGTCCAGATCGCCTGCACTGCCGTTTACTTTATTTCTATCAGGTGGCTCTCCACTATGATTTATGACAAGAATAGGGAACTGGCTATTCTGAGTGACGAGATTAGGGTCAAGGACGACCTCGTCTCGAGGCTGACCGCCGGAGTCGACAAGCCTATAAGCGAGATCAACGACGCCCTGAATATTTTGTCGGGCGAACGTCTCGCCCCGATTCAGTCCGAACTGATTGGCTTGATAAGGGCCTCGACTACTAATGCGACTTCCAACATCGAGGCTGTCAAAAAGGCTGCCTCCCACAATATCCCTGTCATCCCCAACGAGGAGACGCAGTTCAATATCTACACTCTCCTGAGCGGACTGCTGAAGCTCTTCAAGTGCAAGGACCCGACGAAAAAGCATTCCTTCGCCTTGGCATCAAATGTGCCAGAGACTTTGCTCGGCAATAGTATGCTGACAAGGCAGGTCCTGCTCAACGTCTTCGACGCCCTCGAGAACAAGATTGGTCTGGCCGAGTACAATTTCAAGGTCTATGTCTCCCGCGACGATGTATTCGATCAAGGTGTCGTCCTCCACTATCATCTGCTGCTCGAACATCACATTCGTCTTGACCGACGTGTCGTCTCCTCCTCCCAGTCGCGTCTTGTCGACTTCCTGGAACTGATGGTGACGAAGAATATTGTCGAGTCCGAGGGTTGCTCCTTCGGCATCCTGACCAACAACGAGGGACTGCATATCGAGTTCTCTTTGCGCTACAAGGACGCAGAGCACGTCTCGAGCGATGTGGACTTGCAAGACGGCGTCCGATATGAGCTGGATAGGACGATGCCGCTCCACAACTGCGAGGTCCTGGTCTTGACTGACGACGACACTGTCTACGCAAAGGCCTGGAACTCTATCAACGGGATTGTCAGCGGTATTAAGCGCGTACGTACTTTCGACGAAGCTCTAAATGTATTTGTCAATAGTAAGATTGATATGGTGCTGGCTGATATTAGTAAGGATTTCGAGGGCGGCCTGAAGCTCATCAGGGACATTAGGGGCGCTGAGAGTGGTATAGCGAATAGGATTCCTACTGTCGCCTATTTGGCTCCAAGCGAGGATACTGTGGCCGAGATGCGCTGTATTGAGGCTGGCTACGACATGACTTTCCCTTTGCCCTACGACGTGGAACTGTCGAGAGCGGCAGTATGCTCCTATTTCGTTTAGATGATTCGGAAACTAACTTTCGTAGGGGGCGATGGTATGACTGTCGTCCCCTTTTGTCTTGTTTATCAATGCTTATAGATGATGGAATAATGATGACATGATCTTTCCTTTGTCAGAATAATTGTGCGACTGCATTCTCGCCTCTGCTGGGTGTTATCGACTGTATATGTGTCTGTTCCGACAGGTCTCCCTTTACTTATTTTTAGGTATTTCCTACCGTCTCCCGCCTCCCTAACTTTGCAGTCGAATTTATTACTAAACATTAACTACTCTCGATTTAAAATGAAACTTACGAGATTTGCAGCCCTGATGATGGCAACCCTGACTGCTGGCGCGACGATGTCTTCTTGCGACAAGGACGACGACGAGGATATTTCTGACTCTGTCGTCAAGGCCTACTCAGACAATGGTCTGAAATCTGCCGACGCCGCATCCTACTCCCTCGCCTCTAGCAAGTACTTCAAGGATATGTTCACCGACGAGACTGGCAACGCTATCTCTATCTCTAAGCTCAACGCCGAGGCGGTCTCCGTCAGCTTTACCTCCAAGACTTGGGGCGAGTTCTCTATCGACACGGTCAAGATTCTTAGCTCAGACGGAGCCTACGCCCTCAGCGGCAACGGCACCTGCAAGATGGCTGGCATGAACGGCAAGGTCTCGGAGTACGCGGCTTCCTTCAGCGCTAAGATGTCGGCCGGTGTCCTCTCGGATGTCGCCTTCTCTGCTCCTAGCGTCATGGGCGGCACTACTGTCTACTATCTGACTGGCGAAGCCCCAGCTGGCTATGTCGTCGCTGGCTCCTATGGGACTTATAGCAAGGCCAACTCGAAATACTTCTCGGATATGCTGACTGAGGAAAAGGCTAATTGCTTGTCTCTCAAGGCTGTCGAGAACGGCTCTAAGGTCTCTGTCTCTTTCTCCTCCGAGAAGTGGGGGACGTTCTCTGTCGAGGCTGCAACGGTCTCTAAGGAAGGCGACAAGTATGTCATCGAAGGCAACGGCTCCTGCGAGATGGCTGGCATGAGCGGTCAGGTCTCGACCTACGAGGTATCTGTCAAGGGTACTATCAACGGCAAATCTACTGTCGTCGACTTCTCTATCCCGGCTGTCATGGGCGGGACGACGGTCAGCGTCTACAACGACTCTATGCCGACAACGGAGGCTAAGTAAATGATTAACTGAAAAATCTAGTTATGGGCAGACACAAAAGTCTGGTTATATCAGTTGTGGTGACGGGAGTGGCAGCAATGCTACTTCCGTCTTGCAACGGGATGTTCGAGGATGTCTACGACTCTATGGCCGACGATTACCCGGGTGGCAAGTCGGCCAGCAGCGAGCAGTCTGACGTATTCCCCTCAAGAGGCACCCTCGCTATCGACGCTACTAGCTACACGGAGTGGAACTATATTGACTTCCACAATGGTGTCCTCTCAAGGTCTTCTATCTCTCTCGAGGATAAGTCTGAGTCCGACGTTCCGCTCTCTTGGGATCTCGCTATCCACCGCTACGACGCTAAGACTAATGGCGCCTCTGTCACCGAGACGAACTACGAGAGTATCGACGAACTGCTGTCTTTCGGTCTCCCGGCCGACGCCGAGTGGGAACCCGACTCCTGGTCGGACTCTAAGGTGACTATCGACATGAGTCACATGATGGATGGCTACCTCGAATACCTCCCGAGTCCCTACAACGCTGTCCTCGGCAGATGGCTCGACGTCGACACTAGCACGATGCCGCCTATCTACACGATGTCCGGCAAGGTCTACGTCGTCGCTTTCCCCGACGGGACGAAAGCTGCTCTCAAACTTGTCAACTATATGGACGCTAAGTCTGTCAAGGGACACATGACTATTGAATACGTTTACCCGCTCGACTTCTAGATGAGAATTCTTTTATCGCTCTGTCTCTTACTCGCTCTTTCTCTCGCCTCCGACGCCCAGACTGTCATCGGCCTGGCGTCCGACTCGACTTCGACTTCTCTGACGGATAGGCTCGTCGAACTTGAGCAGGTCGTCGTGACTGCGACGCGGACGCCCAAGGCTCTCAAGGATGTTCCCGTCCCGACGAGGCTGATAACGTCCAAGGACATCGAGAAGGTTGACGCTACTAATGTTCAGGATCTTCTGCAGCAGGAACTGCCTGGCCTCGAGTTTACCTACTCTATGAACCAGCAGACGAGTCTCAATATGAGTGGCTTCGGTGGCAACTCGGTCCTCTTTCTCGTCGACGGTGAGAGGCTCGCTGGCGAGACTCTCGACAATGTTGACTATAGTAGGCTCAACCTCGACAATGTCGGCCGTATCGAGATTGTCAAGGGCGCCGCTTCGACGCTCTACGGCTCCAACGCTGTCGGTGGCGTCATCAATATTATCAGTGCGGAGTCTAACGAGCCCTGGGCGCTCAACGCCAACGTCCGCTATGGTAAGTTCAACGACCTCCGCGCTGGTCTTACTCTCTCGCTCAGCGGCGACAAGGTCGGCTCGACGACTAATATCCAGCGGACTCGTATCGACGCTGTGTCTCTATCAGACGACAGCCGTTCCAGCATCAGCAAGATTTACCCTAACGAGACTTGGAACGTCAAGGAGAAACTGTCTTTCCGCCCTACTCCCGACCTCCGTCTGATCGCCCGCGCCGGCTTCTTCTTTCGCGAGAGGGAGACAAGTCAGGTCGGTAGCGACCGCTATCGCGACTACTCCGCCGGACTCCGAGGCCTCTGGTCTGTCAACTCTGAGACGGGCCTCGAACTCGCCTACGCCTTCGACCAGTACGACAAGAGTGACTACGCCTCGCTCTCCGATAAGGATATTAGGGACTATAGCAATGTCCAGCATACGACTCGCGCTATCCTCAACAGGAAGTTCGGCAGTCATACTCTGACTGCTGGCGCCGACTATATGAGGGACTACCTCATGAGCTATCAGTTCGCCGACGATGGTAGCCACGTCCAGCACTCCGCCGACGCTTTCGCACAGATGGACTTCCAACCCTCCGATAGGTTTTCTGTCCTCGGCGGCGTCCGATACGACTACTTCTCCGCTGCAAAGGAGAACAGTGTGACGGGTAAGCTCTCGGCTATGTTCAAGTGGGATGCGCTTTCTATTAGAGCTGGCTATGCCGGCGGCTTCCGCTCCCCGACGCTCAAGGAGATGTATATGAGCTTCGACATGGCTAGCATCTTTATGATCTACGGCAACGAGGACCTCACTCCAGAACGTAGTCACAACTTCTCTGCGACGCTCGAACGTAGCGGCAGGTGCGACTGGATGGACTACAACCTGATGCTGACTGGCTACTTGAATATGGTCAGCGGGCGAATAACGACGGCTTGGAACGAGATGCTCCGTGGTATGCACTACGTCAACATGGCGGATCTTCGTGTCAGTGGGGCTGATCTCGCCTTCATGGCGAGGACGTCCGCTGGTGTCGGTATTAGGGTCTGCTACGCCTTCGTCGATGAGCATATCAAGGAGGGCGAGCCGCAGACTTCTAGCACTCGCCCGCACACGCTGACCGCTCGCTTCGACTACGACCACCAATGGAAGAACTATGGCTTCTTCATCGCCCTCAGCGGTAGAATGCTCTCCGCTGTCGATGTGGACGAATATACTTCGGTGACTGACTATACTTCGACGCAACGTCAGCACTACCCGGGTTACTGCATCTGGAAACTGAACCTCCAGCAACGAGTCTGGCGTGGTATCAGGTTCAACTTCGCTGTCGACAACTTATTCAACTATAGGCCGGATGTCTATTACGGCAACTCGCCGAGTACGACGGGGACGACTTGCAGCGTCGGCCTGTCTGTCGACTTTGACAAGATTCTTCGAAAATGAGAAAAGCTAAAAGGATTCTTCTTATCATTGCCGCCATTCTTTTGGTGGCTGCCTGCGTCGTCCTCTGGCGGACGCGTCTCGGCGCTACTCACGTCGCTTTCGTCAACTATCAGGCTATCCAGCTTGGCGAGATCGCTCGCTCTGTCGATAGCCGGATGATTAAGGTCTCTGAACTGAGTATCGACAAGTTAGAGTCTGCCGAGGACTACGATATGGTCTTCGTCAACGGGATGGGTCTTCGTCTGACTGAGGAGCAACGTCAGTCTCTCGAACTTCAAGGCCTCTGCGGTCTCCCGATTCTGACGACGAGCGCTACTAACCCGGCAAATCATATTGTCTCTCTCGCGCAGTCCGATGCCGATACGCTCGTCAGTTACCTCGGTGGCGGTGGTCGGAGCAACTATCGGAGTATGCTCAACTACGTCCGCCGATACGTTGACGGCAAGTCTTTCCTGACTGGCGACATCTCTGCCCCATCTCGCCGTAAGAGCTTTCTTATGTCTCACCCTGACCTCGACGACCCGGATGCTGAGCCTGTCGGGTTCAACAGCGTCCACGACTATGTTGCCTATCTCCGTGCTCACGGTGTCCGGACTGAGGGACTCTCTGGTGTCCTGGTGACGGGCATGATGGGCGATCCTGGTGCAATTGCTCTCGCTCTGGAGAAGGCTGGCCTCGGCGCCTACGTGGTCTCCTCTATGTCGAGTTTTATCAATGGTGGTCACGCCGATTCTATCAACATCTCGGCTGTCGTCAACTTGGCTCACGGCCGTATGGGAGACAAGGTCGTCAAGTTCCTCGAGGCTCGCAACGTCCCGCTCTTCTGCCCGCTCAATGTCAATAGGCTCGACGAGGAGTGGCTTTCCGACAAGAAGGGTATGAGTGGCGGCTTCATGAGTCAGAGTATCGTGACGCCGGAGATTGACGGCGCCCTCCGCCCAATGGCTGTTTTCGCCCAGCGTATAAATTCCGACGGGATTCGAGAGGCCTATGCGATGCCCGAAAGGCTCGAGTCTTTCGTCGAGTCGGTCGGCAACTATATCAAGCTTCAGAAGAAGGACAACAAGGATAAGCGTATTGCGATTTACTACTACAAGGGGCCAGGCATGTCGGCTCTGACGGCAAGCGGTATGGAGGTCGTACCCTCGCTGTTCAACTTCCTCTGCCGTCTGAAGAAGGAGGGCTACTCTGTCATCGGCCTCCCGGACAATGCTGCGAGGCTTGGTGAGATGCTCCAGCGACAGGGACGCGTACTCGGCACCTATGCTGACGGCGCTATGGACTCGTTCTTCAAGGATGGTAACCCCGAACTTGTCGGCCCTAAGGAGTATTCCGCTTGGGTCTCGAAGTCGCTGAGTCCCAAGATGTATAGGTCTGTCGTCGAGAGGTATGGCGACTTCCCTGGTCGATATATGGCGACGCCCGACGGCCAGATTGCTGTCGCACGTCTGCAGTTTGGTAATGTGGTCCTCCTTCCGCAGAATATGGCTGGCGAGGGCAACGACTCGTTCAAGATTGTCCACGGGACTGACGACGCTCCGCCTCACCCTTTCATCGCTTCCTACCTCTGGATGCTGCACGGCTTCAAGGCGGATGCTGTGATTCATTTCGGGACTCACGGCGGACTGGAATACACGCCCCGTAAGCAGGTGGCCCTCTCTGCCGACGACTGGTCCGACAGGATGATTGGCTCGACTCCTCACGTCTACCTCTACACTATTGGCAACGTCGGCGAGAGTCTTATCGCTAAGCGTAGGTCTTACGCGGGTATCGTCTCCCACCTGACCCCGCCTTTCATGGAGAGTGGTGTCCGCCCGCTCTACAAGGAGTTGGACGGCCTGATTGAGGCCTACGAGAAGGGCGGCTCCGATGACCCCGAGGCTGGCAAACTGGCAAGCCGGATTCATAGGCTCTCTATTAGTCTTGGTATTGCTGAGACCCTCGGGATTGACACTGTTGACGCTATGCGTCCTCTGACTGCTGACGAGATTCTCCGTGTCGAACAGTTCGCCGAGGAGATTGCCAACGAGAAGATGACGGGTCAGCTCTATACGCTCGGCGAGAAATACGAGGCGGATAGGATTACGTCCTCTGTCCGCGCTATGACGGTGGACCCTATCGCCTACTCTCTGCTGGCTCTCGACAAGCTGAAGGGTCGTGCAAGGCCTGACGAGGAGAAGCACGCCGCTTCTTTTACTCGCCGCTATGTCGAGCCCGCCAGACGTCTCGTCGACAGGCTGCTCGATGCCAACGCCCCTGCGACCGACGAGGAGATATGTCGGACTGCCGGTATCTCTGCCTCCGAACTTCTCAAGGCTCGCGAGGTGAGAGACGCCCTCCGCCCTATGGATATGGCTGAAATGATGTCCCGTATGGGGAGTCGTATGATGCCCTCTGTGAAGACGAGACCAGACACCACAAGGGCTGACTCTGCGCATGTCAGGTCGATGCCAGACTCGATGAAGGCTCACGCCGGTCTCGCTGAGGGCATGGACCCTAAGAAGGCTCTCCAGATGGCTAAGATGATGGGAGCCTCGCCAGAGGCCCTCAAGAAGATGGCGGCTGCTATGGGCGTCAGCGTGCCTTCTGGCAAGGAGGACGGCGTCAGCGAGATGATGAAGATGATGGCGGAGATGAAGAAGGACTTCTCCATGGAGGAACGTGAACTCTCTCGTGCAATCTGCGAGGTCGAGCAGGCTATGCGCAACGTCTCGACGTATAGGCGTCTGCTCGAGGAGTGCCCGGAACGTGAACTGTCTGCAATGCTCCGGGCTATGGACGGCGGTTATACGAGCCCCACTCCCGGTGGCGACATCATCGCGAATCCTAACACGCTCCCGACGGGTCGCAATATGTATGGCATCAATGCCGAGGCTACTCCTTCTCTCTCCGCTTGGGAGCGTGGTCGCGAACTTGCCGAGCAGACGATAGCCATGTATAGGCGAACTCACAACGATAGTCTCCCCCGTAAGGTTAGCTATACTCTCTGGAGTGGCGAGTTTATCGAGACTGAAGGCGCTACGATAGCTCAGGTCCTGGCTATGCTGGGCATCGAACCTGTCCGAGACGCTTTCGGTCGCGTCACAGACCTCCGCCTGATTCCGAGCAGCGAACTGGGGCGCCCGCGTATCGACGTCGTGGTCCAGACTTCTGGTCAGCTGCGAGACCTCGCCGCTTCACGCCTCTCGCTGATTGAGAGGGCTGTCTCTATGGCTGCCGCTGCGACTGACGATGTGTATGACAATCTGGTGGCGGAGGGTGTCTTGGAGAGCGAACGTATCCTCGCCGAAAAGGGGCTCTCGCCCCGCGATGCTCGTACTATGTCGTCTTTCCGAGTCTTCGGCGGTCAGAACGGTAGCTATGGGACTGGCATCACTGGTATGGTCATGGCTGGCGACAGATGGGAGAAGTCTAGCGAGATTGCTGAGGTCTATCTCAACAATATGGGCGCCTACTATGGCTCCGACGAGGACTGGGAACGCGACTGCTCAACGGCTTTCGAGGCGGCTCTGTCACGCACGGATGTCGTCATCCAGCCCCGACAGAGTAACACGTGGGGCGCTCTGAGTCTCGATCATGTCTACGAGTTTATGGGCGGCATGAACCTGGCCGTGAGGTCTCTGACGGGCAAGGAGCCTGATGCCTATATGAGCGACTATCGCAACCGTAACCACAACAAGATGCAGGAACTCCGTGAGGCTATCGGCGTCGAGAGCCGGACGACTATCCTGAACCCTCTGTATATCAAGGAGAAGATGAAGGGTGGCGCATCTTCGGCATCGTCTTTCGCCGAGGTTGTCGAGAATGCCTACGGCTGGGAGGTGATGAGGCCCGAGGCTATCAGCGACCGTACTTGGGACGACATCTACGAGACTTATGTCGAGGATAAGCACGCTCTCGGCGTTCGCAACTTTTTCGAGTCCGAGAGCCCGGCTGCCCTCCAGCAGATGACGGCTGTCATGATGGAGACTATCCGCAAGGGCTTCTGGCAGGCATCCGCCGAACAGCGCGCTAAGATTGCCGAACTGCACACGGAGCTTGTCAATCGCTACGGCGCTGCCTGCACGGGTATGGTGTGCGACAATGCACCTCTCCGTGACTTTATCGCCGCTAATGCCCCGACTGCCGCTAAGGTGTACCGTGAGAAGATTGACGCTGTTCGCCAGTCTGCCGCCGACGGCATGGTCATGAAGAAGGAGTCTATCGGCTCCGAGGATAGTAGGTCTACTATGACTGTCTCGGTCGGAGTCGTCATCGTGATTGTCGTCCTGACGGCTATTGCTATGGCGGTCGTGGTCCGGAGGCGTAGAAAGCAGGAGGAATAACGGGAGATGGAGACGCTTGTCCTGCTATTGATGGTCTTGACTGTCCTCGTCTTTCTGATGAAGCAGTCCTTCCTGTCTCTTGTCGGCAACTTATTGTCTCTGGCTGCCCTGTCGTTGCTCGTCGGGCTATCGTCCGACTGGGCTGCCGACTGTAGCCGTGCTCAACTGGCTGTGTGGATAGCAGATCAAGGTCTGATGCGGGATGTTGCCGTGGCACTGTCCCTCGATGTCGCCCTGCTGATTGGCTTCTGTATGGACGAGACTTCTCGGGCGTATTCTGATGCCCCTCGGACTGCTCTCCGCCGTGTGTCGAGCTGTCTGCTGCGGTTCTACCCCTGTGTCGCTATTGTGCCTGTCCTGCTCTCTTCGCTGGTCTCTGTGCTTTACGCTTTCCCCGGTGCCGATTTTTCTCTGACTGGCTGGCTGTTGGCGGTTGCTGTCCTGGTCGGTGGGATAGGGGTTAGGATGCTTCTGCTCGCATTGTTGCCCGAGCGAGACCTCCGTCTGGAACTTCTTTTCCTCCTCTCTGTCGGGACGGCTGTGGTCGGTGTCGTCGGGACTGTTAATGGGCAGACGGCTGTCTCCTTCGATGCTGATGTTGACTTCTCTGCCCTCGCCGTGGATTCTATTCTGATTCTCGCTTTCGCCCTCGCTGGTCTCTTCCTCCGGAGGCGAAGTCAAAAACGTATTAAGGACGCTAAACGATAATTATATGCAATTCATTACTGACTCTCTCTACTGGATTTCGACGGGTCTCATGGTGCCCGTCGTGGTTCTTCTGATTATTCTTTTCTTGCGCTCCCTTCTTCTGATAGGTGGCTTCTTCGGTCGCTACGCCTCCTACAAGAAGGTGCGTCGTTCGCTCGACGACGCTTTCTTAGGTCTGACATCTGACAGCATCGAGGCGCTTGTCGATAGGCTGCCTAAAAAGACTGATGCCCTCGTCGTCGTCGCTGTGCGAGAGATTATTGCAAAACGTGAGAGCCGTGCTGCAGTCGGCAAGGTGATAGCGAATTTCGAGGTGGCGTCAGACAAGGAACTTGGCGTCTCCCGGACCCTCTCCAAGATGGGACCTATGCTCGGCCTGATGGGTACTCTTATCCCGATGGGACCCGCTCTCGTCGGTCTCTCGACGGGAGACATATCGTCGATGGCCTACAATATGCAGGTCGCCTTCGCTACGACGGTCGTCGGTCTCTTCACTGCCGCTGTGGGGCACCTGACTCTCCAGGTCCGTCAGCGATGGGCGCTTCAGGACTTGTCAGACCTCGAGTATCTATCGGACTTGATTGAGGAGGGACGCAAATGAGGAGACGTAGCATTCTGAGAAGTGGCGAGGAGTCCGACCCGATGGGCGTCGTTAGCAATCTCTTCGACGTCGCTATGGTCTTCGCCGTAGCCCTGATGGTCGCCCTCGTCTCTCGCTACAAGATGACCGAGATGTTCAGTCAGGAGGATTTTACTGTCGTCAAGAACCCCGGCAAGGAGAACATGGAGATTATCACGAAGCGCGACGGTAAGATCGAGAAGTACACCCCGAGCCAGGAGCAGGAGGACGTCGGTTCAAAAGGCCGTCGTGTCGGCATCGCCTACGAACTCGAAAATGGCGACGTCATATACGTCCCCGAGTAACCCATCCCCCTCCAATCCGCACTCTCAAGTTAGCTTCAAGTTAGCTTTAGGTTAGCTTTGGGTTAGCTTTAAGTTAACGTGAGTTCGATGAAATATATTTAGTTGAATATCAAAATGATAGCGATTTTTTTCGTATCTTTATGGTGCAAACAATCAAGAACGCAAAAAATCGCTACCACATGTTTGTTGACGATAAAATTACTGAAATATTCTGT
>JAFPZF010000060.1 GCA_017417385.1 Bacteroidales bacterium
AAGGGGCTGTTGTGAAGCTAACGGAAGACGTGACGATAACGTCGACGATAAACATAGACAGGGGCATAGTCACGATAGACCTCGGTGGGCACAAACTGACGGGGACGGGACAGGTGCTCAAAGTCACAGGAGGGAAGGTATATCTCAAGAACGGAAGCGTCGAGACGCCGGAGACGCTGGAGTCCGATGCGATAGCAGTAGAAGGTGCCATGCTTGCAGTCGACAGCGTCAAAGTCACGGCGTACAACGCGTTTGGGGCGTATCATAAGGCGACGATAAAGCTCTCGGCGGACACAGTCGGAGCGAAGTTCAACGTCTTATATGTCGATGGCGAGTCGGAGGCAGAGGTGAAATCAGGAGCGTATCAGTCATCGGACATGACAATAGTCTTGAAGAACGGGTCGACGCTGAACGTAGCAGGGGGCGAGTATAAGAGCGTGAAGAAGGTAGCAGTCAATGCGTCGGGGGCGAGCAGCGTCAACCTCCTCGGGTTGGCGACATTTGAAGGCGGCGAGAGAGGGATGACAATCTCGGTGGACTCGAATATCAGACTTGACACATCGGCATACGCATATATCACAGGGGACGGAAAGGCCGCAGAGCTATCCGGCAACATGCCAAACGGAGGTGTGGTAGTCTCGGCAGCCAATGGGCTAAGCGAGATAAGGGCAGAGCGTAGACAGAACGAGACGTACGACATCCAGGGACGCAGAGTAGGGACGGCTCACAGGGGTGTCGTCATTGCAGGTGGCAAGGTCCGCATACGGCGGTAGGCGCCACAGAGAATTTTCCACACAAGACATATTTGAAGGCTCGGCACAGGTAGATATATCTGTGTCGGGCTCGTCGTGTATATAGACGTCATGGAAAACCACTTTTTCACAGAGAGTTACTCCGTGTCCGAATGATAAACACTAAATTTGCAGTCGTGCTGAAGTCAAGTGACGAGGCGAAAAAAAGATTATCAATGCAAGCAATTATTCTCGCAGCCGGAATGGGCAAGCGTCTTGGGGAGTATACCAAGAACAACACGAAGTGTATGGTGCCAGTGAATGGGGTAAGGCTAATAGATCGTGTATTTGCTCAGTTATCGGAGTTGCCAATCAACAGGGTGGTCATAGTAGTTGGTTATGAGGGGAAGAAGTTGATGGAGTATCTCGGGGAGGAGCGTTGCGGGTTGAAGATAGAGTACGTCAACAACCCGGTGTATGACAAGACGAACAACATCTATTCGCTTGCACTGGCGAAGGACAAGCTACAGGAGGATGACACGCTATTGATAGAGAGCGACCTGATCTTTGACGACGGGATGTTCAAGTTGCTACTGGACAATCCGTATCCGAATCTCGCGCTCGTCGCGAAGTACGAGAACTGGATGGACGGGACGATGGTCAGGATAGACGCGGACAACAACATAGTGAACTTCGTCACGAAGCAGGCGTTCTGTTACAGCGATACGCCGTATTACTACAAGACAGTCAACATATACAAGTTCTCGAAGGAGTTCTCAAGGACGAAGTACGTCCCATTCCTGGACGCATACTCGAAGGCCGTCGGGAACAACGAGTATTATGAGAACGTGTTGAGGATCATATCGTTCTTGAACAGTCAGGACCTGAAGGCTCTGCCGATAACGAACGAGAAGTGGTATGAGATAGACGACAAGCAGGACCTCGATATAGCCGAGGCGCTGTTTGCGGACGAGAAGGATATACTTAGGAAGTATTATGGGAGGTATGGCGGTTTCTGGCGATTCCCGAAGATGCTGGACTACTGCTACCTCGTCAACCCGTATTTCAACGAGTCGAGGATAATAGACGAGATGGAGGCGTATTTCCGCACGTTGATCTCCGAGTATCCGTCTGGCATGAGAGTCAACACGTTGCTAGCGAGCAAGTGCTGGGGCGTGAAGGAGGAGTACATCATCCCGGGGAATGGAGCGGCGGAGCTCATCAAGGTGTTGATGGAGATGTTGCCGGGGACGCTGGGCGTAGTCCGTCCGACATTCGAGGAGTATCCAAACAGGAGGGACCCGGAGACGCTCGTCACGTACGTCCCGAAGAACAACGAGTATCGTTATACGGCTGCAGACCTGATGGAGTATTTCGGGGAGCATCATGCAGACAGCCTGCTCGTCATCAATCCGGACAATCCATCAGGCAACTTCATACCCATCGACGACATAATAACCCTTGCGTCGTGGTGTCAGGAGAAGGGGATAAGGCTGATAGTTGACGAGAGCTTCGTAGACTTCAGCGTCGGGTATGAGAACAACACGTTGCTACATGACAACATACTGGAGGCGTATCCGAAGATGGTCGTCATGAAGAGCATCTCGAAGAGCTACGGAGTGCCAGGTATCCGACTAGGAATCCTCTGTTCGGCAGACACCGAGCTCATAGCGAAGATGAAGAAGACCGTCAGCATCTGGAATATCAACTCGTTTGCAGAGTACTTCATGCAGATCTTCACCAAGTATGAGAAGGACTATAAGAGGGCTTGCCAGCGGTTCATAGACGAGAGGGCGGACTTCGAGAAGAAGTTGAAGGAGATAAGTTTCTTGAGGGTGATGCCGTCGCAGGCGAACTATTTCCTGTGCGAGATATTGCCGCCGCGGAATGCCAACGAGCTAGTCTTGACCATGCTGAAGAAGTTCAACATACTCGTCAGGGACTGTTCGGACAAGAAAGGCTTTGACGGGAAGCAGTACATGAGGATAGCCGTCAGGAGCCACGAGGACAATGCGCGGTTCATAGCAGCGTTCAGGGAGCTAGACGGAAAGAAGTAGCGGGAAGATGAGGATAATCAGAGAGAGACAGATCCGTCAGCTCGGAATCAAGCCGGGAGAGTGCGTAGAGTGGATAAAGGAGAGCTTTGCGATGAAGCAGTTCTCGCAATTGCCGGCGAAGATAGGAGTACATCCGGCGGACAGTGAGTTTTTCACGACTATGCCATGTCTGTTGCCATTGCCGGGGACGGAGAGCAACAAGAAACTGAGCAGACATTATTTTGGTGTCAAGGTAGTACACAGGATAGTAGGGGCAGTGCCGAGCCTAGGAAGCGACATGATGCTATATGATGCGAAGACCGGGGAGCTGTTGGCGTTAGTGGACACGGACTGGATAACAGCGATGAGGACAGGAGCAGTCGCCGCTGTCTCGTCGAAGGCGTTGCGGAAAACGGGGTCTCATGTATATGGATTTGTCGGACTCGGGAACACGGCGCGGGCGACGATGCTATGCGTGTTGGAGCAGGAGCCGGAGAAGCATTTTGACGTAAAGCTGTTGAGATATAAAGATCAGGCGGAGAGGTTCATAGAGAGGTTTCGGGGGTTCAGCAATGTCAGTTTCGAGATAGTAGAAAGCATTGAGGAGATAGCCAGTACGGTAGATGTGTTCTTCAGTTGCATAACGAGTGCAGAAGGACTTTTAGTGCCGGACGAGAAGACATTTCGACCAGGGGTGACGGTCATACCCGTGCACATGCGAGGGCTGCAGAATTGCGACACAACGTTTGACAGAGTCTTTGGGGACGATACAGACCATGTCAAGGGATTCAAGTATTTCAGTCAGTTCAAGGACTACAACGAGATAGGCGAAGTCTTGTCGGGGAGGGACCCAGGAAGGCGAACGGAGACGCAGAGGATCATTGACTACAACTATGGTTTAGGGTTGCATGACGTAGTGTTTGCAGCCAAGATATTCGAGAAGACTGCGGGACTTGAGTTGCCGGAGATAGAGATGAATAAGGAGAAAGAGAAATTCTGGGTGTAGCCGAGTAGGAGCACAATTGAAGAATAGAAACAAGTCGCCTCGTTCTTGAGAAAGGACGGGGCGATTTTGCGTTAGTGGGGATAGAGGTCGAGAGGGGAGGGTGAGGTTAACATAATCCGAGTTTTCCCGCACTTTTTACCTAGAATTCCTGGTTGACGGTTTTAGGCTTAGCTGGGCGACCGACTTTTGGTGTCGCAGATTTCTTTCTTGACACGTACTGAGGGGCGCAGTTCTCCGGTATTTCTATGCCAAA
>JAFPZF010000061.1 GCA_017417385.1 Bacteroidales bacterium
GTGCCCTCTGTGTGAGACTAAAATACATCCGTGCTCCCCGCCCCCGCCGACCCTCCGTGCCCTCTCCCCCTCTCTGTGCCCTCCTAGCGAGCGCCAGCTCGCCCTCTGTGTCCATTCCGCACTCTGTGCCTCTGTGCCCTCTGTGTGAGACTAAAATACACCCGTGCTCCGTTGAGCGGGATTTGCATACTTTCGATTAAGCGAGTGCAGAGGGAACTTGTGCACTCCGACGACCCTGTTGAGCAGGATTTGCAATCCTGCTCCATGGAGTAAAGCATTTGCAATGCGCTCCTCTTCCATTGACTCCGCCTTCCACGACAACCCCACCCCTACTCCTCATTCCTCATTGAAAAAAAACGCCGCCGCATCCTCAGATGCGACGGCGTCTCGCCTTTCCGATTTCTTAGAAATCTCCTACTTTACCAATACAACTTGCCGTTGACTATGTTGGCAATCATGCTCTGATCTATCGTCCTTGCCGTCACCTTCAAACTCCTCGCTCCTGATGCATCGTTTTTAGTCTACTGCGCACCCCTTCTCGTTCACGTCCCTCTCTTTATCCGATATGCGAAGACAAGGGCGCGGAGATGCACCCCTGTCGCTCTCTCCTCCACAATTCTGCTTGTCCTTTCCGCTATCGCTAGAAGTCGATCCTGTAGAATATGTTCGGCAGGGATATGCCGTCTTCCTCGACTTTTGCCTTGCGCTCTCGCAGCAGGAAGCGCTGTCCGAAGCCTGACTCTGACATGAGAATGTTGAGCCCCTCGAATGCGAATGTGTGGCTCACTTTGGCCTTGTTGAGCTTGAAACTGATAGTGAGATCCACGACATGCTCCGGATCGAACTGCTTGCTCATGGCCTCGTCGTCCTTGAAGTATGGCTCGTTTGGAATGTCGCCCTGCTCCATGAGTCTGATCATCAGGTCAATGTCCATCGGAGTATACCGCAACCCTCCCTGAACGGAGTATTTCGCACTGACGTTGAACACGTTCTGCTTGTTCTTCCCGACCATCCACTCTTTCCCTCCTAGTATTTTGACCATGAAACGGCGATCATAGAGCTGAGGCCTCCATTTGTTGTCGAGGGCCTTGTACTCCGACTTGAAGACCGACACGTTGACTTGCCCGAAAAATCCGTCGCTCATGTAGTGCTCGAGTGTCACGTCTCCTCCATAGTTGCGCGTGTTCCCCTTGTTGACCATTGCTTCATCAAATATGTTCCATAGACGGTTGACGGAACAGAATGTCGACCCCGCTGCACTGCCGACTGGCGTGTTGAAACCATACTGGTAGTAACCGCTGATGCGGAAGTTGAGGTTGCCGCTGAACTTGTGCATGTAGGTGGCCAGGACGTGATGCGCCTTGGTGAAACCGAGTCCATCGTTTAGTCTCTTCCCGTCTTCCTCATAGTAGTATGCGTCCATTCGTTCTATCATGGAGTGGAGGCCATACCCGAAGGACAGGGTGTTGCTCTCGTTGATGTCGTATTTTGCACTCAGCCGAGGCTCGACGCTCAGCTCGTCAGAAAAGGCAAAATAGCTGCCGTTGACTCCTATGTTTATGCTCCATGAGTCGGTGGGCTTTAGTATGTTCTGCCAGAAGATGCTGCCGAGGTCTGTGGACCCCTTGGCATTGAGCCAGCTAGTGAATGGCGCCCGCTCATAGACATACTCGTTCGAACTGTAACTTAGTTCAAAAATCCTGTGAGAGTAGTCGACTCCGAATTGGGTCAACCACACTGGTGTCACTTGCTTCGAGAACTCTGTGTTGAGGACTATTCGATCCTCATTCATCTTCATCGTGCTGTAGGGGTATAGCTTGTGCGGCGTGGAGTCGTAGTCGACTGGCATCGTCAGCGCGTTGTCCTCGTCGCGCTTGAGCCCCCAATAGCCCAAGTCGGCTTTGATGTGCTGAGCGTTGTAGCCGACGGTGGTCCGCCATGTCAGACCGCTGTTGAAGTGGATTCTATGTGTGATTCCACCTAACAAACCCCACAAGTGTCCGTCCTGGCTCGAAGCATCATATATCGTCTCGACGTCGACAATGTCCAGCGGCTTGTCGACCGAGGAGTCGTAATAGCCTAGGGCAAAGGCTGAAAATGTTCCGACCTTGGCTGTGGGAAAGTTCAGCTTGACTGAGAAGTCCTGAAAGTCATACTGGGTGTCCTGCTCGCCTATAAGTCCTAGCTTGTCGGCAAGAGACGTGAATCCATAGCGGTAGTTGACAATGTAGCTCGCCCTATGCTTGCTGGAAAGTGGCCCCTCGGATGTCAGCTCCTCGGAGACTGTGCCTATCTGAGCGAGATGCTCGAACTTGCTGTTGTTTCCGTTGCGCATCTTGACGTCGAAGACGCCGCTGAGTGAGTTGGAGTAGTTGGCGTTGAAGGTCGAGGTGTAGAAGTCGCTGTTGCCGATGACGTTGGCGTTGAGCGCACTCACCATGCCGAAGTTGGCCTCGTAGAAGTCGTTGAAGTGGTTCGGTGTGAAGACCTCTACGCCTTCTATGCGGTACTTCATCATGATGGGCGCATTGCCATGCACCGAGATCCCATTGCCTCCATTCGTCCCAGACACTCCAGCATACGCGGTGACAAGCCTCGCTGGATCGTTTGCCCCGCCTGCAAAACGCGTGGCCTCCTCCATCGACAACATCACCCCGCCTGCCAAGGCTGTCGGGTTGACCATGGCCTCCTTGTTCACGCGCGGTCTGACGACTACCTCTGTGAGCTGTCTCTTGTCTTCTCGCAACTCGATGTTCAGCACGACTTCCTTGACGCCGACTACAAGAACCTCCTTGCTGACGCTGGGCTCATAGCCGATATACGAGGATTCTATCGTGAAGCGCCCTCCGCGTGGAAGAACGACGCTGTAGCTGCCGTCCATGTCGGCTACCGCCCCGGTCTGGAGCTCTACTACCTTCACGGTGGCTCCGACGAGTGGCTCTCCTGTTATTGCGTCTTTGATTGTCCCTCGCAATGTCTCTGCGTCGACTCTTAGTGGGGCGCAAGTCATGCATAGTATTATTACGGGTATTATGGAATGTCTGTTTTTCATGTCTATCATGTTGCTCTTCATATTATACTGATTCTCGTCCTCTATTGTTTCGTTTTGGACTCACCAAAGTGTCTTTGCGGAATGATAGCTTTGCTTACTGTTCTAAATTGGCTTCCGCCATCCTTCCCTCTTTTATTGTTCAAGTCTCCACAACTTCATCTACCTGTCTGTCGCCGTCAAGAACTTCTGCCTCGAGTCTCTTTTCCCTCGCATCTGCCCCCTCCGTGCCCTCTCCCCCTTCTCTGTGCCCTCCTAGCGAGCGCCAGCTCGCCTCTGTGCCCTCTGTGTGAGACCCTAAAAACTCTCCGTCCTCCTTCCGACCACTCCGACCTCTCCGATGATTCCGACCCTTCCGACGACTCCGACCTCTTCTGCCGATTACATACTTCCGCGCTGAACTTTTCGATTAAGCGAGTGCAATGCAAGCTTGCTTGCAAATTGCCGAGCGTGAGAAAAGTCAGCGAAGCTAACGTGAGAAAGGGCGACGAAGTCAACGCCCTAGGTATAGAGTTTCCTCTGACAATTCCTAATTCCTAATTCCTCTGTGCCCTCCTAGCGAGCGCCAGCTCGCCCTCTGTGTCCATTCCGCCCTCTGTGCCTCTGTGCCCTCTGTGTGAGACTAAAATACACCCTGTTGAGCGGGATTTGCAATCCCGCTCGATGGAGTATAAGCATTTATAATGCGCTTATCCTTCCATTGTTCCGACCCCTCCGACGACTCCTCATTCCTCATTGAAAAAAAACGCCGCCGCATCCTAAGATGCGACGGCGTCTCGCCTTTTTCCTTTTAGTGGATTTCTAGAAGTTAGATTTTGCAAGGCTTGCGAGCTTTTGAATACCGGAGTGTACTGAAGTACATGAGGATTTCAAAAGTGAGCTTAACGCAGCAAAATCAACTTATAGAAAGACACTAACTACTTTACCAATATCAACTTACCATCGATAATGTTCAAGCCTCTCTGTGGCTTCGCCAGCTTCTCACCCTTCAGGTTGTAGATGCCCTTCTTTGCACTCTCGACAACCTCAACGTCCTTCACTGCCGTAACCTCACCGGATGCAACAGTTATCGTCCAACGCCTGTCTCCCGGCATGAGTATCGGAGTCTCGGCTCCCTCGCCGAGCGTCAACTCTCCATTGAAATCTCCCGTCTCAACATCCGTGAACGCTACGACACCAGCTACTGTGCCAGTTACAGGCTCCTCGTCGTCACCCGTTTCCTCGTTCTTTCCAGTGTCAGCACCCTCGAAGTTGAAGATGTTGTTCTTGATAGTCCACGTTGGGTTAGCTCCACTTGCACCCTGGTTCATGCCCTTGATGGTCTGACCGTTCTTGCCACAGTTGACGAAGATGTTCTCCTCGACGTCGTACGTCATCCATGCCTGATTGCTCTGACGATGGCTGAAGAAGTTCTTGCCCTTCGCCAAGTTGTACATGGTGTTGTGCTTAAATGCAAACGTCTGTGTCAAGTCTCCGTTCGCCTCCGTCACCTTCTGACCAGACTGTGAACTGTAGAACGACTTCCCGGTCGCTGTTGCTGCCCAGAATGTGGAGTTCTCGACAGATACCTTGACTGCCGCACTTCCCTTCGTGAAGTCTATCGTCGTGGCGTCTGCCGTGAGCTCTGCATAGACGTTGTCAATCTCGAAGCTCTCGATGAGGTAGTTCTTGCATGGGCTTGCGAAGAGCGCCTTCTTCAAGCTCTTAATTGTGACGTCCTTTATCACAATCTGCTCTATCGTCGTCCACGCCGTCGGATTCTCTACTGTCACGAGTGTCGTCATAGCCCCTTCAAGCGTCGTCGCGTCTATCGTCGCACCGTTGCCAGTGATGACGATGCTTGCCGGTGCCTCTATCGAACCGCTGATGGTGTACTCGCCACCCTCCGTGAGCTCGATGTAGATGTCCTTCACTACCTTGCCCTCTGTAGCTGCTACGAGTGCCGTGTAGATGTCCGTGCCAGTCTCAGGTGCAATGTGGATGTCCTCCGGCTCCGGAGTCAACTCTGCATACCTCGCCTCCGCTGCCGTCAGCGTCTCGTAGTTCTCTACGGTCGCCTTCTGATCTTCCGTCAATGCGTCGTATGCCTTCCTCGCATCATCGATCTTCGCCTTGCACTCCTTCGTGAAGGCTACCTCGCCTATCTCGTCAATCTTAGCCATGACGTTGACTACTGCGACGTCTATCCACCTCGGGTCTCCGATCAGCGCCTTAGCCTGTGGCTGACTTACTGAAATTGTAAAGTCACCCTCTGCTACATTCGCAAATTCTACGACGCCTGCTATCGTGCCTGTTACAGGCTCCTCGTCGTCACCCGTTGCCTCGTCCTTTCCAGTGTCAGCACCCTCGAAGTTGAAACTGTTGTTCTTGATAGTCCACGTTGGGTTAGCTCCACTTGCACCCTGGTTCATGCCCTTGATGGTCTGACCGCTCTTGCCACAGTTGACGAAGATGTTCTCCTCGACGTCGTACGTCATCCATGTCTGATTGCTCTGACGATGGCTGAAGAAGTTCTTGCCCTTCGCCAAGTTGTACATGGTGTTGTGCTTAAATGCAAACGTCTGTGTCAAGTCTCCGTTCGCCTCCGTCACTTTCTGACCAGACTGTGAACTGTAGAACGACTTCCCGGTCGCTGTTGCTGCCCAGAATGTGGAGTTCTCGACAGATACCTTGACTGCCGCACTTCCCTTCGTGAAGTCTATCGTCGTGGCGTCTGCTGCAAGCTCTGCCAGTACGTTGTTCATCTCGAGGTTCTCGATGAGGTAGTTCTTGCATGGGCTTGCGAAGAGCGCCTTCTTCAAGCTCTTAATTGTGACGTCCTTTATCGCAATCTGCTCTACCGTCGTCCACTCTGTCGGCTCTGCAACGTTCACGAGCTTCGTCAACGCCCCCGTCAACGCCGTCGCATCTATCGTCGCTCCGTTGCCATTGATGACTATGCTTGCCGGTGCCTCTATCGACCCGCTGATGGTGTACTCGCCACCCTTTGCCAGCTCGATGCTGATGTTCTTAGCTACCTTGCCGTCCGTAGCCTCTACGAGTGCCGTGTAGATGTCCGCGCCCGTAGCTGGTGCGATGTTGATGTCCGTCGGCTCCGGCGTCAGCTCTACGAGCTTTGCCTCTGCTGCCTCCAGCACCGTCAACTTGCTGACATAAGGCTGCTGGTCGTCCTTCAGCGCGTCGTATGCCTTCCTCGCTTCGCTGACCTTCGCCTTGCATGCGTTGTTGTAGACTACCTCGCCGATGGCCTCTATCAGGGCGTCGACATCCGCTGCTGCCGCCTTGTCGGCCGTAATCTTGTCCGCTGCCCTCTGGTCTGATATGTCGATAGCCAACTTGTCGAGGATTGCATCAACCTCTGCCTTGTTCTCGTCGAGAGACTTCGCCTCGTTGTACACTACTGCGTCGATTGACTGCTTGGCTGCCGTGATGAGTGCTGCGACTGCCTCGCTGTCTCCCTCCTTGCCGAGAGACTCGGCTTCCGTCTTCTTCATGCCCTTATAGGTCTCGAACTCTGCCTTGTCTGCTGCCAGCTTCTCTTCCGCCTTCTGGTCTGCTATGTCGCTCTTCAGCGACGTGACGATCGCATCTACCTCTGCCTTGTTCTCGTCAAGCGTCATCGCCTCGTCGTATGCTAGTCCGTCGATTGACTGCTTGGCTGTCGTGATGAGTGCTGCGACTGCCCCGCTGTCATCCTCCGTGCCGAGAGCCTCGGCTTCAGTCTTCTTCGAGCCCTTATAGGTCTCGAACTCTGCCTTGTCCTTCAGCAATGCATACGCAGACTCTGCAGCCGTCAGTGCCGCATAGTTTTGGACTTCTTCCTGCTGCGCTTTCGTCAACGCATCGTATGCCGTCTTCGCAGCATCTATCTTGCCCTTGCACTCGTCTGTATAGACTACTTCGCCGATTGCGGCTATCAGTTGGTCGACGTTCCCTATTGCCAATTTAACGAGATACTCCTCCATTTCTTCGAGGACATTGGCAAAATCGCCCGTCAAGGTCTTCTGGCTGGGCGTCAACTTGTCAAATTCATCCCTCGCTGCTGCTACCTTCTCAGCCGCTCCATCTCCGTTGATGCCCTTGCCTGCAACGTCTATCAACTTGACTACCGGATATGCTGCTGCTTCATCCAACAGGTCCTGATAGTTATAGACCGCCGCCTTGTCCTCTGCGCTCAGCTTATTGTACTCCTCCTGTGTGTTCCCGATGTTGGCTCCAACCTCGTCATCCGGCTTGATTCCATTATACTTGATGTCCTCTATCGCCTTGATCACCGGATAAACATTCACCTTTGCAATCCTGAACTCGAAGGTTCTCTCAACTTTATCATCATTCCATGTTTCTCCATCATTATATTCTAAGTCAACTTCTGCTTTCGCTGTTGCCACTCCAGAGAAGAAATCACTCACTACGATTTCTTTATCATCAATGTTGAAACTGACGCCTTCTTTCAAGTCTACTTCGATACTATTCTTGTAGACAAACGCTCCGTAATAAGGCTCTACCAGTTCTACGTAGTTAGCGAGATCCCCTGAGTTCCACGGCAACTCTCCCACATTCGCCTCCGTTGTAAACGTGGAATTGTTTTCTTCATCCACGCAGGTGACTGTCACCACGTACTTCACGTCCATGTCTGCCTTTGCCCACTGCACCGCAGCTAGCAGGAAGGCGAACAACATTAGTAACTGTTTTCGCATTGTTATTGTATTTATTAAGTTAGTAATTGTCTTCTTTCGCCGACAGACTCCCTCGCCTCCAGTCCACAACATACCTCTCCTCGCGCCGCGCCAAAGCACTGCGTTCCGCTCTTCTCTCTCCCCACCGGTTGACTCCTTTATACCCGAGATCTGTCTGTCCATGGTTCTTCCAATTCTTGGATCCCGCACCCCCAAAATGCGTATCTCGCCCCTAAATTACACATTCCAACCGATATTTTGTAAAAAAATATGAAAAAATCTCATCCGCCCCATTTTCCCTCCTTCCCTCATCCAGCCCCCTCCCATTTGCCAATCCCTCATTGCTAATTACTCCGACATTCCGGCACCTCCGACCCTTCCGTTGAGCGGGGATTTGTAATCCCGCTCCATGGAGTATAAGCATTTTCAATGCGCTTACTTTCCTTCAGCCCCTCTTTCTGACGACTCAGACCCCTCTGACAACTCCGACCATTCCGACCATTCCGACCCCTCTGACGATTCTGACAATTCCGACGATTCCGACGACTCCGACGACTCTGACGACTCTGACGACTCCGACAACTCTGACGACTCCGACGACTCCGCTTCCTCTCTGTGCCCTCCCTCCGCCGCAGGCGACCTCTGTGTCCTCTCCGCGAGCGTCAGCTCGCCCCTCCGTGTCCTCAGTGCCCTCTGTGTGAGGCATAAAAAACCTCCGACAACTCCAATTCCTAATTCCTAATTCCTAATTTACTGTTATTGCAATAACTAGTAATCCGAATATAACATATACATACTTCATAATCGTCTAGCACTTGACCTTTACTGTGCGAGGTTCTAAGTTATTCTATCTTCATAACGGAGCCCCCATCCCTTTATTACCCATAAATGAACAAAGATGCAGCCTACCGACCGCATCTTTGTTTTATCTAGTTATGACCCCGTCTCTATCTAAACTCCCTCCTTGTCCATTTCTCTTGCTATTCCGGGCAGAATAACTCTTCTAACTAACAATATAATGATATATGTGTATTCCCAAAGAAGAAACAATTTAGCTATTGTAATTATTACATCACCAGTAACGACGTCCTTTACTCCACAATAATCTAAGATTTCCTCAATAGCTATGGGGAGCAAAAACCAAGCCCAGAAAAAAGTAATCAATAAACCATGACCAAATATAAATACTTCACCATAAGCCCATATATACTCACGTACACATGAGACCTTCTTATATATGCGCGTAATCCTTTTCTTTAGTGTCCTCTTCCTTGTCTTATTCCTTCTCATTCGACAATGCATTTAAAATCACTGGACCAACTAAAGTGAACGACTTCAAGCCCATGACGCTCATAAGTTTCTCAAACTTGCAACCAGACTTCACTATATTGTTATAAAAGCCCTTCGGACCAAACTTCTTAGCACTCCCGATGGAGAACGCCGTCGCTATGACGCCAATGCCGTTAAGCACAGGCCCTCCATCACCATCCATGCCGACGACGTCATCGCTCCCCTTCCGCTCCTTTATGCCCTCTATCCCGAAGATGCTCGTCTTATGAAGCTGAGTGTATATCGTGTTCCATAGCGTCTCCGCCTTGCTCTTGTCCCTGAAGAGGCTCAGATAATAGCAGGTCAATGCGTTATACCCTCCCGACACCTTCCTGCCTCTGATACTCTTGGGTAGGAGTTGCCCAAAATCAAGTTTAGCCTTTGCAAGTACTCTTTCCGCCGTCTCCGCATATCTCGAGTTGTCCAGGACTGCCAATCCTATCATGTTGTCCGGGAGGAACAGCGGTGTTCTCGGTCCTACTCTCAGCATGCTATAGCCATTTTCGACATATCGTGCGTTGAGAGCATCGAGATAGTCAAGATACTCGTCCTCGTAGTCCCCCGTTATCTTGTTATACATCTGCAGTGCCCAGCAGCGCAGAGACACTGTCGCAAGATGATGCTTCGCCGTCCTGCCGAGGTCCTTAGCGACTGACGTCCCCCAATATCTCGTGTCGAAGGCGACTGCCGGCTCCTCCATTATCCTGCTGAGTATCGGCAACGCCAAAGTCTTAAACCTGTCGATGTCTATCTGCTTCTGCACGTAGGCGTTATACACGGCGCGCACACCGTATATCAGCGCGTAGAAGGTCCACTGCCCCTTATACACTCCCGCCTCCTTGCTTAGCAGGTTCCCCGTCGGCTGTGATAGTATCTTGCTTATCTCTGTTATATCCATGACTGTCCGTGGTTAAGTACACCCTCCTAACGTCTATACCCACCTTTTATTGCCCCAGCTCTAAAAATCTCCTTCCGCCCTGCTCACCCGACCAGACATCTATACACCCACAAATTTACAATATTTCCTCCTTCTTCCCTTCTCCCCTTCTTCCCCCATTCCCTCATTGCTAATTGATTAGGTCCTAAAAAAATTGCCCAGAGATTTCTCCCCAGGCAATATTTCCGTCTCGCGATAATATGATGTTAAACCTGCAATGTACTTATCACAGACGTAACTTCTTTCTGCTTGGCCACCAAGACATGCTCGTATGCCGATAACAAATCCTTGATGGAATAGACTGTACTTAGGTCCTCAAATGAAAAAAACTGCCCATCAAAAACCATCCATTTCTTTCGCTCCGAAAGAGATAGCTTCTTGATTTCCGGAAATAGACTCACCGGCAGACTGATCGTATTGAAGCCCTTAAAATGTATCTCCATCAACCCCTTGTGGCTGAAATCTATCTTTGAGATACAGATGTCCGTTTGATATTTACACATACCTACTTGATTTTTAGAATTTCTGACTTAACACCACTAAGAGACCTACGGAGATTATCCATAATGTCGTCCCAGTTCTCCTCTATTTTGCTCTTCAATGCCGCCTCCTCTTTAGTTGTCAACAAGGAAGGTTGCACCACTTCTACGCTCATACTTCCATTGGACTCCAGCCAAATCTTGGCAAGACAATCATTACTTCGCTTATGCCGATACACATGGATATGAAGCCTACCCTCATTCGCATCTGTCGGGAACGAGACAAGTATATAACCTAATATCCAAGCAATCTGAAACATGACCAAAGATATATCTTTCCCCTTTCCCGTCCAAACCTCTATCTACAACTACTCTTCCCACCTCTCCGCCGCTCGGCGACCCTCTGTGGCCTCCGTGCACTATGTGTGACGCTAAAATACCCCCACCGACCCCTCCGACCTTATTCCCAATTGCTAATTGCTAATTGTAGATTAAACCTGTATCATGGTTGGCAGTTCAAGCCACCCTTCCGACTCCGCTCGCGCTACCAGCCGATAATACTCCTCTCGGTCCTTCTTCGGCAAGTAATACTTCACCTCCTCAAACGTCACTTCCCACCGCCGGAGCTGCTTGTCAATGTTCCACTTCGCATACTTGTCAATGTCCACATCCATCTTGTACGCCTCACTATACGCCATCGAATGCCAATACGTGCCCCTCTCCTTCTCCGTCATCGCCTTGAAATTCTCAAACGGAAGCGGCATGAAAGGGAACACACCGCCCTGGGAAAAGGCAAGATAAAAAATGACCATCGGGGCCAAGAAAACTATCAGAAGAAAAATTGTCAACCACATAAGAATATATTTTAAATCGGTTGTTATGTTAGTTTTTCCTTTCTCTTTGCCGAAAGACGCTACCATCTCCCTTCTTCCCTATCTCTCCCCTCTTCCCACTTCATCCCCCTTTTTCCTATCTCTCCCCTCTTCCCACTTCTCCCACTTCTTCCCCTTCGTCCCCTTCTTCCCCTTCTCCATCTCAGCAATCTCCTCCTCCGTTGGCGGCGCATCATAGAAAGGACTATTAGGGTCATTCCGTTCCGAGACTGCTCGAGGGATTGTTATCATCATTCCATATCCTCCTACTCCATAGAATACAAGTAACGTGAGGAACCCCACCCAGCCAGGTACATTATTCAAAAAATACCAGAACGCCCCCGTAAGCGCCACGGCAGACACTATCACGACTACCATCGCGAACGTCTCTTTCCATGTCATTTTCTCTTCGCTCATTGTCTTTCGTTTCCCTATATAACGCTCTCCCCCCATTTTTATTGCGTACCACCACTACTCCATTGATACTAAACTTATTACAACACCTTCCATCTAACACTAGTCCTTTCCTCCGACCTCTCCGAAGACTCCGACCTCCGTTGCCCTCCCCTTCAAATTCCACTTCCGCCCTGGAACCTTTCTTCGGCGTAGGCTCCCGCCTACGTCGTGCTAATAGATATACTCCCGCCTTGCATAATCTCTCTGTGCTCCCTCATCCGCCGCAGGCGACCTCTGTGTCCTCTCCCGCGAGTGTCAGCTCGTCCCTCTGTGTCCTCCGTGCCCTCTTACCCCTTCTCTGTGCCCTCCTAGCGAGCGCCAGCTCGCCCTCTGTGCCTCTGTGCCCTCTGTGTGAGACTAAAATACACCCGTGCTCCCCCGACCCCTCCGACGATTTCGACGACTCCAACAACTCCGACAATTCCGACCCCTCCGTGCCCTCTCCCCCTTCTCTGTGCCCTCCCGCGAGCGTCAGCTCGCCCTCTGTGTCCATTCCGCCCTCTGTGCCTCTGTGCCCTCTGTGTGAGACTAAAATACACCCGTACTCCCCCGACCCCTCCGACGATTCCGACGACTCCAACAACTCCGACAACTCCGACAACTCCCAATTCCTAATTCCTCATTGCTCATTGCTAATTGCTAATTGCTCCGCCCTCTCTGTGTCCTCTCCCGCGAGCGTCAGCTCGCCCCTCTGTGTCCTCCGTGCCCTCTGTGTGAGGCTAAAAAACACCCTCCTACGACTCCGACACAATTCCTCATTACTAATTGCACATTCCTATTTGCATTAGCCCTGTATTAGCGCTTATCCGTATTTCTACCACCCCGTCAACCACTCCTCATTCCCAATTCCTAATTCCTAATTACTCATTGCTAATTGCTAATTGCACATCCCCTCTCTTCTCGAAAATTTTACTTACCTTTGTCTTTGCAAACTATCGGGGTGCTGCAAAGACTTCATCCAGCGGCTGAGATTATACCCATACAACCTGATGCAGATAATGCTGCCGAAGGGATTGCGTTTCGTAGCCTACTCCGTACCTTTGCACCCCTCTAATTTACATTGGGAAATTTCTAGAAATTAGATTTTTCAAGGCGCACAAGGCGTTGAACACCGGAGTGTACTGGAGTACATGAGGATTTCAACGACCGAAGTGCAACGCAGAAAAAGCAATTTATAGGAATTTCCGTTATTCATCAAACTTACATGGAGCAGACAACCAAAATCTCCTTCCCCAACAGCACGAAAGTGTATATAAACGGCACTATCCACCCGGATGTCCGCGTCGCTATGCGTAGCGTAAAGCTCACCCCTACTGTGACCATCGACCCCGACGGCACTGAGCACCATCGCGACAACGGCTCCGTCATGATCTACGATACAAGCGGTCCTTTCTCCGACCCGAATGTGCAAGTCGACCTCCACAAGGGTCTCCCGCGCCTCCGCGAGAAATGGATCCTCGACCGTGGTGGCGTCGAACGTCTTCCTCAACTGACTAGCGAATACGGTCGCATGAGGGCTGCCGACAAGTCCCTTGACGCCCTCCGCTTCGAGCATATCCGACTTCCTCTCCGCGCTAAGGACGGCTGCCACGTGGGTCAGATGTACTACGCTAAGCAGGGTATCATAACGCCCGAGATGGAGTATGTCGCCATCCGCGAGAACCTCGACTGCGAGGCCCGTGGCATCAAGACGTATATCACCCCCGAGTTCGTCCGACAGGAGGTCGCCGCAGGTCGCGCCGTAATACCGGCTAATATCAACCACCCGGAGGCGGAGCCTATGATCATCGGGCGCAACTTCCTCGTCAAGATAAATACTAATATCGGCAACTCGGCGACGACTAGCAGCATCGACGAGGAGGTCGAAAAGGCTGTCTGGAGCTGCAAGTGGGGCGGCGACACTCTCATGGACCTCTCGACTGGCGAGAACATCCACGAGACTCGCGAATGGATCGTCCGCAACTGCCCTGTCCCCGTCGGGACTGTCCCGATGTACCAGGCTATGGAAAAGGTCAACGGCAAGGCGGAGGACCTGACGTGGGAACTCTTCCGCGACACGCTCATCGAACAGTGTGAGCAGGGCGTCGACTACTTCACTATCCACTGCGGCATACGTCTCGCCAATGTCCACCTCGCCGACGACCGTCTGACGGGCATGGTCTCCCGTGGCGGCTCTATCATCTCGACATGGTGCCGTGTGCACCAGAAGGAGAGCTTCCTCTACGAGCACTTCGACGAGATTTGCGACATCTGCGCTCAGTACGACGTCGCTATCAGCCTCGGCGACGGTCTCCGTCCGGGCTGTACTCACGACGCTAACGACGCCGCGCAGTTTGCCGAACTCGATACGATGGGCGAATTGGTCACCCGCGCCTGGGCTAAGAATGTCCAGGCCTTCATCGAGGGACCGGGTCACGTACCTATGCACAAGATTCGCGAGAATATGGAGCGTCAGATTGAGAAATGCCACGAGGCTCCTTTCTATACTCTCGGCCCGCTGGTGACTGACATCGCCCCTGCCTACGACCATATCACGAGCGCTATCGGCGCCGCTCAGATTGGCTGGCTCGGGACGGCTATGCTCTGCTACGTGACGCCTAAGGAACATCTCGGTCTGCCTAACAAGGAGGATGTCCGAACGGGCGTCGTGACCTACAAGATCGCTGCCCACGCCGCCGACATCGCCAAGGGGCACCCGGGCGCAACGGTTCGCGACGACGAGCTGAGCCGCGCTCGCTTCGAGTTTCGCTGGAAGGATCAGTTCAACCTCAGCCTCGACCCGGAGCGCGCCCTCGAATTCTTCAAGGCTGGCGGCCATCAGGATGGCGAGTACTGCACGATGTGCGGTCCTAACTTCTGCGCTATGCGTATCAGCCGCGACATGCGCAAGATGGGCGCTAAGGGCAAAAACTGCTGACGCCAATGATCGAAGCTCTCGAAAGGACTAGGCTCCTCGTCGGCGACGACGGCCTCTCACGACTCCAATCTGCCCGCGTCATCGTCTTCGGAGTGGGCGGCGTGGGCTCCTGGGCTGTCGAGGCGCTCGCCCGTACGGGCATCGGCCACCTCACTATCGTGGATATGGACGACGTCGCCCCCTCCAACCTCAACCGTCAGCTCGTCGCCAGCGTCAGCGCTATCGGCTCACCTAAGGCTCAGGTCCTGAAGGCTCGCCTCGCCGACGTAGCCCCGACCTGCAGCGTGACGGCCCTCTCCCGACGCTACTCCGCTGAGGACGCCGACTCCTTCGACCTGCCCTCCTACGACTACGTCATCGACGCTATCGACTCCCTCTCCGACAAGGCGGACCTTATCCGCCGCGTCGCCGATATGGAGGGAGGCCCGACGCTCTTCTCCTCGATGGGCGCAGCCCGCAAGCTGGACTCGACGCAAGTTCAGGTTGCCGACTTCTGGAAGGTCAACGGCTGCCCTCTCGCCCGCGCGCTCCGCAAGAAGTTCAAGCGCGAGAAGACCGCCCCCTCCAAGGGTTTCCTCTGTGTCTTCAGCCCCGAGCAGGGTGAAAACAAGGTGGAATCACCCGACGGCGCCAACGGCTCTATCGCCCACGTGACGGGCGTCTTCGGACTCTTCCTCGCCAACCTCGTCATCAACGACATCCTTTCTAAATAAACAATCACAACAATGAAAACCCCTTACATCTTCAACGCCCTTTTGGCGGCTCTTTCTATCATCCCCTCGCTGACCTTCGCCCAGTCGCCCTCGATTAGGCAGTCCTCTGCAAGCGTCTGGATGGCTACCTCCGAGATCAAGCGCATCCCGAACCCCGCTCGCCCAGAGGCTGGCGCACGTGTCCGCTGGAGCTACGACCGTGGCCTCTCCCTCGAGAGTATCCTCGACACCTGGGCTGTCTATGGCGGAGACGACCTCCACGACTACCTCAAGATGTATGTCGACACTATGATCGCCCCCGATGGGACTATCGCACGCTACAGTCTCCTCGACTACAATATCGACAATGTCCGCTCGGGTCATTTCGTCGTCAAGTATCAGCAGCACTTTCCCTCCGATGGCGTCAAGGCTGCTATCCTGACTATGCTCCGCCAGCTCGACGAGCAGCCTCGCTCTGTCGCCGACAGCGTCTACTGGCACAAGGCTATCTATGCCTATCAGGTCTGGCTGGACGGGATCTTCATGGGGCTCCCCTTCCGCGCCTACGCCGCCCCGCTCTACCGTTCCCAGGCTCAGACTGACTCTATCTGGACCGACGCCGCACATCAGGTGGAACGTACCTACGCCCGCACTCTCGACCCCAAGACTGGCCTCTGCCGCCACGCCTACGACGAGACGCGTCTGATGTTCTGGGCCGACAAGGTGTCCGGGCAGAGTCAGCACTGCTGGTCCCGAGCTCAAGGCTGGTATATGATGGCCCTCGTCGAACTCCTCGACGCTATCCCTGCCTCCCACCCCTCCCACGCCCGTATCAAGGCCCTCCTCCAGAAGATTGTGGATCCTACTCTCGACTTCCGCGACAAGCGCAGCGGTGTCTGGCATCAGGTCATGGACTGCCCAGACCGAGACGGTAACTACCTGGAGTCGAGCTCGACGGCTATGTTCGCCTACTCCCTCCTCAAGGCTGCCGACAAGGGCTACCTGCCTAAGAAATACGCTAAGATCGGTCGCAAGGTCTACGACTCCCTCGTCAAGAACTTTATCGTCATCGAACCCGACGGCTCTATCAGTATCACGGACGGCTGCACGGTCGCCGGCCTCGGCCCGGGCATTAGCCCTGAAATAGAGAAGGCCCTCCGTCTCGTCAAGTCCACCGCCAAGGCTAAGGAGAACCGTCGCCGCGACGGCTCCTTCGAATACTATATCTCTGAAAAGGTCAAGGACAACGACTTCAAGGCTCTCGGCCCCTTCATCTGGGCTAGCCTCGTCCTCGAGTCCGATGGCGTCAACACTGCTAAGATTATCACCAGGAACGCTCGCCACCGCAATTGAGAAGAAAAACCGAGTATGACAAGCTATATGAGTGTCGTCCACAACACCGTGGGCGACACTTCTTTTATCCACCCTCTCCCAAAATCCATTATATTTGCACTCAAAAGCAAATACGCCCATCATGAAGAACATTCCATACGGCATAACCGACTTCAAGCTCGTCCGCTCAGACGACTACTACTTCGTCGACCATTCATGGGCTATCCCCTACATCGAGAAAGACCGCTACGTCTTCCTCCTCCGCCCTCGCCGCTTCGGCAAGAGTCTCTTCCTCAACATGATGGCTACTTACTACGACATCCTCGAAGCCGACAACTTCGACACCTACTTCTCAGACCTCGCCGTCGGCAAGAACCCGACTAAGGACCACAACAAATACCTCATCCTCAAATTCAACTTCTCTGCTATAGACCCCCAAAAGGAAGAGGTTCAGGAAGCATTTAATGGACTCGTCTGTCGGACAATAGAGAGTTTTGTCGTTAAATATCAGGCTCTTCTCCGTCCCGATGCTCTCAGCCGTGTCCTTGAGTATAAGGGTAAGTCCAACGACATGTTAGACCAGCTCTTCATCGTCATCGCCGAGGCCCACCAACGTGCCTACGTCATGATCGACGAGTACGACAACTTCGCCAACACCATCCTCTCCTACGATGAGGATGGCTACGCTCGTATGACTCATGGCGACGGATTCTTCCGTCTCTTCTTCAACATCCTCAAGGCTGGCACGACAGACAACGACGCCGCCGTCGACCGCATCTTCATGACGGGCGTCAGCCCTCTCTGCCTCTCCGACGTCACCAGCGGCTTCAACATCGGCATCAACTACTCGCTACGCCCAGCCCTCCACTCCGCCATCGGCTTCTCCGAGTCCGAGGTCCGAACATTGTTCTCCTACTACATGGAGCAGACTGGAGTCTTCCACCACTCCGTCGACGAACTCCTCGATGTCATCCGCCCTTACTACGACAACTACTGCTTTACCGAGGACAACCTCGACGACGAACGTATGTTCAACTCGGACATGACGCTCTACTTCCTCAACATCTATATTGAAAAGGGTGGCGTCATCCCCAAGGATATCATCGACCGCAACGTCTCGACAGACTACAACAAGATGCAGATGCTCATCCGCTTCGAGAGCCGCTTCGGTCAGAAGAGCAAGATCATACAGCGTATCATCAACGACGGCTACGCCGACTACGACCTCATCCCAGAGTTCTCCCTCGCCAACCTCGGCGTCGCCGAGAACGTCCCCAGCCTCCTCTACTACATGGGACTTCTCACCTGGGGACGCGACGCAGAAAACTACCCTGTCATGGCTGTGCCAAACGAGGTCGTCCGATACCAGTTCCTGACCTACATGAAGACCTGCTACGCCGACACGATCCAGTGGCGACCGGACATCGACCACCTCAACGAGCTGTGGCGCGCCTGCGTCCGCCGTGCACAGTGGCAGCCCTTCCTCGAATACGTCTCGGGTCTCATCACCGACAACAGCTCCGTCCGAGACTTCGGTCCCGAGGGCGAATCCTTCGTCAAGGGCTTCATGCTGACCTACCTCTGCTCAAACACTGGCTTCCTCGCCCACACGGAGTACGAGCTCTCCCACGGCTTCGCCGACATCTTCCTCGAACCCCAGGGCTACAACCGTCACGCCCTCATCGTCGAGCTCAAATACTGCAAGCCTTCCGCCACCGATGCCGAGGTCAAGTCACTCGCCACCACCGCCGAGCAGCAGGCTGAGCGCTACGCCGCCGACCACAACCTCGCCGCCCTCGCCGCCTCCCGCGGCTGGTCCCTCTCCAAGTCCGTCATCGTCTTCCGCGGATGGAACACTGAAATCCTCCGTGTCTGGTAGTTCCTCCATCCTTCCTTCTCCATTGTTTCTCTCCCATCTCCTCTATTCACCGAAATCATAGCCTCAGATTAGCCCTGACTGCCCCCTGCTAATAATTCTCTCCCTTTATGCCTCCCCCTTCTCAAATCTTTCGTACTTTTGCATTAGGCAATCAAGTTGTCATCATGCAAGAACTTTACGAGATATTCAAGAATAGCAAGGGCGTCTCCACCGACTCGCGTGAAGACCTCTCCGGCAAGGTGTTCTTCGCCCTCCGTGGCGAACGCTTCGACGCCAACGACTTTATCGACCAGGCACTCGACAAGGGCGCCCTCCACGTCGTCACGACTAACCACAAGTACAACAACGACCCGCGCGCTACTGTCGTCGACGATACGCTCGTCGCACTCAAGGAGCTCGCCAAGATCCACCGTGCCAACCTGAAATGCGACGTCCTCGCTATCACCGGCACCAACGGCAAGACGACGACGAAGGAGCTTACCGCCGCCGTCATGAGGAAGAAGTACCGTACGGTCGCCACAGAGGGTAACCACAACAACCATATCGGCGTCCCTCTGACTATCCTCTCCGCACCGCTCGAGACGGAGTACCTTATCGTCGAGATGGGTGCCAACCACCCCGGCGAGATCAAGGCTCTCTGCGAGATCGCCCAGCCGACCATCGGTCTTATCACGAATATCGGTCACGCTCATATCGAGGGCTTCGGCTCCTTCGAGGGCGTCGTCAAGACCAAGGCGGAGCTCTACAACTACCTCATGGAGCACGACGGCGAGATTATGATCGACGGCAAGAATAAGATTCTCACCGATCTCATCGGAGACTACTTCAAGGTCATCCGCTACAACTGCTACACTGGTTTTATCGACGGCCGTGGCAACGTCGAGGGACGTGCCGTTATCAATAAGGACGGCTTCCTCGATGTCCAGATGGACTTCACACGCATATACACTCATCTCGTCGGCGAATACAACCTCCTCAACGTCTTGGCTGCTATCGCCGTCGGCAGGTGGTACGGCATCTTCTATGACCGTTCTATCCCGGCTGTCGAGAGCTACATCCCTAGCAATGGCCGTAGTCAGCTCGTCAACTCCCCCCGCGGCAACAAGCTCATCGTCGACGCCTACAACGCCAACCCGACGAGCATGAACGCCGCCCTCGACAGCTTCCTCAATTCTAACTTTACTAATCGCGCCGTAATCCTCGGCAGCATGAAGGAACTGGGCTCCGAGTCGGTCTCCTCTCATCGAGACATCCTCTCCCGCCTCGCCTCTGCCGACATCAAGCGCGCCATCCTCGTCGGCCCCGAGTTCGCCAATCTGAAGGCTGACTTCCCCGACTTCGAATACGTCGACGACGTCAAGGACATCATCCCTCTCGCCGACTCCTTCTCCGACTCCTCTATCCTCATCAAGGGCTCTAATAGCAACAGACTGCGAGAAATCGTAGATTACCTATAATCGTTATGAAAAGATTTTTGACTGTCGACGACATCGGCGACCTCAAGGCCGCCCTCGCTGAGGCTCAGCAAGTGAAGAAGACGCCTTTCGCTTGGCAAGACCTCGGACGCAACAAGACTATAATCCTCGTCTTCTTCAACTCTAGCCTACGTACCCGTCTGAGCTCCCAGAAGGCTGCTCAGAACCTCGGTATGAACACTATGGTCCTCAATATCAACGAGGACAGCTGGAAGCTTGAGACTGAGATGGGCGTCGTCATGGACGGCGACAAGAGTGAGCACCTCCGCGAGGCTATCCCGGTCATCGGCAGCTACTGCGACATCATCGGTGTACGCTCCTTCGCCCGCTTCGAGAGCCGAGACTTCGACTACCAGGAGACGATCCTCAACCAGTTTATCCAGTACTCCGGCCGACCTGTCATCAGCCTCGAGAGCGCTACGCGCCACCCGTGCCAGGCCTTCGCGGACCTTATCACGATCGAGGAACACAAGACGGTCGCTCGCCCTAAGGTGGTCCTCAGCTGGGCTCCTCATCCTAAGGCTCTCCCGCAGGCTGTGCCTAACTCGTTCGCCGAGTGGATGAAGGCTGCCGACGTCGACTTCGTCATCACCTGTCCGGAAGGCTACGACCTCGCACCGGATATCATGCAGGGCGCCCACCTCGAGCGCGACCAGCGTAAGGCCTTCGAGGGCGCTGACTTTATCTACGCCAAGAACTGGTCTTCCTTCGAGCAGTACGGCAAGATCCTCTCCAAGGACCGCAGCTGGACTGTCGACGCCGAGCACATGAGCTGGACCAACAACGCTAAGTTTATGCACTGCCTGCCCGTCAGACGCAACATGATCGTCTCCGACGAGGTTATCGACAGTCCTAACAGTCTCGTCATCCCAGAGGCTGCCAACCGCGTCGTCTCCGCTCAGGTCGTCATGAAGCGTATGCTCGAGTCGCTCTAATCCGACTCTTTCTATTTTATCATATCTGGACAGGCAGCTTCTGTTGCCTGTCCATTTTACAACTTAAATCTCTAGTGGTGTTCTAGAAATTAGATTTTTCAAGACGTTCACTTCATTCCTTTTCTATGATCAACATCTCCACCTCCGAACTCACCACCATCCTCGACGCTACCCCTGCCGAACAAAATGTGATGCTCGTCGGTAAGCACGGCATCGGTAAGTCTGAAATCCTTCGCGCCTACTACGAGTCTAAAGGTATGAAGGTCATCGCCTTCTTCCTCGGTCAGATGAGCGACCCTGGCGACCTTATCGGACTTCCTAACAAGGACGAGAAGTCAGGCAAGACGGTCTTTATGCCTCCCTACTGGTTCCCGACCGACGGCAAGCCTATCGTCCTCTTCCTCGACGAGCTCAACCGCGCACGCCCAGAGGTCCTACAGACTATCATGGACCTCGCCCTCAACCGCCGTCTCGCCGGTCGCGACCTCCCAGCCGGCAGCCGTATCATCTCCGCTGTCAACGACGGCGATGAATACCAGCTGACTGACCTCGACCCGGCTCTCGTCTCTCGCTTCAACGTCTACGGCTTCCACCCGACGGTTCAGGAATGGCTCCTCTGGGCTGAGAAGTCTAAGGTCGACGAACGCGTGACGGGCTTCATTTCCGAAAACCCTGACTTCCTCGACGGTCTCTCTATCGACCGCGTCCAGATCGACTCGGGACTCGATAAGTTCCCCGACCGTCGCGCTTGGAAAAAGGTCAGCGACATCATCGCGAATATCAAGGCGCTCGACAAGTCTCACGCTAAGCTCCTCGCCGGCGTCGTGGGTGTCAACGCAGCCTCCCGCTTCCTCTCCTTCGTCGCCGCCAAGGACTCTGTCTCAGCCAAGGACGTCCTCCTCGACTTCGACATCGTGAAGACGAAGGTCTCCAAACTGCAGACTCACGAACTCGCAGCCCTCAACGAGGGTATCTTCCGCTTCGCCGAATCGACCCTGACTAAGGAGCAGCAGCCTACCGCCGCCGAAAACCTCAAAGCCTATAT
This sequence comes from Bacteroidales bacterium, assembly GCA_017417385.1. GTDB lineage: Bacteria > Bacteroidota > Bacteroidia > Bacteroidales > Marinilabiliaceae > W3P20-009. Next base: position 22,074 of record JAFPZF010000061.1, read on the forward strand.
CGCCCTCCTCGAGAAGTCTAAGAAGAAGGAGGCTATCGCACACTTCACCAACATCATCGCCGAAGGCTCCTACAACCATGCTATAGCTTTCATTGCAAGCAAGGTCCCTTCTGTCTATAGGAAACTCCTCAACAATATCGACAATATTGGCTAACGACGATATGTCTACCGACGAAAGAATACGAAAGGCGGTCTACGACAAATGGTTCCTCTCGGAGCCAGCTCTCTTCTCCGTACTCTGCTCCCACGACGTCTCCCCAGTCCCAAACCTCCCGACTCCTATCCGAGCCGGCCAGGGTAGGATTGAGTACAACCCCTCTGTCCTCGACTCCTTCTCCAATACTCTCCTCGAGGAGTCCTTCCGCTTCGAGGCTATCCGCATCCTGCTCAAGCACCCCTACTCCCGTCAGCCAGACGCCCCTGCCTTCATGCGCGCTACTGCTAGCGACCTCGTCCTCTCCTCTGAATACTCCCCGCGCGAGCTCTCTCTCGAACGCCCCGAGGACTACGACCTCCCTAAGGGCGAGTCATTCGAGCACTATGTCGCCGCCCTCCGTGATATCACGCCCTCTGTCGACCTGGATGGCATGAGTCCCGACGTCCCGACTCCCCTCCCAGCAGCCGGTGGCAACTCCGGCTCCGACTCCTCAAAGTCTGGCAATGACGACCAGGACTCCGACGACAAGAGCTCTACATACGACGGCAACGACTCCCACAACAGCGCCGGCAACAAGAAGTCAACCAACGATCCTTCTGACGATGCCGACGGAGACGCCGACAACTCTCGCACCGGCGATGCTAAACCCGACGGCTCAAGCGACACCGATGGCTCTGACTCCGACAAGAAGGACTCCGACTCTATGGGGAAACCTCTGACCGGTCAGGACGTCAAGAGCTCCAGCACTCCCTATTCCTCTCCTCAAGACAGCCCCTACCCTTCCGACTCACCGTTCCAAAGAGAAAAGGCGAACTCTAAGGCCGCCCTCTGGGAGGAGAACGAGTTCCTCGCCCAGAAAATCAACGACATCATTCGCGATGTCAAGAGCTGGGGCAGTATCCCCGGTCGCCTCGTCGAGCATATCATCGCCTCTACCGCAGCCCGTATCGACTACCGTAAGGCGCTCGCCGGCTTCCGCGCCAGCATCATCTGCTCGCGCCGAAGACTGACTCGTATGAGGCCCAATAGGCGCACTGGCTTCACTAATATGGGGAGTCTCTACCAGCTCCAGTCTCGCCTCCTCGTCGCCGTCGACGTCAGTGCCAGCGTGACAAGCCGTAGCATCGCCGACTTCTATTCTATCATCAACCGCTTCTTTCGCTACGGGATCGAACGTATCGACACTATGACGTTCGACTCCGACCTCGGTCCCGTCGTCCCTCTCCGCAAGGCTAAGGCGGAAATGACTGTCTGCGGCCGTGGCGGCACAAACTTCCAGATCGTCTTTGACTTCTTCGAGTCTCACCCTGAATACGACGGCCTTATCATCATGACCGACGGCTACGCCTCTACCCCCCACTCCGACCACGTCCGGCGTAGCTCCGTCCTCTGGGTCCTCATCTCCGAGCGCAACTACAAAGAATGTCACGAGGACCTCGAACCTACCGGCCGCGTCACCTTCATCGACTCCCTCTCCTCCCGCCGACGATAATCTCTTATTTTCCCCTCCTCCCCCACCAATAACCCAACACAGCCGCCCGACAGATCTCCCCTGTCGAGCGGCTGTTCCTATTATCATTCAATTAAAAAGAATCTACCTCGCCGGCCTTATCCTGACTCCAAACCTCAGCTCCCCATTCTCCTTCTTGTTCTTCAGCCTGTACTGCGGCAGCGGCCACGCACCCCAGCTGTTCTGGCACCCGAGCCCCATCTGGCACTTGTCGATGCTCAGGCTGACGAACTTCTCCTCGTCGAGCAGCTCCGAATGTCTCTGCTTCTTCTCGAGCCCCTCATCGAGTTGCTCCATGCTGTGCTTCAGCGCCGTTGCCATGAACGGCTCGTCCTCCATGGCTATCTCGATGCCTCGACCTGCCCTGTCGGTCTGCCTCCACCACCTGATGTCAGCCCTCGCGCCGTTCTCCTGCGGACGGAGATACGGATAGAACATCTCGCTCGCCGTCAGGCTATACACCCCGACGAACGTGTTGTCCTTCCTGTCGTCATAGTTCTCGTTAGGTCCTCTGCCATAGAACTTCGCTACGTCCATGGTCTCCGGCATCTCGACCCTCATGCCATACCTGAGCATCTCCGGCGCCTCTTCCTCGACCTTCATGACGTACCGCACTGCTATCTCACCGTCTCCCTCTATGCTATACGTCGCGTTCATCGTCCCGAGCTTCTTGCCGCTCTCGCTGCCGCTGACCTCTATCTCTGTGTTGATGACTGCCTTGTTAGCCTTCGGGTCTACTACGCATCCGCTCGAGATGACTTTCATCTTTGCATCATGCCAGTCCCTCAGGTGCTTCTGCATCCCGGCTCCCATGTCGTTGTCGGTCACTGCCCTCCAGAAGCTCGGCCTCAGCTCAGCTCCCTCCTCGAACATCTTGACGCCCTTCACTGTGTAGTCCTTGAGGCAGCCTGTCTTCCTGTCAAAGACTACCGAGAAGGTCTCGCCCTTCACTACGTCCTTGACTCCGTCTTCCTTCACGCTGATGGCTTCCTTGACCGCCTTCTTGACTTCTGCCTTCGGGTTGTCTGCTATCTTTATCTGCTGCCTCGCCGCTACGTGACCCGCCTCGAGCGCCTCTGTCGACCTCTTCAGGCTGTACTCGATGTTGAGGAACACCTCGCCCCTCGCTGCCTTGATGTCGCTCTCTGTATAGCCGAGTGCTATGTCTTTGCTCTGCTGTGGCTCTATGCCGAGGCTCTCGACTCCTCCACTGACTATCGCCTCGCCGTCTGCCACTACTGTCCACTTCATCCTGTAGTTCCCGAGGTCTGCGAAGAAGTTTTCATTCTTGACTGTCACCACCCCCTTCGCAACATCTTTAGCCTCTGTCCAGATGTTCTGATAGTGGTACACTACCTCGTAAGCATGCGGGTTGAGTCTCCTGTCTGGATTGACGAGGCCGTTGTCGCAGAAGTTGTTGTCGCTGGCGTCGCTCGTGTTGAAGTCGCCGCCGTAGCAGTAGAAGGTTCTCCCCTCCTTGCCCTCTGTCTTGTTGCTCTTCTTATACTGGTAGTCGCCCTTCCCGACGGTCGTCCTGAGGCCCTGGTCTACGAAGTCCCAGATGAACCCACCCTGATAGTTGGGGTACTTCCTGATTAGTTCCCAGTACTCCCTGAATCCGCCCATCGAGTTGCCCATCGCATGCGCATACTCGCACTGTATCAACGGATGCTTCGGCGAGTTCTGGCAATACTTCTCGCACCTGTCATACGGATAGTACATCGGGCAGAAGATGTCCGTGAAGTCGTTGTCGCCCGCCTGCTCATACTGGACCGGTCTGGTCTTGTCCTCGCCCTTGATCCACTTGTACACTGCCTCGAAGTTCTCACCGAAGCCCGCCTCGTTGCCCATCGACCAGACGATGACGCTCGCATGGTTCCTGTTCTGCTGGACGTTCCTCTGGTTCCTCTCCATGTGCGCGAGGGCAAAGTCTTTGTTCTTCGCCAGAGTCTTCTCTTTATAACCCATTCCGTGGCTCTCGACGTTCGCCTCCGCGACGACGTACAGTCCTATCTCGTCACACAGGTCATACCACCTCGGGTCGTCGGGATAGTGGCTTGTCCTGACTGCATTGATGTTCATCCTCTTCATCAGCTTCGCATCACTCACCATCCTGCTATACGGTACGCAGAATCCATAGTCGGGGTCTATCTCGTGCCTGTCCGCACCCTTGATGAGTATGGGCTGACCATTGACGAGAAGCTGCGAATTCTTGATCTCTACGTTCCTGAACCCGACATTCGCCATCAGCCTCTCGCCCGCCGCCTCGACGACGACGGTGTACAGCCTCGGCTGCTCTGCGCTCCAGCTCTCGACTGTCATGTCGAAATGTGCCTTCCCCGCGACGTTCTGCTTCTTTGCGACCTGCTCGCCGAGGATGATGTTCCCCTCGCTGTCTCTCCCGCCGAACTTGCAGACTGTGACGGTCGCATTCTGCGACGCTGCCCCTGTTAGGACGACGTCGAGCTTTCCCTTTGTCAAGCTCCCTGCCTCGAGCGACGCCTCTGTCCGTATGTCATATATGTGGCTCTTCGGACGTACGGCTACGTATGTCGACCGGAGGACTCCACCAAACCTGAAGAGGTCCTGGTCCTCGAGATACGACCCGTCGCACCATCTGAAGATCTGCATCGCTATCTGGTTCTCACCGACCTTGACGAGCTTCGTGATGTCAAACTCGCTGTCGAGGTGCGTGTCCTCGGTATACCCTGCCAGCTTGCCGTTCACCCAGACGTATGCGCAAGACGACGCTCCGCCGAGGTGCAGCGTCAGCTCCTTGGTGATCTGCTCCTTGGTGACTGTAAACGTCCTCCTGTAGCTCCCGACTCTGTTGCCCTCTGTCGGGACGGTCGGCGGATCGCTCTTGTACTGCTCCCTCCATCCGTAACCGATGTTGACGTACTGCGGGTCGCCAAATCCGTTCAGCTCCCACATCCCAGGCACCGGCATCATCCTCCACCCGCTGTCGTCATACCCCGCCTTCTGGAAGTCGGTCGGTCGCTCCGTGGCATTCGCCACCCCCTTGAATTTCCAGTCTCCGTCGAGCTCTATCCTCTGTGTCGTCGCCGGGTCTATGGCATAGCTCGTGTGCATCGCCATCCTGTTTATGGCATTCACCTGCGGGTCCTGCCATTCCTCTACTGCCTTCGCAGCCGCAGGCATCGCCATTGCCGCCGCCAAGAGTGCTGCTATTCCTCTCATATTTCTTTAAGTGTGTTTACGCATCCATGGGACTGCCTTCACCGCCCTCCCTGAATAGCTGTTCGTACCTCTAATTTACATATTTTCTCCCGATTTAACAAAATATTCTCCCGCCTCACTTCTACTCCTCACCTTCCATACACTTCTCTCCCTCCGCTCGGTGTAGGCTCCTGCCTACGTCGAAGCTAAAAGCGAGGCTCCCGCCTCGCACGACCTCTCTGTGTCTCCCCCGCCGTTAGGCGACTCTCTGTGTCTTCCCCGCGAGCGTCAGCTCGCCTCTGTGATCTGAAAAACACTGTGTCTCTGTGCCCTCTGTGTGAGGCATAAAACACACTCCGATTCCTAATTTCTAATTCCTAATTGAAAAGAGGGAACACCGTCTCACGATGTCCCCTCGTTAACTTTGCTTTAAAGGGTTTCTAGAAATTAGATTTTTTAAGGCGTACGAGGCTTTGAATACCGGAGTGTACTGAAGCTACATGAGGATTTCAAAGTCAGAAGTACAACGCAGAAAAAGCAATTTATAGAAATCCGATTCTTCTACTTCACTATCACTAGTCTCCCATTCCTTACATACACTCCTCTCGTCATCTCTCTGACCTTCACGCCGCCTATCGTATATATCTCCTCCTTAGCTTCCTCTGCCTTCTTCGCCTCTATCGTCGTGACGACTGTCGGGATTTCCTCCCACTGTGCATACAGCGTCACCGGCGACTTCGCTTCGCTCGATATCTCTGTCTGCTCCTCTGTCTCGAACGCCTCGTCAAGATACCATCCCTTGAACTCATAGCCTTCCCTTGCCGCCGGCACGAGTGTCAGACCCTCGCCCTCTACGTAATACTCCGGGTTCTCGTTCGCGTCGTCCTCCTCTATGTTCTCATATCTGATGGCATATCCTGCTACTCCTACGTGCGTCGGACTCATGTCACGACCGTATATCTGTCCCCAGATCTTGCCGTCTGTTCCTAGCTCCGCGTTCTCATACTCCCTCAGCTTACCGAGTGCCGTGCCGTCTGCAAACTCCTCCGCAGTCAACACTTCATAGATGTTCTCCTCCTCATATTGGTTATGCTCAAATCCATCTATACCGATGCTCAGCAGGTTCCTGTAGTTTATATCTCCATTTATTTGCCCGATAAACAGCCTTATGAAACTATAATCACGACCCTCTGTCGGCCTGTGCGTCATGCTCCCTGCGTTGTAGCAGTTCTCTATTGTCGCCCATCCGGACAGACCAAAGCCTCCTCCAAAATAGTCTCCGTCTGTCGACAACGCTCCCGTGTTGTAGCTATTGACCACTGTACTACTTGAAACGTCTCCGACTATTCCTCCGAGATATGCATGTTGGAATCCCTCAGCGTCAATGTTCCCTGTGTTGTGACAGTTCAAAACCTTGCTTCCGTACTCAACTTCTCCACAGACACCTCCGACATATCCACTGGTAATCGTTTTACCAGGACCCGGATTGGCTTCTATGTCTCCATGGTTCTCCGACGATGCTACGACCGAACCAACCATATAGCCGACGATGCCGCCCACATACTCTCCTCTCGACACAATCTTTCCTCTGTTCACGCAGTCTTCTACCCTTCCTTGGAGGTTCCCGATGATTCCTCCCACGAACGTCGATGACGACGCCTCTGTCGCCGTGATGTTTCCTGCGTTCTCGCAGTTTTCAACGACGACTCCGTCATACAGGTAACCTCCGATTCCTCCGACGTATGCTCCCGCTGTCACCGCCGCTGTATTAACGCAGTTGCTAACCTTCGCCTGTCCATATCCGACTATTCCTCCGACGAAGTGTGCTGACGCTTCTATATCCCCCTCGTTACGACAGTCCTCTATCGTGGTCTCTCCATAACTTTCACCCAAAATTCCTCCTATTTGATTAGAACTATTAGACGTAGCTTCGACTCTTCCCTTGTTGACACATCTCCTTATCCCCGTCTTCGAACCGCTATCTGTCTTTCCACATATTCCTCCATTAAAAGAGTTCATGGCTAAGACTACCGCCTCGCTCTCGCAGTCCTCTATCTCGACCTCTCCACATACCTGACCACATATTCCGCCTACCTCACTATTGCCTACTATCTTCCCGCTCGTCTTGCAGCCTGCTATCTTGCCTCCCGTAAGCTGTCCGCATACTATGCCCGAATAACAATTGACCGCCATATATGCACCTTCTATCGTCAGGTTCTCTATCTCCGCTCCCTCTGCATTGCCGACAAGTCCCATGTAGCTCTTGCTAGATGCCGAGATGTACAGCCCGCTTATCGTGTGTCCCTGTCCGTCAAGTGTTCCCTTGAACGGCCTCGACTCTGTACCTATCGGCTCCCACGAGACAAACTTCCCTTCGCCTATCTCGCCGTCCTCGCCCATCAGGTTGGCGTTGACCTCTATGTCCGCTACTATCGCTCCCTTTGCTTCCGCATTGGCATCGCTGCTGTTGACGTAGTTAGCAAACCAGTACAGCTCGCTCCTCTTCGAGATCTGATATACGCCTTCCTTTATCTCCGGCTCCTCTATTCCACAGAAAGCTCCGCATACGTCGCATACGCCGTCCTCGTCTCCGTCATAGTGATAGTTCTCCAGCTCCGCATTCGTATACGCATACCCCTCTGCCGTGCACTGCCTATACACTGTCTTGCCCCCGGCATGTGGATACTCGTCCTCGCCTATCGTCTGTCCATATATCGGCTGCTTCTCCCCCTCGTTCATCAGGTAGCAGACGTAGCCGCTCCTGAACTCTTCTGCGGTCTTGGCTCCTTCTTCGTTGCTCTCCGCAGCCTCGTAATAGCTCTTAGTTCCTCCCGCGTAAGAGACTGTCGCTTCAGCATCCTCGGCTACGAGCACGCCCGCAAAGATGTTCTGCCCGCAACGCATCGAACTGCCATTGCCAGATATGCCGCCGACGTTGCTCTTCCCGTGGAAATATGTGTCCTTCAGGCATACTCCCCTGACGACCACCATCCAGCCCGTCAGGTTGCCAAAGAGTCCGACGTTCTCTGCCTCCGCATCATTCACGTAAAGCCCACTGATGTGATATCCCTGTCCGTAGAACAACCCCTTGAAGCCGTTCTTGCCTATCGGCGTCCATGCCCTCAGCGTGCTGCCGTCGCCGTTCAGCGCCCCGTCCTTGAGGACGTTCTCGTTCACTGTTATGTCGTTGCAGAGAATTCCTACCGCCGACGTCTCTCCAAGGTCGTTGACGACGTATGCGAAGTCATACAGGTCGCTCACGCTCTTGATCATATAAGCGCCATCCTTCTTCTCGATTCTGTACGCTGCCTTACATAAGTCACAGTGCCCATCCTCGTCCTCGTCTATGTGTCCGGTGCCGCTCAGCTCGTTGACGTACTTGTAGCCCTCTGTAGTGCACTCTCTATATACTGTCTCTCCGCTATGCGCCGGATACCCTTCGCCTACTGTCTGGAAGTATACCGGACTGCCGAATCGGCTGTTTAGCTCATAGCACAACTCGCCACTCTTGAACTCTGACTCGCTCTTGACTGTCGTCCCGTCTATTTCGTCCGTCTCTTCTGTGCCGAGGTAATAGCAGTTGGAAACGCTTCCATTAGATCCATTATAACCTACTATCACGCACTTAGCTTGGACGCTTTCCAGTTCCCCGACATTATAGCAGGTGGCGATCATCCCATAATTCTCACCGCATACTCCGCCGACAGAGTAATTTCCACTCTTTCCTGTCAGCTTGCCCTTGTTATAGCAACAAGAAATCTGATAATCATTGTATCCTACTATTCCTCCTACATGACTCTTTCCTGTCACGCTCGCTCCATTGCTGCTCCCTACTATCGACCCACCAAGACTCCCGCAGATTCCTCCGACTTTACTCTGCCCTTCGACAGTCGTGTTTGTTCCAGTATGGCAGTTCTCGATCGTGCCATTCGCACATCCAGCTATCGCACCGACATAGCTACCGCAAGTGAACGACGAGTTCTCTACTGTCACGTTCTTAACTGTTCCTCCCTGTCCGACGAAACCAAACAGACCAACAACTGACTCAGAGGGCTTATTATAAAACAACCCATAAATCGTATGCCCAGCTCCGTCAAAAGTTCCAGCATACGACGCATTATAGCTCGACCCGATAGGTGTCCAATTACCAGTCATCTCTATGTCCGCCGTCAAGACTGCACTCGCCGTCAAGTCGGTCTCGTTGCAGTAGTACGCGAACCACCTCAAGTCACTCGCGCTCGAGAGCTGATACGCCCCCTCCGCATTCTTCTCGGGTGTCAATGTCCCCGCACTGACGCCCATGCCCGCCGACAGCAGCCCTACGACTACCATCGCCCTGCGAAATCTCTTTGATAATTCTTTTATCATCTTTTTGTGTATTATGTATTTGCTTCGTTCGCTTCTCCCGCTATCTTCCCTCTCCTTCGTCTTCTCTCTCGACGCCTCCATCCGGCACGACAAACCTCCCCCATGCCACAGGCCCTTTCGCCCGTAGCCAGAGACAACATCCATATCGTAAACATCTGATTTTCCGGTGTTTCCACCCCACAAAACCATTCTCTTAGCTTCTCGGTTTCTCATTTCACTCACATTAGCTGTAGCAAAATTAAACACTTTTTCCATTATCCCACCATCTCCTACGTATTTTTACTCCATAATTTCCCTTTTCATCTCAGCCTCCCGCCTCGCACGACCTCTCTGTGTCTCCCTCCGCCGTTAGGCGACTCTCTGTGTCCTCCCCGCGAGCGTCAGCTCGCCTCTGTGATCTGAAAAACTCTGTGTCTCTGTGCCCTCTGTGTGAGGCTTAACACGCACACCGCCCTCACATCCCTAATTCCTAATTGTTCATCCCTAATTCCTAATTGGGTTAGCCCTGTATTAGCCTTTTCCTCTCTTATGTTAACTTCAAAGCACCGTCTTCCTTCCACCTTTTCCTAAAGGGGAATTCTAGAAATTAGATTTTTCACTTGTGCGATTAAGCGAGAGAAATGGAGCTTGCTCTTATTTCCGAGCGAGAGCACATGAGGCGAAGTCAAGGCGTACGAGGCTTTGAATACCGGAGTGTACTGAAGGAAACCTTTCGATTAAGCGAGAGCAGAACGAGCTTGCTCGTTATGCTGAACTTTTCGATTAAGCGAGAGCAGATCAAGCTTGCTTGAAATCTGCCGAGCGAGAGAAAAGTAGACGAAGTCAACGTGAGAAAGGTCAGCGAAGCTACATGAGGATTTCAAAGTCCGAAGTACAACATTCCGATTAAGCGAGAGCAATGGAGCTTGCTCCTATTGCCGAGCGTGAGGAATGAAGGCAACGCCAACGCAGAAAAAGCAATTTATAGAAGTTCCCTAAAAAAAAGACTATCTTTGTAAAATTGTATCAATAAATCTTTATGAAACACCTCACTATCGCCCTCGCTCTCCTCGCATCCTCCCTATCCGCCTCCGCCGAGGTCCTCAAGACTAAACTCGTCGACGACGGCGGCTCCGGTCTGTTCAAGGCCATCGCCGTCAAGGACGCCGAACTCCCAGACTTCGTCATCTACCACCCTAAGGACATGACCTACGCCCACGCCCGCTGCGGCGCTATGCCTATCCTCATCTGGGCCAACGGCGCCTGCCTCGACTCTAGTATCGACTACGAACGTATGCTGACCGAGATTGCCTCCCGCGGCTATGTCGTCCTCGCTATCGGCGAGATGCAGGACTCCCGAGACAGCCGTAAGCAGACGCATACTCAGTCCTCCGAGGTCAAGCGTGGCCTCGACTGGATCTTCAGCCAGGCGCGCACCCGCGGCTCCGACTATTTCGACAATGTTGACACCCTCCGCGTCGCTGCCGCCGGACACTCCTGTGGTGGCGCTCAGGTCCTCGCCAATGCCGCCGACCCTCGTCTATCGACCTGCCTCATCATGAACGCTGGCATGGGCGACATCGAGATGGCTGGCGCCTCCCGTGCATCCCTGCCTCTCCTCCACACACCTACCCTCTATGTGACTGGCGGCGAGTCCGACGTTGCTTTCCAGAATGCCCGCAAGGACTACGAACGTATCAGCCACGTCCCCGTCGCCTGGGCTAATCACCCCGCCTCTGGTCACGGCGGCACCTATGGCGAACGCTTCGGCGGAGACTATGCCCGTATCATGACGGACTGGCTCGACTGGCAGCTCAAGAAGCAGGTCGACCGCGCTGAGACTTTCCTCGGCGGAGAGGCTAAGGGCTACTCCGGCTGGTCTATCTCCGCCAAGAACTTTATCGACTTCAAGAATGTCCGTCCGCTCTGGATTATGAATGGCGACCGTCAGATCTTCGGCGAGCTCTTCCGCCCATCCTCTCCCGACAAGTCCTCCCGTCAGCCTGTAGCCATCATTGCCCACGGCTTCAACGGGACTCACCACTTCGGCCGGGCTTACTTCGACGTCATGGGCCGCCTCGGCTACCAGTGCTACGTCTTCGACTTCCCTTGCGGCTCCGTCAATAGCCGCTCAGACAATAATACTCTCAATATGTCTATCCTCGACGAGCAAAGCGACCTCCGTGCTATCGTCAACTACTTCCGCGCTCAGCCCGATGTCGACCCAGACCGCATCGTCCTTATCGGCGAGAGTCAGGGAGGCCTCGTCTCTGCCCTGACTGCTGCCCAGATGCCAGACGCTGTCAGCCGCCTCGTCCTCGTCTTCCCCGCTCTCTGTATCCCCGACAACTGGCGAGCCCGCTACCCCCGCCTCTCGGACATCCCCGAGGTCACGACTCTCTGGAACGTCAAGATGGGCCGCCGCTTCTTCGAGGAGATTCACGACATGAAGCCCTTCGACATCATCGCCAAGTTCAAGAAGCCGGTCCTCATCGTCCAGGGAGACAAGGATAATATCGTCCACCTCGACGACTCCCGACGTGCACAGCGTCTCTACAAGGACGCTCGCCTTCATATCATCCCCGGAGCCGGCCACGGCTTCAAGCCCAGCGAGTTCCAGCAGGAGACCTCTCAGCTCGAGCTCTTCCTGAAATAATATCCTCACGATACAAGACGACGAAGGGGAAGACGGTACTGCCCGCCTTCCCCTTCGTCGTTATTTCTGATGTATTCTACTCTCTGATGTCCTCCTCCGTTATCCTATACGTGCACACATCCTCCCACTCGTATCCGCCGCCTGCATGAGAACTCTCCGCCATGTCCTCCCACTTGTTCAACTCAAAGAATCCTTCCCTCTGCTGATAGTTGAACGTGTTCACTATATCCCCGCCTACTATGACCTCGACCCTGTCAAAGAGATATGTTATCATGTATAACCCCCTGACGCCCTTCTCGTTGCTGATCGTCGCCTTCGCATGCGGCGCGACTGTCACGCTCTTGTCTATGTTCTTCCCTGAGATTCGTAGCGTCACCTCCACGTCTGTCGTGTTCTCCGCCATGTACGTGACCTCTACATACTTGTCGTCCCTGCACCCCGTCAGCAGCCCGACGACTATCACTATCAGCAATAATATCCTCTTCATGTCTCCTCCTTTCTTCTAAAACTCTATCATCACACCCATCGAGCCAAAATACTGCCGATCTACAAAGAGCCCCTGATCCGCGATGCCGTCTATCCCGATATAGTTGACACCTGCATACGGACTTATCGCTATCTTCCATACGGCTATCCTGACTCCCGCAGACACCTGGAGGTAAAGTCCGCTCTCGATATCATCGCCCTTCAGCTTCCAGCTCCCGTCTATCATCATCGCCCCGACCTTCGTCGAGATGTATGGCGACGTCGTCTTCCTGATGAACTCATACTTCAACAACCCATATACCGGCATCGCAAAAAACTCCTTATCATACCTGAACGGCTCACAACTCATGTCACTAGCCATCGACGACGGCATGGCACCGACTCCCAACAATAAACCTGGTATAGGTCTGTACCCCACCTGGAGCCCTACTCCCAAGTACGTGCAGCCTCCCGCTCCGCTCATCTCCGGACCGACGGCAAAGCTCATCCCTGTGTGCCTCACGAACTTCCGCTCCTTGACTGGCCGCAGCTGACCCTCCTCCTCGGCATCCCTCGCCGACCGCGGCTCTATCCTCTTGACCTCACTCATCGGCAACGTCATCTCCTGCCCGTCCTTCATCCTTAGCCGGACGCTCTCGCCTATCTTGACCTCGACGACTATGCACTCTACCTTCTCGCCCCTCGACGTCTCTATGACGTCCCAGACCTCCTCCGAGGCTCTCGCCACCATCGCGACGCTCACCATGACCAGTGTCGCCGCTACTCTCTTCGCAATCCCCCTCATCATCTCCCTCCTAACAACTGTTCCGTGATGTGGAACGTATATGTGTGATACTCTATCTTGCTGTCACCGCTCTTCTGTGTCTCTGCCGTCTCTGTCCAGTTCCCGCCACGTGTGTAGAACTTCATGTCGTCATACCTGCTTTGGTAATACTCGCTCCGCGTCTCGTCCAAGACACACCTCCTTCGCTCCGCGTCACGATATATCTTGACGCTGTCTATCTTGTAGATGTACTGATGCTGCTCATACCCCTCGTCGCCATTCGCCGCGAAGATATACGTCTCGCCCCCTGCTATCGCCGCCTTTATGTTGGCACTCGAGTACCACATGCCATACATGTTCACATAGACTGTGTCGCTCGTCTCGTTCACTATCTGATACTTCCCGACTTCTATATCGCCCTCTCCGCACGAGCAGACTGCCAGCCCCGCCATCAGCATCACCATCACTTCTTTCCTTCCCATCATTCTTTGCTTTTGTATTCTTCCGCAAATGTAACAATTCTCCCGCCATTTTGCTCCCCTCCCTAAAATCCCCTATCTTTGCTCTCATCATAATATCACACCATCATGGGAGCGTTCATCGACAAGGGCAACCTTTTGTTCAAAAAGAGTACAACGACGAGAACTCTATAGACCTCCAAGCACTCCGTCCTCCTCGAATCGCTCAACAACTGACCTATCTTAAAATTCAAAAACAATCACCACACAATGAAATCCCTCATGTCGTTTTCCCACCTTATCACCCTCTCCCTTCCGCTCTTCCTGCTTTGTCTCCTACACCTCTCTAGAAAATGCCGAACGTGGCGGCGTCGGTATGTACAGCCATAAATCCATAATCAACAAACAGACTGGCGACTGTAAGACCCTATCAAATCCGTACGAAGACAAATGTCTCTTCGGCATGAAAATCGGCTTCGTCCCAATCCTCGACCTCTCTACGTTTGCCACTCCCTTAGCCATCGAGTTCATCCTCCAGCACGCCGAGTCTCTCTCCCCAGCCGACCGCGCCGCCCTCCTCCAGCGTTTCAACTATCAGGACGATGACCAAAACCCTGTACTATTTGTCGGCACTCTGAAATAATCCCTTCTATCGTCCTTTTCCTCCCTCTTCTTTCCCTTCTCCCCCCTCTCCTCTCCACCCAACTAAAAAAGGCCTCGTAGACTCTTTCAAGTCTCGAGACCTTCGCGGTGACTGAGTGACCGGGGGGGGCCGCCACCGCTCCGGCTTACGCCGTAATAAGACAGTTCTAATTATTCCTTCTTAAACTCGTCCTTGCCAACTCCGCAGACCGGACATACCCAGTCCTCCGGAAGTTCCTCAAATGCTGTGCCTGGCGCAACCCCGTTGTCTGGGTCTCCTACCGCCGGGTCATACTCATATCCGCAAGGCTCACAAACGTATTTTTCCATTGGCGTCCTCCTTCCTTGTTTCTCTTTCTACTCTCTACTACGCAGTCACCTCTCCTTTTGTTTCAGTCTCCTATTTCTTTTCGTACTTATACTCCCTGACGCTTCATCTATTACTCCTTTCCTCTCCCGTCATTCCACAGGCTTCTATGCTATAATGACAAAAGCCGCCCGTACTCTCGTACAGACGGCTACAAGCTTTTGAGAAAATTCACAATCAAACAATCGTAGCGCCCCGTTGGACTGCCTAGGACGACCTCACGGCTCTTCCTATAAACCTAACATAAAACTATCTCTTCTAAGTTTCCTGATGCAAATCTATTTCTCTCCTCCTCCACCACAAAATTTATTCTACGTTCGTGCCGTTTTCTTCAACAAACGACTGTTCTGACGGCATTTTCTGAAATCCGGCGTCTGCATTCTCTGTTCTTTCATTCCCCCTCCGACGACTCTGACGACTCCGACAACTCCGCTCCCTATCTGTGCACGTCTTCCGTTGAGCGGGATTTGCAATCCCGCTCCATGGAGTATAAGCATCTGCGATGCGCTTACTTTCCTCAAACTCCCAATACCTCATTCCTAATTCCTAATTGGATTAGCTCTTCCTCCGCCGTTAGGCGACCCTCTGTGCCCTCCTTCCGCCGCAGGCGACCTCTGTGTCCTCTCCCGCGAGCGTCCGCTCGCCTCTGTGTTCTGATAAACTCTGTGTCCTCCGTGCCCTCTGTGTGAGGCCTAACAATCCCACGTGTCTCCGACGACTCCGACCCCTCCGACGACTCTGACCCCTCCTAATTGCTTATTGCTAATTGGATTCTCTGTGCCCTCCTTCCGCCGCAGGCGACCTCTGTGCTCTCCCCTCCGCCGTTAGGCGACCTCTCTGTGTCTCCGTGCCCTCTGTGTGAGGCTTAAAAAAACAGCGCCTCAGATGCCTCCGTCCCGTTCCTAATTCCTAATTGTCTACAACGATTTCGGGCAGGCCTCTTCACAGAGACCTGCCCGAAATACTATCGCTGATTATAAAAGGTTTACTTCGTCAGCTTGACGGTCTTCACCGTCCCATCCGTGAAGTACACAACCTTCATGTACACTCCGCTCGGCATGTTGCTCAGCTCCGACTTCGCCCTGACGGCTACCAGCCTGCCCAGGATGTCATACAGCTCGACCTTCTCGATCTCACCACCATCGACTCCCGTGCAATCCTCGACACTCAGCTGCAAGACGTACGGATTCTCTATCGTTCCAAGCATCTTGTCGCTTGCGAACTGCTCCGTCTGTGCCAGCCTTACCTCGCCATTCGCAGTCTTCACTACGAAGTTCAGTATGTTCGCATCGCTGCTGCCTATCGTGACGAAATGCTCGTTGTCGATGACCGCTGCATTAGACTGTCCGACAAGCTCTCCGCCTGCATAGACGCTGACCTCAGCTCCGCTGACTGTCCTGTTGCCCTCCTTGACGACGGCTATCATCGTCATGTTGGTCTCGCTCTCGAGCGTCAGACCTGACTTGCGTACGCCCTTGTTCCTGCCCTCCTGGACTGGCACAGGGTAACGGAAGGTCTTGGCCTCCTGAGCGTTCGAGAAGTAGCAGTAGCCCTGTCCCGGCGTCAAGCCTGCCAGCCCTCCTACCCACTCGCCGTCGGTATAGACTGCAAAGCTGGACTGACCCTTGACTATGTCTCCATCCTGTGGGTCTGCATCTGCCAGTGCCGCATTGAGACTGTTCGACGCCTGAGCCGGATAACCTATCCACGACCAGCCACTCGCTAGCTTGATATCTACTGTCGTCGGATCTACTGCTATGCCGTTGATGGCATCCTTGTAGGTCTCGTCTGCCCTCATCTTATACATCTCGCTCTGTCCCATCTCGCCGAGGTCTCCCGTCCACAGGTTGCCCGTGAGAACCTTGGACTCTGTCATGCTCTTGACGACTGCCACTGCCCCGTCAGCATCTGCAAAGACTGCCTTGACTCTTGCATCCTCCGGCTTGACGTAGAGCGATATCCACTTCCAGCCTGTAGTCTGTGCCGAGAGGTCCTGCTCGATCTTGTTCTCGGTGTTGAAGACGACTGCCTTCGCAAAGCTGCCATAGTTGGCCTCTGTCTTGTACTTGAAGACGTTGTAGTCTGTCGACTGTACCGACGTATAGACCTTACACGTGTTCGCGTCGAAGACTTTATACGTCAACCTCTTGCCGTTCACGCTCTCGTCGCCATAGACGTTGATAAGAGAGTAAGACGCATCATACCTGCTGAAGTACTTGAGGTTGGCAACTCCGACGCACGTCTGCCCGTTGAACGCTGCTATCTTGCTATCCGAGTTCGTCGCCATCCTGCCGTCTATCATGACCTGACCTACGATGCTCATCGTCGACTCGTCCGGCACTGCCTGCCAGTCTGGCGCCTCACATCCACTGACGACGTTGACTACCATCGGCTCTCCGACTCCGAGCGAGCCCTTCAGCCTTACTGTAGCCTCATAGCTGCCATACGCGAGCGACGGATCGACTGTGAAGGTGACTGTCTCTGTACCCATCGGCGCAAGTGCCCCACTCGTCGCATTCACTGTCAACCATGTCGGCAGTCCGCTGATAGCCCAGCTCTCTGTCTGACTGCTGCTGTTCGTGAAGCTGACCTCAAATGTGGTCTCCTTGTCACCCTCCTTGCGGACGCTGACCTCATCCTCGCCCCAGAGAAGCTGGTTCCTCCTGACGTAGACGTTCCAGTTGATCTCCTCGCATGTGTTGTTGTGCGAGTCACGGACACCATGAAGCGTGATATTGACTGTCGTGCCCTCTATCCTCTGTGCTTCGTCGGTCAGGTTGATGAGGAGCTTCCTCTCACTGCCGACGTAGCTGAACGATACGTTCTGCAGCGTCGGCGCTGTCTTCAGCGCTGGCGTGTTGCCACCACCTATCTCGAGCGTGTTGTCGCCGAGTATCACGCTGACCTCGCCAGCCTTCGTGTCGCTCCTGTCCTCCTTGGTGGAGACTGTCACTGGCTGATTGCCCTCGTCGAGGGTTATGACTTCGAACGGATAGTATGCCACGAGCCCGCCTGTCGTCCTGTCAACCCTGCTGTACATGTTGCTGCTGATGACCTCCGCAGTCCTGCTGCCTGTCCAGATCCTGACCTCGTCGATGTCTCCGTTCAGCGGCTCGTCGTGTATCAGCTGGTTGCCATTATAGTGTCCGCCGAGCAGTATCTTCGCCGTCTGGATTGACGGGACTGCATTGACCTTCACCTGCTTGACTGGCGCACCATCGACATAGACGATTGCCGAGCCGTCCGTGCTCTTCAGGACGTTCAACGCCAAGTGGTGCCACTGACCGTCCCTGTAGTCTGTGCTCCCACAAGAATAGGTCGTGCCGAGCGCCCTCAGCTTGAGCTGTCCCTTCTTATCGAGCCCGAGGTCGAGCTTGTTGGTCTGGTCGAAGCCTACGATGTTGGCTGCCCCAGTCTGCTCCTTCTCAGCCCTGAACCAGAGCTCTATGGTATAACTCTCCTCGCTGTCGGTGACGACTGCGCCAGTGTTGATGGCAGCTATCTGATTGCCACTCAGCTTGAGCGCATGGTTCTCGCCTGCTATGTACCAGGCATTCTCGCCAGCTACGCTCATGTTCCTGTTCCTCGCATCATCGACTGCCAGGGTGCCACGTCCCTCGTCCATCTTCCAATAGCCTATCAGCCCATCCGTGTAACGACTCTTACTGGTGTACATGCCTCCCTGGGCCTCTACCCAGCTCCTGAAGCCGTTCCAAAGTGTGACCTCATGCATCTGACCGACAAGGCCCTTGCCGACTGTCAGCGGCGCATTGTCACTCCAGAAGTATATCTTCTCATTGTTGAAGAGGTTGACCTCGTATGCGTCGTATGCATAGTCTGCATATACTACTGTGTCCTCCTCGCTATATGCTACGCTGAGGAACTGCCACTTGCCCTTCTGAAGCGCTTGCTCACTCTTTATCTCGTGCGATCCATTCTTGATGACAAGCCTGTCCTCGCCGTCAATGCTGACGCTGATGGCCTTGTCGCCATGTCCCTGCGAGAAGACCTCACCCGGCTCCGTATAGCGTAACCACGTGTTCAGAGAGAAAGACTTGCCGTCAAGATTGATGTTTGACGTCGTCGTCGCTCCTTCGCCTCCCGTCAGGTTCAGCGCTACGTCATGCTTGACTTCCGCATCGTTCAAGACTCCACGGAGGTAGAAGTTGTCTGCCTTAGACATCGCACCACTCCTGATGTCCTCGTTGAACGTGACGCTTATCTCGCCGTCCGCCGTTAGGATGCCGTTAGCCGGGCTCGGTAGTGCTATCAGCTGCGGCCTCACCATGTCCTTGTCTATCGTGAGAACCTCCGAGTTCGCAGTGACGATGTCACCTCCGAAGTCTGAGAACGATACCGCCCTGACGTTCCACGTCCCGTCTGGGAATGTCTGGCTGTTAGTCATGTCAAGCACGTAGTCTATCTTACCCGTCTTCGAGAGTTCATCCTTGTTGACGTCGGCTGCCGCCTCCTTCTCGTCGACAACCCACTCCTTGATGGTCGTCCAGCTTGGACTGCCCGCCTGCTGCGCCTCAAGACGGACACCCTTCAGACCCCTCGCATTGACGTCATAGTCGTCTATCGTCAGGTGTAGCGTCGGACCTGTCAATATGTTGAGGCTGCTCTCCTGCGCAGTCAGACGTACGTCCGTACTCGTCTGCTGGAAGTATGCCGAGAGGAACACTGAGCTCGAGATCTCTGGGAAGACTCCTGAGTCATCCATCTGGCAGAGAGAGTACAAGTTAACCTCGATATCCTTGTAGTCATAGACTGCATCGTTCGTCTGGCTTATCTGTATCTGCTTCGTCAGAGTCTCCCCTGCCTTGACGTAAATCTGTCTACCGTTCGAGATACTGAAACCATCCATCGTGACAAGCGCTCCATCTGGGTTGCTCTCGTCATTGACGTAGATGCCGAACCAGACGTTCTCTCCTGTCTCACTGAGGTTCTGAATCCTTACGGTGAAGTTCGCCGGTCTTCCGCTCGGGACGCCCGTGACGCTCGTCACGTCCGCAGAGATCTTCGGTATCTCTATCTGCATGGTCTTCGCCTGCAGCTCCGTGCCAGGCTTGTAGTACTTCGTCACTACTGCATCCTCATACGGACAGCTCGTCTGACCTCCTCTCGTGCGGAAGATCGGACCATGACTGTTCGGAGAGTCAAATACATCGACGCTAATCGCATCGTCATCGCCATCCTCCGCAAGGGTAAAGCCAAATGCGGTCCTCTTCTCCCCTGAGACTGTTTCTGTTTGAGTGAACGTATTTGTGAGTGTCTCCGTGACATTCAGAGTAATACCAGCACCAGAGAACTTCAAATCTGTATCGATGCCAGCTATGATCGCCAGCTCTTCGGTCGCCTCGTCCGTCCTCTCTTCGCTGTCAACGGTCTCAGCACCCTCTTCGATCGTCGTCCCTGCATCAAACGAGTAGTTGCCTCTGCTATATTTGTTCGGGTCGTTAAAGGCCTGGACCTTCTCCTTCTCGTTCGTCTCGAGGATCGCCTCCCACTTTGTTATCTGGGCATTATACCAAGCTACGGTATCCCCAAAGACGCCCTTCGATAGCGCTCCTCCACTCTCCAAGAATGAACTTGGCAACTGTACCTTGTATGACGGACCCTCGAAATTCGATGACTCGACTGCCTTATCCCCCCATACATTCTTGTCGCTGTTGTTAGAGCCAAATCGTGGGTCGTCTGGCTTCAACGTCGTGTAATATATGGGCTTGTCTGTGTTGTTCACGGGTATGTCGTCGTAACTGTTGACTACGTTGAGCAGGGAATTCCTGTTGTCCTCAAAATTCGGTATCAACGTGTTCTCGACGTAGTTCTGCGTGTACTGGAATATGGTCCCATATTTGACGCCTACACTGACTGCCTCTCGCATGTCTATTCCGAAGTCCTCCTGACTCTCATCAAGGAAGAACCCGACCTGACGTACCTTGCCGAATACATAGTTCGTCGAACTGCCTATGAACACGTCTCCTACCGCTCCGACAAAGTCACTGCCATCACTCGTACTGATCTTCTTCGTCGTCGAGACTGTCCTGGTCTCTGAACCGTTGATGCTCGCCTCCAAGTTGACATTCATACCGACGGTCAAGTCAGTCTCCGCGAGATCCCTGTCTATTCTTCCCGCTCCGACACCTCCAACAAGGATTCCTCCGTCTGCACCAATCGACGTGACTGTCGTTATCTCTGTCGCGGATGATGAATGCCAAGAACGACTGACTGTCGACGTGACTGTCGCTCCCTTCTCCCACCATGACTGTGAATTGGTTCCTGGCGGGTCACGCAATATCATGTCTACTTTGTCTGTTCCAGCCGTCATGAAATTGTTTCCTGTCGGCAGATTTCCAAGTACTATGCCTGCAAAGCCGCTTCCACTCCACGTCTTCTGTGTCCCGTCAAGATCATACGTGACGGTCATCGTCCTTGTGTATGGCGCCTGTATGTTTGGCATTCCTGCCGTCCAACTATACTTCGCCTTGCCCTCCTCGTCTGTCGTGACTTCGTTTGCATCGACTTCCAAGATGTCTCCATCCTTATAGTCGCCCTCGACTTTGTCCGCATCATAGACGACTACGTTGCCGACTCCCATCTCATTTCCGAATGTTACTGTGACATTCGACAGCGGGACCATGTCTTCTTCTCCATTGTCTATATTGGTGTACTTTTCATACAGATTGATTTTGAAGTCATAGTTCTGCATCTCGAGGAATACTGGATAGCCGAACGTATAGACGGTCTCGTCTCCTTCCTTGCTGTAGAGCGCCTTGGTTATCGTCTTGCCGTCACTCCTCTTGAGGCTGTACTTCTCCTCGCCAAAAGCTCCTGCTACTGCAGCACCCTCCTGCTCTATGACCATCGTCGGCTCTACCCTGTACGTCGTCTTCAGCGATGCTACATACTCGAACTTCTCATACTCCGTTCCGTTCGTCGTCTCGACAGCGACTGAGTCTTTACGCATCAGCTCTACATTCGTCGCATCGACTATCTGGCCGTTCTGGCTAAGATTCGACTTGTCTCCATTGACAAGCCTGATGCTCTTGACTGTATACTTCAACGGCGGTAGCATCGCTGCCCACTCGCCCGTCTCCGTATCCGTACGAACGACTATCAACCTTGTGCTATCCTCTGTCGCTCCGACAAAGGCTTTCGCCCCATTTCCTATGGTCGCCTTCTCCGGATAACCAAAGACTCGCTGCTTCTTCGAATACTCATATCGGCTGCTAGCCTCCGTGGTCACGAGCTCTGCGTTCATCATGTAGATGTCACTCGCCTGGAGAACTAGCTCCGCCTGACCGATGTTGTTCTTGCTCTGCCCGAATCCGAGCGGCTTCTCGCCCTCTATATTGCCTCCAGCTACCCTGCCGACGACTGGCACAAGGGTGTTGTCGTAGAACGTCAGCCCTGTCATGGCCTGTGTGAACTCATGCTGGTCTCCACTGCCCGCAACCGTCTCCGCCGGATAACGTCCCGCATTGACAAATGTGTGGCCCTTCTTGCTTGCCGTGATATAGTGCCAACCGATAGGTACGCTTATCTCGAACTCTCCGTTCTCGTCTGTCTCTATCAGATTGCCATCCTTCACGCAGATTATCCCGTCAACCATCAGATCGACTCCCTCGACTGGATATGTCGTCCCTTCGTAGTAGATTGTGCCCTTCACTGTGAACGAACTGACATCCGTGAAGTCTACTCCATTGGAGATTAACGAGTTCACACTGACAAACCTGTTCTGCTTCGCCGGCGAGAACTCATGAACTCCCTTCGTCGGTACGACTGAGTATGCCACTCCCTCTCCCGAGAACGGTACGCCTGTTATCGAGTAGTTGCCGTTTATGTCTGTATAAGCACACAACGAGAATCTTGTCTCGTCTGGCACGTTGTCGTATGTCTTGCCGTCTCCTTCTACATAGCCGACTGAGATGCTGTTACTCCCTACCTTGCCATGCCTGCCGTTAGCCAAGCCTCCTGTCTTTGAGTTGTCATAGACTGTCTTCTGATTGCTCAGTCCCTCGTCCATCGGCCAGTAGATCGCAAGTCCCTCCTCATTACCGCTCAGCCTGTGGTCGTAGTTCTTGCTTATCTCGTCCTCTGTCAGCGCTGCCGTGAACAACCTGAACTCGTCTACATGTCCCCTGAAGTTGTTCTTCGACGACATGCCAACTGCGTTGCCAAGCACTATGTCAGAATCTTTGTACTTTGTACTGAGTGCCTTCTCCTGGACTGCTCCACTCTCGATGCCGTCAGGTGTCGCTACGTAGAACTTGTTGCTGCTGCCTTCGTGTACAAACGAGACATGGCTCCACTTGTCCGCCGCAACTGCCACGTCACTATACGACGCCGTCGCCCCGTCTATGCTCGCTCCAAGCACATACTGACTATTCACCACATCATACTTGGCCAACAAGCGAACCTTCCCCGCTGCATCAAGTAGGACGTACTCCGTCCCGTCTATGCTCATCTGGTCCGAGTTCGGACGTACATAGGCCTGTAGCGTGAACGCTTTGCCCAATAGCTCCTTCGCCTCTGTACCCGTTATCGCCGTAGAGATCCCTGACTTGACTCCATCAAACTTGAACGAGTGGAAAAGGCTCTTCGTGTTGGCGTCTGAACTGTTCAGGAGGCTGACCTTAACTCCCTCGACCGCCGTGCCCGTACCGTATGATACTCGCCCGCTTATGACTCCGCTCGCCATCGCAAAACCGTCCGTCATCTTGCTTCCGCAATCAAACCGGGAGCCAAAGTCGTCAAACTCGTACGCCTCGACAAGATACGTGTAATAGTTGCCCGCCAATGCTCGCTGATCCTCATAGCTGAACGTGACCGCCGTACTGCTCGTCATGTATAGCTTTTGCCACTGCGCCGTCGAGCCGCATAGTCTTCGATAGACAGTGTAGAACGTCGGCGAGTCTCCACTTCGACTAACGTCCCATGATATGAGAACTGAGTTGCTGAAAGTTCCAAGACTCGACGAAACGCTTGTTATTCTCGTCGTATTGTTCAGGGTCCCTATGGCAACCTCCGAAACAAAGATGGATTCCTGCGCAGATACCCTAAGCTGATATGCATACGTCGTCTTTCCAGACACTCCATCCATGTTGGTAAAAGAACCACTGTTGACTGATGTCGACGTTACCTTCTGTGTCGTGACCGGATCTGTGTCCCATATCGTATCGTTTGGAACTACATTCTTGTTAATTCTTCCCCTGTAAAGACCGATTTCGTATGGCTTGCTCGCTGATGCGTCTGCAAAACTGTCAAACTCCCACTCTACTTCTATCACCTTCTCGTTGTCCTGAGATGCCGTAAGCATCGTGAACACACGCTCGCTCCTGTCTACTTCCAACTCTACACTCTTCCAGAGTTCTTCTGCATCCCACGGACTCTGTATCTGCCTGTCCCACTCGTTAGGCTGGAACACGACATAATACGTGTATGCCTTTCCATACTCCTTTACGTTGGTGTCGCTCTCGTTGTCCGAGAATGCACGACTCGTGAATGTCAACGTATTCGAGTCAAGTCTCTTTAGCGTCTTGTGCTGAGCGTCCCCCTTCTCCTCGCGGAATATCGCCCACTTTCCATTAGTGTTGCATTGGTTTTCGTCATACACCTCATAGTCCCACTTGAGCGTCACTTTCTTGCTCCACGGGTCATATTCTGTCGTGACGTTCTTCGCCCTCGGGTAACCCTTAAGCGTGACGCCATCATAATACTTGTGGACATTTACCCTATAGTCCTGACCATACATTCCTCCAATTCCGTCCGAATAACGCGTGACGCACGGATAAATGGTCTGAGGCTCATAGTTGCTCACCTTGAGATACATGGTTGCATTCAACGACCCTGATGATGCACCCGCGGCATACGCCTGATACGTCCTGCCGTTTACGGTCATGTTGGATGTACAGTTCTCACTGAAATACCCATCTGGACTCTGCGTGCCTTTCATGTAGAGCTCATAGCTGAGACTGCCATTCGCAAACGAGCTGTAGCTCTTGTTCTTCGAGTTGCCAGGATACTGTGCATTACTCTGAGCCTGGTTGAAGAAGTCTATGATATAATACCATGTGCTTGTCCCCGATGAGAGAGCGCGCTTCTCGTTTAAAAGAGCAAAATTCGACACCACTGCCGCACCATTGCCACAACGCTTTACGCTTACCGTCGGAAATGTCATCTTCGGATAACGAATGTATCGAGCGTATGTGTTCCACCAAAAATATTTTGCGCTCCCTGTGTAATGATTCTTCCAATACCCATGAAAAGCTATTCTATAGTCAACACCATCGTACAAGTCAGCCATCAAGATGTCAAACTTGCACTCATTGGATCCATCCCCCGCATCCTGACCATTCCATGCATGAACCCAGAACTTATTGCCGTCCAGAACATAAAAGAACTGAGATCCATAGTCACCAGTTCTATATTCAGAATCTCTCCCGTTTTTTACATCATTATGAAAAAAACGTCCCTCCTTAAGACCTGGCTGACTCAATAGGAGTTTCCGATTTTCTTCCGACAACCGGTTCCACATTGGCATTGCCCCATCTGTCTTCACTGCTCCATAGTCATGCAACGCTCCGCCAAGATCTATCAGTGGAATAAAACCATTAATGTTATTGTCTTTTTGCCCACAGCTAAAGCATGGACTAGTTACGCTGTTGTCAATACTCATGAACATGTGCCAGACGTAATGACTGGAACTTTCACTGTCGTCATCGTATACCAACCACATCCCACCAGCGTACGGACTATCTTGCGTCATCTGCAGTTCGGCATGAGTCTTCAAGTACGCACCAAAAGCGCATTGGCTACCCGCCTCCGCCTGCCCGACCCCGGCAAGACTCATCAGCACCACGACCAGCCCCCGCAGCCAGCCGTGCGCCTCTCGCCATAATCGACTTAAAATTGTTTCTCGTTTCATCTTATATATTCTCGTTTGTTACCTGATTATTATCACCTTACCACCACGTATATACATGCCTCGCCTGAGTGGTTCTCTTACTATCTTGCCCGTCAGGTCATATATCGTGTCGTCGCTGCTCGCCTTGCGCACCCTCCGAATGGAGTTGCCTCCCTCTTTGCCGACTTCCATCGAGTCCTTACCTATCGATACGCTCATCCCAGCCGCCGTTGTCGTCGGGATGTCATAGAAGTCGAAATAGACTGTGAAGGCTGACTGCCACAGAGTCCCGTCTGAGTAGACTATCTTACCGCCCTTCAAGACGAAACAGTCCTCCGGCACCTGCCGAGAGACGTAAGTGCCGACCTCCCGCGTCCACTGGCGCTTCGTCTCCTCGCCTATCCGAGTCGTCAGGTCCTCCGAGACTGTGATGCTGACACCGTCGACACTGAAGCCCTCGACGTCTTTCGAGACTTTCACGAGATACGGCGTGTTCGCCGCTATCGTCCTGACGGTGTCGAACTGTAGAGTGATGCCCGTCACGTTCTGCATCCCGTCCCTCGTCGTCGTGTAGCCTGTCAGTGAGCCCAAGACAGCCCCCTCACCAAGCGCCGACAGAACCTGTGCCTCCGTCATTGCAAACGGCAGAATTAGGCTGTTCCACTGCCCATCCTTGTATGAGACCTCGACTGTCACGTCGGCATTCTCCTTGTCCGTCAGTGTCGCCCAGCTCTCCTCGTTGATGTACGTCCTCCCGGGGAGCGTCAGGTTCATCGGCACGTCCTTGCCTACGAGGTCGTTGGTCCTGAACGTCAACCTCTCCGGGACGTCTACGACCGTCGGCTTCTCGACGTCTCCATAGACGACCTTGAAGTGGAACTCCTCGCCGTCCTCACCGACTATCGTCAGCGTCACCCTGTCATCGTCCGCCGCTATGCTACGCTTGCAGCACCTCAGCGTCTCCTTCGAGTCGTAGACCGCCACCTCGTAGTTCTTTAGCCGCGGACCGTTCTCGCCCTCTCTGACGCACGCGACGCACACCATGTTGTTCGCCCACGTCGTCGGCTGCTCAAAGCCCTCAAAGTACGTCGGCCTGTCATATAGCCCGTCATACTTCGTGACCTCCCCTGTGGGCGTCTGCCCACCTTCCTGAGGGGTTCCTCCCCCATCCTCCGCAAAGACCATCCCTTGCGACAAGGCCAGGAGCGCCGACAGCGCCCACAGTCTCACAGATCTGTTCATCATCCTCTTCAATTGTTGATTGTTTGATTGTTTATGTTCCGTTCTATTCACGACCATTCCGCCCTCGCCACCCCTCGGCAGCACGAGCTTCCTGTAAATATCTATGATGTTGTCTCTGGAAAATACACTCCACCGCGATGCTGTCGGCATCACGTCCCTCTCTTGCGTTTCCCGCACCTTCTGGGTTATAAACTTATCTCTTTCCGCTTCGACCATAAATAAGTCGCCACACTTCGGGCTACAAATCTAAGTAATGTGGTAAAAATACGTATCCCAAAAGTAACACTTTTTGACGAAACGTCATCAATCTTACACGAATGACATCATTTCACCCTCTTTTAACCCCTCTTTCTCGCCCCTTTTTACCCCTTCTTCACTCTTTCCTTCCTCCTTACTCCCTTCTTCCTCCTTCTTTCCTCTATCACCCTTCCTCCCTCTTTCCTCCATCTTTCCTCCATCGTCCTTCCTCCGATACCTCCGACTATTCCGACGACTCCGCTCCCTCTCTGTGCTCTCCTTCCGCCGCTAGGCGACCTCTGTGCCCTCCCGCGAGCGTCCGCTCGCCTCTGTGTTCTGATAATCTCTGTGTCTCCGTGCCCTCTGTGTGAGGCCTAACAATCCCACGTGCCTCCGACGACTCCGACCCCTCCGACGACTCTGACCCCTCCTAATTGCTTATTGCTAATTGGATTCTCTGTGCTCTCCTTCCGCCGCTAGGCGACCTCTGTGCCCTCTCCCGCGAGCGTCCGCTCGCCTCTGTGTTCTGATAAACTCTGTGTCTCCGTGCCCTCTGTGTGAGGCCTAACAACACACTCCGCTGCCCAATTCCTAATTCCTAATTCCTAATTATAGAGAAAGGGCCCCGCAGTACAACCGTACCGCGAGGCTCCTTATACTAGCAATTTATAGAAGTTCCCTAAATCTTGAACGCCTTCTTCACCTTCTCCACATAATCCAGCTTCTCCCATGTGAAGAGCTCGACCGTCTCCGTGTACTTGGCTCCGTTGACTTCTATCGTCACCTCCCTGACCTCCGGCTTCCTGCCGAAGTGACCGTAACTTGCCGTCGGCTGATAGATAGGCGACTTCAGCCCGAACCTCTTGATGATCGAGTACGGCCTCATGTCAAATATCTTGCTGACCTTCGCAGCTATCGCTCCGTCACTCATCTTCACATGGCTCGTGCCGTATGTGTTCACGTACAGACCGACCGGCTCCGCTACGCCTATCGCATACGCAACCTCGACAAGCACCTCGTCCGCAACACCAGCCGCTACAAGATTCTTCGCTATGTGCCTCGTCGCATACGCCGCCGACCTGTCTACCTTCGACGGATCTTTGCCCGAGAACGCTCCACCTCCGTGAGCACCCTTGCCTCCGTATGTGTCGACGATGATCTTCCTGCCTGTCAACCCCGAGTCTCCATGAGGACCACCTATCACGAACTTACCCGTAGGATTCACGAAGAGCTTCAGCTTCTTGCTCTGCATCGCGTCTCGTGCCGTGGCATTGTCGAGCAGCAATATGTCACTGCTGAAGAGCTTCTGCTGCTCTGCGCTCAGCTTCCCGACGACCCTCGGAAGCAATATGTCCCTGACGTCCACGCTGATCCTCTTCAGCATCGTCGCCTCGTCCGCAAACTCGTCATGCTGTGTAGAGATGACGACAGTGTCTATCCTGACAGGCGTGTTATCGTCCGAATACTCTATCGTGACCTGGCTCTTAGCGTCCGGCCTGAGGTACGTCATGACCTTGCCCTCCTTCCTTATCGCCGAGAGCTCCTCGAGCAGCCTGTGAGCAAGGTATATCGGCAGAGGCATGTACTCCTCCGTGTCCTTGCACGCATACCCGAACATCATGCCCTGATCGCCAGCTCCCTGAAGCTCCTTCTTAGTCCTGACTACGCCCTGGTTGATGTCATGACTCTGCTCGTGAAGCGCCGAGAGGACACCACACGACTGAGCGTCGAACTGATACTCCGACTTCGTGTAGCCTATCTCCGTGATGACCCTCCTCGCAATGTCCTGAGGCGATACATACCCATTCGTGCTGAGCTCGCCCGCCAGCACTACCAGGCCCGTCGTGACCATCGTCTCGCACGCCACCTTGCTCTCCTTGTCCTGGATGAGCAGCGCGTCGAGAACTGCGTCACTGATCTGGTCAGCCACCTTGTCTGGATGACCTTCCGAAACTGATTCTGAGGTGAAGAAATATCCCATTACTATCTCGTGTTATGTTTATTCTCGTCTTGCGGCCGGCGAGTAATGGGACTGTCGCATTTTAGCACTTTTTTTAAGTGGTTGCAAGTTGCAAATCGTTCCACTACTCTTCCTTCTTTCCGCTCCGCAAATTTACACCTTTTTTCTCTTTCCACCACCCCCCTACCCCTTTATTTTTCATTTTGAGCCATTTCCATCTCCCTTTTTCCACTTTCTCTCCAATTCTCACCCTTTTCCTTCCTTTCTTCTCCCTTCTCTCAACCTCTCCCTTTTTCCCCTTCCCCCCTATTCTCCCCATTTCCCTCAATCTTCTTCTCCCTTCTCTCAACCTCTCCCTTTTTCCCCTTCCCCTCCTATTCTCCCCATTTCCCTCTATCTTCTTCTCCCCGCCATTCCCGACCCCTCCGACGATTCCGACCATTCCGACGACTCTGACACCTCCGACGACTCCGACCCTTCTGACGACTCCGACCCTCCGACAACTCCTAATTCCTCATTCCTCATTCCTAATTCCTAATTGATCCGTGCCCTCTGTGTGAGGCTAAAAACACTCCACGTTCCCACATCCCTAATTGCTATCAGTTAAAGTGCTTCCGTATCTTCAAGTATCCTCGATACGGATCCTTGTCCTTTGGAATGTCAAACTCCGCCGTCGCCACCCCATCTTTCCCACACAACACATGAACCTTGTTGCTCAGCCCACTGTAGAATAGACACAAATCCATCCCCGACGCATTCCTCATCTTCATGCTCTGCGTATATGGTCTCTCGTCAATTATCCGCGTCCCCGAGTCTTGCAGGAGATACGATATCAACTTCCCATAATCTCTCCTGAGCATCTCTGCCTTCCCTACCTTCGCCCTCTCGCGCTTATCCTCCCGTTCTGCCGAGTCCTTCATCCCCTGAAGAACAAAGAATCCTATGACGCACAATACTATTATGATGCCTGCCATGACCCTTCTCTTTAATACCCTCTCTCTATCGTCCTCCTTATATCCTCCACGATTCTCGAGACCATCAGCTTCTGGTCCATGTCCTTCGGAAATGTGTACTCCTTCTTGAACGACCCGAAAACTGGATTGTTCTTGACTATGTGCTGGATCGTGACAGTGTCAAACGTCTGCATGACGACAAAGTAATCCGCTCCCGCAGCATTGTTAACCCCAACCGAGACGCAGTTCGTGTCATCCTGGAATATCTCGACTCCCGGACCCTGTGACAACTGGTTTATCAAGACGGAATACTTCCGCCTTATTCCCCCTTCTCTCTTCAACGTATTATGCTGCTCCGTAGTGTCAGAAAAGAACTTGACAAGCATGTATACTACAGCTGCTCCGATTATCAATAATATCCACATATCTGATGTTTTAATCTGTTTCCTCATTATGTTGAGCGGGATTTGCAATCCTGCTCCATGGAGTATAAGCATTTTCAATGCGCTTTTCTACCGCTTTCCGATATCTCCGACGACTCCCAATTTCTAATTCCTCATTCCTAATTGCTCATTAAATATCCACGTCCCTACTTCTTCCATATCCACCTGATGACGAGTATCGTTACTACCAGAAGTACAACTGCCACCATCCCCGGTGTACTGTACCCCGCCTCCTGTCGTACCGCCGTTATTATCCCATGCGCTACGAAGAACAATACGACTATCGCAATAGTCAGCATTACTTTTCCTGCCTTTCCCATTTCTCTATCGTTTTTTTGTTATTACTATTCTTGTTTATGTCTATCTCGTCCGCCCTCTCTTGACGGCAATTACTGTTGTGATATTAGCATCCCCAACAATGATATACGTATATTCATATCCACCATTGAGGTATTGGTATATGTCTGCTCCGTATCTTCCCTTACCCACATAATGAACTCTCAACGCACTAATCAGCTCCGCCAACGAACCATCACCGGCACCATCCGAAATATAGCAGTGTACCTCCGACGTCCTTACGTCGTATGTCCAATGATTCACCCCTACCCCATTGTTGTTGTCCATAAAGCAATCAAGATGCATGTTGCTCATTTCTATCCGACTCCCATTCTCGTCTATCTTGTATCCTGCCTGCTTCATCAAGGCAATAAACTGACTGTAACTGACGTCCAATAGTGTAGTGAAGTTATAGAGCGTAGGGGGAACACTCCTACAGCTACTGATAACTCTTGTCTCCAAGGATTGACCCATGGCTCCTACGATTCCACATAAGAATGTGACGACTGTTAATAGAATTGCTTTCATATTGCTTCCTTTTCTTGTTTTTCCTCTTTTACGTTCCCTGTTTCACCCGCGTTTGTCTGCAAGCCTTGCAGACCAGTCTACATCAAGCCTTCCAACCCCTATCAACTGAAAAGCCGACGCCCAGAGTCTCTGCCCCAGACGCCGACTGACCTATGTCTTTTCCCTTCTTTTCCTCCTCTTCCCTTCTTCCCTCTTTCCTCCTTCCCTCTTTCCTTCTTCCCCCCTTCTCTCCCTTCTTTCCCCCTTCTCTCCCTTCTTCCCCCTACTCCTCCCAGACAACCAAATCCCGGCTTATCACTATCTTCTTCTCCATTCCTCGACTGCCGACCACGTAATAGAATCTCGCTATCTCATCATCTATTTCCTTCAAGAACGCCTCCCTTATCCTCGCGCACTTCTCGTTTATGCTGTTGTCCGTAGGATCTACCACCCTGCTTACGCTCTCCTCCATCACTCTCTCGCTGACATCCGGCGCGACTTCCCTGTATATCGCCTTCAGCTCATCTCTGTGGTCCGACAAGTCCTTGAATCTTATCCCCTCCTCATGACGTAGGAACAACAAGAACACAGCCTTCGGCAGTGGCGTCAAGTCAACCTGTCTCTTATAGTCCAATAGCAACACCCGCTTGTCCTTCGTCACGATAAGACGACTAAGTATCCTTTTCGCCTCCTCCTCGCCACTATATTTCCGCTCAGGATCCTGCATTTGCAACCACGGCTTCCAATTCTCTTTGTTCGATACCTTCTCTCCCCTCACAAGACGATATAGGATAGCGTCACTGACCCTATTCCGCCGCAATATCTCGACCCTCTCCTCTATCTCTTTCATCAACTGTAGGCTCTCCTCGCTAAACTCATAGTCCGCATCGTATGGCGTCGCCTTCCGCTCTGCTACCTGTCGCAGGTACGCTTGATATACTTCGTTCGAGACAACTGAATAAAACTCTCCACTGTCATAATTCGAATTCTCGAAATCATTCTGTAGCATACATACCAGCCCAGCAAAACTATCGCCTATTTCTCCTACACCACTGATCGGGTGATATATCACCTCTCCCTTGACAACAAACAAGACATACGCATGCTTTGGCCTCGCATTACTCTCATCCCATAGCCCTGGCAGACAATACTTCATATACTTCCATGCATCTACTACGCGCATTCCCCTCTTCCTCACTCGCCTATTAGCCGCTAATAACTCCTCTTCACTCGGACTCTCTGGCTGTACCACGACTATGTCCTCCGAACGACAATACTCGCATATCCGAAATACCCGACGCATGTTGAAGTCGAGCATCACCTTACGCCGCTTCGTCTCTTTACGTTCAATTTTCTTCTCATACTCCTCATTCTCCCTTCGTCTCTTCAGATACTTACATGTAGAATGTACATACACTATGACATGTATCACCACAACGAAAAGAAAACCGTAAAACAATACACTGGCTATTGTCTCCATATCATTCTATTTTTAGCAAATATAGACATTTTATCTTTTTCCATCTCCTTCTCTCCCCTTCTCTTCTCCGTTCGGCGTAGGCTCCAGCCAAAGCCTCGCACAACCTTTCTGGGCTCTTCCTCCGGCGCTAGGCAACTCTCTGTGCTCTTCCTCCGGCGCTAGGCGACCCCTCCGTGCCCTCTGTGCCCTCTGTGTGAGGCTTAAAACCACAACGACTCTGACAACTCCGACAATTCCTAATTTGATTAGACCTGTATTAGCCCTGACCCATCTTATGTTAACCTTTTCCACTCCCAAAGCAATCAAAAAAAGCCGTCAGCACTCACGTACCGACGGCCCAAGCTTATGAGAAAATTCACAATCAAACAATCATCGACGTCCCGTTGGACTGCCCAGGACTACCTCACGGCTCCTCCTGTTATAACTCTAACATAAAACTATCACTTCTAAGTTTCCTGATGCAAATCTATATCCATCCTTGTCCCCCACAAAATTTATTCAACGTACGTACCGTTTTCTTCAACAAACGACATTTCTAGCAGCATTTTCCGAAATCCGCTTTCTCCATTTTCCCCGCATTATTCACCCTCTCCACAACCTTTCGACGATTCCGCACCTCCTACCCATCCGACGACTCCTAATTGCTCATTGCCAATTGCTCATTCCTAATTGGATTCTGTATCCTCCTTCGCCGCTAGGCGACCTCTGTGCCCTCCCCGCGAGCGTCAGCTCGCCTCTGTGCCCTAATACTCTCTGTGGCCTCCGTGCTCTCTGTGTGAGGCTTTATCCCACTCGCCGCTAGGCGACCTCTGTGTCCTTCCGTTGAGCGGGATTTGCAATCCCGCTCCATGGAGTATAAGCATTTGCAATGCGCTTTCTTCTACTTTCAGACCTCTCCGACATCCTCAAATTCTTCCGCCCATTCCGACCCTTCCGACGATTCCCAATTGCTCATTCCTAATTGGATTCTGTGTCCTCATTCCGCCGCTAGGCGACCTCTGTGTCCTCCCTGCGAGCGTCAGCTCGCCTTTGTGACCTCCGACGATTTCGAACCTCAGATACCTCGCACAACTCCTCTGTATCCTCCCCTCGAGCGTCCGCTCGCCTCTGTGCCCTAATACTCTCTGTGACCTCCGTGCCCTCTGTGTGGGCCTAAAAATCCCACGTGCCTCCGACCCTTCCGACGACTCCCAATTGCTCATTTCTAATTGGATTCTGTGTCCTCCTTCCGCCGCTAGGCGACCTCTGTGTCCTCCCTGTGAGCGTCAGCTCGCCTCTGTGCCCTAATACTCTCTGTGCCTCCGTGCCCTCTGTGTGGACCTAAAAATCCCACGTGCCTCCGACCCTTCCGACGATTCCCAATTGCTCATTCCTAATTGGATTCTGTGTCCTCCTTCCGCCGCTAGGCGACCTCTGTGCCCTCCCTGCGAGCGTCAGCTCGCCTCTGTGCCCTAATACTCTCTGTGACCTCCGTGCCCTCTGTGTGAGGCTTTATCCCATTTGCCGCTAGGCGACCTTCTGTGTACTCTGGGGACTCCGACGACTCTGACGACTCCGACCACTCCGACCACTCCGACCACTCCGACACCTTCCGACACCTTCCGACACCTTCCGACGATTCCGACCACTCAGACACCTTCTGACGACTCCGACCCTTCCGACGATTCCTCACCACCCTTCCGACCCTTCAGACCACTCCGACGATTTCCTAATTGCTAATTGCTCATTCCTAATTGGTTTAGTCCTCTGACCACTCCGACGACTCCTAATTGCTCATTGCTCATTGTTTTTATCATATTAACTAATACAAATAAATATTCACCACCTGCCACAGAAATTTTCTACAAATTTTCTGCGCCCTTTCCCTCTATTTCCGTTCCCATTTTCTTAAATTTGTAAACGGACGTAGTTACTTTAGCCATGAAAACTGACATTATTGTTCTTTGCAATTCCGACAAAGCCCCTCTACTCGACTCGCTCGCCAAAGCAGACTTCGCAGCCGAGACGAGACTCTTCATCTGTGGCAACCCCGTCCCAAAACTGCTCGATAAGTATCACGACGCCTTCGCCGCTGTCATAACTGACAACAACGACGCAGATCCTATTGACTATATCACTTCCTTCTTCGCCTCTCAGTCTCGCGCCATCATCATGGACGCAGGCGCCGAAGTGTCCCCCTTCGTCCTCAAATACCTCAACTCCGCACTCGAGTTCTACGACAACCGCGGCGTAGCCTTTATCTCGGCCTCTTGCCCGGAAATTGAAATACCTCTCGACTTCCAGTTCTCCTCCTTCGCTATGCACCGACCAGAATTCTTCGCCTTTGCGACCTGGGCCAACGTATGGAAGAAGTTCGACCTCTCCGACAACGCTGTCTATAACGTCTTCTCAGACTCCAAATGGCTCGCCGAGTTCAAACAGGCCTGCCCTGACCTCACCCTCGATATCATCAACGCAAAAGGTCACCACTCCCCTATCAGCATGCAGTGCAGGCTCGCTCTCGCAGCATGCCTCCTCTCCTACCCGACTATCTACCCACGCCGTAGCCTCGCCCGCAGCTCCGTGCGAGACCCGAAGGCTATCGTCGCACCCCTCTCCCTCAACGTCAGCCTGTCACACTTTACGACGGGCATCGCACAAGAACAAGACCTGGCAGAACAGTTCTACCGCCATTTCAAGATAGGAGCCCTCGACTCCCTCAAGTCCTGGTTCCTCACTCTCAATAAAAACCGCTTTAAGTAACCCCTTCTTCTCTCCCCTAAAAATAACGACTCGGATCACCCATTAATATAGGGGAGAGTTCTAGAAATTAGATTTTGCACTTGTGCGATTAAGCGAGAGCAATAGAGCTTGCTCTAATTGCCGAGCGTTAGCACATGAGGCGAAGCCAAGGCGTGCAAGCTCTTAAATACCGGAGTTTACTGAAGGAAACCTTTCGATTAAGTGAAAGCAGAACGAGCTTGCTCGTTATGCTGAGCGTGAGAAAGGTCAGCGCAGCTAAATGAGGATTTTAAGTGTGAAGCACAACATTCCGATTAAGCGAGAGAAATGGAGCTTGCTCCAATTTCCGAGCGTGAGGAATGAAGACAAAGTCAACGCAGCAAAAGCAATTTATAGAAGTTTCCTAGAATACACCAAGTTTAAATTTAGGTCTGTTTCTTGTGGAACACTCCCCGATACTTACAAAGTGTAAGCAATCTATGGGTGAAAATGTTTAAAAATAATAGCTGCCTTCGCTTTTCCGATGCAAAGTGTAAGTTGCTCCTCCGTCGCTGCCCTGACTGACTCGACTCCTCCAAAGGTCTGAAACAACTGCTCCTTCGCCTTCGGTCCTATGCCCTTTATCGAGTCCAGCTCCGACGCTACCATCGTCTGGCTCCTCTTGTTCTTATGAAATGTGATCGCTACCCTGTGCACCTCGTCCTGCATCCGCGTGAAGAGCCGGAAGACACTGTCGTCCTTGCCTATGCCTATCACCTTCGGCGGAAAACCTACGAGGATCTGACTCGTCCGGTGCTTGCCGTCCTTTGCCAAGCCTATTATGGGTATCTCGAGCCCTAACGCCTCTGTCGCCTTCCTGATGACCTCCATCTGTCCTGCACCACCATCGGCAACAACGACGTCCGGCATCTGCTGCCCCTCCTCCTGTAGCCTGCTATATCGCCTATAGACGACTTCATACATCGACGCATAGTCGTCCGGCCCCTCGACGGTCTTGATGTTGAACAACCGATAGTCCTTCCTGCTCGGCTTACAATTCCTGTAGACGACGCACGCCGCCACTGCCGAACTGCCCTGTATGTTGGAGTTGTCGAATATCTCTATGTGTCTCGGGAGGACTGGTAGCCGCAGCATCTCCTTCATCTGCACCAGCATCTTCTCCTCGTGTGTCGCCTGCTGGCGTATCGCCTCCTGCTTGAGCTGCTCGAGCTTATATAGTCTGCAGTTCTTCTCGGATAGCTCTATCAGCCGCATCTTGTCACCACTCTGCGGGACGACGAAGTTTATCTCCTCACCGTCTGTCTCGGGTATGTCGCGGACTACGACTTCCTTCTGCATCTTCCCGTGCCGCTCCCTGACGGCCTCGACTGCCGCCATGACGACCTCCGCCATGCTCTCCTCCATCGCCGTCCTGAAGGTCATGGTGTACGAGAGAAGGATCTGTCCCTTCTCGACGCGCATGAAGTTGACGTACGTCTGCTGCCGCTCGTCATCCGGGACTGCCGTGAAGACGTCGCAGTTCAACATGAGGTTGTTCGCTACTAGCGACTTGCTCTGATACTGCGTCAGCCTCTCTATCTTCTTCTTGTATACCTCGGCCTGCTCAAACTCTAGGTTCTCTGCCGCCTCCATCATCGACGCCTTCAACGTCTTGATTATCTGACTGATATTGCCCTTCAAGATGTCTCTGACGCCTGTTATGTATCTGTTGTACTGCTCCGCATCTATGAGTCCCTCGCATGGCCCGTCACATAGCTTGAGGTGATACTTGAGGCACACTTTGTACTTGCCTGCCTTGATCTTCTCTGGACTGAGGCTATGATTGCACGTCCTTAGTCTGTACAACTGCTTGAAGATGTCGAATAGATCGTGTATCTGGCTGACGCTGGGATACGGCCCGTAGTATATGCTGCCGTCCCTGATGTGTCTCCGCGTCTGTACGACTCTCGGGAAGTCTTCATTCATGATGGCTATCCACGGATAGGTCTTGTCGTCCTTCAACAGTATGTTATACTGCGGCTTATGCTGCTTGATGAGGTTGTTCTCGAGTAGCAGCGCGTCCTCCTCGTTGTTGACGACTATGTGATGTATATGGCATATCTTGCTGACGAGAATCACTGTCTTGGGACTCTGCTGCTTCTTCAGGAAGTACGAGCTGACTCGCCGCTTCAGGTTCTTGGCCTTCCCGACGTATATGATCTTGCCGTTCCTGTCGAAATACTGATAAACGCCCGGCTGGTCAGGCAGGACTTCCACGAGCATCTTGAGGTACGCAAGTCTCTCCTCCTCGCTCTTATGCTGATACGTCACCATCGCCCCTCCCCTACTCGAACAGCTCTGTGAATCCGAACTTCTCGACGTCAAACAGTCCCTTGTCGCCTATCTTCAGCTTCGGTATGACAAGCAACGACATGAACGCCAGAGTCATGAACGGCTCATCGAGCGTGACGCCGAGATACTTGTGTATGTGTTTGACTAGCTTCTTCTGCTGACGAGCTACGAGGGTGTAGTCTTTGTTTGTCATCAACCCTGCTATCGGGAGCTTGATCTTCTCTACCCTACCGTCTGGCAGGGCTACGACAAATCCTCCCTTCATCTTGAACATCTCCTCAGCCGCCTTCGCCATCATCTTCTTGTCACTGCCGAGTATGACGACGTTGTGCGAGTCATGCGCTACCGACGACGCTACTGCCCCTGCCTTCAGCCCTGTCCCCCTTATGAACGCATTGCTGACGGGCGCCTCTGCATATCTGTTGACGACGGCTATCTTGGCTATGTCGTCCCCCGCATCAGCCTCGACCTCCTGTCCTGCCCCTACGCTTGTCATCCAATTATATACGTCTGTGATTATCTGGCTCTCTATGGACTGTATGACCCTGACTGTCGGGCAGTCCTTCGGCGCTACGACCTTGAAGTCATCCTCTGTGAACTCCCTGTCTATGAAGTGATTGGGCTTCTCTGTATGCTTGGGCCTGTACTTGATCTCGTTGCCGGCATAGACTGTCCGCCCCTCGACTACGACCTCCCTGATGTCAAGCTCCTCGAGGCTTCTGGAGACTATGAAGTCCGCCATGTCACCCTCCTGCAGCCTTCCGACTTGTAGCTTATAATGCTCTATCGGTGTCAGGAGCAACGGCTTATAGACGTCAAAGACTGTCAGCCCACTCTTGATGAGTCTGTTGTAGAACTTGTCTATGTGTCCCCTCTCCATTATATCTGCTGGATTGGCATCGTCTGTGCACACCATCAGGTCACCTATATTTGTATTAAACAGGCTCTTCAACCCTTCATAGTTCCGCGCCGCACTCCCGTCCCTGACTAATATCTTCATGCCGAGAGCTATTTTCTCAAGCGCCTCCTCTGTAGTGACGCACTCGTGGTCTGTGGTTATCCCGGCTGCCACATACTTCTTCAGGTCCTCTCCAGTGAGCCCCGGCGCATGCCCATCGACTGGCCTGTTGTGCTTATGCGCTACCTCTACCCTCCTCATGACGACTGGATCCCTGTACACTATCCCCGGGTAATTCATCATCTCCGCCAAGGCAACTGACTTGGTTATCAGCTTCTCTATCTCCTTGCTGTCGAATATCGCCCCATTGGTCTCAAACGACGTCGCCGGTACACAAGACGGTATCGCAAAGTATATCTTCATCGGACTCTTCCCCGCATCCCTCATCATGTACCTGACTCCCTCTATTCCACATACGTTGGCTATCTCGTGAGGGTCACAGACGACTGCTATCGTTCCCTTCGGCATCACCATCGTCGCAAATCGCTGTGGATTCAGCATCGAACTCTCTATGTGTACGTGAGAATCTACAAATCCCGGCATGCAGTACGGTAACCTCATATCTTCCTTATCCCCCTTGCGCTCTATTCTTACTATGGTCTTACTGTAAACTATACGTGCAGGATATATCTCCCTATGAATTACATCTACATAATTTGCCTCAATCTCTTTCATTTTTCCTAATGTTTTAAAAAATGTTTCACGTGGAACATTTTGCGGTATTCAGTATTCTTCTAATAACAAATATAAGAATTATTCTCTTATTACCAACAAAGGGGATGCACTCGCACCCCCTCTATTTACTTTCTGTTGAGCATGATGAGCAACACCTGTATGTCCGCAGGTGAGACTCCCGGTATCCTACTCGCCTGGTCAATTGTCAACGGGTCGATCTTCTGTAGCTTCTCCCTCGCCTCGTAAGACAAGGCTGTGATCGTGCTATAGTCGAGCTTGCCCCTGAGCTTTATCTTGTTCTGACTGGCTACCTTCTCTGCCTGCTTACGCTCGTTCTCTATATATCCACCATATTTGATGTTTATCTCGACGGACTCTATGATCTCTCTACGCAACAACTCGTCACCAACTGGCTGTAGGACTCTCAACGCCTTTGGCAGACTGTCTAGTAGGTCTTTCAACCCTACCTGTGGCCTCAACAACACGTTGCTAGCTACTTGCGACTCTACAGCTGGCGTAGTCCCGCACTTTGTCAATATGGGATTCAAGGTCTCAACTCTCATGAGCGACTTGTCGAGCGCATCTCTCAACTGTCGACTAACCTCGACTTTCTTCTCGAGCCTCTCATACCGCTCCCTGTCACAAAGTCCTATCTTGTATGCTATCGGTGTCAACCTCTCATCGGCATTATCCTGTCGTAGCAGTATTCTGTGCTCCGCCCTAGAGGTGAACATCCTATACGGCTCATCTACACCCTTAGTAACGAGATCGTCTATCAGGACGCCTATATACGCCTCATCTCTACCTAATATCAGCTCTCCACTACCCTGTACCTTCATCGCAGCATTGGCACCAGCTATAAGTCCCTGTCCAGCAGCCTCCTCATATCCGGTAGTACCGTTGACCTGTCCAGCCATAAACAGCCCACTGACAACTTTACTCTCGAGGGTGTGATACAACTGCGTGGGATTGAAATAGTCGTACTCTATGGCGTATCCTGGTCTCAGCATCTGCGCATTCTCGAGTCCAGGTATGTGTCTGATGGCCTCAAACTGTACTTCAAAGGGTAGCGAACTGCTGAAACCGTTGAGATAATACTCATTGGTGTCACAGCCCTCAGGCTCTAGGAATAACTGATGCTTGTCCTTGTCTGCGAAATTGACGAGCTTGGTCTCTATGCTCGGACAATACCTCGGTCCTGTGCTCTGTATGGTCCCATTGAACAATGGTGAGTCTTCAAATCCGCTCTTCAATATCTCATGTACTGTCGGATTGGTATACGTGATGTAGCACGGCAACTGTGGCAACACTCGGTTGCTCTCTGTCATGTAGCTGAACCTGTATCCTCCCTCTGTCCCCTCCTGCCTCTCTACTTTATCGAAGTCTATGGTCCTCCCATCTATTCTGACTGGCGTGCCTGTCTTGAGTCTCAATGTCTCTATCCCGAATGTCTTTATCTGATCCGATAGTCCCATTGCAGCCTCATCACCCATCCTTCCTCCTGCATAATGTACTCTTCCGACATGTATGAGGCCGTTGAGAAATGTTCCTGCAGTCAGGACGATAGCTCGACAATTAAACTTCAATCCGAGTTTTGTGACGACTCCCTTAACAGTATTGTTATCGTTGACTATGGATGTGACGGTATCCGCAAAGAGATATAGATTTTCAGTGGACTCCAAAAAATGACGCCATTTGAGGGTGAATTTGGTCTTGTCGCATTGCGAACGAGGCGACCAGATAGCGGGTCCCTTGCTCAAGTTCAACATTCGAAACTGTATCGACGTCGCATCGGTCACTCTACCCATCATTCCCCCGAGGGCATCTATCTCGCGCACTATCTGACCTTTCGCTATTCCTCCGACCGCCGGATTACAACTCATCATAGCTGTTCTCGTCAAGTCAGATGTCAATAGCAACGTCCGCGCACCTAGCCTCGCTGATGCACATGCAGCCTCGCAGCCGGCATGACCAGCACCGACTACTATTACATCAAAATCATATATCATAGCCTGAGAATATTCTTTCAGACGTGTAGGACCCTGTCCCCTACGCTAATATCGACAAGGCACGATCCTCCGCCGACCTCATCTTCTTCGCATCTGCCTCGCTCTTGTCTTTCAATCCGCACAGGTGCAACACCCCATGTATTATAACTCTATGAAGCTCCCTCTCGAATGTCTCCTTATACTCCTCTGCATTGCTGCCGACTGTCTCGACGGAGATAAACATGTCTCCCGAAACTACTTCACCCTCACAATAGTCAAACGTGATTATGTCTGTATAATAGTCGTGCTGCAGATACTGCTTGTTGACTTCTAATATCTTTGCATCACTGCAAAATATATATGACAGGTCACCTAACTTCTTTCCATATTGCTCCTCGACAACACGCTTTATCCACTTCTTCAATAGCAACTTCTGCTTCAAAGTGAACTTGAAGCCTTCCTCTGTTTCAAACGTAATCATTTGAGATTGAATGTCATAGTAACCTTACGACCTCCATTTTCAAACTCCAGGTCATCACTCAGATGACGCATCAGGAATACGCCACGACCACACTCTCTCTCTATATTGTCCTCTAGCGTGGGATCCGGCAGGCTGTCTGGGTCAAATCCCTGGCCCTCATCCTCTACGCTTATCGTAATATGCTCTATATCTATATGATATGTTATAGTTACATGCTTAGTTTTATCCAATTTGCACCCATGAACGATGGCGTTGTTGACACACTCCACCACCGAGAGCATATACTTTCCATATACCTCGTCGTTCATATTGAGCATCTGAGCCTGACTATCTATGAGCTTCTCGACTTGACTCAGACTATCCATCTCCGCCGGAAGAACCAATGTCTCTTCTATGTTTATCGAATCCATTCCGTAAGCATATATTTATAACACTCGCTTATACGCAGCTCTACAAACGTTTGTTTCACTAACATTAGTAATTGTTATACCTATTTTGAGTAGAAATTATCTGTTGCACAACATATTCTGCAATTACCGATTTTTTTCTATAAAACCAGTTTCTACTCCTTCCGCAACCAGTCCTCCGGGTTCTGCTTCTCGTCACCCTTCCAGATCTCGAAGTGCAGTATGTTGGAGTTTATACCCTCTCCCTTATATACTGAGCCCAGATTGGTCTTCTCGTCAACTTCATCGTCCTTCTTGACCTTGACCTCGCTGATATTTGAATAGACTGTCAGTATCTCGCCATGCCTGACGATGATGGACGCCGCACTTCCAGGTATCACTATGACCCTGCTGACCTTGCCCTTATGAACGGGATGTACTGAGTCGCTCGACAAGATGTCGATATCGACGCCATTATTCCTTATCTTGAGCTGTGGCAACAGCGGATGATCATGCTCGCCGAAGGCACTTGTGACGACATGGCTCTTGACTGGCCACGGCAGCCTTCCCCGGTTCTTCATTATGTCTTCTGAAAGGGCAACAACTTCGTTTTTATTTCTCTTGGCGTCCTCGGCCTCTCTGCGTGCCCTCTCTGCCTCCTCCTTGATGATTGCGACTATCTGGGCCTCGAGCTTCTTTGTCTGCTCCTCTGCCTTGACTATCTGCTGCTGGAGGTTTGTCGTGCCCTGCTGGAGCTTCTGGACTTCCTTCTGTCGTGCCGTCAACTCTTTGTTGAGCTCCGCACTCTCTCCCTTGACTTGCTTTACTAAGTCATTTATTGTCGCTACTTTATCACTGACCTTGTCTTTGAGGTCTTTCAGTACTCTCTTGCTCTCGCTGAGTCTCGTGAACTGGTCTTTCCTGTACTTTGAATACTGCTTTAGGAACAGGAATCTCTTGTAACTCTGGTTGAAGCTCTTCGACGACAATATATACGCTAGCGGGGTGTTTAGCCCGCTACCATTGGCCTGCATATGTCTGAGCATCTCTGCATACTCTGACTTCTGCTTCCTGACTTCGTTCTCGACGGAGTCGGTCTGGAAAGACAACTGCTTTATCTGCTTGTTGTACGCCTGTATCTCGGAGTTATAGACTTGTATTAGCGACTTCCTCTTCGCAAGCTGGTCGTCGACGACGCTTATCTTGAGCATCTCGCTGTTCCTCCGAGTCGCATACTCGTCCATGAGCTTCCTGTTCTGCTCTATTATGGCATGCAGCTTCTCCTTCTCCTTGTTTAGCTCCTCGACACTCTTGCTCTGGCCGTAGGCTCGGACTACGGCTAACGTCATGAATATCACGACTAATATGCTATATGACCTGCTTGTCTTCATTACAGCTTATGTGTTTCTCCTCTCCCTCTATTCGAGGCGATCCTTGCCGTCTATGGTTATCTTGCTCAGCTCGATCTCTGTCTTTACGGGCTTGCTCTGTCCCGGTAACTTGACGTTCATCTCTATATCGTTCGGGAGCACTCGCCCATCATACTTGTCGAAGCTCTTGTTTATGTGCGTCAACTCATACTGGAGGTAGGATATGGTGTACGAATGGAGATTGAAGTCTGAGTTTATCTCTATCGTGGTCTCCATCCCGCCTTTCTTCCTGTGCAGTATGTACCTGTCGTCCTTGCTGATGCTCATGTCGAAACTGCTGAAGTCTCCCTCCCCATAAAGTCTGCACAAGTTCGGTATTCTCCCCAGCAACGCATCATGTAGAAACTGATTGGCATCTATCGGCAGGTTGAACTCTTTGTTGATGCTGAGGACGCCGCTGTTAACGGACACCTTCTGACCCGTCATCTTGACCTTCCCGACTGATACGGGCGGAAACGA
This sequence comes from Bacteroidales bacterium, assembly GCA_017417385.1. Lineage (GTDB taxonomy): Bacteria > Bacteroidota > Bacteroidia > Bacteroidales > Marinilabiliaceae > W3P20-009. The sequence goes on from JAFPZF010000061.1 coordinate 66,136, forward strand.
CAGTCTTGCGACTCCTACTGTCTCCTTCCCATATTCAAAGAACAAATTGACCTTGACTGAATGGACTTTGACATTGCTCGAACCATCGACTTCTACCTTTGCCAACGCATTCTTCGCATAGTATGTCGTGACAGGTTGATTCTTGACAGCCTCGGCTATTGCCTCCGTAAGCTCCTTTTTGGTGCTTAAAAGGGCCTTATTTGTGCTTTCTGAAGGTATCTTACTACTACGACAAGAAACGGCCATTAAAATGGCTAAAATCGCGGTTAGATGGACTAGTATGCGCCTCATTCTGCCTTCTTGTTTTCGATTCTCCATTTCAACTGCTTGCTATGCGGACTCAGCTTATACGCCTGCTCCCACTGTACTAACGCCTTCTCGACTTGTCCCACGTGGAACAAAATGTCTCCGTAATGCTCATATAGCTCACTGCTCCTGTCCACAGGCTTGGCATTGTCCATGCACCTCTCCATGACGAACAACGCCTCGTTGTACTTCTTGCGCTTCAAGAGTATGTAGGCGTACGTGTCGAGATACGTGGAGTTCAACGGGTCGTTGGATAGTGACTGACTGCTCATCTTCTCCGCCTTCTCGAGCTCCATGTCCTGCTCGGCTAGAAAATAGGCGTAGTTATTCAGCGCCAACGCATCCTGCTGGTTCTCGGATAGTATCTGGTCAAATATCTGCCAACACTCTTTATACCTCCCGAGGTTATAATAGCAACTGCTCAACTGATGCATCGCCATTGACTTCAACTCGTCGGTGGTCTCGTTCTTCTTCTGCTCGAGGAGCTCCTTGACGGCACTCTCCAACGTCTCTACACACGCCTCATAGTCATGCTCGAGATACTGGTACTGACCGAGTATGATCTTATACACTGGCTGACCAGGGACGTCATTGATTGCCCGCTTGCAATACTCTATGACTTTCTGGTTGCCGAGCTCTACCTGCCCCTGGACTATGAGCTTTCGCCAGATGTAGTCGTCGCCGCTGTTGTTCTCCTCGACGAAGTTCTTCAGCTCTGTGATGGCCCTGCTGACTCTCCCGTTCTGAGAATAGTATGTCTCCCTGAGGACGCAGAAGTCTTTGTTGTCGGGATACTGTCGCCTCATGCTCGCCATGATCTTCTCGAACATCGGCTCCCAGCTCTTCTTCTTGGCCATGTTGTCTGTCGAGGTCAGCATCTCGTAGAATCTCTGTCCCTTGGTGACCTGCTCTATCTGCTCGCTCGCAAAGGCCTGCTCTATGGTCTCTGCATACAGGCTGTCCATGCCGAGGTCTCTATACATGTCGGCAAGTGTGAGCAGGAAGGTCTCTCCTCCCGCAAGTGTGACTGCCTTGCGAGCTAGCTCGAGTCCTTTCTTCTTGTCACCCTGGCTGTAGTATGTGTACCCGAGGAGTGAGTTTATCCTCGCATCATTTGGATAGGTCTTGTATAGCTTCTTCAGAGACTTGTTCATCTTCCGCCTCTGATTCATCTGCTCATATAGCGCAGCCCTCCTTAGCTCGACATCGACTCTCTCCATCTCGTTGACGCACGGGACTTTATTGAGCACCTCCATGGCCTTCTGATACTGCTTGCTCTCTATCAGCAACTGGTAGTAGTTCATGTAGTGCTCGATGTCGTCAGGCTCTATCTGGATCAACTTCTCGAAATGAGGGATGTTCTTCTCCTGACGGCCCGCTGTCTTGTTCGCAAGTATCGCCGTCATGAGGTAATACTTGTTGTTGGTGGTGTCCTTGCTGACTGCCTCCTCAGCAAAGTCCGCAGCATAATCATAATGCTGGGTCATCATCATGATCTTGGCCAACTCGTACGGAACTATCGGCAGGTCCGGGTTCAATCGTTTGCACGACATGAAATTCTCAAACGCTGTCTGATAGTTATGGCTTGCCTTGGCCTGCTGCGCCGACAAGAAGAAATGGTCGAACAAGGCGTTTGTCTCCGCCTGACCCTTCGCTGTTCCGCCTGTCACGAGGACCATGACTATGACGGGTAATATGTATCGCAACAATCTCATCTTCTGTCTATTTTACTCCTGTATGCCCGAACCCTCCGGCTCCACGCTCTGTCTCGTCAAGGGTCTCGACGGCCGCTATCTCGGCTGTCTCATGCTTCGCTATGACCATCTGACAGACGCGCTCGCCGTCCTTTATGACGAATGGAGTGCTCGAAAGGTTTACTAAAATGACACATATCTCGCCCCTATAGTCGGAATCTATTGTCCCAGGGGTGTTTAGGACTGTCAGCCCATGCTTCGCAGCAAGTCCACTCCTCGGTCTTATCTGTGCCTCATAACATTTCGGAAGCGCTATGAATAGTCCAGTCGGGACTATAGCCCTCTCCAACGGTCCTAACGTGATGTCTGTATCTATGTTGGCACGCAGATCCATGCCCGCAGACCCCTCGGTCTGATACCGCGGCATCTCATGCTTCGACTTATTGACGACTTGTATCTTTACGGTGTTCATAACTTCTCTGTTTTTATGCTCACTTCCTCCCTATCTTGCTCTTGACAGCACTGACGACTGTCCTGATGTCAAGCCTCAGGAATCTCAAGAGCAGGAATATTGTCAATACCATCGCTGGAACTGACACGGCTATCCAGTAGTTTCCGATGTACTGGTAGCTGTACTCTGTCCCCATGACGACGATGACTACGAGCAGCATGAATATGCTGATTCTCCCGACTGAATAGGCTATCGGATAATACTTCTGTCCGAGTATATACGTCAAGGCCATCATGACTGTATATCCGACGAATGTCGATACCGCCGCACCTAGATACCCTATCCGTGGTATTAGGATGAAGTTCATTACTGTATTGACTGTCAATCCTATAGCACTCATAATTATCCCCCAATATGTCCTGTCTGTGACTTTATACCACAACGACAGTGAATAATAGACGCCAAAGAACAACTGACCGATGAGTATGTAAGGCAATATGACTTTGCCCTCCCAATAGCTCTGCTCTATTATCTTGAATATCAACGGCCAATAGAGCATGACCCCTGCAAAGATCAATAGCCCGAACGCTACGAAGTAGTTCAATGCGTCACTGTAGATCTTTGTGTCTCCCTTGTCTTTGTTCTCCTTGAAGAAGAACGGCTCGAATGCCATCCTGAAGCTCTGTGTGAAGATGCTCATGAGGACGCCTATCTTGTAGCACGCTGAATAGATTCCGAGCTGCTCGAAACTGTCTGCCGATGTGTCGAGATGGCGTATCAGTATCTTCTCGATGTTGGTGTTCGCCTGTCCGAAGAAGCCCATTCCGACTAACGGTAGGCTATACAGTAGCACTGTCTTGAAGAGGCTGAAATCTATTGTCACTATGACCCTCACTATCCGCTTGATGAAGACGACTGTTGCAAATAGCGAGCCTACGAGGTTTGCCAACATCATGTAGGTGATGTCATGCACCTCAGAGAAATAACCCTCCTGATTCCTGAGATAGAACAGGAAAAAGACTGTCAGTATGACGTTCACGAGGACTTGTAGGAGTCGGAGCAACGCATATTTCATGGACTGCCTCTCATACCTGAGCTCCGCAAAGAACAATGCGTTGTACGAATCCAGCAGGACTATCGACATCATCAGCCACAGGAAGGTCTCGTTGCTAGCACCGAACTCGAAGTCGAGCATGCTGACGAACAACGACGGAAAGGCTATGCACGCACATAGTAGCATGCCACCGAACCCAAGAACGGCATTGCTCAGCGTCCCCAGCAGCTTGTCTTTGTTATCCCCTGTGACGAACCGGAAATATCCTGTCTCGAATCCTAACGTGACGAGTACGAGGAATATTGATATGAAACTGTATATGTACGAGAAAGACCCATATATGCTCTTGCTGACGACGTGTGTGTATAGCGGCATCATGAGCCAACCGATGAGTCGACTCAATATGGTGCTCGCCCCATAGACTACTGTGTCCGATGCCAATGTGCTTAACTTGCCCATCGTTTACTTTCTACCCTCCTTCTTCTGTCTCCTCAGAACAATGTCCTCTCTTCTGGCTTATAACCGTCCCTGCCGAAATGGTCATACGCCCGCTGTGTCACGACGCGCCCCCTCGGAGTCCTCTTTATGAAGCCGCTCTGTATGAGGTACGGCTCATAGACTTCCTCGACTGTCCCGGCATCTTCTCCGATAGCCGTGGCTATAGTCGAGACACCGACAGGCCCGCCGCCGAACTTGTCAATGACTGTCAGTAATATCTTTGCATCCATCTCGTCGAGTCCGAACTCGTCGATGTTGAGCGCGTCAAGGCTGACCGACGTGATATCATCGGTGATGTCACCATCGCCCTTGACCTGCGCAAAGTCTCTGACGCGCCTTAGTAGCGAATTGCATATTCGTGGCGTCCCCCTGCTCCTGAGAGCTATCTGATGACAAGACGCCTCGTCAATCCTGGTGTGCAGTATCAGAGACGACCTGTTAATGATCTTGCTTATGGTCTCGACATCATAGTACTCGAGATGGCACTTGATCGGAAACCTCGCCCGCAACGGACTGGTCAACAGTCCACTCCTTGTGGTAGCACCTACCAATGTGAACGGATTGAGGTCTATCTGTATGGTTCGCGCACTTGGTCCCTTGTCGATGATGATGTCTATCTTGAAGTCCTCCATAGCGGAATACAGATACTCCTCAACGACGGGAGACAACCTGTGTATCTCGTCGATGAAGAGGACGTCATTTGGCTCAAGGCTCGTCAAGAGTCCTGCCAAGTCACCCGGCTTGTCTATCACGGGACCTGACGTGGTCTTCATCGAGACCCCCATCTCGTTCGCTATGATCGCCGAGAGTGTGGTCTTACCTAGTCCCGGAGGACCATAAAGCAGTACGTGGTCAAGAGCCTCACCCCTCATCTTCGCCGCTTTTACGAATACACGAAGATTAGAGACCACTCCCGCCTGACCTGTGAAATCGTCAAATGTCAGCGGACGTAGCTTCCTGTCAAACTCGCTTTCTACCGAGCTCTCCTTCCGTATGTCAAAATCTCCCACTAATCCGTTTCCCCTATATTTTTTCGTTGATTTTATCTGTATCAAGTCGACTGCCCTGCCCCCTATGTCTCGTCTGACTTCAAGACTCCAGCAGCCGTCTTATATCTTTATCATGTAGCTCTTCGCAATGCTCCTGAGACTCTCTATGTTGAACGGCTTCGTCATGAAGTCGTCCATGCCCGCCTTCAGGCACTTCTCCCTCTCCGAGTCATAGACGTTCCCGCTCAACCCGATTATCAGCGCATGATGCTTCGTCTGCTTCTCAGCCTCCCTGATATACTGGGTCGCCTGATATCCATCCATGTTGGGCATGATGATGTCCATCAGGATTATGTCATACGTCTCCGCCCTCGCCATCTTGTCGGCCTGCAATCCGTCGTCCGCAAAGTCTGCCTCGATGCCGTACTTCTTGAATGTGTAGTACATCATCTTCTGGCTGAGCTTGTTATCCTCTACAAGTAATATCCTTGCCATCTCCGTAAGTGTATGAACAACTACTCTACAGTGATAGGTATCACTTACCAATCTTCGCCGAGAGCCTGAGCATCTCGTCTATCGGCCTCCGAGCCCGCTCAATTATCGAACTCTCGACCTGTACCTCCGGCCACTCATACTTGAGCGTCAGGTATATCTTCTGCATGGTGTTCAACTTCATGTACGAACACTCGTTGCAACCACACGTCGAGTCCATCGGCGGAGCGGCTATGAACATCTTGTCCGGATACTTCTTCTGCATCTGATGCAGTATCCCACTCTCGGTAGCTACTATGAACTGCTTGCTCTGACTCTTCCCGACATACGATAGCAACGCCGCTGTCGAACCTACAAAGTCTGACATCACGACTATCTGATGCTTGCACTCGGGATGACAGATGAGCTCCGCCTCGGGATATACTTCCTTCAGCTTCTCTATCCTCAAGAGGCTGAACTCCTCATGCACCAGGCACGCACCGTCCCAGAGCAACATGTTACGACCGGTTATCTTGTTGATATACGACCCGAGATTCCTGTCCGGACCAAAGATTATCTTCTCGTCCTTCGGGAAACTCTCGACTATCTGCACTGCATTGCTGCTCGTGACGACTACGTCTGTCAACGCCTTCACGTCAGCCGACGTGTTGACGTATGAGATTACTTTATATCCCGGATGCAGCTCGACGAACTGCTTGAAGTCCGCCGCCTTGCAGCTCTCCGCAAGTGAGCACCCCGCATTCATATCCGGGATCAAGACTTTCTTCTCGGGATTGAGGATCTTTACGGTCTCTCCCATGAAGTGTACACCGGCCAAAAGTATTATGTCTGCATCTATCCCGACGGCCTTCTGAGCCAAGGCCAGACTGTCGCCTATTATGTCTGCTGCATCCTGTATGTCACCCGTCTGATAGTAGTGCGCCATCAAGACAGCCCTCTTCTCAGCCTTCAGACGCTTTATCTCATTTGCCAAGTCTATACCCGTGGGTACAGCCTCGTCTATGTAACCAGCCTTTATCCAGGCCTCGTTTAGTTTGTTCATAGCTATCTCCGATCTGTTTTTTGACAAACACAAAACTACTAACTTTTTTCCAATATACCACCGCATTTTTCCTTTCTCTGCCCTTTACCACCCTTCTCTCCTCTTCTCCTCACTACTTTCTTTCTTCTCTTCCCCTTCTCTTCCCTTTTTATTCCCTCTTTTCTTCATCCCTTTTTCCTTATCTATCCTTTATCTCACTCTAATCGCTTCCCTCCCGACTTACCGACATCCTATTTATATCTTATATGTTTTCTCTCTCTTTCTCTTTAGTTCTTATTTATAGCCTGTCAGATATGTCAATACCGTTTTACCCCTCTCTTTGCCTACTGTCAGGCTCTGAACAACTCTTCCCGCCTTTCTCTCTATTCTGTCAGTTATCTCCTGCCCGCAATCTCCTGATTATCCCCGTTTTGACATTCCTCCTGTCAATTGTCTATTACTCCTACTGACAGCTGTCAAGCCCTTTTTTGCCTGTTAGTATTGCCTCTCTTCCTGTCAATTTCTCGTCATCTTTACCCCCGTTTATGTACACTCCGACCCCACTCTCCCTTTACTGACACCCGACTGTACACGTTCTGAACAGCATTTATGCAGCCTTACTGACAGTTTTCGACACCTTTGTCAGTCTTTTCCGCTTATTTCTGCCCCTTTCTCTTATCAATTCCTGTGCCACTCTCTTCAACCCTCCTCCACCTCGTCCCTCTTCTTCCCTTCTCTTCCACCTCTGTCAACTCTCTTCCACCCTCCTCCACCTCGTTCCATCTTCTTCCACTTTTCTCGTCACCCTCGTCTCTCAATCTTCTTCTACTTCTTATCTCTTCTCCGCCCTTCCTCCGCCCCTCTGACAATACCGACCGCTCCGACGACTCCGATGTTCCGACGCATCTGACCCCTCTGACAATACCGACGACTCCGACCCCTCCGACGATTCCGATTTTCAGACCTCTCAGACCCCTCAAAATAGCTAATTGCTAATTCCTCATTGCTAATTGCTATTTACCCCTTTTTTACCCTTAAAAATTGGTTTAGAAAATCTACTCTAACAATCTACTTTTCACTACCTTATGCAAGATGATAATTGTTTCACGTGGAACGATTTCACTTGGCTTTTTCCACGCTTTTCATCACCTTTTTCAATGTAATAATTGACATCTTTTTCTGTCCCTCTGCTCATTATGTCCCCTACCCTCTCTCTTCCAATTTTCTTGCCGTTCGATTCTCAATTCTCGCCTCCTTTTCCGTCTTCTGATTAGACCTGGGTTAGACTTGGTATAGCGAATGCCCCCATTTTATGTGTTATGTACTATGTCAACGACCACTCATATCTCTATGTCTTCATCATTTTGTCATTATGCTCTCCCCCGTGCCCTAAATTGCTCTGCTGCATACTATGTCTCCCACTTTTTTACTAACTTAGTCCCCAGTAGTAGATAGGCAATTATGGAATCTAAGTTCATTAACCCCTTCACCGATTATGGCTTCAAGCTCATCTTTGGGCGAGAGGTCTCTAAGCCTATTCTCCTCCACTTCCTCAACTGCCTGCTCGAGGGCGAGCGACATATTACGAACCTTACGTTCCTCGACAAGGAACAGGTTAGGCTCAACAACGAGTCGCGTACTCTTATCTACGATGTCTACTGTAGAACCGACGACGGCGAGGACTTCATTGTCGAGATGCAGAACCGATCGCACCCTAACTTCCGCGAGCGTACCCTCTTCTACGCCGCCGAGTCTATCTCCCGTCAAGGTGAGAAAGGCGAAGAGTGGCAGTATAACGTCAAGGCTGTCTATTGCATAGCCTTCATGAACTTCACTCTTCCAGATGAGTCTAAGTTCCGTATCGACGTCGGTCTTGTTGACCTGGACTCCGAGAAGAAAAAGGGCGAGAGACTCCCACTCTTCACTGACAAGCTACGTCTGATCTACCTCCAGCTCCCTCTCTTCGCTAAGAAGGACTGGTCCGAATGTACTACAGACTTCGATCGTTTCATATTAGCAATAACTCAAATAGATATTCTTAATCGTATGCCAGAAACAGCACGTAACTCTGTCTTCGCCCGTCTCGCGGAGATAGCAGAGGTCGCCTCCCTCACAGGCGAGGAACGACAGAAATATGACAGGTCTTTGAAGCAATACCGCGACTATCAAATGTTCATCACGCAAGCACATAGTGAAGGTAAAGAAGAAGGCAGAATAGAAGGTAAAGAAGAGGGCAGAATAGAAGGTAAAGAAGAGGGCTTAATCGAAGGCGAAGCCAAAGGTATTAACAAACGAAACGCCTATTTTGTCGGCCAACTGAAGGCAAATGGTCTCAGCGTCGAGGAAATCTCCAAGTTGATAGGTATGTCCCCTGATGAAGTCTCCAAGTACTACTACGACTAATACGTTCCGCTCTATATGTCAGAAAAAGACGGAAGTCTCTCGAAAATAGTCGACGTTGCCTCCCTCTCCGGTGAGGAACGACTTAAATATGACAGAGCCCGGAAGTATTACCGCGACTCTCAAATGTTCATCACGCAAGCATATAGTGAAGGTAAAGAAGAGGGCTTAATCGAAGGTGAAGCCAAAGGTATTAACGAACGAAACGCCTATTTTGTAGGCCAAATGAAAGCCAACGGCCTCAGCATCGAGGACATCGTCAAACTGACAAATATGTCCCCTGATGAAGTCTCCCGGTACTACTACGCCTGACTTTCTTCTCCCTTCTCGCAGAGATAGCCGACGTCGCCCCCTCTAATTATCTCCCTCATTTTTTCCTCCCCTCTTGTTCTCTAAATACTTTTTTATAACTTTGCACCCGCAAACCACCAAGGAGAGATGCTCGAGTGGTTTAAGAGGCACGCCTGGAAAGCGTGTAAACCCCCAAAGGGTTTCACGAGTTCGAATCTCGTTCTCTCCGCTACATTAAAAAAGAGATTGTCCGTCTGGGCAATCTCTTTTTTTGATGCGCTATATTCTTCTCGTCTTTTCTCTTCCCTTTCTCTTCCCCTTCTCCCCCTATACTTCTAGGCCTATCACCAGCATATCGTCCGTCTGCTTCACGCTCCCCCTCCACTCCGCTATGTACTTCTCCAATGCCTCCTTCTGCTCCTCCATCGGGAGCCCACTGTTCTTTGTTATGACCTCCTTGTACCCCTTCATGTTCAGCTTCTTGTTGTTCGGCCCTCCAAACTGCGACCAGTAGCCGTCACTCGTCAGGTATATCTTGTCTTCCTTCTCTAGCTGCAACGTCTGCGAGACGAATGGCACCTCCTTCACATATACTCCTATGGGGTTCGACGTCCCCTTCAGCGTTATCTCCTCCTTGCCCCTCAGACATAAGAGCGACAGGTAAGCCCCTGCGAAGTCCAGCACCCCTGTCCTCTTATCTACGACTATCAGCGCCGCGTCCATTCCGTCCTGCGGCGACTTCGGGTCTCTCGCATTCTGGTTCAGCAGTGTCTTCACTCTCTGCCTTAGTCTGTTCATTATCTCTCCGGAGTTTCTCTCACCGTCCCTGTCCACTATCTCGTTCAGTGCCGATATTCCGAGTAGGCTCATGAACGCTCCCGGCACTCCATGCCCCGTGCAGTCCGCGGCCACCAGTGCGAAGTAGTCCTCATAGTCCGCCATCCAGTAGTAGTCGCCACTCACGACGTTCCTCGGCTTGTAGAATATGAAGCCGTCCTTGAAGTATTTCTTGATCGTCTCGCTGTTCGGCAGCAATGCGAACTGTATCCTCTTCGCATATTCTATCGAGTCTGTTATCTCTTTCTTCTGCGCCGCGAGGTCTCTGTTCTGATGCTCTATCTCTCCCTTCTGCTCCTCTATCTCCTCTTTCTGCGCCTTCAGTATCTTGTTCGTCTTCTTGTGCTCTACGTTCCTCCTTACTAATACTATCACTAGCCCGACCATCATGACTATGAAGACTACTCCGACCATCATGTACGCATTCCTTATCTCCTGGTCTTTCTTGACTCTCTCCAGCTCCCTCTCTTTCTTCATCTTCTCAAATCTGTACTCCATGTTGTCGAGTCTCGTCTCGATCTCTTTGCTCATCATGGTGTCGCTATACGCGAGTACTACGTCATAGCTCTCTATCGCCTTCGCATAGTCCCCCTGCTTCTCGTATATTCTCCCCATCAGTCTGTGGGCCCTGTTTATGGAGTAGCTGTTCCCCTGTCTTTCCGAGTATTCAAGGCACTTGTTGGCATATATCGCCGCACTGTCCCACTGCTCCTTCTCTCCATAGCATCTCGTCATGTTCTCTGTCGCCCCAGCTGCCAGTGCTACGTCTCTTATCTTCCCGTCCCTCTCGTCTGTCGCCTTTCTGTAATACTCTATCGCCCTGTCATACTCCTTCCTCTTCATCGCGAGGTCGCCTATCTCTTTCTCGACGACTGCTATCAGAGACCTGTCCATCTTGTTCCTCTCCCTGATGTCGAGGCATTTGTTGAGGTAGTCCTCCGCGTCGTCCAGCTTGTTCTGAGCCATGCACACCCTACCGAGGTTTATGTAGCAGAATCCTAATATCTCCTGGTCGCCCAGCTGCTTCGCTACTCCGAGCGCTGTCTTGAGCTCCTGGTCTGCCTGTGTGTAGTTCTTATGATGTAGGTATATGTTGCCTATGTCTATATGCGAATATGCTATCTGGTCTCTTAGGTTATTCCTATTCGCTATTTCGAGCCCCTTTTTGTAACTGGCAAATGCGTCATCATAGTCCCCCAGGTTTCTATAGCATATCCCGAGGTAGCTATATGACTTCGCCGCCTCCAGGTAGTCGTCGCTCCTCGTCGCACTCTCGAGAGCCTTCTGCCCGTACTCGACGGCCTGCTCCGCATCTACGTAGCGTAGTCCCCAACACAGCTCATTGTATATCTTTGTCTGCTCTGCTCCCTCGACCTTGTCTACTATCCTGACTAGGCTGTCCATCCTCATCTCTTCTGCAGTTGCTCCTGTCGCCCCTGCTACTGCTGTACTCATCGCTGTCAGTATCAGCATTATCATTCTTCGCCTCATCTTTCGACTTTTCTTTTTCTCAAATTTACCCCTTTTTTCATTTCTCTATATCTGTCGCCCCTTTTTTCTTCTTGTCGCTTCCTCCTTCTCTCTCCTTCTCCCCTTCTCTCCCCTTCTCTTTTCATCTTTCCCCCTTCTCTCCCCCTTCTCTCCCCCTTGTTATTCTCCCTCCTTTGCATTACTTTTGTCTGTCAAAGTAGTAGACTCTTTTACATGGATGTCGCTGAAATAAAGTCTAGGTTCGGTATCATTGGTAACGACGCAGAACTCAATCATACTATTGAGACCGCTGCCGCCGTAGCTCCTATCAACCTCTCCGTCCTCGTTATCGGCGAGAGCGGTAGCGGTAAGGAGGTCTTCCCTCAGATTATCCACGCCTTCAGCCCCCGTAAGCATAAGCCTTATGTCGCTGTCAACTGTGGTGCTATTCCTGAAGGTACTATCGACTCCGAACTCTTCGGCCACGAGAAGGGTGCCTTCACTGGTGCCCTCAGCGAACGTCGTGGTTACTTCGAGGAGGCCGATGGTGGCACTATCTTCCTCGACGAGATTGGCGAACTTCCTCTCGCTACTCAGGCAAAGCTGCTCCGCATCCTCGAGAAGGGTGAGTATATGAGGGTCGGCTCGAGTGTTGTCAAGAAGACTGACGTCCGTATCGTCGCCGCTACTAATGTCGAACTGGAGAAGGCTATCTCCAACGGTCGCTTCCGCGAGGATCTCTTCTATCGTCTCAACGGCATCATGCTCCGCGTCCCCCCTCTCCGTAAGAGGGTCAACGATATCCCTGCCCTCTTCCATAAGTTTACTTCGGATTTCGCTGATAAGAATCATATTCCTCAGGTCCGTACCTCTCCCGATGCTATCCAGGTGCTCAAGGAGTACTCCTGGCCCGGCAACGTCCGCCAGCTTAAGAATGTCGCCGAGCAGGCTACGGTTCTCGCCTCCGAGAGGGTTATCTCTGGCGCCGAGATGTTGCGTTTTATCCCGGATATTCAGGATTCTAAGACTTCCGGCCTCGCTGTCGTCGATGGTAGTAACTCTAGTTCTGGCTTTAACTCAGATCGCGACCTGCTCTACAAGGTTCTCTTCGATATGCGCCGCGATGTTACTGACCTCAAGCAGCTGGTGCTAAGTATGCTGAGCAACGGCGGCTCTATCAGTCCCGACAATATTCAGATTCTCGAACGTCTCTACCCTAACTCTCATAACTCCCATGACGTCGTCCGAGACCATCAGCCTGCTTCTATTCCCCCCGATTCTATCGACTACGATCAGCATCCCAACTCTCAGCACCTTCAGCAGGTGCGTATCCGTCGCCAGATGGTCGACGCTGAATCTATCAAGACTGTTGCCGACGACGCTACTGACGCCCCTATCATCGAGGAAAAGTCGCTCTCTATCTCCGACAACGAGAAGGAGCTTATCCGCAAGGCGCTCGAGCGTAACAAGGGTAGTCGTCGTAAGGCTGCTAAGGAGCTTCAGATCTCCGAGCGTACTCTCTACCGTAAGATTAAGGACTATGAACTTGATGAATAACCTTCCCCGTCGTTTTTTCTTCATGATACTGACAACCCTGTCAGTAACTCTGCTCTTTCTGTCGTCTTGCACTATCAGCTTCACGATGAGTGGTGCCTCGATTCCTGAGAATCTTTCGACTTTCTCTGTTCAGTATATCAACAACCGAGCCCCGCTTATCAACCCTAACCTCTCTACGACGCTTACCGAGGGTCTCAAGGATCGTATCCAGAACGAGAGTCGTCTCGGTCTGGTTAACGAGAATGGCGATGTTGACTTCTCTGGTGAGATTATCCAGTACAACACTCGCCCGATGGCTATGAAGGCCGACGCTGTCTCCGCTCAGACTCGTCTCACTGTCGGTATCAAGATTCGCTGCCGTAACTCCAAGGATCCTAAGAAGGATTGGGAACAGTCTTTCTCTGCTTTCCAGGACTACGACTCTGAGAATAATCTTGCCGACGTCGAGGATGCTCTCGTCGAGAAGATTGTCGAAGAGCTGACCGAGAATATTTTCAACAAGGCATTCGCAGATTGGTAAGGTTATGAACAAGGCTTCTTTCTACGACTTGGTTTCCTCCTGCCGACAGCCTGTCGACTCGTCTTATATTGCATCCCTCCAGGAGACTCTCCGTCAGCATCCTTACTTCCACGCTGGCTGGATGCTCCTCGCGAAGGCTATGCACGACAATGATAGTCTCGAGTTTCCTAACTCTCTCAAGCGTGCCTCGGTTCATGTATGGGACCGCGCCGCACTCTACTGGCTTATCAATGCTAAGCCTGTCAAGCCCGAGAAGGCTGACCCCTCCCCTATTTCTGTCCCCGTCCAAACTTCCGCCCCTTCGTCTCAGTCTCCTGCGGTTTCTCCTGTTAACTCTGTCCAGCTCCCTGTCAAGCCTGTCGACCGTGTCGATGTTGATGAGCCAGCCGACGAGTTTAATATTCTCGACGAGATTGAGTCCGCCTCCCCAGATCTGGATCTATCTTCTATGGTAGCTCAGATCAATGGCTCCCCTCTCAAGACTGGTCGCCCAGATGGTCAATATACTTTCTCCGACTGGGTGGAGTATATGGAGCAGATGACTATCGCCCGCGAGGAGAATGTCCGCTCCTCGGAGTCTAACGAGTCTATGAAGATTATAGACCGCTTCCTCGAGAGCGGCACTGAGCGTATCACTCCCCGTATCGAACCTGACTATGGCTCTGCTGACATTTCTTCTGATAGTTATGTACAACCTGTCAGTAACTCTGTCAGCAATGTCAATCCTGACTCCGATGACCGGCAGCAGGATGACTCTGATATTGAATTTGATGGCTGTTTCACTGAGACTTTTGCCAAAATATTGGCAAAACAAGGGAAATATGACAAGGCAATCGCTATTTATGAGAAATTGCGCTTGAAAAATCCAGATAAAATTGATTACTTTGCGTCCCGAATCGCAGAGATTGAAAAACTTAGAGACAAATAAACGAAAATTCTTAGTGTAATGTTCACTTTGGTCATTTGGGTGATGATTATCGCCAGCGTTCTCATGGTAGGCGCAGTTCTTGTTCAGAAGTCTAAAGGAGGTGGCCTCAACCAGAGTTTCGCTGGTCAGGCTCAGCTTATGGGTGTCAGGAAGTCTACTGACTTTATCGAGAAGGCTACTTGGGGTCTCGCTATCTCAATGCTCGTTTTCTCTCTCGCCGCTGTCGCTGTCAAGCCTTCTAAGGTTACTATGACTCACGACTCTATCGTTGACGAGGTTATGCAGAACAACCGCTCAAATATGCAGTCTGCTCCTGCTTTCGATGCCTCTCAGCAACAGCAGCCTGAGGCTCCTGCAGAGACCCCTGCTGCTGAATAATTGTCTACTGAAAAATCTAAGTCGCAAGAACGGCTCGTTCTTGCGACTTTTCTATCTAACTCATCAGCTAAATCCTAAATCCTTTTTTATGGCTAAAACTCTTAGGCGTTCTGGCGATATGATTATCGCCGGTGTCTGCGCCGGTATCGCCGACTATTTCGGTGTCGATAGGAGTATCATTCGTATCGCTACCGTCATTCTCGCTGTTTTTACTGGTATTTTTCCTCTTTCTCTTTGCTACCTTATCTGCTGCCTGGTTGTCCCTGGTAGGTGATTTTCTCTACATCTTTGCCGCCTCGAGCATCACGTCTGTTAGCTTGTCGAGCTCGCTGTCTTTCATGATGTATGGTGGCATGACGTATATGAGCTTTCCGAATGGGCGTATCCATACGCCTCTCTCTACGAAGAACGCCTGCAGTCTCCCCATGTCGACGTTCTCCTTCATCTCTATTACGCCTATCGCGCCGAGTGTCCTGACGTCCGCTACTGTCTTGTACTCTCGGGCTTTGCTTAGTTTGTTGCGTAGTATGGTCTCTATCTGCTTGTTTCTCTCGATGTAGTTCCTCTCTTTGTAGAGGTCTATCGATGCACACGCTATTGCACAAGCGAGCGGGTTCGCCATGAATGTTGGGCCGTGCATGAAGCACCCTGCCTCTCCCCCTGATATTACTCTCGCGACTTTGTCTGTGCACATTGTCGCTGCTAGTGTCATGTATCCGCCTGTCAACGCTTTACCGACACAGATGATGTCTGGATGTACGTCCGCATACTCCGATGCAAAGTTCTTCCCAGCTCTGCCGAACCACGCAGCTATCTCGTCGCATATCATCAGTAGCCCATTCTCTCTGCATAGTCTCTCTACGCCTTTCAGATAGTTCGGATGGTAGAATCTCATTCCTCCAGCTCCCTGCACTATCGGCTCCAGTATTATTGCGGCTACTGTCTCTCTGTTCTTCTTTACTATCTCTGTTATCTCGTCGAGATCTTCCTCCCTCCACTCTTCGTCAAATCTGACTTTCGGCGACTCTGCGAATATCTGCTGCGGCAGCTGTCTTGCAAAGAGGCTGTGCATACCCGTCGTCGGGTCGCATACTGACATCGCGTGCCACGTGTCACCGTGATAACCGCTCCTGATGGTTACTATCTTGCATTTCTCTGGCGTCCCAGCAGCGTGTTGATATTGTACAGCCATCTTTAGCGCTACCTCGACTGATACTGACCCTGAATCTGAGTAGAACACCCAGTTCATGTCCGGCCTCATCCCGAGCAGTCGCTTCGTCAGTCCGATAGCAGGCTCGTGTGTTATGCCGCCGAACATGACGTGGCTCATCTTCTTTATCTGCTCCTCAGCCGCCTTGTTCAGCTCCGGTACGTTATACCCGTGCACTGCGCACCACCAGCTCGACATTCCGTCTATGAGTCTCTTCCCGTCTGTTGTCTTTAGGTACACTCCCTCCGCACTCTCTATGCCTATGCACTTTAGTGGGTTCAGCGCAGACGTATATGGGTGCCAGATGTGCTCCCTGTCGTACTCTAGGTCCATCGTATTTTCCATCCTCCCCTAATTCTCTCTTTTCTGTTTTAAAAATTCTTCTCGTTTGGCTTCGGGTCTCTCCCGCATTGGCTGAATAGTTCCATGTCTTCCTTGATGCCCTGCGTCCATGTTGTCGTCAGCATGTCCCCGACTATCGACGCGTCGATTCCACACTCGAGTGCCTCTTTCTGATACTCTCCGTAGTTCGTCCTTCCGCCAGCCATTCTTATCTCTGCTGTCGGATTTACGAGTCTGAATATTGCAAATGTTCTCAGTATCTCTTCCGTCGTCAGTGGAGCCTGTCCCTCGAGTTTCGTTCCTTTTATCGGGACTAGTACGTTTACTGGTATCGAGACTGCCTTGACTTCGTCTCTGAGGTATATTGCCATCTCTACCCTCTGCTCCATCGTCTCCCCCATGCCTATTATTCCTCCCGAGCATATTCCGAATCCTATCTCCCTCGCTGCCCGTATTGTCTTCATCTTGTCTTCTATGGTGTGCGTCGTGCACAGCTTCGGGAAGTACGATGGTGCGCTCTCTATGTTGCAGTGGTAGTGTCTGAGGCCTACTTTGTATAGCTTCTCTAGTTGCTCTCTTGTTAGTAGCCCCATTGACGCACAGAGTCCTATCTTCGCCTTCTTCTTGACTTCTTCAAATATGGTTACTGCCTTGTCTATTTCCTTGTCGCTCATCGTCCTGCCACTCGTGACGAGCGAGAATCTTTCGACTCCTCTCTCTGCATTGTGGACTGCCATGTCGACTGCTGCCTTTGCCTCGATGAGTGGATACTCGTCTATCCCTGTCTTGTGTGCATGGCTCTGGCTACACCACTTGCAGTCCTCCGAACATCTTCCGCTCCTCGCATTGATGATCGAGCAGGTGTTGAAGTGTTCTCCCCTGCATGCTTTTCTGACTCTGTCTGCTGCTTTGTATAGTGTCGTCTTGTCTTCGCTGTTTACAGCGTCTATAGCCGTTGCTGCGTCTATCTTCTCTCCTGCTATTATTCTCTCAGAGAGTGCGTTTAGTTCCGTTGGTGTCATTACTTTGTTTTTTCGCGCCGCAAAGATAGCCATTTTTCTCTCTTCTCATCCTCCCACATTCGTGGTACTTTCTCCCTTCTTATTGCTTTTCAATATGATTTCTACCCGTCCTTCATTTACGCTCCTTCCTCTTGTCTCCATATTTGTATTCCTCTTCCCGTCTCCCCCTTTCTTTATTTTTCCGTCTTCCCTATGTATTTCTTTGTGCTTTCATACGTCATGTAGCACTTCAGCTGATATTGTGCGAAGAGTGAGTGCAGCTGCTCATAGAATGTCTCTATCCCCGGATAGTATGTCTCGTCAAATGTCGAGTTGTGCCATAGTAGGCTGAATACTCCTCCGAATCTTCTGACTTCATCCAGCATCTCCCCGACTGTCAGAAATATCTCGTCGTATATCAGTTTCCTGTGTGTCAGGACTGTCACGTCCATCATCGCCAGTGGTATCTCTACGACTTCTGTCGTCCTCTGTCCCTCATGATCAAAGAGATAATGTGGCATGCAGTAGCTCGACCTGAATCCTTCGTGTTCCGAGAATCCGAGCGTGCAATCTACTTTTATCCCGCCCTTTTCCATCTCCCTCGCCATCGTGTCTGGGTCTATCGAGAGGAAGTGCTTCCTATTGATCTCCTTCGCTCCTTTGTACGTACTCTTTATTGCCTCTATTTGCGCCTTAAAATCGGCCGCTTTTGCGGTGTTAATAGTTGTATGCACCCCAACCTCGTTTCCGCGCTCTATGAGCCTATTTACGGCCTCTTTGACGTCCTCGTCGTCTATTCTATAGTCCGGGCCGAATTTGCTACCGTCTTCCTGCAATAGGAACCACGTGCTCTTGTATCCCAGATATGCCTCGTTGTCTTCTATCCTTTCAAAAGTCCAGTATGGGTCCCGTCTTGTCTTCTCGTCATGCCTTAACCCGAGTTTGTTTAGTATCGACATGCATCCCGCCTTTGCCAACCTCCCCCTCGACGTGTCGCAGTTTCTCAGTCCTATCACCTGCGCTATCCTGAACAGGCTCTTCTTCCACGTATAGTATCTGAGTGTATCGAGGTCGTGCGTGAGGTGTACGCTCGGTCCTCCTACTGGCGATATTTTTTTGTATGCTATCCCTCTGTGCTCGCACTCTTTTGCTATTCCCTCTACCATCCATTCGAAGTAGTAGTTGACTATGGGCTTTCTCGCCATGTCCCAGTATGCCTGTATCGAGTCTTTGTATCTGTACCTTCCCCATGCGTCTCTCTCCTCTGTCGCATACTCCTGATAGCAAGACAGCAGATAGAATGAGCTCTTTATCAAGTCGTGGTTGAATACTATGTGCCCTCCCTCTTCTCTGTATGCCTCCTCTTTTTCGCTGCACGGAAATAATACCGGTATCTCCCCTATTCTGAAATCTCTTTCCATTCCCCTACCCGACTTCGGCATTTCTATGAGGTCCCTTATTTCTCCGTCCCCTTCTATTTCTATGTGCATCCTTAGATGCTTGTATACGTACTCCTCTTCTGCCTCTGTCAGTTTCCGCCCGAGGTTTATGTCTATCCCCTTCATCTCTTTGCTATTGTGTCTTACGAAAAAAAAAGGACAAGTCGAGAAGACTTGCCCTTTCATTACTTTACCCGGGTATTCTTAGAATTCCCACATGTCGTGTTCCTTCTCGAATATAGCGTTCTGAATGTTCTCCCATTCGATGTTCTGGCTCATGCCCTGGCTATACTCGTTGATACCTCTGTTGTTGTAGACGTTACTCTCCTTGAAGATGTAGCTTCCGAACTCGCGCTTCTGAAGCTTGTCATAGAGAGACTCTCTCTGTGCGTCATTCTTGAATGTGAACGCCTCCTGCTCCGAGAGCATCTGCGCTGCGTGTGGATAGTAGACCCAGAATGTCATCTTCTGGTCACGCCTCGTGCCTTCCTCGTTCATCTGCTCGATGATTGGGCAGAGACCTATTATCCTGCACTCCATTCTCGAATACTTCTTATCAAAGAACCATACTTCCTTGACGAGAAACTTCATCACCTCGTCCACGTGGACCGAACTCATGTCGAAGACATACTTCCACTCCGTCTCGCCCGTCTCAGGGTTTGTAGACTGGATTGAGTCCGGATCACTGACTCCGAGCTTCTCGAAGACTTCCTTTGCCGTAATCTCCTGCTCGAACTCGTTGTCCGTAGCACTCGAATATGCCTTCAGGTCTCCCGAGTTGATGTTGTCTATCAACACCCTAATGAGAGATCGACGACCGTCCACAGTGTTCGTCGGGTAGAAAAGATAGAGGTTCTGCTTCTCTCTCAAGTCTACCATCCTCCAGATCGTCTTCGACCACAGCACGTTGGCTTCCCTGACGTAGGCAGCCTCCATGTGCTTCTTGTTCTTGATGTGCTGCTTGGCGACTATTCCATCAACAACATCACTTGATTCACCTTCCTGAGCCATCTCCTCATCCTCCTGTGCGAAGACCGGGAGGCTCAACATTGCTGCAAGCAGCCAAATTAACTTCTTCATAATCCCTTCTGATTGTTGTACTTCCTTGAGAAAGACACAGAAATCATGCCACTACTACTCAACTGTCAGAGATACACCGTTCAACCTACGCTCACGTCCGTCTGGACCCTTCGCCTTGACACTCTCGACGAAGATCTTTCCCTTTCGTGGGACACCCTTGATGAGGTCCTGCGTCGGCTTCTGCAAGCTCGATCCTACGTTCTTCTGGTCAACAAGGAAGCCACCCTTCGTCGTAGATACTACGAACTCTGTGACATCGAACTTGACGTCGAAGACGAAGTTCTCCAGCACTGCCGCAACCTTCGCATTGTTCAGGCTCGACTTCTGGATCGACTTGCCAGCCGCAACCGGCGTGCCGTTGATGACGAAGCGTACCTCTGGGTTTGGCACGTCATAGACACGGAACTTCTTAGATCCGAAGTTCTGGCTCTTGCCTCCTGCATTCGACGTCACACTGATGTTGATCTCGTTTGCCGACGATGGCTTGACGACGTATCCTTCTGCTCCCTTCGATAGCGTACCACCCGAGCATGCTACGTTCAGGTCGCTTGCCGATACTCCTGCTACCGATACCTCGATCGGGTTTGCAAGTCCACGGTACATTGCGTTCATCTTCGTTGCAGAGACAACGAGCGATGGTGCACCGACCTCATACTCTGCCTTTGCCGGATAGCTCTTCGGCTGACCTGTCAACGGGTCTGGCACTGTCAACGTCGCTGTGAAAGACCTCTTACCTACGCTTGACGCCGGTACCTGATACTTACCACGTCCGTCCTTGACCTCAAGCTGCCTACCCTCTACGACGACCTCTGGTATCAAAGTCTCATCGTATGCCGCCAGCATGATGTCTGCCTTGTACGTTCCTCCCTGGATGACATACTGTGCCTCCGGGATGACCAGTGCCTCGAGCTTGTTGAACTTGAACGATGCTGCGTCAATTGATCCGTAGATACCGTTGACGATGTCGTTCTCGACAAGTCGCGTACTTGCCTGGATTGACGACAACAGACCGAACGACGCTGCCAACGGAAGGTGCTCAAACTGCTGCGACGCCCAGTCACGACGTGCCTGACGTCCTCCTGGTGTGTCACTCATGTCGCATGTCTTCAGCATGTGCTCGACGTTCGAAATACGACGATTCATTGCTACTGTGTCGATGCTCAACACTGAGTCGTTCTTGATGAACGAGATCAATGCCTCCCTGTAGTCTGCTATCTGCTTCAAGAGTCCAGGATATCCTGCATTCGCTGGCGGACACTTGGTGTAGACTCGAGGTAGCTCGACATCCATCACCTGCATCGCGATGTCCTGGTTGCTGATGTTCGTGAAGCTGTCTGGCGTCGCACCGCTTCCGTATCCGTCTGCGACGTTGACCATCTCCTGCTTGATCGACTGTATGTAGTTTACAAGCGAGTCAGACATCGCACGTACCTTGCATGCGTCTTCATACTTTGAGCCGAAACGCGCCTTGTTCTCTGCCACCTTTGCCTCGAAGTTGTAGTAGGTGCCGTACAGCTTCTCCTCTGTTGAAGCCTTCTGCTCACGGATACTCTTGTCGACAAGAGTAAACGCATTCAGCAAGTCACCTGACACGTTCAAGGCAAGCATGGCGGTCAGCATGAGGTACATCATGCCGATCATTTTCTGTCGGGGAGTCTCGGGACAGTTACCACCACTCATTCCTTTATGGTTTAATTGTTAACTATTAGTGAATGAACACGAGTGATGGCTTACTTGCGAATTGCGCTAAGCATGTTGCCATAAATGTTGTTGAGCTCGCTGACAGTCTTGCTCAATGATGCTATCTGCTCGCGATATGCCTTGACACCCTCTACCGAAGATGCTATCTCCGCCGAGATCGATGCAAGTCCGCTTGTCATATTCTTCGTCGACTCGAGCTGGCTCTTAAGTCCGTTCAACTGGCTAGCGTATGCCTCCGATACTGCTCCAATGTTAGATCCGAGCTTCGAAGACTGCTCTGCCTGAGTCGCAAATGCGCTGTTCAGCTTCTGGAACGAGTCCGTGAACTTGTTTCCCTCCTCGTTCATCCTCGTTGCCAGCTTGCTGCCTGCGTCTGCTACGCTAGACTGCGCTGCCGAGAACTGGTTGAGTGACTCAGATGCGCTCTTGACGTTGTTCAAGTAAGACTTCGTTGCGACTGATGCGTCTGCAAGATCTGCCATCTGGCTAGTCGTGCTTGCCAACTTCTTTACGCCCTCTGCCAACTGGTCAACTGTCTTCTGCTCGATGGTACCTGTTGAGAGAAGTGCTGAGAGCTCGCTGCCATTGCCTGCTGCCCCGCTCTTGCCGCCGCCATGTCCATGACCCTCTGCCGGCTCGAGACCTGCAAGCTCTGGATATACCAGGCTCCAATCCGGAGTCTCATGAGGTGGCTCGAATGACGAGAGTGCGAATATCAATGCCTCGACACCAAGTCCGCAGACAAGCATGACACTTGCTCCCGGAAGGTGGAGAATCTTGAAGAGAGCTCCGATGATAGCCACGGCAGCACCGAACCCGTAGACATAGCCCATGAACTTCTTATAAGCCGGGCTGGTGACAAATTCTGTTAGAGTCATAAGAACTGTTTTTAGATATGCGAATGATTAATTATTTTGCTTTACTCTTTGTTTGATAGCTTTGCCAATAGGTCACACAGAAGCATCATCACTATCGTCCCCACTCCCATGAGCAGCATTACTGTCCCTCCTGGCGCCGTAAGGGCGAATTTCATTACTAGCCCCGCTACGGTCGCTATGACTCCAAATAGGTATACCTTCTTTCTGAAATTCTTGTACGCTTCAGTCTCTGTGAATTCCTTCAGTGTCATAACGGTCTTGGTTGATTAGTTGCTTCTTTAGTTTCGCTTCTATGCTTTTCTATTGTCTTTCTCTGACGGCTCAGCACGCTGTTTCTCTTCCGACTCCGACGATTAGGAGGTCTCTTCTGCCTGTCTTGACTTCCTCTGTGGAGTTTGTCACGCCCGGCCTGAGTGCCTTGCTCCTAATCCTCTTCATCATTATATTCCGAGTTTCATGCTTTGCTGTCCTGTCTCCTGTCTGTTTCCTACTCGCCGATGTAGTCACGGATGCAACGGAAGCCGATGAAGCAAGACGTCGAATCCTGATACTCGTATGCGCGTGTTCCACACTGCAGGTAGTATGCTATGCCGTTCCACGAACCACCCCTCGTGACCTTGCGCTTCATGACGATCGGGTCGTCCGGGCGTGCATTGTACTTGTAGTCCGGGTTCATATCGTGCGTATAGACGTAAGACGCCTCGTCAAACGCACTGCTCGTCCACTCTGCTACGTTGCCTGCCATGTCATACAGTCCGTACTCGTTCGGCGCATAGCTCATGACTGCACTCGTCCTGACGCTGCCGTCGTCCGTGTAACGTCCACGTAGTGGCTTGAAGTTAGCTACGAAGCAACCACGGTTGTTCCTCGTGTAGTAACCACCCCAAGGATAGATGCCATGCTCGATGCCACCTCTCGCTGCATACTCCCACTCTGCCTCGGTCGGGAGACGATAGTCCATCGCAAGTGGCTGTCCCTCGCTCTTCAGGTAGTTGTTCAGGAGGTTCGAACGCCAGATGCAGAACGCCGTCGCCTGCTTCCAGCTAACTCCGACGACTGGATATGTGTCGTAACCAGCATGGTTGAAGTAGAGCTTCGTCATCGGCTCGTTGTAGCTGTACGTGAAGTTCTCGACCCAGCTCAGCGTGTCGGGATATACCAGCACCTGGTCGTGCATGATGAATGCTGAGCGGTCGCCGTCCTCCAGGTCGCGCCTCTCGCCGTTGATGTCATAGACGACACCCTCGTACTTGCCCTTCGCCTCCTGATCCTTGCCACCGAAGTCGTATATCTGATATCTGTTCGTCAACTTGGCTGCCTGCTGCAGGTCAACCCAGTCGTAACGATATATCCACTTGCGATTGTCGAACTCCTTGCGACCGAAGAACCTCTCCCCCTCGGCGTAGTACATCTCCGCCAAGGTCTCCTGGTAGTCCGCATTCGCCCAGTCTAGCTCCGTCTCCCAGTTCAGACGTGGCTCGTCCAACGGATTGCCGTTCTCGTCCTCGCTGATTAGGAACTCCTCGTTCTGCGCACCTAGCAGCTTCCTTGCTATAGAGTCACGTACCCAGTAAACGAACTGCCTGTATTCTGAGTTTGTGATCTCTGTCTCGTCCATCCAAAACGAACTAATTGTGACTGTCTTGGTGAGAGCGTTAGTCAGCGATGCCACGTCCTGCTCGTTCTGACCCATGTTGAAGCTACCCTGCGGGACAAAGACCATCCCGTACGGGTCGGGTTCATAGAACTGTGCTCCTCGCTCGACACCGACCAGCTCACCGTTGTTCTTGCCATTACAGCCTGACAATGCGATTAAGGCTGCGGCATAAAACACTAATTTTCTCATATTGATCAGTTGTATATCCCTTTTTACAATATTCTTACACTTTTATATGTCTTCGTCGCACGCTCCCGGTCTAGGTTTAGCTGATACCTCGCCGACAGCTCATGCGAGCCTGAGTTATATCGCCTGAGCGACGAAAGACTGACATCGTAGTTGTACGAAAGGTCCAACCCCATCGGCAGTCTTACTCCTGCTCCGACTAGTAGCGCGTCCTGTAGCCTCCACCCTAGCCCAAACCACACCTTCTGCTTGATGATGGCGTTCAGGCTCATCTCTATCTGCATCGACGCAAAGTCCGTCTTCAAGTTCACGCGCGGCTCTAGCGCCTTGTCCTTGATGTACTTCCCCATGATCATCCCAGCTCCAAACGTCATGAATGGCCGCACCTTGTATCTCGCACCATTCTTCATCTCGAGCTCCGGACTCGTCAGATGCAGAAATGAAAGGCTCAAGTAGCATTTCTCTGTCTGGTAGAAACCCCCAAGCCCTACGTCAAACGCCGTCTGGCTGTCATCTACCGACTGCAAGACCGCATCCGTCTCCTGATGATAGTCGTCTGTCATACCCGGTACCGCTGTCGTCAACTCGCCCGCCTCATACTTGACGTTGCGAGCTCCCGCCCTTAGCCCGAGTCCTAATATTCCGTCATTCAGGTAGATATGATAGCTGTAGTTCGCCCCCATATCCAAGACCGTCTGTGGCCCTACTTTATCCTGCAATACCACGACACCCACGCCGTGAAAGTTTTTCAGAAATTTCATCTCGCTGTCTACCGACAGCAGGAAGTTACTTGGACTGTCATCAAATCCAACCCATTGCTGCCTGAACGCTGCTCCGACCTCCAAAAGGCCCGAACGCCCGGCCGCTGCGGGGTTGACGACTGTCGGCATCGCAAACGCTCCACTGAACTGAGGTTCATTCTGCGCCACCGATATTTCCACACTCAAGGTGCAAATTAAACCAAAAATCGCCAATCTTGTACTCCCTACAGCGAAAAATACGCAAATTTCACGCCATAGTCGTACAAAATCGATGCTTTCGGCCCTTTTTTGTTGCGTTTGCTCTCTCTCAGAATTCATAACGCAACTTTCTGCACTTTATTGTTCTCATTTCTACGAAATCTATCTCCATATTGTTACACACATCTCTGCTCTTTTTTGCCCTCTATGGTGTAACTTGTTGTTATTCTGCTTTTTGTGTACTCTTTCTTCTCGTCGTCGCCCTCGCCATCTTCTTCGTCGGGTCGGCCCCCTGGTCTTTGCACAGCTTCATGCAGTCCTCGTATGTCAAGGCCGATGCGTCCGCGTTCTTCGGGATCTTGACGTTCGCCTTGCCGTAGGCTATGTATGGTCCAAACCGTCCGTTCAAGACTTGTAGGTTCGCATCTTCCTCAAAGGTCTTGATGACTTTGTTCCTGTCTGCCTCCCTCTTCTCCTCTATCAGCTCGATGGCCCTCTCAAGGCTGACGGTGTACGGGTCGTCGGTCTTCTTTAGCGACGTGAACTTCCCGTCATGCTTGACGTATGGCCCGAAGCGCCCTACCCCGATGCTGACGTCCTTGCCCTCGTATTCCCCGAGTTGTCTCGGCAGCTCGAAGAGCTTCAGCGCCTCCTCGAGGCTGATGGTCTCGATATGCTGGTCCTTCCTGAGCGACGCATACTGTGGCTTGCTGCTACCGTCCTCGCTGCTCTCGCCCCTCTGCGCCATCGGTCCGAACCGACCGATCCTGACATAGACGTTCAGCCCTGTCTTGGGGTCCACTCCGAGTAGTCGCTCCCCACTGCTCCTCTCGCTGTTCTCGAGGACGTCCTCGACTGTGTGGTGGAACGGCTTGTAGAAGGTCTTGATGACGTTCTGCCACTGCGACTTCCCGACTGCTATCTCGTCAAACTCGCTCTCGACGTTCGCCGTGAAGTCATAGCTCATGATCTTCTCGAAGTGCTCCTGCAGGAAGTCGGTGACTATCATGCCCATGTCGGTCGGGAAGAGTTTGCTCTTCTCCGCTCCGTACTTCTCTGTCTTCTCCTGCTCGACGACTTTGCCTTTTTCGAGGGTTACTAGTCTGTACTTGCGCGTCTCCCCCTCTCGGCTGTCCTTGATGACGTACTCTCTGTCCTGTATTGTCGATATGGTCGGCGCGTAGGTTGATGGTCGTCCGATTCCCATCTCCTCGAGCTTCTTGACGAGGCTTGCCTCGTTATACCTCGGCGGATGCTGTGTCCACTTCTCCCTGCTGCTGATGGCGTCGAGACTGAGCGCCTCGCCCTCCTTCAGGCTCGGCAGCTGTGCCTTGCTCTCCTCGTCATCGTCGTCCGTGCCTTCGAGGTATAGCTTCATGAAACCGTCGAATTTGATGACGTCGGCGCTCGCCGTGAACTTTGCCTTCTCGTCCGGCGTGTCGATGCCTATGGTCGTGCGCTCTATCTGCGCATCGGCCATCTGCGATGCTACTGCCCTGTTCCAGATGAGCTTATACAGGCGCTGCTCGAGTGCATTGCCCGTTATGGTCTCGTTCTCTATGTATGTCGGCCTGATTGCCTCGTGCGCCTCCTGTGCCCCCTTGGTGTTGGTCTTGTACTGGCGCCTCTTGTGATACTGCTGCCCCATGTTGGCGCAGATTACTTTCTCCGCTGCCTCAAGCGCTGTCTGCGAGAGGTTCACCGAGTCGGTACGCATGTAGGTGATGTATCCCGCCTCGTAGAGGGTCTGTGCGGTCTTCATGGTCTGCTGGACGCTCATTCCGAGCTTCCTGCTCGCCTCCTGCTGGAGGGTCGACGTGGTGAATGGCGGCGCCGGCTGGCGTGTCAGCGAGTGCTTCTCTATTCTATCTACCTTGAAGCTGCTCTTCGAGCATAGCTCTATCATCTTCTTCGCCTTGTCGATGTCCGGTAGCTTTATGTTCAGCTCCGCCTGGAGTGAGTGCTTCTTGCCCTTGTCATCGACAAGTCCGAACGTGGCTGTCGTCGAGAACCATTCTTTCGGGTCGAAGTGGATTATCTCTCTCTCCCTCTCGACGAGTAGTCTGACTGCGACGCTCTGTACTCGCCCTGCCGAAAGGTTTGGCTTGACCTTGCGCCATAGGACTGGAGATAGCTCGAAGCCTACGAGTCTGTCGAGGACGCGCCTCGCCTGCTGAGCGTTGACGAGGTTCATGTCTATGACTCTCGGCGTCTTGATGGCTGCTACTATCGCCGGCTTGGTGATCTCATGGAATACTATTCGCTTCGTCGTGTTCACGTCGAGTCCCAGCACGGTCGCCAGATGCCACGAGATGGCCTCCCCCTCGCGGTCCTCATCACTCGCCAGCCATACCGCTGCCGCTTTCTTGGTGAGCTTCCTGAGGTCTTCGACTACTGCTGTCTTGTCCTCGGGGATGATATATTCTGGCTCGAAGTTATGCTCGACATCTACGGCTCCCGTGGTCTTCTTTAGGTCCCTTATGTGGCCGTAGCTTGAGCGAACGACATAGCCGTTGCCCAGAAATTTCTCAATGGTCTTGGCTTTCGCCGGCGACTCCACTATGACGAGCTGATAGTCTTCTTTTTTCGCAGCCATATTATCTCTTTCTATCCTATAGGTCCCGCAAAGTTATGCAAACATCAGCTAAATTTCAAAATGCCTTTCTTATTTATATGGCTTTATCGGTACAATTCGTATGCTCACGGTGCTATTTGGAAAGTTCTCTGTTGAGCTGAATTTGCAATCCTTTCGATTGAGCGAGAGCAGATCAAGCTTGCTTGAAATCTGCCGAACTTTTCGATTGAGCGAGTGCAATGGAACTTGTTCCAATTGCCGAGCGTGAGAAAGTAAGACGCCAGTCAATGGGGCTTGCTCCAATTTCCGAGCGTGAGGAATGAAGACAAAGTCAACGCAGAAAAAGCAATTTATAGACGTTCCTATCTTACATGCTCTCCTCACCCTTCCCCCTGTAGAAGTCGAATATCTTTATCTTTAGCAGCAGTTCGTACTTCGCAACTACTAGCGACGACTCGGCTTGTACCCAGTCATGCCGCGCCTCGTCCATCTCTATCCGCTGCGCCTTACCGCTCTCGAACTTGGTCCTGACCATCTTGTATGCTACCTCCGACGCCCCCGCAGCCGTCTTGCTGCTCTCATACTTGCTCTGCGCCGCGACTACGTTGTAATATGCCTGCTCTATGGCCTTCATGAGGTTCTTCTTCTCGACGCTTAGCTGTATCTCTGTCTGGGTCTTCTGGAGCTCCGCGGTCTTTATCGTGTTCCGTGTCGAGAACGCACTGAAGATTGGTATGCTCAGCGTGAACGATACGGTCTGCGAGAAGTTGTTCTTCATCTGCTCCGCAAATGGAGCGTTCTGCCACCCGTCGGTCTTGTAGTAGTTGCTGCTCAGCCCCGCACTTAGCCGCAGGCTCGGATAATGCCCGCTCTTCGCCATCGAGATCTGTCTCTCCGCACTCTCTACTCTTAGCTCCGCAGTCCTTATCTCGGGTCGCTCCCTGACTGCCATGTCGAATACTAGCTCCGGCCTCTCTATCACCCGAAATTCGACTTCCCCGTCCGGCGAATCGACTCTGAATGTGTCCCTCGACACTTCTAGCAGCTGGCATAGGTCGATGACGCTTAGCTCATAGTCGTTGACGGATGTGACGTACGAGACTGAGTCCTGCGCGACGACAGCCCGTGCCCTCACTACGTCGACCTCAGACCGCCGCCCGATCTCTTTCTGACGCTCTACGAGGGTGCTCTGCGCCTTGCTCAGCTGGAGGTGCGAATGGTTGACCTGCTTTAGCTCGTCGGCCATCAGGACTCTCAGGTACGCCGATATGATGTTGAGCGTCAGCTCGTTCTCTATGTTCTTCTTCTCCTCCCTCGCTATCTCCAGGTTCACCCTGCTCAGCGCTATGTTGTTCTTCTTGTAGAAGCCTTCAAATAGCGATGCGTTCATCCCGAGGTTGAAATAGGTGTTGGACGTGTTCCTCTGTTCGTATGTGTTCGCCGATGTCAGCGCCCTGCCGAAGCCGAACGACTGACCCGCCCCACCAGAGACGGTCGGCAGTAGGCTCATCTGCGCCGTGTTTAGCGCCACCTCCCTCTGCTGCTTTGCTACTTCGTAATACTTGACTGATAAGTTGTTGTCTATCGCATAGTCTATGCACTGCCTGAGCGTCCAGCCCCTCGGCTGCGTCTCCTCTCCGCTCGCTGACCCGATGACTGTCCCTATCAGCATGAGTGTCGATAGCACTCTCGTTATGTTCAACCTGCTCTGCACTTTACTTAGCCTCAAAATAATCGTTTAGGATGCCGACGGCCTCCCCTCCCTTGTTGTCTATGTCTTTCAGTATCTGCCCGCTCTCCATGAGCAGTATCCTGCTCGAGACTTCGACTATGTGGTCGAGATTGTGGCTCGAGATGAGCATCGTCGTCCCCTTCTTCTCGTTGAACTCCTTGAGTATCCTCTTGATCTCTATCTGCGACGATGGGTCCAGGAAGTTGAACGGCTCGTCGAGTATCAGTATGTCCGGCTCCGCCAGCAGCGCCGCTATGATGCCTATCTTCTGCTTGTTGCCCGACGAGAAGTTCCTTATGTACTTCTTCTGTCCCATTATCTCCCCGTTCATGAACTTCTCGAATCTCTCGAGTCTCCTGTCCACCTCGCTCTTGTCCAGCCCCCTCACTTCGCCGTGGAAGTTGAAATACTCCTCCGGCGTCAGGAACTCTATGAGGAATCCACTGTCGACATACGCCGCTGTCACTTTCTTCCATTCCTCCCCCTTCGCTACGTTCTCCCCGTGGTTGAGGACCTCGCCCGTCGTCGCCTGATATAGGTCAAGCACTAGTCGAAACAACGTCGTCTTCCCCGCGCCGTTGTTCCCGACGAGCCCAACGGCCTCGCCCTTGCCTATGTGGAGGCTCCCTATGTTCACCGCCTCCTTCTCTCCGAACTTCTTCGTTAGTCCGTTTATCTGTAGCATCTTTCTGCTCTTTTTACTTCTCTATCTCCTTTATCCTCGTCAGCGAGTCCACCCCCGACACTATCTCTGTGTACTGCCCGTCCGAGAGACCTAGCTCTACGCACGGCCTCTTTATCTTTCCGTTCTCATCGACGGTCTCGACATATACTGTGTTGCCATTATAGTGTAGGTACTTCTCGTCTAGCGTCCAGACGCTGTCCGCCTTCGCCGTCGTTATCCGCCCCGTCGCCGAACTGCCGGAATAGACGTGTGTCTCCCCGGCACTCGTTAGATCGACTGTCGCGTATACTTTGTATGTCGTTATGCCCTTCGTCCTCGATGCCGTTGGCGAGATGGAACTTATCGTCCCCTTCAGCACTGCCTCTGAAGATGTCGCTATGGTTATTGTCATCGGCGTCCCGACTTTTATCTTATCGACATCGACTTCCGAGACGTCCCCCTGAAATGTCATCGACCCGAAGTCCGCTATCCTCGCTATGACGGAACCCTCGCTGTACGAGCCCCTCGCCATGACCGAGCCGCCCTCCTTTATCGGTAGCTCTATTATGGTCCCACTGTTCGTAGCATTGATGATGTTGGATATCATGTCGCTCGTCTGCTCACCCGTCACCATCGCCAGCTCCGCCGCCAGAGTCTCGTGGTTCTTCTTCATCGACGCATACTCCGCCGAGACCGACTCGAACTCCTCGTCCGACAGATACCCCTCCTCGTGTAGCGACTTCGAACGCTCATACTGCGCCGTGACGACGTCCAGCTTCTTCTTCGAGACTTCTATGTTGTCCCTTAGCCGCCTGACTTCTATAGGGTCCTTGACGAACCTGACGGACGCCAGCGGGTCCCCCTGCCTGACTACGTCACCGACGTTTACCATCAGCCGGCTCAGGTTGCCGGATATTGACGACCGGACGTCGATGACTCTCTCCGGCTCTATGGTCCCCGAGAGCACCAGCGTCTTCTCTATGTTCCTCCGCTCCATGCTGATGGTCTCGATCTCCTCGTTCTGCTTCTCTACCGCCCGCGAGACGACGAAGCCGATTCCGAAGACTACTAAGCATAGTATTGCTATTCCTACTTTTGACATGCTATTCTGATTGTAATGCGTTTATCGGATTCATTGACGATGCTATGTGAGCCGGCCGCAGCCCCGATATCAGCCCGGCTGCGAGTATGACTATCATCGAGAACACTGTCGTCCCGGTGTCTATCAAGAGGCTCCCTATGATGACGACATCGTCCCTCGGGATCATGTTGAGCGCCTGTAGTATTGCCCACCCCGCTATGATGCCGCAGACTCCCGCTACCATGGTGATCGCCATCCCCTCGCCCATTATCATCTTCTTTATGTCGTTCGGCGTCGCTCCCATCGCCATCCTGACGCCTATCTCCTTCGTCCGCTCCCTGATGTTCGAGACCATGATGTTGCTTATCCCGACGACGCCCCCGACAAGGGTGCTTATCCCGACGAACCACAGGAAATATCTGATCCCGCTGAAGAGCGTGTCGAACGCCTTCAACTGGTCCTCCATCGTCATGATATATACTGCCTTCTTGTCGCTCGGCTTGAATCTGTGTGCCGCCCCTATCTGCTTCTTGACCTGCTCGGATATCTTCCTGTCCTCCTTCGCCGTGTACACTAGCTGTCTGTACTCTGGCTGATTGTCGACGACTGCCATGTAGCTCTCCGACGATATTAGTACCGCCCTCTCGTCTCCCGGCGATGTCGGCGACCCCTTGAACACCCCGACGACTTTCACCGGCATGTTGTTGATGTATATCTCCTTCCCGATGCAGTCGGTCTGCTTGAATAGGACGGTCTCGACGTTCTTGCCTATGACTGCACATCGTCTGCCCTCCTCGAAGTCCCTCCTGTTCAGTGTCCGCCCCCTCTGTAGCCTGTACGATATGATGTGCATATAGTCCTCGTCAAATCCTCTGACCTCGAAGTTCCCGTACGTCCCCTTCGCCGAGACTGTCGTCCATGTGGATAGTAGCGGCGAGATATACTCTATGTCCGCGACGTTCTGCCTTATCTGGCTGATGTCCTCCTTGTTGAAGCGTATCTGCAATCCCTCTACACTGCCTTCTGCCGGCTCCGAGATTGTCCCAGCCTCGACTATCACCATGCTGCTGTTGAAGTCCTCGAAGAGCTTCATGATGCCCTCCTCGAACGCATTGCCTATCCCGACGAGGATCACCATGATGAAGATGCCCCACGAGATGCCGACGCACGACGCTATCGTCTGCTTCCCACGACCCCTGATATGCTCGTATATCTCCGCCCAGAAGTCTCCTATGCTAAATAGCCAGCTCATTTCATCACTCCGTTTACTCCGAACCCTGATAGTCTGTGCTCGCTGTTGTCCTCGACCGACGAGATGACTCCGTCCTTCAGTCTGATGACTTTGTCTGTCTGATTCGCTACGCCAGATTCGTGCGTGACGACGACGACTGTCAGCCCGTCCTCCCTGTTCAGCTTGCTCAGTATGTTCATCACTTCTTCCGATGTCTGCGAGTCAAGCGCACCCGTCGGCTCGTCCGCCAATATTAGGCTTGGATTGGCTATCAGCGCCCTTGCTATCGCGACTCTTTGTCTCTGTCCTCCCGATAGCTCGTTGGGCCTGTGCTCCGCCCAGTCGAGCATCCCGAACTTCTCGAGATACTCCCGTGCCTTCGTGTTCCTCTTCTTCCTCCCGACTCCCTGATAGAAGAGCGGTAGCGCTACGTTCTCTACCGCCGTCTTGAACGGTATCAGGTTGAACGACTGGAATACGAAGCCTATCAGTCTGTTCCTGAAGTGCGCGCATTCGGCTGTCGAGAGCCCCTTGATGAGTCTCCCGTCGAGGTGATACTCCCCCTCGTCATACTCGTCGAGTATCCCCAGTATGTTCAGCAGCGTCGACTTCCCAGACCCCGACGCTCCCATGATGGAGACATATTCCCCCTTCTCTATGTCGAGGTCTATCCCCTTCAGTACGTGCAGCGGCGATGCCGAGTGGTATGTCTTGTGTAGGTTCTTTAGATGGATCATCTTCGACTCGTCTTGTGTCGGTTTTTTAGACTGATCTTCTTCGACTCCTTTATTTTGGAAACATTTATAGAAGTTCCCAATCCCTTACTTTCCTATTTGCGGCATATTCGCCGTCGCCGACGCCATCCCCGCTATTATCAGGACGCTCAGCAACCCGTATGTATATAGGACTATCTTGCTCATCTTCCCCATCGGCTCGTTGAGGTCCTTGCTCAGGTACCATGCGAACAATACTATGTATAGCAACTCGAAAATGTTCACTGCCGACAGTACCTGCACCATCCACATGTCCAACTTATCGACATCAAAGAACGATGCTAGCGAGAATGGTACTGTCGACAACTTCGCAATGCTCGTCGGCGGATTGAAATATACGAAGTTGATGCCAGCTGCTACTGCCTGAAGTGCCTTCGCCGTCTCCGCTACTACTGCCGCCGGGAATATCTCGAAATACTTCTTCTTCGAGACTGAGTAGAATCCCGCAAACACTATCGTCGTCCAGAAGAATATCTTTCCCGCCTCTGCCAATACGCAGCCTATCATTATCGGGACCCACCACTTGTGCTGCTGCTCATACATTATGTCGACTAGCTCCTTCGTGTCCTTCCCCTGCTGCTGCAGCTGCTCACCATACATCATCTCCGTCACCTCTCTCGTCATGACTTTCTCGTTCGTGACCCAGTACATCAACCCTGTGACTGCCAAAATCACTACCAGCAATGCTATTATCGACTTCTTCATATCTGTTTGTATTATTCTTGTTATTCTATTTTTCTCCTCTAAATCCTGCCATGTTCCTATACCTCGTCTTCATGAACGCCCTGCTCGTGTCATCTATCAATACTCTGTGCATCGCGATGCCTGTCGCCCCAATTCCTATTAGTGTGTAGCACAGCGTCTCCTCGTTGAGTATGTAATATCCTGCTGTCGCTATCCCTATGAATAGCAAACTCGCTATATTGCATAACACTACTCTTATGTCTATCCCTACTGCCTTGCTCATCGACCGAAATACGTCGACTCTCTTTGATGCATATCGGTTCGATATTATCGACATGCTCCCCACGACACCGTTCGTAAATATGTATATCGAAGCTGTCAGTAGGTACTTCCCGCTTATTAGTGCGCATGCTGTCGCCGGGATTATGTCTACTATCCAGCACAGTGTGAATAGCTTCGTCAGTATCTTCTTTACGAAATCACTACTCATGGTCTGCAGCCCGTCAAAGCTGTACGACATTTGGTATAGCACTGGGTTTGTCATCCATGGTAGCGCCCCGCATGCCATCGCCCCCATCAGTATCACGTTGAATCGACATTCAACTTTTGTCAGCGCTACGTAGTAATTGAATACTCCAACAATTGTCAAGATACATCCTGATGTAATTGCCGTCTTGTTCCTGACGATGCTCGTTATCAGCAGCTTCATGTATGGAGATAATGTCCTTATGTTCCCGATCTTTGTCGTTATGCCTCCGCTCTTCTTCTCTTTCCCTCCGACGACGCTGTAAAACTCTCGCCTATATTGCATCTTCGCTATGCCTGCCGCTATTATCGGTATTATGAAGACCATGCTCGTCGCAACAGCCCTGTTCGCTATCAGCCGCCCTATGCTTTCTCCCCCTGCCTCAAACGTCCCATATACGACTCCCATCACGCAGCATGCTGCGATGACCAGCACGACGATTGACCCTATCGACTTCAGATATCTGACGACTATGCTTATCAGTGCCGAGATGCAGAACGCCACTATCGTGTATAGTGCGACGTCTATCCCTGTTATCGCTCCGTTGTATGCTGCCTTTATTAGTATCACCCCGAAGAATGTTACGCTTATCAGGTCCGCGACAGATGGCGTTTTGCTAATTGTCGCCAGTATAATCAGCTTCCATCTCTTTATCGGTAGCGTATGATATGGTAGTATGTCATATATCCCCGCCTTCAGTATGAATAACTGGAATACGAAGATGAACGCGAAGAACATGGCTCCGATGTATACCGCTGCTTCCGATAGTGCCATGCCTGGCGCTATCTTGTTCATCACCTCATCTACGATGATTCCTGCCGCTCCGCAGTACACGAGGAACAACGACCACAATATCGTCTTCCCTATGACTTTTATCATAGTCCCCTCGAAATACTGACTCCTCCGTAGACTAAGATACCTATGTCGTAGTATCTCTTTTAGCATCTCCTCCTTTGTTTCCTTTTACTCTTTCGTGTTCTACCTATCTATAACACTGCAAAAGTACGCCTATTTCTGAAACTAGCAAGCACTTGACACAATATTTTTTTACGCTTGTTTCATTTTTTTCTTTCCTTTTATCGTCTTGCCGCACTTCCCCTTCTGTCAACAATCACGTCATCCTTACATTTTGCGCTCCTCGCCTCTTCTTATTTCGCCTCGAAATAATCATTCAGGATCCCGACAGCTTCACCTTCCCTATTCTCTATGTCTTTCAGTATCTGCCCGCTCTCCATGAGCAGTATCCTGCTCGAGACTTCGACTATGTGGTCGAGATTATGGCTCGAGATGAGCATCGTCGTCCCCTTCTTCTCGTTGAACTCCCTGAGTATCCGCTTTATCTCTATCTGCGACGACGGGTCCAGGAAGTTGAAAGGCTCGTCGAGTATCAGTATGTCCGGCTCCGCCAGCAGCGCCGCTATGATGCCTATCTTCTGCTTGTTGCCGGACGAGAAGTTCCTTATGTACTTCTTCTGACCCATTATCTCCCCGTTCATGAACTTCTCGAATCTCTCAAGCCTCCTGTCTACCTCGCTCTTGTCCATCCCCCTCACTTCGCCATGGAAGTAGAAATACTCCTCCGGCGTCAAGAACTCTATCAGAAACCCGCTGTCGACGTATTCTGCCGTCACCTTCTTCCACTCCTCGCCCTTCGCCACGTTCTCCCCGTGATTCAGCACCTCTCCCGTCGTCGCCTGATACAAGTCTAAAATCAACCGGAACAACGTCGTCTTCCCCGCGCCGTTGTTCCCGACGAGCCCCACTGCCTCGCCCTTACCTATGTGGAGGTTCTCTATGTTCACCGCCTCTTTCTCTCCGAACTTCTTACTCAGATTCTTTATCTCTATCATGTCTTATTAGTTTTCTTGTGCGAGGTCTGATGTACCCTTTCAGACCTTCTATTATTTCTGTCTTATGCTTAAATCGCGTGTCAAATGCATGTTCCAACGGTTGTTGAATACTCATCGGTGCTTTATCCTTTGATTCAATTGTGTCCCCTGCCAGTAATCCGAGTTTTCCCGCACTTTTTACCTAGAATTCCTGGTTGACGGTTTTAGGCTTAGCTGGGCGACCGACTTTTGGTGTCGCAGATTTCTTTCTTGACACGTACTGAGGGGCGCAGTTCTCCGGTATTTCTATGCCAAA
>JAFPZF010000062.1 GCA_017417385.1 Bacteroidales bacterium
CACGCTCGGCAATTAGAGCAAGCTCATTGACTGGCGTCTTACTTTCTTACGCTCGGCAATAGGAACAAGTTCCATTGACTAGAGTCTTACTTTCTCACGCTCAGCATAACGAGCAAGCTCGTTCTGCATTCGCTTAATCGAAAGTATGCACTCGCTTAATCGAAAGTTTGCTCTCGCTTAATCGCACAAGTGAAAAATCTAATTTCTAGAACTCCCCTAAAAGAAACGTAAGAAGTGTGAAAAAAGGCTTGGAGAGGCGTGAAAGAGTGGGTCAGACAAAGATTTTGTATAAATTTGCCGGTTGAAAAGAACAAAAAGAAAGAGTGAAGGAAGATGGTAGTACCATTGATATTTGTTTTACTGTTGGGTCTTAGCGTTGCCGGGGCTGTCCTATGTCGGGGCGGAGCCAAGCAGGCAGTTGGACTGGCAGGAGTCGTCGGGATGGCAGCATTGGCAGTGATTCTTGCGTTGTCGCCGGACAGTATAGGTAGTGTGACATACACGATAGCGTCGCCACAAAACATGACAATCAGTTTCGGAACAGACGGGCTGACACAGTTCTTCCTCATATTGGAGGGTGTACTGTTCGCAATCGGGGCCATATACGGGACCGGATATCTATCACACTACAAGAAGAGCGAGGCGCAGACCGGGATGCACTGGGCATCGTTCGTCGTGACGCTGAGCGGAATAGTAATGCTGCTGACGACGCGGGACACAGTCGTATTCCTCGTCGGGTGGGAGATGATGGCGATAGGGTCGTTCATGACAGTCATCTTCGAGTATGAGAAGCAGGAAGTCATCAAAGCCGGGACAAACTACCTGATACAGTCGCACATAGCAGTGCTACTACTGACAGCAGTCTTCATGTGGTCTTACTCAGTTACTGGAGGCACGAGTTACGAGAGCCTGAGGGCTTTCTTTGCAGGAGCGAGCAAGGGTGAGCAGATAGTAGCGATGAGCATGCTGATAGCCGGATTCGGGTTCAAGGCCGGAATAGTACCATTCCACTCGTGGCTCCCATTTGCACATCCAGCGGCGCCGAGCCACATATCGGCGTTGATGTCGGGAGTCATAGTAAAAGCCGGGATATACGGAATAGTACGATTCGGGAGCATGATGACGGAAGGACACTACGCAATAGGGCTGACGTTGCTCGTTCTCGGCGTCGTATCGGGACTATACGGGATATCCAATGCGGCGGCGAACAGAGACTTC
The DNA here is from genome assembly GCA_017417385.1 of Bacteroidales bacterium. Lineage (GTDB taxonomy): Bacteria > Bacteroidota > Bacteroidia > Bacteroidales > Marinilabiliaceae > W3P20-009. The sequence continues at coordinate 1,219 of JAFPZF010000062.1, forward strand.
AAGCGCGTCTTGGCATACTGCACGATAGAGAACGTCGGGATAATCTCTATGGGCATAGGCCTGGGCTTCATCGGGCTGAGCCAGGGGCATCAGCTGATAATGTACTTAGGATTCGGGTCTTGCCTACTGCACACGATGAACCATGCGCTATTCAAGTCGCTCCTCTTCATGAGCGTCGGCAACGTATATACGCAGATGCACACGAGGGACATGGAGACACTCGGCGGGATAGGCAAGTACATGTCGAAGACGCAGGCTCTCTTCCTGACCGGCTCGGTAGCGATAGCCGGGATGCCGCCATTCGGAGGATTCATCAGTGAACTGATGCTGTATGGCGGTTTGCTGATGGGCTTTCAGTCGGAGAGCCTGACGCTATCAGTCATCATGGCGCTGAGCGGTATAGGACTGGCAATAATCGGTGGCATCTCGTTGATGGCGTTTAGCAAGGCGTTCAGCGTCATATTCCTCGGGACTCCGAGGACAGAGTATGCACACAAGCCCAAAGAAGTATCCAACACCATGCTAATCCCAGCGTACTGCATTTTGGCACTCATGGTAGCGACGATCATATACGTGCCGGTGCTCGTCCCCAAGCTATCGGGGATAGCAAATGAACTAGTATATGAAAGCGGTGACGCATCGATAGAGCACATGGGAGAACTGCTAGACATGATGCTCGGGAACATAGGGACAATAGGACAGGTAGCGATAGGCTTCGGAGCGTTGACAGGCATCATAGTGACACTACTGACAATCAGACACTTCGTAACAGCCAGGAGCGCACAGGAGACAGGGCCAACGTGGGGATGCGGATATGAGGCGCCACTGGTCAAGGCACAGTACACGGGCGTGTCGTTCGTCGGGACATTCCAGGAGATGTGCAAAGCCATATTACCACAGACCAAGCACTACAAGCCACTCAACGAAGAAGAGATATTCCCACATAGGCGGAACTACATCAGCGTAGAGAGCGACGTCGTCGATGACAGAGTCATCACGCCGATGACAGGGGCCTTGAGGGGAGGACTTGGGAAGTTCGAGTTCATAGAGAACGGCAACTTGCAGAGGTACATAGTCTATGGACTCGGGTACGTGCTACTGCTAGTCGCAGCATCATTCATAGGATAGGAGACGATGATAAGTTTTGCATTGATATTCATAGCGAGCCTGTTCTTCAGTGGCATAATAGTCAGGGTGAAGAGCATAGCGCAGGGGCGACGCGGGCCGGTCATACTGCAGCCAATATACGACATATTGAAGCTATTGCGCAAGGGGACCGTGTACAGCACGACAAGCGGGATAATATTCAAGATAGCGCCGACCATATACTTCTCGTCGATAGTCATGGCGATGGCGGTAGTACCGTGGGGAGGAGAGCAAGGTCTGCTGTCGTTCAGGGGCGACTTCGTATTCTTCGCGTACACCCTGGCGCTCGGTAAGTTCTTCAGCATCATAGGAGCGATGGACACCGGGAGCAGCTTTGAGGGCATGGGAGCGAGCAGGGAGGCATTGTTCTCAATGTTTGCGGAGCCGGCGTTCTTCCTGTTGTTAGGATCGCTTGGACTGATATCTGGCAGCCTGTCGTTCGTCGACATCTTCAGCAACATAGACATGAGCACGGCGTCGTCGGTAGCGTTTGCGATACTATCAGCGCTGGTGCTGCTGATGATCTGCATAGTCGAGAACAGCAGAATGCCAGTCGATGACCCGAAGACACACCTCGAGCTGACGATGATACACGAGGTCATGATACTCGACAACTCGGGATATGACCTAGGACTGATAATGATGGGGACGCACCTGAAGTTCGCATTGTATTCAGCATTGATAGGCAACCTCTTCGTAGCTGGACTGCCGTTGAGCATAAGCATACCAGTATTCTTCGGGATACAGATAGCGTGTGCAGTATCGGTAGGCCTGATAGAGTCGTTCATGGCAAGGAACAGGATGGGTCTGAACTCGCAGTTCATACTTGCGCTGACCTCGCTCAGCCTGCTAGTATTCTTCGGGATAAAGTTTGGATAGAAAGAAAGAGACATGACAGACATACTACTGACATTCTTCATCATATCGCTGATATACCTGTCGATAGCGAACAGGTTGATGGCATACGTAGGCAACCTAGTCTTTCAGGGGCTGCTGATATGCGGGATAGCGATACTATCGTTGGAGCATCTGACGATATTGAACCTGAGCATGATATTGCTGGAGACGCTGGTCGTGAAGGCCATACTGATGCCGTTCTTCATCAGGAGAGTCATCATCAGCAACAAGATAACGAGAGAGACAGAGCCGTCGGTGCCATACTACGTCTCGCTGATCATGACGACAGTGTTCATCATAGGCTCTTATCTCATAGCGACGAGCATCGAGAGCACGACGCTCAACAAGTCATATTTCGTAGCAGCGCTATCCGGGCTACTATCCGGGCTATACCTGATAGCGACGAGGCGGAAGGTCATCACCCACGTGATATGCTACGTCGTGATAGAGAACGGTGCGTTCGTCTTGTCGCTCGGCATAGGGAGCGAGATGCCCGTTCTCGTCAATCTAGGAGTACTACTTGACGTCCTCGTGAGCGTCTTCCTACTCGGCATCTTCATCAACAAAGTCGGAGACGTCACAGGAGACGGCGACATACAGCACCTCAACATGCTGAACGACTATCCACAAACAGAAACAGAGAAATGAGCGAAACAGCAATAGCGGCGTACGGCATACTGACGATAGCGATAGCGGCGATACAGGCGTTCAACCGCTCGGAGGCGATGTGCAGGGTACTGTCATGGCTATTTGTCGGCAGTCAGGTAGCGGTAACCATAGCCGCATATCAGAGCATGGGCGAGAAGCCATTCGGATATTTCACGATAGACAGTCTTGGGTTGCTGCTGATGACGTGCGTAACGGTAGTCTCTGCGGCGTCGTTCTCTCACGACCGGGCGTACGTCAGGACAGAGAACGGGAGAGATGACTCGGCAGTAAGGTCACAGTTCTATGCGGCGCTGACAGTACTGACGGCGGCACTGACATATTCCTCGATCTCGGCAGACATGGCCGTCACGTGGATATTCATAGAGATCACGACCTTGAGTGCCTCGGCGCTAATATTCTACAGGCGCACGTCGAGGGCGATAGAGGCGACATGGAAGTACGTCTTTGCATGTTCGGTGAGCCTCGTCATAGTCTATATCGGCGTATTGTTTGCGTCGATATCAATGGGTAAGTCGGCGACAGAAGGGTTGTCATACGAGACGTTGACAGAGATGGCGAATGAGCTCGACACATTCTGGTTGAAGTTGTCGTTCATATTCGTGCTCGTCGGCTACACAGCAAAGTTGAGTCTGGTCCCGATGTTCACGGCGGGGATAGACGCCAAGGACGAGGCGCCGACGCCGGCGGCAGCAGTATTGTCGAGCATAGTGATGAATGCAGGCTTCGTAGGCTTCTACAGGTATTATGCCGTCATAGCGCACACAGAGGTCTATGAATGGGCGCGGATGGTAGTATTGGCGACAGGACTGCTATCCATATTCGTAGCGGCAGTGTACCTCATAAGAGTAAACAACATCAAGAGACTCTTCGCCTACTCCAGTGTCGAGCATATAGGAGTCGTGATGCTCGGAATGGCAGCTGGGGGAATAGGAGTATATGCAGGCATACTACACCTAGTCATACACACATTCGTCAAGTCGGCAGTATTCTTGCATGTCAGCCAGTTGTACAGAGTGTTCAACAGCAAGTTGCTGAGCAACATGGGCGGATACATAGAGCGGTGTGGAGTCGGAGGCACGTTCGTCATAATAGCCATGCTATGCGTGACGGCGATGCCGCCATCGGGACTTTTCATGACAGAGCTTATGATCTTCAAGTCGCTCATCGACGTAAGGTGGTGGGTAGTGCTTGGAGTCAGCATGGTGATACTATGCACGATAGTATGGGCGATATGCCGGGACATGCTTGCGCTGACCTTCTTGAGGGAAAAGCGAGAGCGGGAGACGAGTGTCACAAAAGAGAAGATGCCAGTCGTCGAGATGTTGTGGCAGTTTGCGCTGATAGCGATGTCGATATGGTTGGGTCTGGCGACGCCGGAGACTGTATCGAAACTTATATGGGGTGCAGCAGAGCTCCTGAAGTAAGGGAACTTATAGAAGGCCCCCTAAAGATATCTAGAAGCCCCCTAGAGTAAAAGAATAAGTTCATAACATAAACATAAAAAATGGCAAGCTGATGGCAGAAGAAAGGAAAGAAGAGGAGTTAGCTCAGGACCTAGCGGAAGCATTGAGGAAGTCGGAGAAAGTAGTGCTGACTTGCCATACGAATGCAGACGGAGACGCCCTCGGCTCGACCTTAGGGCTACGGAAAGTCTTGATAAACATGGGCAAGAAGGCGACCGTCGTGACACCCGACCTTGCGCCGACGATATACTCGTGGATGCCCGGATTCAAGACGCTCATGACCTACGAGCGCCAGACAGAGGACTGCGACAAGATAATAGACGAGGCGGACCTCATAATCATGATGGACTTCAACTGCCTAAAGAGGATAAAGAGCCTCGGGGACAAGCTCGAAAGCGTAGAGGGGAAGGGGCGCATCCTGATAGACCATCATACAGACCCAGAGGTAGAGGCGGACGTCTTCATATCGTACCCTGCTGCAGCTGCAACGTGCGAGATAACGTACAGGATGCTGATGCTCGGTGGGCTCGACGAATACATAGACATAGAGGCGGCGTCGAACTTCTACTCGGGAGTCGTGACAGACACAGGTGGGCTATCTTATAACTCCAGTTCGCCAGAGCTATACATACTAGTCGCGAAGATGCTCTCGAAGGGCATAGACAAAGTATACATCCACGACAAGATATTCAACAACAAGTCGATAAGGCGACTGAAGCTCAACGGATATGCGATAGAGAAGAAGCTACACAGAGTAGACAAACTGCCGATAGCGTTCATGTCGCTAAGCAGGGAGGAGCTGGAGTCTTACAACTACCAGACCGGGGACACAGAGGGGCTTGTCAACATCCCGTTGCAGGCGAAAGACCTAATCATGTCATGCCTAATCCTGGAGCGGAACGATATGAACAAGATGTCGTTCAGGTCGAAGGGCGACTTCCCAGTCAATGAGTTCTCTGCCAAGTACTTTGGAGGCGGGGGGCATCATAATGCAGCTGGCGGTACGTATATCGGCACGATATCGCAAGCAGTCAAAGAGTTCAAGAAAGACATCATAGAATTCTACGAGGAATGGTCGTCGAGAGCCTCAAAAAAGTAGCATGCCTCGTAGCCTTGTTCATACCGATAGTACTCCAGACGAGTTGCAGTTGCAGCGAAGAGGAGAAGGTAGAAAGACCAAGACCAACTAAGGCAGACTTCATACACCACAACAGAGGTCTGATGTGGAGAGACTCGCTTTGCATAGTCAAGTACTCGGACTCACTCGGGCTCGTCAGCAAACCAACAGAGACATACCTATGGATGACAGTGAGGGACGAGGGAGAGGGAAAGCAGATAGAGAGAGGCGACAGAGTGACGTACAGCTACGTTGTTCAGGACTTGCTCGGCGACACACTATATGAAGCGAAGAAGGACGGGCTACGGACAATAAACGTCGGGAAGGCTGAGGACTGCGTCGGAATAGACGAGGCGATGCTGAAGCTGAGGAGAGGAGCAGATGCGACAGTGATACTGATACCGAGCAAGGCGTTCGGAGTCAAGGGAGACGGGAAGAACGTCATAGGGAGGGTGATATTGAGATATGACATAAAAGTGATAGAGTGATGAGAAGATTGGCAATCATAGCAGTCATAGCCGCATTGGCAGCAAGTTGTTCGGACTCGGACGACAGGAGAGAGTTCAGGGGCATAGGGACAGTCGAGAACAACGATACAGTCAAGGCGATACACTACTATCAGAAGACGCTGTATGCGACCGATGCGAGCAAAGTAGCCTCGATAGAGGAGGGAGCGAGAGTCGAGTTCGTCTGCAGAGTGACGGCGAGGGAAGACGAGAGAGAGAAGCAGGAGTATGATGCAGACTTCAGTTACATATCGGGAGACATACGAAAGGATATAGTCCTCTACAACGGAGGGTATGCAGATGCAGCGGACACAGGGTCGATGCGCATCAGCAGCAGTGAGGGGTTCATAGCTCAGAACATGCACATCACGAGGGACTGGAAGCGGAATGACTTCTTCGAGGTGACGGCGACATACGTAGGGGCTGACGACTACGACACAGACTTCCTGGGGCTAGTCTGCGACACGACGAACGATGCGCCCAGAGTTGACACACTAGACTACGTCGTGTGGCTACGACTCTCGAGGACATCGGCGGCTGCGGCGCACAAGTACGTCAACAAGAGCGTAAGCGTCCCGATAAACTGCCTCAGGGACAGTACAAAGGAGAGAATATACATAGACCTGATGCGCATAGACGCATGGGGAGACACGGCACGGCATCATCTAGTATACAGCTACGTAAACTGGATGCCAGAGAAGGGGCAAGATGACGTCGAGATAGGAGACTAAAGGGAGAGGAGAAGAAGGGGAGAAGGACGGCACAATCAGGAGAGACAGGAGACAAAGGGAAGAAGGGAAGAGGGGGAAAAAAGGAGAAGGCATTGAGAAGGATGATAAGAGGATGGCATTGAGAAATGACAGCATAAGAGAACATCTATAAGTCCCACTAAGAAATTCAAACACAGCACAAAGGGGCGACATAGAGTAAAGAAGGCAGAAAAGAGAAATAGCGGAGAGAAATAGAGAGAAGAGGACGCTAAGGGGGGAGAAAAGGACAAATCGAGAGCAAGGGAAAGAAGGAAGAAGCACAAAAAACATAGGTGAAACACCTAAAAACATAGGTATCATACGTAAAGGGGGACAGATAATTAGGTAGGGTTGGCGATAGGATGTAGTTTTGTGTATCGAAAGAAACGAAAACAACAAAACAACATAAACCAAAAAAGCTATGGCAAACGTTGAGGCAGAGGTCAATGAATTCATGACCAAGATCATCGCCAAGAACCCAGGCGAGAGCGAGTTCCATCAGGCAGTGAAGGAGGTCGTCACGTCTTTGATGCCGTTCATCGACGAGAACCCTAAGTACAAGGCAGCCAAGATCCTTGAGAGGATGGCAGAGCCTGAGAGGATCATCATCTTCAGGGTACCATGGACAGATGACAAGGGCAACATCCAGATCAACCGTGGATTCCGTATCGAGATGAACAGCGCGATTGGTCCGTACAAAGGTGGTCTTCGTTTCCACCCGACCGTAAACCTCGGCGTGTTGAAGTTCCTTGCATTCGAGCAGGTCTTGAAGAACAGCTTGACGACGTTGCCGATGGGTGGCGGTAAGGGTGGTTCAGACTTCGACCCGAAGGGCAAGAGCGATGCAGAGGTTATGCGTTTCTGCCAGAGCTTTATGACAGAGCTTCAGCGTCACATCGGTCCAGACACGGACGTACCGGCAGGTGACATCGGTGTAGGTGGTCGTGAGATTGGTTACCTCTTCGGACAGTACAAGCGTCTGAGGAACGAGTTCACGGGTGTCTTGACAGGCAAGGGACTTGGCTGGGGTGGCTCGCTGATCCGTCCGGAGGCAACAGGCTACGGAGTCGTATACTTCGCATCTGAGATGCTTGCAACGCAGGGCAAGGAGTTCAAGGGCAAGACCGTACTCGTCTCTGGTTCAGGAAACGTAGCACAGTTTGCAGTCGAGAAGGCGACGCAGCTTGGTGCAAAGGTTGTCACGATGTCTGACTCGAACGGCTACATCTATGACGCAGAGGGCATCAACGAGGAGAAGCTCGCATACGTCAAGGAGCTCAAGAACGTCAAGAGAGGCCGTATCAAGGAGTACGCTACGAAGTATCCTAGCGCCAAGTACTTCGAGGGCGAGAGGCCATGGGGCGTCAAGGCAGACATAGCATTGCCATGCGCAACCCAGAACGAGATCAACGAGGAGGATGCAAAGAAGCTCGTAGCAAACGGAATCTTCTGCATCGCAGAGGGTGCTAACATGCCATCGACGAACGAGGCAATCGCAGTCTATCAGAAATCACGTATCCTCTACGCACCGGGCAAGGCATCTAACGCAGGTGGTGTAGCAACGTCTGGTCTTGAGATGACGCAGAACAGCGAGAGGCTTGCATGGTCACGTGAGGAGGTTGATGCTAAGTTGCATCAGATCATGATCGGCATCCATGCTACTTGCGCCAAGTATGGCAAGGAGGCAGACGGACACATCGACTACGTCAAGGGAGCTAACATCGGTGGCTTCGTTAAGGTGGCTGATGCTATGATGGATCAGGGTCTCGTATAAGTAGACTCCTATAAATTGCTTTTGCCGCGTTGGCGATGCCTTCATTCCTCACGCTCGGAAATTGGAGCAAGCTCCATTTCTCTCGCTTAATCGGAATGTTACGCTAACTTTTGAAATCCTCATGTACTTCAGTACACTCCGGTGTTCAAAAGTTCGCAAGCCTTGCAAAATCTAATTTATAGAACTCCACATAAACCGAGGAGCGTTAATTAGAACCGTTCATAAATAGATTCCCGCCGGAGAGCAAATCTCTGGCGGGAATTCTGTTTTTAGAAGGGAATAGAGTCGAGGGAAAGAGATAGAAAGGGAATTGAATTTGGATTGAACAGAGATTGAATGGAGATTAAACAGAGATTGAACGGGGATTGAAGACTCAGAAGATAAACGTCTTGCGAAGTTCTTCGGCCAGGTCGATGGACAAGCTCGTAAAGAACCTCTTATTTTGTCCGAGAGAGACGACAGGTCTGAGGCCCAAGGTGGAGCTACAGACAAAGCAGTCGTGAGCCATATTGAGCAGAGAGTCGTCGATATTGTCAACGACCTCGAATTTCAAATGTTTAGCATCGAAGACCTCCTTGAGGGACTTGTCGATAGCGTCTGAGATGCCGCCAGTCTGTTCGCCGACAGTCACAACCTTACTACCTGGGAACGAGAAATATAGGGCGCCGAGGGTAGAACGGAGGATCCTATGCTGACTGTCGCAGAGGCAGGCGCCGACAAAGCCAGCCTTTTTAGCGCGAGCGTGTTCAAGACTGACGACGATCCTATTGACGCCCATCTTGTCGGAGAGACCGGTGGAGATATAGAGATCCTTTGAAGCCGGGGCGAGATGAATAGGCTCTGCCTGGACCTCGAAGATATTAGACTCCACACGTCTTTGAAAGATAGAGTAGTCTACCCTACCCTTGCTATCCTCCCACGCCATGAGCCTAACAACAGAATAAGGAGGATACTTATTCTTATTGGCAAGAACGTGAATTGACCTCTTAATATCGGCAGATGTAGGCATCCTATACTTATCGAGACCGATAAGTTCAGCCTTCTCGACGAAGCGAAGATAGTGTTCTCTCCAGAGAGTCGGCTCGTTACCCTCGAGGAACATATCCTCGGAAGCATAGATGCCGACCGAGACAGAGGTATTGACGCGCCACAAGGGTGCGTCATTCACGGGCAGATACTCTTTAGCGTGATAATACGTGGGGCCCCACTCATCGAACCCACTCACAGAGGGGAACATAAGAATATCGTCCATAGTTTGTCGGAATCGTCATAAAGAGAGGCAAGACAGAGGTAGTATCTGCCTTGCCTCTCCTAGTATTAATAGCTGAACAATATTATTTCTCGAGGTCGGCGAGAGTCGAAGCGCCAGCAACAGCGACGTTCTTGTCAGTCTTCCTGATGAGACCCTGGAGCACCTTGCCAGGGCCGAGCTCGAAGAACTCCGTAGCGCCGTCGGCGATCATAGCCCTGACGCTCTGAGTCCAGCGGACAGAAGAGGTGAGCTGCGAGACGAGATTCTTCTTGATCACGTCTGGGTCGGACTCAGCCTTAGCAGTGACGTTCTGGTAGACCGGGCAACGCGGAGCGGAGAATACAGTATGCTCGATAGCGTCGGCGAGCTCAGCCCTTGCAGCCTCCATAAAAGGAGAGTGGAAAGCGCCGCTGACAGCGAGCTTGAGTGCTCTCTTAGCGCCAGCCTCGGACAGCCTCTTGCAAGCCTCGTCGATACCGTCGACAGAGCCAGAGATGACGAGCTGCCCCGGGCAGTTGTAGTTAGCCGGGACTACGCCATCGACCTCGGAGCAGACCTTTTCTACGACAGCGTCGTCGAGGCCGACGATAGCAGCCATAGTAGAAGGCTGAGCCTCGCAAGCCCTCTGCATAGCCATGGCCCTATGGGAGACGAGGCGTACGCCATCCTCGAATGAGATAGCGCCTGCGGCGACGAGAGCAGAGAACTCGCCGAGAGAGTGGCCAGCGACCATGTCTGGGAGGAACTTGTCGCCCAAGACCTTGGCGAGGACGACAGAGTGGAGGAATATAGCGGGCTGAGTAACCTTCGTCTGCCTGAGTTCCTCGTCGGAGCCGCGGAACATGACATCAGTCAGTTTGAAACCGAGGATAGCGTCGGCAGACTCGAAGAGCTGCTTAGCCATCGGGTTGTTGTCGTACAGGTCGAGACCCATTCCAGAATACTGGGCACCCTGACCAGGAAACACGTAAGCCTTCATGTCGTGTATAAGATATTAATAAACAATTATTGTACTAGCGGAACTTGTTCCAGAGCGTCTGGATAATACCATCAGAGAGGCCGTCGGAGGGGATTTCGATCTGATCGACCTCGAGGGCGTCTGCGATAGTCAGGAAGACCTCGGCGGCAGGGACGATGACATCGGCGCGGTCTGGCTTGAGCCTATAGAGCTCCATACGCCCCTTAACATCGAGACTGCGGAGGTCCTCGTAGATTCCTCTGAGAGTCTCGACGCTCATAGTCCTATGAGTGACCTCGCGGTCTTGGGCGAGGGAGAAGAGCTTGTTGATATTACCGCCAGCGCCGATGATACAGACCTTACCGGTACATCTCGAGATGTAGTCCAGCCTCAGGTTGTGCATATCGTTGGCGATACGATTCTTCCAATAAGGGTCGACGACGCCGTTGATAATCCTGACAGTCCCTACCCTATAGGAGTGGCTGCTCAGTGTATGCCCACGACTGATGAGACTCACCTCGGTGCTACCGCCACCGACATCGACGTAGGCGACAGTCCTATTGTCGTCTGGGAGGACATTAGAGCAGGCGATAGCTGCCTCCTCCCTGCCGGTAATGATCTCGACATTGATGCCCGTCTCGGCGAGGATACGCTCGGCAATCTCCTTACCGTTGGCAGCCTCACGGAGAGCGGCGGTAGCGCAGGCGCGCATATTAGACTTGTCGACCTCGTAGAGTTTCAGTACGATAGCGTAGGCCCTCATAAGGTCGACTAGGTCGGCGCTCTTCTTGTCGGACAGCAGTCCCGTCGTGAAGACGTCGCCGCCGAGGCGCAGAGGAACGCGAAGGAGGACCGACTTGCTGAACGAGCCAGTATTCTCGTCCTCGAGTCGTTTTATGAGCAGTCGAACAGCGTTCGAACCGATATCAATAGCTCCGTAATTTTTCATCTTGTGCCAATCTCCTTTCTGCCGACAGAGCCGGCATAAACATCGGAGTCACCTCGCCCCCCATCCAGGCAAATCGCAAGCGAAAGTACAACTTTTTGCTCACTTTACCCACAATAGTTCGATAAAGTAGCCGAAGAGGCGTCAAATTGTCAGAAAAGTCGGGACAATTCGATAGAACAGAAAGACGATCATGACTGTACCAAGTCTATACCACGTCTAATCCAAGTCTAACCAAGAGAGGAGAAAAGAAGGAAATAAAAGGAGAAAGAGAAGGAGGAAGAGAGGGAAGAAGGGAAAGTGAGGTGAGAGAAAGAGAAGGAGGAGAGAAGGAGGAGAGAAGAAGGAGAGAAAGCGCATATAAGTAGGAAAGAATAGGGACAATTATAAAAATACTCGTAAATTTGCAGTAATAAGATAAAACGATGGAACAGCTAATATTTGCGGACAAAGAAATAACCCTCTTCCTAAACAGCCTATACACATTATGGCAGGACATATTCTTCTACTTAGCGACGTCTCGGACGATATGGATACCGCTGTACTTAGCCTTGTTCTGGATGATACTACGGAGGCAGGGAGCGAGTGGGCTGATGACAGTTGTCGTCGTAGCGCTTCTCGTCGTCGTAGCTGACCAGTTGACATCTGGGCTTATGAAGCCGCTATGCGAGCGGTTCCGCCCGACGCACGACCCGATGCTGCAGTACATGGTACACACCGTCAACGGCTACAGGGGAGGCAGTTATGGATTTGCGTCGTCTCATGCAGCGAACTGCTTTGCGATATTTGGGTTCTTCGCGCTCGTCACACGACACATAGGCCTATCCATCTCGCTTGGCACGTGGGCGCTCATCAACTCATACGGAAGGATATACCAGGGAGTACATTTCTTCGGTGACGTACTAGTCGGGGCCATCATAGGGCTCATCATAGCGAGGATAGTATACGAGATATACCTACACGTCGCGCTACACTTCTTCGTCATCAGCCATCATAACAAGTGGACATTGAAGAGCGGCCTCGGGAGGTCGTTTGGAGAGGACGAGCCGTCGGTCGTCGCGTATACATTCTGGACGACAATAGTCCTGCTGGTCATCATCGTCTCACTAATGACGAAGTATAATGGAATTGCTATTTGACAGGGACTTTTGTGCCGGGGCGCTCCTCTCGGAGGAGGAGAGTCGACATTGCGTCAAAGTGTTGCGACACAGGGCGGGAGACATCGTCCACGTCACAGACGGAGCGGGGCGGCTATATGACTGCAAGATAGTCAAGGCAGACGCACGGGGTTGCGAGCTTGAAGTCGTCGGCAGCAAGGAAGTCGGAGGAGGAAAGCCGACCGTCCACATAGCCGTAGCGCCGACGAAGAACAACGACAGACTCGAGTGGGCAGTAGAGAAGATGACAGAGATCGGCGTCACGAAGATAACGCCGTTGATATGCGAGAGGAGCGAGAGGGAGCGGCTACGGATAGACAGACTAGAGAAGATCGTCATAGCGGCGTGCAAGCAATCGCTGAAGTGCGTACTGCCGGAAGTATCTGAGCCGACAACATTCGAGGACCTCATAGAGAGCACGACAGAGGAGGAGCGCTTCATACTGCACTGTGGGGACACGCCGAAGCCACACCTATTCGAGGCGTTCACGGCAGGCAGGTCGGCAATAGTGCTGATAGGTCCGGAGGGAGACTTCTCGCCGACGGAGGTCAAGCGGGCGATAGAGAAAGGATTCAAGGAGTGCACCCTCGGGGAGGAGCGACTCAGGACGGAGACGGCGGCCGTAGTAGCGGACAACATAATAGCGTTGAAGAATCAGATAAACAAATAAGATGGAGGCGGCGATAGCATTATTAGTAGGAGGCGTCTGCGTGACGATAATCGTAAACATGTTCCTACGTCGGGACAAGCAGCGCGAGAAGGCAGCATACAGGGAGAAAGTCCTCGGGGAGGTATTGCCGAACAGACTACAGGCATACGAGCGGATAGCGCTATACCTTGACAGGATCACGATAGAGAACATGGCGATAAGGGAGCAGATAACCGTCTCGACAGCCAAGGAGCTACACAACGCCATGGTAAACAGCGTCAGGATGGAGTTCGAGCACAACGTAGCGATGCAGATATACATATCGGAGGCATCATGGCAGAGAGTATTGAGGGCTAAGCAGGAGGTCATGAAGGACCTGAGCGAGACAGCGAAGACGACGCATCCGAACGCTACGCCACTCGAGTACAGTGCGGAGGTCATCGAGTACGCCCGGAACAACAGCAAGTTCTACGTAGAGCGGGCACTGAGCGGGCTACGCAAGGACATAGAAGGCGAGTTCATCAACAAATAGACGCAAAGAAACGTTGAGGAAGATAGGTAGAGAGCGAATTAAGTAAAACACCTAATACCAACGTAATAAATATTTCTTAACTTTGCGACAGAAAACAACTAACAATAACAATTAAGGAAAAGATGAAAAAGCACAATTTCTACGCTGGACCATCAATTCTGCCTCAGTACACGATCAAGAAGACTGCAGAGGCGGTGCTGGACTTTGCTGGAACAGGTCTCTCATTGTTGGAGATTTCACACCGCAGCAAGGAGTTTCAGGCAGTAATGGACGAGGCTCAGGCTCTGTTCAAGGAGTTGCTGGAGATCCCTGCCGGCTATGAAGTTGTCTTCCTTGGTGGCGGAGCGAGCCTGCAGTTCTGCATGGTACCGTTCAACTTGTTGAACAAGAAGGCGGCATACCTGAACACGGGCACGTGGGCGAACAAGGCAGAGGCAGAGGCTAAGGCATTTGGAGAGGTAGTATGCGTAGGATCGTCGAAGGCAGACAACTACACGTACATTCCGAAGGGCTTTGAGGCGAACGTACCAGCAGATGCCGAGTACCTACACATCACGACGAACAACACGATATTCGGAACAGAGCTGAAGAAGGATCCGGATGTCAAGGTTCCGTTGGTAGCCGACATGTCATCAGACATATTCAGTCGTCCGGTAGACGTCTCGAAATATGACCTCATCTATGGAGGAGCGCAGAAGAACTTGGCACCGGCAGGCTTGACGTTCGTCGTAGTCAAGACGGATGCGCTGGGCAGGGTAGAGCGTCACATCCCGACGATGCTCGACTATCGCACGCACATCAAGGCTGGCTCGATGTTCAACACGCCTCCATGCGTAGCAGTATATGGAGCGCTCGAGACACTTCGTTGGTTGAAGGAGCAGGGCGGAGTACCAGCGATGCAGAAGAAGAACATCAGGAAGGCCGAGAAGCTGTACAACGAGATCGACAGGAACAAGTTGTTCAAGGGCACAGTCACCTGCATGGAGGATCGTTCGCTGATGAACATCTGCTTCGTCATGAACGACGAGTACAAGGAGCTCGAGGAAGAGTTCTTGAAGTATGCTACGAGCCAGGGCATGGTCGGCATCAAGGGCCACAGGTCGGTAGGTGGATTCCGTGCATCTACGTACAACGCATTGCCAGAGGAGAGCGTAGATGCGCTCATCGAGGTGATGAAGACATTCGAGAGGAACCACTAAGAAAGGACATTGACAATTGCATGAATAAGCCTATCGGAAGATTGGTCGAAGATGACAATTAGAGACAGACACGGCGAAGCGTACTGCAAGGACAGATGCGGCTTCGCCGTGTGCCTTTTATAACAACCCGGGAAACAAACCAAAAAGATAGACATGACAAAAGTTCTTGTTGCAACAGAGAAGCCATTTGCGAAGGTAGCAGTAGATGGCATCCGCAAGGAAGTCGAGGCTGCAGGTTATGAGCTTGCACTCCTCGAGAAGTACACAGAGAAGAAGCAGCTTCTCGAAGCAGTAGCAGATGCAGAGGCGTTGATCATACGTTCGGACAAAGTAGACAACGAGGTGTTTGAGGCTGCAAAGAAGCTTAAGATAGTAGTACGAGCAGGAGCAGGATATGACAACATAGACCTTGAAGCTGCGACGGCCCACAAAGTAGTCGCGATGAACACACCGGGTCAGAATGCGAATGCAGTGGCAGAGTTGGCACTGGGCCTGATGGTCTATGCTGTCAGGAACTTCTACAACGGGACAAGCGGAACGGAGTTGCTGGGCAAGAAGCTTGGCATCCATGCGTTTGGCAACGTCGGCAGGAACGTAGCACGCATAGCGAAGGGCTTCGGCATGGACGTATATGCATACGACGCATACTGCCCGGCAGAGGTCATGAAGCAGGCAGGAGTGACGCCAGTCAACAGTGCAGCAGAGTTGTATGAGAAGTGCCAGTTCGTATCGCTCCACATACCGGCGACAGCAGAGACGAAGGGCTCGATAGGCTACGAACTTGTCTCGAAGATGCCGAAGGGCGGAGTGCTCTTGAACACGGCGAGGAAGGAAGTCATCGACGAGGCAGGGCTCATCAAGCTGCTCGAGGAGAGGCCAGACCTGAAGTACATCACTGACATCAAGCCAGACGCAGATGCAGACTTTGCAGCGAAGGCAGAGGGCAGGTATTTCGCAACGCCGAAGAAGATGGGAGCTCAGACGGCAGAGGCAAACATCAATGCTGGCATAGCAGCTGCGAAGCAGATCGTCGACTACATCAAGAATGGTGTAGAGAAGTTCAGGGTCAACAAGTAGACTCGACACAAAAAACAAAGGCGGTGGCTCTTGCACTTCTTCTGTGCAAGAGCCATTGTCGTTAAGTGTAAGGGAACTTCTATAAATTGCTTTTTCTGCGTTGGCGTTGCCTTCATTCCTCACGCTCGGCAATTGGAGCAAGCTCCATTGCACTCGCTTAATCGGAATGTTACTCTCACTTTTGAAATCCTCATGTAGCTGCGCTGACCTTTCTCACGTTAGCTTCGCTGACTTTTCTCTCGCTCGGCAGATTTCAAGCAAGCTTGATCTGCTCTCGCTTAATCGAAAAGTTCAGCATAACGAGCAAGCTCGTTCTGCTCTCGCTTAATCGAAAGGCATCCTCCAGTACACTCCGGTATTCAAAAGTTCGTGTGCCTGGAAAAATCTAATTTCTAGAACTCCCCATAACAAGTATTTTGAGAGGGAGAAAGAAAAAAGGAGTCTGGAGGGCGAAAAAAATGCTGAAATATAATTATCTTCGCATTTCACAAAAAGGGAGAAACATGTTACAAAGAGTACAAACAATATTCATGTTAGTCGCATCGGTCCTACTGGGGTCGCTGATACTGTTTCCAATAGACCAGTTTGCGTCGGCGAGTGGGATATACGAGCTAACGTGGCTGAGCGTCAATGACGTGACAGACTTGGAGAACAAGATAGAGATAGAAAGGTTCGTGCCACTGACGACACTGATAGTACTTTCGTTGGCGCTAAACTTGACGGCCATATTTCTGTACAAGCATCGGCACCTCCAGATGCGACTAGTCGGCATAGCGTGCGGGATAGAGGTAGGGTTGTGTGCAGTATTGATATTCTTGTCATACATAAACAGCAACACGCTGGGAGCGAATTTCCACTTTGCATTCAGTTTTCTCACACCGATAGCGGCGGCAGTATTGGACATACTCGCATACAGAAGGATATCGGACGACGAGGAACTCATCAGGAGCCTTGACAGGCTAAGATAGGACAGACAACAGAACAACAACATAAAGGAAAACAGATGATAAAGATAGCTGTCTACGACCCTCATCCACTTCTCCGTCAATCAGTAGCGAATCAGCTGGACGGGGCAGACGAAGAGTTCACAGCGATCGGGATACCGACAGAGGGGGCGTTGGCCGTCGGCATGGTCAAGACGGAGGGAGTGAACGTCATCGTAGTCATAGTACATTCGGGAGACGCACAGTGGGAGGCATTCGTCAAGCAGTTGTGTCAGCAATTCGAGAGACTCCGGTGCATAGTATGGCTCATGACAGCAGAGGCGCAGATGGTGACGAGGGCGATAAAGGCAGGAGCCAAGGGAGTAGTATCGCCGGAGGTAACGATGACAGAGATGAGGCAGGCGATACTGACGATACGCGGAGGATATGAGTACTTCAGCAAGGCCATAACTGACATACTCGTCGACAAGTACGTCGACGGGGTAGTCACAGAGGAGGAGAAGAATGGCGACAAGCAGCCAGACATCGACCTGCTGAGCGCGAGACAGATAGAGATACTGAAGCTATGGGGTAACAACCTGAGCAACAAGGACATAGCGGACAAGCTCTTCTTGAGTGTCAGAACCGTCGAGAGCCACAAGAACCACATCATGCAGAAGTTGAACCTCAAGACAGCGGTTGACCTGATAAGGTTCGGGATAAGGAATAACATTATCGACCCATAGAAGGGAAATTCTATAAATTGCTTTTTCGGCGTTGACGTTGCCTTCATTCCTCACGCTCGGAAATTGGAGCAAGCTCCATTTCTCTCGCTTAATCGGAATGTTGACTTTGTCTTCATTCCTCACGCTCGGCATAACGAGCAAGCTCGTTCTGCTCTCGCTTAATCGAAAGGTTACCTATAGTACACTCCGGTATTCAAAGCCTCGTGCGTCTTGGCTACGCCTCATGTGCTCACGCTCGGCAATTAGAGCAAGCTCATTGACTGGCGTCTTACTTTCTTACGCTCGGCAATAGGAACAAGTTCCATTGCACTCGCTTAATCGAAAGTTTGCGCTCGCTTAATCGCACAAGTGAAAAATCTAATTTCTAGAACTCCCCTATATATTGCATATTCTAGGACTCTTCAGAAAAGATTAAATAGGCGTTTTAGCGGTGGGGACATTGCTAAAACGCTTTTATAATAGTAGGGGAAGAGAAAAACAGACAGTATCTGATAAAAAAGTGCAAAAAAAAACGCGGGCAGGTCTTGCATAGTAAAGAAAAAGGGCATAACTTTGCACTCGCTTTCGGGAGGATTCCAGAGCGGTCAAATGGGGCAGACTGTAAATCTGTTGCTTCGGCTTCCAAGGTTCGAATCCTTGTCCTCCCACAAGAGACATAATGGAGAGATGGCAGAGTGGTCGATTGTACCGCACTCGAAATGCGGCATACAGGTGACTGTATCCAGGGTTCGAATCCCTGTCTCTCCGCAGAGAAACGGAGCGAGAGAAGTCAGCGGACTATCTCGCTCCATTTTTGTATAGGGCATAGAGGCTTCCGATGAGCAAAAATTTATTACCTTTGCGATAGAAATGGCAGAGATAAAACCATACGAGACAGAGAAGACCAAGCGTCAGGAAGTAGAGGAGATGTTTGACGGCATAGCCAAGCACTACGACCTGCTGAACCACGTATTGTCGGTAGGGATAGACAAGTCGTGGCGCAGGAAGAGTGTAGGCATGCTGGAAGAGGCGACGAGCCAGCAGAGACTTCAGGAGATCCTAGACGTAGCGACGGGTACAGGAGACCTAGCGATATGCGTACAGAGAGCGACGGGGAGCAAAGTGACGGGGACGGACATAAGTTCCGAGATGCTAAAGATAGCGGAGAGCAAGGTCAAGAAAGAGGGATTGGAGGGAGACATAAGCCTATTCACGGCAGATGCGACGAAGCTCCCATTCTCGTCGAACAGGTTTGATGCGGTGACCGTTGCGTTTGGAGTCAGGAACTTCGGGGATCTAGATGCGGGGCTTGCGGAGATGCAGCGAGTCTTGAAGCCCGGGGGTCTGGTAGTGATATTAGAGTTCTCGAGGCCGAGCAACAGGCTGTTCAGAGTCGTCTATGACTTTTATTTCAAGAACATACTGCCATTGATAGGAGGGGCGATATCGAAAGACAAGAAGGCGTATGACTACCTGTGTCGTTCGGCGTTGGCCTTTCCGTGTGGCGAGGAGTTCGAGTCGCACTTAGAGGGCGTCGGATTCAAGCCCATCAGGAGAGAGGAGATGACGTTTGGCATAGCGACAGCATATTTGGCGAAAAAGAGATGAGAGTCAGACTATCAGACATAAGACGGAGGGTAGCGTATCGACTGAGCAGCATCATAATACTGCTGAGCGTAGTAGTCTCAGGGAAGGCGCAGTACACCAGTGCCTCGTCGTTCTCGGCAGCGAGAGGGATACCCAACCTTCCAGGATACGAGCAGAGGAGACTCCATTTCGGGTTCCTGATGGGGTTTGCGATGCTGGACTACCACGTATATAACACAGGGCTAAGGACGGAGGCTAATGGGGGCGTCGCGCGGTATGCAGAGGTTACTAAGCTGGACCCGGGTCTGATATTAGGCATCGTGACCGACTTGAAGGTGTGCAACAACCTAAACTTCAGGGTGCTTCCGGGCATCAGTTTTGGACAGAGGAACCTACTTTACGTCGATGAGGACGGCAATAAAATGGACGAAGAGCCGTTGAAGATAAAGTCGACATTTGTCGAGTGCCCGTTCCTACTGAAGTATGGGGCGAAGCGCATACACAATTTCCGCCCGTTCATGGTCGGCGGAGTCACGCCACGATTTGACTTGGCGAAAGACAAGCAGGATCATCTAAACATGCGGTCGATGGACGTATATGGAGATGTCGGAGGAGGGTTAGACTTCTACCTCACGTATTTTCGTCTGTCGGTAGAGTTGAGAGGAGCATTTGGATTAACAAACATATACAGCAAGGATCAGTCAGACAACTATGAGGACCTGCCGTACAATCAGGCAATAAGACGACTGAAGTCGCGGTGGTGGGGATTGGTTGTCTATTTTGAATAGGTCATAATGATCAGATACGAGAAGAGGCAGCTAAGCAACGGAATGAGAGTCATCGTAAGTCCAAGTCCACTGACATCCGTTGCCACATTCAACATTCTATACACAGTCGGAGCGAAGAACGAGAAGGCGGAGCGCACGGGCTTTGCGCATCTGCTGGAGCACCTGATGTTCAGCGGATCAGCCAACATCAGTGACTTCGACTATCACGTCCAGAAAGTCGGAGGGGACAGCAATGCGTTCACGACGAATGACTTCACGAACTACTACATATCACTGCCGGCGGACAACATAGAGACCGCGTTCTGGCTAGAGAGCGACAGACTCCTGTCTCCGGCGTTCACACAGGAGAGACTTGACGTCCAGAAGAAAGTCGTCGTCGAGGAGTTCTATCAGCATTATCTCAACAAGCCATTCGGAGATCAGATGCACTATGCGCGGAGCCTCGCGTACAAAGTACATCCGTACAGATGGCCGACGATAGGGCTTGAGCCGCAGCACATACTCGATGCGACGCTCGATGAGGTCGAGAAGTTCTTCTACGGACATTATACGCCGAGCTCGGCAATACTGTCGATAGTCGGGAATGTCGAGCCAGAGAGGATGTTTGACATGGCAGAGAAGTGGTTTGGCGGAATCAAGAGAGACCAAACCAAGGAAGAAATAGCGCAGGAGCCAGAGCAGGTAGAGGAGAGAAGGGAGACCATCGTAAAAGACGTCCCGGAGAACCGAGTCATGAAGATATTCCACACATCGGGCAGGGCACATAGGGACTTCTACCTCGGGGACATCCTGACAGACATATTGGCAGACGGAGACTCGTGCTGTTTCAACCAGAACATCATAAAGGGTACAAAGTCGATGACCGAAGTCAACTCCTACATCAGTGGCTCAGTAGATCCAGGTGTCTTGATACTCTCAGGCACGCTGAGTGAGGGGACGTCGACAGAGCAGGCGGAAGCCGAGCTGATGAAAGAAGTCGAGAGAATAGCAGAGGAAGGTCCGACGGAGTATGAGATGCAGAAGGCCATCAACAGAACCTTGTCTGGGCAAATGATAGGCGAGACATCTGCGATGCAGATAGCGAACGTCATGTGTATAGACGAGGCGATAGGAGACTGCGGACAGATCAACACCGACATAGACAAATATATGTCGATAACGATAGACGAGGTAAGAGACTTTGCAAAGAGGACATTCAGGAGAGAGAACTGCAGCACACTGCTGTATCTGAAAGAGGAGAAATAGCGATGATGAGCATAGACAGGACGACACCACCAGAGTGGGGCGACATAAAGATGCCGGTAATCCCGACGTTCGAGAAGACGAGACTACAGAATGGGCTGTTGATGTACACGATGAAAGGCGGAGAGCAGCCGGTAGTCAAGATAGACTTAGTAGTACAGGCGGGGAAACTACGATGTGAGAAGGGCATGGTAGCCTCGGCGACACTAAACCTGCTCAACGAGGGGACTACGAGCATGAGCAGCAAGGAGTTTGCGGAGAAGCTAGAGTTCTACGGGGCATACATGTGGGGCGGAGCGACACAGCGGGCTGCGAACGTATCGATGATATGCATGCAGAAGGACCTGCGAAACGTCCTTGACCTCGTGGCAGACGCGATACTACATCCGCAGTATCCAGAGATGGAACTCGAGATCTATAAGCAACAGAAGCTACAGAACCTCGTCATCAACAAGATGAAGACCTCGTATGTAGCAACGACAGAGATGTCGAAGGCGGTGTACAAGGAGGGACTGTTCACACGGACAGCGACAGAGGAGAGCATCAAAGCACTGGAGAGCGGGGCTCTACATGCTTTTCACGACGAGGCGTACAGGTCGACAGATGCTCACCTGATGGTGTTTGGACTGCCTAGTGACGATGACATCTCGTACATATCGGAGACATTTGGCAAGCAGCTGGTCGAGGGGGAGAAGTGGCAGCATCCGATGCCGGAGTATGCAGAGAGGTCGGACAGGCGTGTAGACATGGAGTCTGAGCAGACATCTATAGTCGTAGCGCGTCCGTTGTTTGGCAAGCAGCATCCGGACTACATGAAGATGAGCGTACTCGACACCATACTGGGCGGGTACATAGGTTCGAGGCTGATGCAGAACCTACGAGAGAAGCTCGGACTAACATACGGAATAACATCACATATATCGTCGAACTCCGCATACGGGACCCACATCATAAGGAGTGACATAAAAAAGGGCGAGCATGAGCGGGCGCTGGACGAGATAAGGAAAGAGATGAAGAGACTATCGGAGGAGATAGTCACAGAGAATGAGCTTGAGAACGTCCGCAACTACATGCTCGGTGAGGTACTGAGGTCGTTCGAGTCGCCGATAGCATCATCGGACACAATACTGGAGCTCCTAGTAGACGACATAGACAGCAACACATACACGAAACGCTGCTACGACTCGATAAAGGACACGACGCCAGAGGACCTGCAGGCGTTGGCGAAGAAATGGCTAAACCCAGACGAATACTCGACAATAGTAGTCGGGAAACTATAAAGAGACGGGAGCCATGATGAACCTAATATGCGTGTGCATCGGGAGTGCAATAGGAGGAGGACTGAGATACCTCGTAGCACGATGGGTCTCGGGATATAGCCATCTGCCGTATGGGACATTCATAGTCAACGTAGTCGGCTGCCTGCTGATAGGACTGATAGGCACGATGATCTCGGCGGACGGCAGTCACAGCCAGACGAGACTGCTACTGACGACAGGGTTCTGCGGGGGATTCACGACATTCTCGACATTCGTAAGCGAGGGGACGACATTGGCGAGCGGAGGTGACACAATCATAGCAGCCGGGTACATAGCGGCAAGCCTATTCTTCGGGATCATAGCGTACGTAGGTGGTTGTGCGCTAGGCAGAATGATATAACCAAAGAACAAGAGGAAACAACAAACAATAGCATCAGATGAAAAACGTCGTAACATTCGGAGAGATATTGCTCCGCCTGACACCGCCAGGGTACGAGAAGTTCGTTCAGACAGAGAGGCTGTGCGCCTCGTTTGGAGGAAGCGAGACCAACGTAGCAGTATCGTTGGCGCAGCTCGGGCTAAAGAGCGAGTTCGTCACACGACTGCCAGAGAATCCGATAGCCGAGATGGCGATAAACAGCATAGCGAGATACGGAGTCGGGACGAGCAAGATCGTCAGAGGCGGGGACAGAGTAGGACTCTACTACTACGAGAACACCCCGTCGATGAGGGAGTCGAAAGTCGTCTATGACAGAGCAGAGTCGTCGTTTGCGACGAGCGGGGCAGGAGACTACGACTGGGAGAAGATATTCCGGAGGACAGACGACCCGAGCAAGACCGTAGATTGGTTTCACTGGTCGGGCATAGGTCCGTCGCTATCGCAAGAGGCGGCAGACGCCACACTAGCGGCAGTAAGGACAGCGAGGAGAATGGGGATAACAGTATCGTCGGACCTCAACTACAGGAAGAACCTCTGGAGATATGGCAAGACGAGCTACGAGATAATGCCCGACATAGCCAAGGAGTGCGACGTACTCTTCGGGACAGAGGGAGAGTATGAGAAGACATTCGGGATAAAGCCACTGACAGACTTCACGATGAAGAGCGACAAAGAGGAGCTCGACATCGAGCCGCACAGGGAGTTCTGCGAGAAGGTAATGAAAGTCGCGGAGAAGTGCAAACTGATGTTCGTAGCGTTGCGAAATGTCGTCGATGCGTCTCATCATGTCTTCATAGGGCTACTGATGACAAGGGAAGGCGAGATGCTACAATCGAAGACCTACATGATAGATCCCGTCGTAGACTGCGTCGGATGTGGGGACGCATTTGCAGCGGGGATGATATACGGCATCAACAAGTACCCGAATGACAACAGGCAGGCTCTGGAAGCAGCGACAGCAGCGGCAGTCCTGAAGAACACCATGAGGGGGGACTTCAACCTATCTACGGCAGAAGAAGTCGAGAACCTAAAGGGTGGAGACACCTCGGGGAGAATAAGCAGATAGGAGATGTTTTTCAGCCTTTCTAGAGTAGCAGTATGGTTGACGTCGCCGACGGCATACCTCGTCATCCTGCTGACAATCGGGTTGACGCTCAAGAGTCGGCGGAAGCGGATAGCAGTGGGCGTCGTAGGAGTCTTGACAGCGTTTCTACTGTCGTTGCCACCGATATTCAAGAAAGCGGAAGCGGCGTGGATACCGAGCGAGACACTGACAATAGACAGCACGAGGCATTACACATACGCCATATTGCCAGGAGGGTTCAGCAACTACGACACGACCCTACACAGACCAGAATGGGCGGAAGCAGTGGATAGACTGACGAGTGCCGTCGGACTGATGAAAGCAGGGATAGTAGACACAATAATCATCACAGGAGACGGACTGTCGAACTACAGCAAGAGAGCGAGTGGAGGAGACGAGATCAGCCAGAGGGAGATAGGGAAGCTATTCGGGATAGACGGGAAGAGAGTAGTATCGGAGTATCAGGCGAAGAACACATTCGAGAACATAAAGAACACTAAAACGATGCTTGAAGGGAGATTGAACGATGATAGGGACGTCTTGATAATAAACTCGGCGATGTACATGCGAAGGACGATGCTATGTGCAGAAGCGCTCGGATGGGGATGTGAGTTCTATGCCGTCGACTATAACCAGATGGTGAACTACAAGGCGCCGAGTCCGTATCTGTATTATGACTGGATACGATATCTACACGAGATAGTAGGGTATGCGTCATACTGGGTGCACTACAAGTAACCCGGTGGAAATGAGCAGCGATAAAGGGGAGGGCAGCGAATGGCTACCCTCCCCTCGTTTTGAGACCGATTTGACTTAATTCACTCCCACTACCCTACCCCTCTATGCTTGTCTTGAACCTTTAGAAAATACGGCGTAAATCGACATTCGTAGGGAGTAAATCGACGTACGTAGAATTTAATTCTCAGAAATGAGAAATAGATATACCTTTGAGACATCAAAACGTCGTGACGCCACGACAATTTGACAAACACAATGAGATAGGATTCCCCACCAGACTCTAATTGCATTTAACTAATAACATGATTACAAAATAAAATTAACTACTCAAGTAAAAACGAATATATAATTTTGTCGTGAAATCATTTGGCAAAGGACATCTGAAATCAAAGTGGACCTCTTGTCTTTGCGTAGATGACAATGAAATCATAACAAACAAAAAGACTATGAAACATAGTGTTATCAACTATCTGCTTGTTTCGCTAATTGCTTGCCTTGCCTTTGTAAGCTGCAATAGCGAGATAGACAAAGAACTGACCTCCCTCGATTGGCAGGTTGAGCGTGCTGAGAGTGAACTCGCTAACATTCTCACTGGTGACGAACTCGACAAGTACCTCCACGATGAGACCTACGTCGTCTCCGATGACAACGACACTGTCAAGGTCGAGACCCGTGCTTCGCAGGCTTACCTCGAGTACGCTCGCAACTACAGGAACTCCATCTCTACCGGGAGTAACAAGGCGATGAAGCTTCCTCCCGTCGCTGATCAGTACAGGTTTGTTGGCGTCGTCCCTGCGCAAGGTGCAAATCATCATGGTCACGTATGCGGAGACTACCAGATGATAATCGTTCACTATGACGCTGAGGATAACCGTCCAACAACAAAGTATCTCTACATGGACGAGAATGGCTTCAAAGCTGACCCCGAGCGCATAGCGAATGTAAGTTGGGAAATCACAAATGGTGATGTTGATATGCGCTTCTGTAGAGTTCCTGCCATTCTATTCCCTAACAATAGATACTATTACGCTGTCCTTGCTCTTGATGATGTATTTCATACAGAATACCTTGAAACCCCATACGCCAGCGCTGGTTTCTATGATTTTGTAGAGGTGCTTATGGATGCTGATGACAATCACAACAATACATACGTTAAGGTGGGAGAATATGGGCAACCACATGGACCGAGATATGGTGACACATACTGGTCAGAATACAACATAAACGTTGAAAGCACAGGAAACCTAAGGCTGCCGTTTCTTGTGTTTGCACCGTACAATTCCAAGTCGTCCTCTCTGCCTGACTTAGGCTTCTCTTATGCTGTGTTCGGTCAATTAGATGGTTATCATCGAGAAAGCATTGTAATCGACGACGAAGATAAAAGCAACATCAACATAGCTAATGGTTATGATGCAGAACTAGTTGACGGCTACGGTGAATTAACAATCCGCAGAAAAGAGACTGACAAACCCAGCAAATACAACGAAGACTTCAATTTCTTAAATCAAGAACGAAATACTCAGTTCTTCTTTTCGATTAAGTACCTTCCAATTAATTACTAATACAATCATTAATAATTGCAGTCGTACACTACTGCAATTATTTTTAACCAACTACAATCATGAATCGAATCACCCCTCTTATCTCCTTCTTGCTCATACTCCTCCCCGCCTGCATCGAAGTCTTCGAAACAATAGAATTGTCAAAAGTGGAGTATGGCATCACAGCTACTATTTCTACTAATGATTCCACTCAAAGGCTTACCATAACAAATGGTAAACAAATCAATAGTAATGATATTGTTGAAATCGATAGCGCACTGCTGATTGACTATGACGGATCTGTACTAAGATACGAGATTCCAAACGAATGGGAATATCAGTATAGGGATTATACAATACGTGTAAAGTTAAACCACTTACCTGAAGCCGGACAGACCTACACTATCAAAGTCTTCCTCAATGGATGCTGCCATGAAGCAACACAGACCATACCACAGCCTGTCACCTTTTCTCACATCACTGAATCGTTATCCGCTCCCACAAAAGATGGCGATGACGAATACGTTCCTACTCTTTACTTCACAAAGGAAAACAATTGCGACACCAATTACGTCATGTTTTCTCCTTACTTGAGTGGTAATTTTCTCAATGCCACCACCACATACTTCAGCGATGAAGACGTAACCCCTGGAACCTACGGCATCACTGCTTTCAGAAGCTTCAGCAACGAACCCCTTAGTAGCATTGGAAGCAACTACGGAAGAGGCCATCGCTACTACGACAAAGAGCTCCACAAATACGTATACGTAGATGACTGCTACGTAATAGAGGTCGCCACCATGACAAAAGAGAACTACAAATTCATGAAAGCTGTCAACAAAGTCTACAACTCCGATGGCGGCATGTTCCTATCCCTCCCCGCAAATCTGCCTACAAACTTTTCTGGGCCTAATGTCCATGGCCAGTTTATGGCTCTAAACATTCAAACCATTATCGCAAAAGCGCAATAGAACTAAACACTATCATTATCAATGAGATTATTACACTTTTCCGCCTTGCTGGCGGCAGTCTTTGCTGTGCTTGTTCTGAACTCATGTAGCAGACATGACAACAAACCAATCAGTATCGTCTCTATCAAGGGAGATTACATTCCTAACGAGTTAGTACTCAACGAAACTGAGACTCAAGGCATATACGACCATCTTTGCCGCATATACGACATCCGACGCGCCGCCGCTGAATCTTTTACCGAAGGCTACGTCCTGAACGCCGAGGCGCAACGCCTCAACATATCCACTGATAGCCTCGTCAGCACCTATGTCTTAAGACATCTGACTGAAAAAAGAATAGCACAGACTATTGAGTCTGAAATGATAGGTAGTCAGATTTCTATTGCTACCCCTGATGGTCCTAAACTTGTCTACACGGGAAGCGATGAAGGTCTCAGAGAACTTCAACGCTTGACGGCGGAACTCATCAGACTGGATTTTATCGACTCCCTTCGGACGGCCTACGACGTAAAGATTTGCATTCCTGCCCCTATCGGACAGAAACTCTCTATATCCACAAAAACACTCACTCGCATTCCGATGAAGTCTGCTGTCGGCAAGCCTTTACGTACTTTCACCTTGTTTGCCGACCCTGATTGCAAAGCGTGCAGAAAAGCCTACTCTCAACTGTCAGAAGCGACCGACTCTCTCGACGACGACATCGAACTGGACTTCGTCTGCCACACGCCATCTTGCAATGTCTCCAGCAAAGCTATTGTCGCCGCCAGCCGTCAAAACCTCGGCCCCGCTATGCTAGACATGATCATGACCTCCAGCACGGCTCTCACCCTCAAAGAGCTCCTGCTTATAGCTGACGACCTTGGTCTGGATACTGCCCGATTCTCTACCGACCTTGCTGACAGATCTCTCGATATGTCTATCGATTCCATCTACGAATTCAACAATAAGGCTGGAGTGGTCGAGACACCTACCGTCCTCCTCGACAATCGCCCTCTCTACAAGGGCTACGAACGTAACATCCTGATTGCTAACACACCGAAACACTAGTCAATGAACAGACATATTCTCTTTGTTCCGATACTGTTCTCCTCTCTCTACACCTCTGCACAGATCTCCGGGACTGTCGTCGACGCCCGCACGGGCGAAGCCCTCTCTGGAGCTGTCGCTCTCTTCGGCGGACACGCCACTGTCACCAACAACTATGGTTTCTTCTCTATCGCCAACGCCAACGCCACAGACTCCCTCCGGGTCTCCTTCCTCGGCTACAAGCCATACCTCGTCCTCGTGGACGCACGTAAGACTCACACCATTGCAGTCAAAATGGAGGAAGACGCAAAGAGTATTGGCGAAGTCACAGCCAAGGCGAGCTCCATCTACAAGGCCGAAATGGCTTCGCCCGTCATGAGCCACCACCACGTCACACAAGAGCAACTCCGCAGCGTGCCTATGATCTTTGGCGAGCCTGATGCTCTCAAGACCCTACAACTCATGCCTGGAGTCAACAGTGTCGCCGACGGCTCCTCCAACCTATCTGTCCGTGGCGGATCCCACGACCAGAACCTCGTCATCCTCGACGAAGCCCCAGTCTATAATCCTACTCACGCTATCGGCATGATATCCGCCTTCAACCCCGATGCCGTCCGTAGCGTCGATATGTTCAAGAGCTCGCTTCCCGCTCGATATGGAGGACGGCTCACCTCCGTCGTCGACGTCCGCATGAAGGAAGGCAACAACCAGAAATATGAGGTCAACGGCGCTGTCGGCATCATCAACTCCCGCCTCGCCATCGAAGGCCCTATCAAGAAAGACACCTCCTCTTTCCTCGTTAGCGGTCGCGCCGGCTACGGCAAATTCTTCAACAAATTCGCTGAAATGTTCAACAAAAGGCACCACCACGACAATGACAAACTAGCCTTCAACGACATCACAGCTAAAGTCAACAGACGAATGGGCAACGGCGACCGTCTCTATCTCTCCGCCTACATGACTAACGACAACTTCCACTTCAACGTCATCGACAATGCCGCGGAAATCAAGTGGAACAATCGGACTCTGACAGGCAGATGGAACCACATTTTCTCGCCGACTGTCTTTGCCAACACCACTGTCGCCGCTAGCCACTACGGCTACAAGCAACACCACGCCTACGGCTCTATCGTCTATGACTGGACGGCATCTATGGGAGAGGTAGATGCCAAACTGGACCTCGACCACACTACCAGTTTCGCACACCTCACATACGGCGCCGACATACAGTTCCACCACTATCGCCCTGGGAAAATCGCTCCCATCAACGGCAAGTCCATGAACACCCACGACATGGGCTCGCGGAACATGGCTACGGCGGCAGCCTACCTATCTGCCGAGAAGACCTTCTTCGACCGACTGAACATTAGCGCTGGGCTCCGTCTGTCTCTTAATGCTCAACTGGGCCCCGTCAACACCATCTCCTACGCCGATGCCGAGCGCGAAATACCAGTTGACACTACCCGCACTTCTCGTCTCAACCTCGCCAAGGCCTACTTCAACCCCGAACCGCGACTCGCCACTTCCTTCGTCATCAGCGAATACCTGACACTCAAGGCCAGCTACACCCACACTTGCCAAGGTCAACATCTCCTCTCTACTTCAGCCCTCTCCATGCCGACCGACATCTGGGTCCCCGCCGATACGCATATCAAACCCCAGACAGCCAACTCTTTCGCTATCGGTCTCCATGGAATCATCCCACCCCTCGACATCGAACTCAGCGCAGAAGCGTACTATCGTGAGACGAAAAACCTCCTCGACTTCAAGGATGGCGTAGATCTCAAGATGAACGAGTTCTACGAGCAGGCTACCCTCCAAGGTCGTGGCCGCGCCAAAGGTGTCG
This sequence comes from Bacteroidales bacterium, assembly GCA_017417385.1. GTDB lineage: Bacteria > Bacteroidota > Bacteroidia > Bacteroidales > Marinilabiliaceae > W3P20-009. The sequence continues at coordinate 31,479 of JAFPZF010000062.1, forward strand.
AGTTCATGCTCCGTAAGGACGCCAGACGCTTCTCACTCATGACGTCCTACACCCTCTCAGTGGCCAAACGACAGATCAACGGCATCAACGACGACCGCTGGTACTACGACCTCTTCGACCAACGCCACAACTTCAGCTTCACCGGACTTGTCAACATCACAGACCGCATCAGCCTCGCCACGACGTTCAACTACCACACCGGAGGACGACGCACACTTCCAACGAGCGCAGTCAAATTGTACGGAAACACTTTCGGCATCTACACTGAGCGCAACGGCTACACCATGCCAGACTTCCACCGTCTCGACTTATCAGCACACTTCAAACTCCGCAACCACGGACGCTACCACCACTCCATAGACTTGTCTGTCATCAACGTCTACGGACGAAAGAACGTCTTCAACGTCCTCGTAAAACCGGAAGTTATACAGTATTGGGACAACCAGGATTACAAGATGATGTACCTCTACCGTTGGGTTCCTTCCATCACATACATATTCCGATTCTGACGAGAAAGACTTTCTATGTCTTCAGATTCAAGGTTCAGAAGGCAGCATCTATAATCATCAGACACACTTAATCAAAACGGGGAGAGCAGCTGACGGCTACCCTCCCCTACTCTATTAGTCGAAATTTGTCGAATCGAGACTAAGACTAAAGCTGATGGACAGGACGAAGGAGATCCATGACAGTCTTCACGGGGTTGAAAGTGATGACAGGGACCTCGACAAAGAACGTCAGCCAATGAGCCATAGCGCCATTCCAGAGCCCCGGGAGCTCCATGCCAGTGACGTCGACACCATTAACACTCTTGTGAGTCTGGAAGGCTGCGTCGTGGTCGATGAACTTAGAGAGGTCGTAGGACTTGCCATGACGATCCTTGAGACAGCAGAACAAGTCAACAGGGTTGAAATGCGAGCTACCAGCGACGATAGAAGCGACCTTAGGGTCTTCGAGGTTCATCTGAGCACTCTCGACAATCTGGAGGGAGAGGACGCCGTCCTTACCCTCGACCCAGAAAGGACCGCCACCAGGCTCACCCTCGTTCTTGACCATGCCGCAGACCCTCAGAGGCCTATCGAGGACGCTAAGGAGATAAAACTTCTGCTTCTCGAAGTCGGCGAGACGTATCTCAGCAGGAGCAGAGATCTTAAGTTCGCTATCGAGGAAAGAGAAACCGTCAGCGACAGCGGAAGCCTCGTCCTTATCGAGACGGAGCAGGATAGAGTCGATCATACGCTTGCGGAGGAGACCGTAGGAAGCGATAACCTTCTTCCACAGAGAAGTCTGTGGCATCAACCTGCCATGAGCGACATTATCAATATTCTTGACGAAGACAGCATCGGCATCAATACGACCGAGGTTGCCGATGAGGGCTCCGTGTCCACCAGGACGGAAGACGAGATGTCCCTCGGCGTCGCGAGCTGGCTGACCGTCGGCAGTGAGCGCCGGGACGTCAGTCGAAGGAGGCTGAATGCTGAAGGAGACAGACACCTTGCCCCCCATAGCCTTGAGGACAGGGTCGAGGACACGCCTGAAGTTATCCTCCATCCCGACAGGGACAGTGTAGTGGACAAGACTATGTCCGCCCGAGAGGCAGTAGTCGACAGCCTCGTAGATATGCTCCTCGGCGGCGGTACGTACCTGACCATCGGGATAACGGTGGAAGTCCACGAGACCCTTAGGGAGTCCGCCGTAGTTAAGACCAGCGTCGCCAAGGATTTTAGCGACGATGTCAGCCTTATTTTTAGGTTTCAGAGCGGAGAGCTTCTTAGCGAATGCGAACTTGTCCTGGAGGTTGAAGAAAGACTTCCAGGGCTCCTCGTCGTTCATCTTAGCCTGATCGTCAGCCGAGGCGGCGAGATACTGGTGGAGAGGCTTGAACATACGGCTTGCAGCGCCGCTAGCGGGGACGAACTTCGCGACAGAGAGGCCGGCAGCGAGGTCAGCGTCGTAGGCTGCTGCGAGGCTACGAGCCTCCTCGTCGCTTACACGAGCTATACCGTCACCGACAGTTGCTGCACGTCTCACAGCTGCGGGGCTAAATCCCTTAGCAATTCTACTAAGCTGCTGCTCAGTTTCCTCGACCGACTTGCCCCTCTTCTGCAAATCGGCGGCATCACTTGCTTTAAGCATATAGTATCAGTTTATTCGATAGTTACACAATTGGTTAATGAAAAGAAGAAGCCGAAAAGATGAACACCATGGAGGTGGGGAGAGAGCGTTCATACACATCGGCACGATAAATTTACATTAAATATTTGCTTTTTGGAAGTATTTTGAATAAATTTATCATTTAGTAAGCAAAAAGCGTAGGAAACTAAATCCCGAGAAGTGGCAAAAGGATATAAATACTTCAACAGAGACATCAGTTGGTTGTCATACGACAGGCTCGTCATGGAGTCAGCACTCTCGGAAGACATAAGCATGCGAGAGAAGCTAGGCTTCATGTCGTATCACTCGTCGAACCTTGACGAGTTCTTCTGTGTAAGAGTTGCGGCATACAGGCGAGCAGCGGAGGGGAAGATCAGCATAGACGAGGTGAGCCATCCGAGGGCGATGCTCGAGCGGATAAACATGATAGTATCGAGCCAGATGCTCGATGCGTCGGAGATAGTCAAGACGGCGATATGCGAGGAGCTGAAGAAGCGAGGCGTAGTCCTACACTGCAGCACAGAGGGGTTGACGGAGGAGCAGACAAGATTTGCAAAAGAGTATTTCGACAAGGAGACAATCCCATACATACAGTCGGTACTCCTAAACAAAGGGATGCTCGTATTCCTCACGAACAACCGGCCATACTTTGCAGTCAAACTAAGGAAAAAGACAAGAAATGGACTATCTAAGAGTTACGACTATGCCGTCGTCAAGCTACCACTGGGGAGTCTGCCGCGCTTCATAGAGATACCGATAGGGAGGGACAGGTATCGGCACGTCATGTTCATAGACGACATAGTCAGGATAGGCATGCCGGAGTTGTTTCCCGGGTATCAGGTAGAGGGGATGTGGTGCATAAAGATGTCGAGAGATGCAGACCTCGGGATAAGCGAAGATTTTGATGGAGACATAGCAGGGGAGATCAGGGACAACCTCGTGAACAGGAAGACAGGAGCGCCGGCGGGATTCTACCATGACATCTCGACGCCGAAAGACATGCTACAGTGCCTAAAGAAGAACTTCGGATTTGCAGAGAACGAGATGGTCGCATGCGGGAGGTATCTGAACCTCAGTCAGCTCGTAGATTTCCCAGAGGGGCTGATAAGGGAGAAGAAGTACCAAGAGAGACCGAAAGTCGTCCCCAAGCGACTGAAAGTATCGCCGTCGCTGCTCAGCGTCGTAGAGGAAGGGGACCTGATGCTCCACTTCCCCTACGAGTCGTTCGACTACGTGATCCGACTGTTCAACGAGGCGGCCCGAGACCCGAAGGTGACGGAGATAAAAGTCACGCAATACAGAGTCGCGACAAACTCGGCCGTCGTAGACTCGTTGATAATGGCAGCGGCGAACAACAAGAAGGTGACAGTCTTCGTAGAGTTGAAGGCACGATTTGACGAGAGGAACAACCTATTGCTCTCGGAGAGGATGAAGGCAGCAGGAATCCGGATAATATACAGCATACCGAACCTAAAAGTACATGCGAAGATTGCGCTCATCGTCAGGGAGTCGGGAGACGGGCAGTCGAAGTCGATAGCATATATCAGTACAGGAAACTTCAACGAGCAGACGGCGGCAGTATATACAGATCATGGGCTATTCACAGAAGACGCGGCGATATGCGAGGACCTGAACACAGTCTTCAGATATCTGGAGAACACCAACTACAAGCCGAAGATGCGGAAACTAATAGTCTCTCAGATAAACATGACGCAGAGACTAATAGGCCTGATAGACAAGGAGAAGGAGATAGCAGAGAGAGGTGGCGAGGGGCGTATAGTACTAAAAGTCAACGGGCTACAAAACAGAGATATCATAGACAAGCTATATGAGGCGAGCATGGCCGGAGTAAAGATAACGCTCATAGTACGCGGAATATGCTGCCTAGTCCCTGGTCAGCCATATAGCGAGAACATCGTCCTGAAGAGACTAGTCGACAAGTATCTCGAGCATGGAAGGATATGGGCCTTTGGTCCGAACGGAGACAGAGGAGTATTCACGTCGTCGTCTGACCTACTGAACAGGAACATATTCAAGCGAGTCGAAGTAACAGTCCCGATAGAGAATTCGGGGATAAGGGGGAGACTGATGGAGATACTAGACTTGATGGAGCGAGACAACGTCAAGATGCGCCTGATAGACGAGACGATGAACAACAAGGAGCAGAAACGAGGGAAAAACGAGAAGGCGATACGCGCACAGGAAGACATCTACGACCTATTGGAACGGGCAGAGCAGTAAAAGACTGGCGTCAAGGCACACCGACAAAGAAGAATCTCAAAGGCATGCACAAAGAAAAGTCCCCATCCACAGGATGGAGACAATATCGTCATGAAGAACACCGAATGAAGACTATTTGTGGAGGACAGTCTTGTTGTTCTTGTCGAAAGCGTTGATGAGAGCGGGGCTTGGGCGGCCATTGTCGAGGAAGCCACCCATAGCGTAGCCTTGCCAAGCGTTGTAACATTCAGGCTCCCAGAAGAAGACGCCCGTAGCCTTGACCTCGTCGCGACAACGGACGACAACGTCGTTGAGGGCGACACGAGCATTCTCGGACGTAATATCACGGCAGCCAACTTCGCAGACCATGACATCCTTGCCGTAGTTGGTCTTGACAGTCTTGAGAGTCTCGATACAAGCGTCGACATAGTCAGCATACCAGTTCTCGTCGGAGAAGTCAGGGTATAGGGAGACGCCAAAGACATCGTATTCAGCGCCGCCGCTCTTCAGCTTGTTGAGGGAGTTGATATTCTTAGCCAACTGCTGACCATTCTGGAAGTGGACGACAGTCAGACACTCAGGGAAGATCTCCTTGGCAGCCTTAGCGCCAGCGTTGTGAAGCTTCACATAGTCGGGGCCCATCCAGCCACTGACAGAAGTAGCAGAGCCGTCGCTATTAGTCTCGCACATACCATTCAGAGTCTCGTTGCCGATCTGGACCCAGGTCACGTCGACGCCATTGACCTTGAGGGCAGTCAGAACCTTCTTAGTATATTTGTAGAGCTTGTCGGCCATCTCGTCGAGAGTCGTACAGTCGTCCCAGACGCTCGGCTTACGCTGCTTACTCGGGTCAGCCCAGTCGTCACTATAATGGAAGTCGACCATGACATATTGTCCCAAAGCCTGGGCACGCTGAGCCTTCTTGACAAGGTCGTTAGTATTACAGAAGCCTTGAGCTGGGTTGACCCAGACGCGAAGGCGCGAAGCGTTCATGCCGACAGTCTTAGTGAGCAGCTGGAAACAGTCAGCCTCCTTGCCGTCAGTGTCATAGAACTTCCAGTTGGCGGCCTCCATAGCCGTAACCCAGCTCGGGTCTCCGCCGTAGGCGAAGTCGGGAGCAGGTCTATGGGCAACCGTTATATCGTCGTTATAAACCCGTTCAATATGTATTTCATTATCATCGTCGCATGCGACAAGAGAAGAGACAGCGACAGATAGCGCAAAAGCGAAAGACCAGCTGAACAAATTACGGATACACATCCCCTACCCTCCTTATTACTTCTTAGTGACAGAAATAGAATTCTTACTTGTATCAATCGTGATATCGTAGGTACCCTCCTCCTTGACAATCATATCACCGGAGGTACAAAGAGTCCCGTCGCGGAGATAAAGTTTGAGGTCCCACGAGTTGTTGAGACAGATATAAGGTCCCCATGGCTCGGCAATGAGCTTGACGTCCTTGAGAGTCCAGGTGCCATCACCGTTGTTAGTAAACATCGTCTCGGAGAGACTCCAGTTGTTGAAATCGCCAGTCAGGGAAATCGTCTTAACAGTGTCGTAGGCAGCAGTACCTTTCTCAGCATCGAAAATCATGAAATAGTCCATCTGCTCGCCCTTCTCGCTCGGAATCCAATAGTTATGGTCGCTCCCACGGACAAAGAGATTCAGATCCCAGGTGTCAGTACCAGAGCCGTAAATCGTCCCATTGTCGTCGGAGAGGACATAATTGAACCAGTTGACACCGCCGAGCAGACCCGTATAGAGACCCGTCGGCATCCCGTCGGCGACGGCAGAATAGAAAGTAGCGATAGGAGTCGAATACGAAGCGTCGTTCTTGTCGTAGGAGAAGAGCCGTTCGCCATAGAGAATGACCTTTTCGTACTCGATACGATCAGATTTCACATCGATACGGATATCAAAGATACCGGCCTCGGTCAGAGAGATAGCGTCGATAACCTCAGCGCCCTTATCGTCGACGAAAGAGACCTGCTGAGGGGAGGAGACCTGCAGCCTGAGAGAATAGCGTCCGTCGGCGAGGCCATCAGAATAGCTAGTAGTCATCTCGACGTTCTGAGAGCCAGCCTTAGCGAAGACCTTGTCTGGATAAGTCTTGACACCCGACATGCTAGAGAGCTTGATAACACGCTTAGTATGAGAGAGGTCGACCTCGAACTTATACTCGCCAGCCGTAGGGATAGAGATGTCGCCAGCATAAGAGCTAACAACAAGACTGTCACCACTCTGGAGGAAGGCGATAGTCCCAACATTAGCATCGGCGGCGTTGGCACCAGTGCCATTGTCATTCACTTGAGTTATACCAGTCAGATGGACGACAGAGTTGTCCTTAGTAGTCTCGATGATGCCTGACCATTTACACGTAGAAGGGTCGAAAGCGAGGTTAGCCTGCGCATCGCCGGAGAGTGAGAGGGAAGAGATAGCAGTGTAGCTGATATAGCCAGAGTTGACGTCGAGATTGATAAGGATACAACCCTTAGGTTCGCCAGTCCAGAAGTTCCAAGCGGCGTTTGACTTCATATCAATCTTAGCGAAATTACCATCTTGACCGATGTTTCCCCAAATCTGACCAATACCATCGACAGCCCAGAAGTTGAACCAGCCGCCAGTCGTCGGGATGAAACCTTGATAGACGCCGTTCTCAGTAGGAGAGAACAGTTTATAAGGTTGACCATCGGCATTCTTCAGAACGACCTTATCACCCTCGATAGTGCAATAGTGCATATCAATATAGATAGGCGTGACAGTTATCCTAACCGGCTCGGTAAATACAGCCTGAGAGAGAGCGCTAGTATTGAAAGCATGACCGACACGGAAGAACAGTTCGCCAGCGGCGCCAGTCTTAAGACCGAGACTCTGAGCGAGGATGTTGAGTTCAGTACCAGTATATACAATATCGTTAGCGCCTTTGATACCATTCGTCAGTTCGATAGTGTTAAGGTTGGAAGAGAAGTCGTAGGCAGTAGATATCTGGAGGACGTAGGCACCCTCGTTCAAAGTCGTAGCCGCCGAGTCGTTAGTCAGATAAAGCTCATGACCGTCGCGGAGGTAGCTCATCTGAAGGACCACCTTGTTGAGGTTCTTGGCAGAGATAACAATATTGCTACTCTGGTCGAGGTCGAGACCCGACTCGGAGAGATTGCTGAGCAGGTACATATCCTTATCGTCGTCGCAGGCGAAAAGCGAGAAGGCGACCGCAGAAGCGAGGAAAATATCGAGAAAACGTTTCATTGCTATCCGTAAAAGATTAGTATTCCGGGTTGCTAAGATTAGGGTTGGCAGTCAGTTCCGCCTGAGGGATCGGGTAATAGTTGTACTTAGCAGCGACAGCACCGGTCTTCAGGTCCCAGAGATAGGAAGACGTCGTAAACTTGTCGAAGCGGACGAGGTCGGTACGTCTTAGACCCTCCCAGAAGAGTTCCCTTGCCCTCTCGTCGAGAATAAGGTCGAGAGAGAGGTCGGACTCAAACTTTTCAGAGGCGCCTGCACGGCTACGAACCTTGGCGAGTGCAGCAGCGGCATCGGCACGAGTGGCGCCCTGACCGCCACGGAGGACAGCCTCAGAAAGAATCAGGTAGGCCTCAGCGAGACGGAAGACTGGCCAATCAGTATTCACGCCGCCGTCAGAAGTATTCGACGCAGCGACACCGTCGTCAGTCAGATTAGTCCACTTCGTCACCAGATAACCTTGACTCTGATCCGTCGGGTTGATGACAGAAAGACTCTGAGCGTCGGTATAGAACAGGGCACGCTTGTCCTGAGTCTCGAAGAGCGAAGGCAGCTGCCCCCGGGCTCTCATGCTCCCCCACCCGCTCTGGACACCATAGTCCATCGGATTGTAGGAAGCAGACTTACTCGAGTTGCTGACGCCGCCGCAGACAAGGTATGTCGAGGCGCCCCAGCTCACGACCTCTTCAGCGTCGACGACAATCGAGTAGATAATCTCGTCAGTCCGCCTGTCGTTGTCGGCGTTGAAGAGCCTACGATAATCGGCATGGAGCTGATAGCCCTCGTCGATGACCTTCTTAGAATAAGTGATAGCCTCGGTGTACTTAGGGGAAGAAATATAAGACTCAGCATTCAGGTAGAGCCTAGCGAGGAGCATCCATGCGGCGGCTCTCGGGGCACGACCATATACAGCCTCCGTCCGGCTCAGCATATCAGACTGACAGTCGAGCAGTTCGGACTCAATATAATCGAAGAGCCCCTTAGCGTCTGCGACAGACGGCACATAGGCGCCGACATTGTCATTCTCGGTCACGAGAGGACCCTTCCGATAGAGGTCGAGGACCCAGTAGTAGGCGAAGGCCCTGAGGAAGCGAGCCTCAGCCCTATAAGCCAAGAGCTTCTGCTGAGAAGAAGAGTCGAAGGAAGAGATATTATCGTTCGTCGCATTACGGAGGAACTCGTTGCAGAGAGTCACCACGTAGTAGCAGCGGTAGTACATATCAGCCACCCAGGGGTCGTTAGCGTCCCAGGAGAAGTAAGTAAGATTGGTGAGCTGGTCGCCCTCGAGCCAAGTAGAGGCGACCTCGTCGGTCGCAGCCTCCTGAAGGTTGAAGAGGATACGCATAAAGTCGAAGCCCATATTCGAGGAGAGGTCGGCATTGCCCCCACCCTTCTCCTGGCCAGCGATAGAATAGAGCGCATAGAGCTTCGCGAGGACACTCTCGTACTGCTCGGGCGTCTGATAGAGGTCGGCAGCCGTCGTCTCGACACGTGGGAACTGGTCGAGGTCGTCAGTACAAGAAGACATCAGAGATGCGGCAGCTAACAGCGGATATATAAGAAGTTTTCTCATCGTCTCGTATAGTTAGAAATCGAAGCCCAGAGACAGCGAGAAGATCCTCGGTCTCGGATAGAAGTTCATATCGATACCGCCCTGCACTTCGGGGTCGATACCCGAGTATTTAGTAGCAGTAAACACATTTTGAACCATAAATGAAGCGTTCAATCGGAACAAGTCGGCAAGACGGCCGAAGTCGTAGCCAAGAGATACATTGTCCATTTTAAGGAAGGAAGCGTTCTCGAGGTAGTAGTCGGAGAGATACTGCCTATTGACGAAGAGCGTCTTGAGGTAGCTACGGTTGAGGTTGTTGACCTGATAGTCGTTGTAGCTCATAGTAGCGAGGGCGCCAGTGTTCATGCTCATGCCGTTGTAGACATAGTTGCCGACGTTGGCACGGAGGGAGGTCGAGAGAGACCACTGCTTGTATTTCAGCGACATCGAGAGACCGTACATCCAGTCGGCGGCTGGGGAGTGGAAGCGGTATCTGTCACTACTATTGATGATACCGTCGCCATTGATATCGGCGAAAGCGCCCTCGACCGGGTTGCCGTTCTGGTCGTAGAGCTGGTGGTAGAGGTAGAACATATTAGGGCGGAAGCCCTCAGTCAGTACCTCGAACTGATAAGAGTCAATATAAGAGCCGACGAGCGTGTTAGTAACCTCGGCATTCTTGACGAGGGAGAGGTTCTTAACCTCCTGACGTTGCCAAGTAGCATTGAAAGAGATGTCGAAGGTCCAGTCGTCAGTAGCGACAGGAGTGCCAGAGACGTTGATCTCGAGACCATTGCTATCCACGTTGCCGACATTAGTCGTAATCTGCTTGTCGAAGTTAGTACCGGCGGCGCTGGGGACAGTCGCGAGCAAGTCCTCAGTCTTCCTCGTATAATATTCGACAGAGCCGTTGAGCCTATTATTGAAGAAGCCATAGTCGAAGCCGAAGTTCCAAGCCTTAGTCGTCTCCCAAGTGAGGTCAGCGACGTAAGCCTGTGGGCGGAGAGTCCTGACGACCTTGTCACCAAAGATATAGTTAGCGCCAGTCTGGCTGGAAGTATAGACAGGGAGGTAGTTGTAGTTGCCGATACCCTCCTGCTGGCCAGTCACGCCATAGCTAACACGGAGTTTCAAGTTAGAAAGACAGTCGATAGACTTCAGGAAGTCCTCTTCGCTGAGCCTCCAAGCGAGGGCGATAGAGGGGAAGGTGCCCCACCTGTTATCCTCGGCGAACCTAGAGGAGGCGTCGCGACGCAGAGTAGCAGTCAGCATATACTTCTGGAGGAGAGTGTAGTTGAGACGAGCGTAGTAGGAGAGCAGGACGTGGCGGTAGTCTGAAGCGGCGACCGTCGAGACACTCTCGCCCGAAGCGTTCTTAGTGTCGTACTGAGGAGTAGAGCTCTTCCAGTACTGATAGTCGTAGCCGGCAGTGAAATCGAGCTGATGAGCGTCGGCGAAAGACTTGTTGTAGTTCAGGTAGAGCGTGAGTAGCTTGTTAGACATCTCCTGTGGGCCATACTCGTAGGAGCGGCCGCCAGAGTTGAAATACTGGAAGGCCTCGGCAGGGACGTCGACATTTCCACGCCCCTTAGCATAGTCATAGCCGAGCGTCGCATGAAGCTTCAGTTCAGGGAGAGGGTGAAGTTTGTACTCGACATCGAGGTTGCCGACCATCCTACCCACCTTGCTACGGTCGTCAGCCTGCTCGAGCAAGCCAAGAGGGTTGGCTGTCGCACCCGTCACTGGCTGACCGGTGATGTCGACAGCCTCGTAGTAGCCGCCGAAAGAAGGTGCGGAAGCGTCGTAGACACGATGGACACCGATAGTAGGGTTCCAAGTAGCAGCGTTGAAGATAGCGGAAGTAGAGGCGAACTGATTCCTGCACTGACTCAGTTTGAGACTGAGGTTGAGCTTGAGAAAGTCGTCGAGAAGGGAAGGAGAGACATTGACATTAGCGCTAAGCCTTTCAGCCTTATCAGTCAGCAGGATACCAGCCTGATTGTAGTAGCCGAGGGAGGCACGGAGAGGCACATTGCCAAGGGAGGCACCGATAGAGACATTGTTGTCGGTCCCGAAAGCCGTCCGGAACACCTCGTCGTTCCAGTCAGTATCCTCAGTACCGAGCAGAGCCATCTGCACGGCGGTACCACTTTTCCTAACCACATCGACGAACTCGTCTCTCGACATCATATCGGCGAAACGCGAAGCCTTCTGGAGACTGTTAGTCGTCGTAAAGCCGACAGACAGTTTACCCTTACGTCCCTTCTTAGTCGTAATAATAATGACGCCGTTGGAGGCGCGTGAGCCATAGATAGCCGTCGAGGAGGCGTCCTTGAGGACCGTCATACTCTCGATGTCGGCAGGGTTGATAAGGGCGAGGAAGTTGCTGCCAGCGCCAGATATGCCGCCATTCTCGAGGGGTACGCCATCGAGGACAATCAGAGGGTCGTTGCTCGCGTTGAGAGAGGCGCCGCCACGGATACGGATAGTATTGCCAGCCGTCGGTGAGCCGCCGGCGGACATAATCTGAACGCCGCTGACCTTACCGTTGATAAGCTGTTCGGGGCTTGCGATGAGACCCTGGTTAAAATCGTCGGCAGTAACATTCTGGATAGCGCCAGTCAGGTCGCCCTTCTTAGTCGTACCGTAGCCGATAGCGACGACCTCGCCGATAGTGAGGCCCTGTTCAGTGAGGACGATGTCGACAGAGGGGCGGGAGCCGACCTCGACATTCTGCGAGTCGAAGCCGACAAAGCTACAGTCGATAGAAGACTTGCCCTCGGGGAGGACAATCTTGTAGTTGCCGTCGACATCGGCGATAGTGCCGACAGAGGTGCCGGACACCACGATCGTAGCGCCTGGCAAAGGTTGTCCGTTCTGGTCGGTCACCCTACCGGAGACGACTCTGCTATCTTGGGCAGCGGCAGATAGAGATAGGCCGACTGCGACAGCAAAACAGATAGCTCGTTGATCGAGAGCTCTCAATATATTATGTACCGTCATGACTATTTCGTAGGCATTCTTTTACAAATTTATACCTTTCTGACGGGATTTCCAAATAAAACATAACAGGCGTGATCGACAAAGCAGCAAGAGGGAGACAAGTGAAGAGGAGGGTGAGAGGATGACTGTAAACAGGATAGAGGTAGGGACAAAGTAGGACAAAGATACGATAATTGGCGGGGAAGACAGGGAATACGAGGGATAGCGAGGGAAGACAACAAGGGCAGCAACAGAAGAAAAAAACGAGAAAAGAAGAGGGAAGGAGTTGGGAAATACTGAAAAATGAGTAATTTAGATTTCCAGAACTCCCCCAAAACACAAAACAACCGTGAGACAACATATAAAATAGGTATGTTACGAAAAATAAGATTGACGATAGGCTGTCTGATGTTGGCTGCAGCGACGTGGCTATTCGTAGACACGAGCGGGATAGCGGCGGCACACCTCAACTGGATAGCCAAGATACAGTTTTTGCCGGCGTTGATGGCAGGAAGTATCATAACGGTGATAGTGCTATTAGTGGCGACGTTGCTACTCGGCAGAGTGTATTGCTCAGTAATATGTCCGCTCGGGCTGCTGCAAGACCTCATAGCGAGAGTCGGAAGGGCGGCGAAGAAGAACCGTTACACATATTCCAAGGCGAAGAACATACTCCGATGGGGCGTGCTGGGCGTCACAGTGATAGCGTTTGTCGCCGGGATAGGCAGCGTCGTGGCACTCGTCGCGCCGTACAGTTCATTCGGACGCATAGCACAGACACTGCTGGCACCACTATATGAGTGGGGCAACAACATCGCCGCACAGATAGCGGAGAGCAATGGCAGCTATGCCGTGAGCGAGACCGAGATATGGGTCAGAAGCATCCCGACGCTCGTCATAGCAGCGTTGACCCTAGTAGGCATCGGGATTGTAGCGTGGATGAACGGCAGGACATATTGCAACACGATATGCCCAGTCGGTACAGTACTCGGATTCCTCTCGAAGTATTCGCTGATGGCGCCAGTCATAGACAAGAGCAAGTGCATCAGCTGCAGGAAGTGCGAGAGGAACTGCAAGGCGGCGTGTATAGACATAGCAGGCACGAAAGAGATAGACGGGAGCAGGTGCGTCACGTGCATGAACTGCATAGACACCTGTCCGAAGGGGGCGATAAGCTATACGATGAGAAATAGAACGGCGAAGGTCGAAGCAGAAGGAGGCGAGACGCCTAGCGGTAGGCGGATGTTCCTCACGATGCTCGGACTGACGGCGGCGAGCGTCGCAAGTGCGAAGAAGGACAAACTCGTCGATGGTGGACTGACCGTCATCGAGGACAAGGAGCCGATGAAGAGAGAGACGCCACTCGTCCCACCGGGAGCGGAGAGCCTCAGGAACTTTAGGAGGCACTGCACAGGCTGTCAGCTATGCGTGGCGAAGTGCCCGAACGGAGTGCTACGCCCGTCGACAGACCTCGGGAGCCTGATGCAGCCAGTCATGAGCTACGAGAACGGATATTGCAGGCAGGAGTGCACGAGATGTTCGGAAGTCTGTCCCGCAGGGGCTATCAAGCCCTACGAGGAGGGAGCGAAGAGCTCGATACAGATAGGACATGCCGTATGGGTCAAGGAGAGGTGCGTAGTACTGACAGACGAAGTATCGTGCGGCACATGTGCGAGACACTGTCCCGTCGGGGCGATAAGCATGGTCAAGTATGACGCCGGGGACGGCAAGGAGGTCAGGATCCCGGCAGTCAACGAGGAGCGGTGCATAGGCTGCGGAGCGTGCGAGAACCTATGTCCGTCGAGACCATTGAGTGCGATATACGTAGAAGGACACGAGAATCACAAGATACTATAAGGAGGGGAAGAAGATGAACGAGGGAAAGAACATAAGCAGGAGAGACTTCCTGAAGAGAATCGGACTCGCATCGGTAGCGCTGACGGGCTGCGGGAAGGCGACAGAGACGACGAACACGGCGAACAACACGACGACAGTCGTCGGGGAGACCAAGGCGGAGGACATGACATACAGGATAAATCCGACGACGGGGGACAAGGTGTCGCTGCTCGGATTCGGGTGCATGAGATGGCCGACAGGGAGTGACGGGGAGATAGACCAGGAGATGGTGAACAAGCTGGTGGACTATGCGATAGAGCATGGAGTCAACTATTTCGACACGTCGCCAGCGTACTGCAAGGGGAAGAGCGAGGCAGCGACTGGAATAGCGCTGAAGCGGCATGACAGGAGCAAGTATTACATAGCGACGAAGCTATCGAACTTCGGCGAGCAAGTCTGGAGCACAGAGGAGTCGCTGGCGATGTATGAGAACTCATTCAAGGAACTGCAGGTCGACTACATAGACTACATGCTGCTGCATGGCGTCGGGATGGGGGGAATGGAGAACCTCAGGAAGCGATATCTCGACAACGGGATACTCGACCACCTCTTGAAGGAGCGCAAGAAGGGAAGGATAAGGAACTTAGGGTTCTCGTATCACGGCGACATAGAAGTCTTCGACTACCTGCTGAGCCAGCACGACAAGTACAAGTGGGACTTCGTCCAGATACAGCTGAACTATGTCGACTGGAAGCATGCGAAGGCGACGAACAGGCGCAACACAGACGCCGAGTACCTATACAACGAGCTACAGAAGCGCGGAATTCCGGCAGTCATCATGGAGCCGTTGCTAGGCGGGAGGCTGTCGAAGGTCCACGACCACATAGCGCAGAGCCTGAAGGAGAGGGACCCGGAGCGGAGCATAGCGTCGTGGGCATTCAGGTATGCGGGGACGTTTGAAGGAGTCCTGACCGTCTTGAGCGGAATGACGTACATGGAGCACCTGAAGGACAACCTAGTCTCATACGCGCCGCTGAAGCCATTGACGGCGGACGACCTAGAGTTCCTCGAGAAGGTGGCGGAGGAGATGGTGACGTATAAGACGATCCCGTGTAACGACTGCAAATACTGCATGCCGTGTCCATACGGAATCGACATACCGGCGAACCTGCTGCACTATAACAAGATAGTGAACGCGGGGATGATGCCGGACGAGAATGCGGGGACCGAGGAGTATCAGAAGAACAGGAGGATATTCCTCGTCGGGTATGACAGGAGCGTCCCGAAGTTACGTCAGGCGAGCCACTGCATAGGGTGCGGGATATGCAAGCCACACTGTCCTCAGAGGATAGACATACCGAGGGAGTTGGCGAGAATAGACATTTTCGTCGAGCACTTGAAGCGGAATAAAAACAAAAAAGCATAACTTTGCAGGCGGTTAGTTCTGGGAAACCGAGCTAACCAAAGGGAACTTCTATAAATTGCTTTTTCATCGTTGCGCTCAACTTTGAAATCCTCATGTACTACAGTACACTCCGGTGTTCAAAGTCTCGTGCGCCTTGGCTACGCCTCATGTGCTCACGCTCGGCAATTAGAGCAAGCTCTATTGCGCTCGCTTAATCGCACAAGTGAAAAACCTAATTTCTAGAACTCCCCTAAAATAAAGAGGAAAGAACTACTAAATAAAAAAGAAGAAGCTAATGTTAGAGAACATTCTCTCGATATCCGGGAAACCAGGATTGTACAAGTTGCTAACACAGGCGAAGGCGACGATAATAGTCGAGTCGTTGGTAGACGGCAAGCGCATGCCGGTCAGCAGCAACGCAAGGGTCAGTGCGCTACAGGAGATCTCGATGTACACTGTAGGAGGTGACGTCAGGCTCAGCCACGTGATGGCTAACATCTACAAGTTGACGAACGGCAAGCCGTGCATCGACAGCAAGGCGAGCAACGAAGAGTTGAAGGACTTCATGGCGAAGGCGTTGCCGGAGTGGGACAGCGAGAGGGTTCACGTATCGGACATCAAGAAGCTCGTCAGCTGGTTCAACATACTGCTAGCGAAGGGACTAGTCAGCGACAAGGAGGACAATGAGGAAGAGGCAGCAGCAGCAGTAGAGGAGAAGAAGGAAGAGAAGGCAGACAAGAAGGAGGAGAAGGCTGAGCCGAAGAAGAGAACGACAAAGAAGAAGGCAGAAGGGGAAGAGAAGGAGGAGAAGGGAGAGAAGGGAGAGAAGACGGAAGAGAAGGCTGCAAAGAAGACAACGAAGAAGTCGACAAAGAAGGCCGAGTAGAAGAAAGGCTAATAATGGGATAATGAAGCCCTGCTACCGAGAGGTGGCGGGGCTATGTTTTTGTAGGGAGAGGAGAGGAAGGACGAGAAAGAAGGGGGAAGGCGTATCTAAGGGGGAACTCGTCACAGTGCTCATACCGTAGCCTCTCTACTCATTTCATGGTTCAATCTATAGATCAAATATCTATAAAATCTACAAAGTGGTAACATACAATTCCTCCTTTACTTGAAATCATCAGGACTATATGAAAATTTATAAGAAACACTTCTTTCCCTATAAACACATATAGTATCTAAGTAATTTTGCACAACACTATCTCCAATAGCTATATAATCGATGAGTCTTGTCTTGTGTCCATTGACTTGCGCCGTGAAACCATTTGCTAGAATATAATCATTATTATCGAGTTCTATATTCTGGTAGCGAACTCCAGCATGCTTCAATCGATCTGTATTATATGACACTACCTTTGCCGAGTAAGGGACAAAGCTTTTATTTGTGAATACAAAATAACGCAAAAAGTTTATTATGGCAAATGTGATTATAAGCCACTTGATACTATATATCATTATTCTGAAAGCCGGCTTATCATTCATCAAACGACGAATAGCATTATTGATTTTATCCATACACCTTCTGTCTATTTACCACAATAAAGGAATCGAACTTCTGCGGGTTCGTAGCATCCTACCGCTGGCTATGCCATTCTTCTTCACTCTCCTGCTCGGCAATATGCAAGCGAGCTTGCATTGCCCTCGCTTACTCGAAAGGTTGGCTACGCCTGCCTTTCTCTCGCTCGGCAATTTGCAAGTGCGCTTGCATTGCCCTCGCTTACCCGAAAGGCTCATATCTATCAGGTCGAACTCGTCCCAATGCTCATACGGTAATACCATCATTCCTCTACTTTCGCTCTATCAAACCTATTCTGTCAAAAGCCATACCTTACTCATTTTCCCGCTTACTTAAAATCCTTAGGACTATACGTAAACTTATAAGACACTGTGTCATCTCTAATTACATAAGTTACATCTATACTTTCACATATCACACTATCTCCTTCAGCTATATAATCGATAAGCCTAGTCTTCTTACCTTCTACTATTGCTGTGAAACCATTGGCAAGCAGACACTCACCATTGTCAAGCTCTATGTTTTGACAATACACTCCTCCTTGTGCATACCAGTTAATGTAATGAGATACTACTTTTGCAGAGTAAGGAACAAATTCCTTCTCCTCATAGAAATTAGTTCGCAATATCACTATAATGACAAATATGCCCCAACCCCATTTAATGGCGTTTATTGTAGGCGACTTCTTCATCAAGTCTTGAATTGCGCTATTGATTCTGTTCATACACACCGTTTATGTCTTCAACACTATTTTCCAAAGACAAAAGGAGAAAATGTATACCCCACACCAATATTTCCACCAGGTGTACCCATAAGTATACTGAAAGTAGTCCAACTGTGATATTCTCCTTTTCGTTCTTGTTCTGGTGAAATTATAGAGCTAGAGTAACCGACTCCTAATCCACAACTACTCTCTGCAGAAAAAAACAATCCTTTCATTGATTCCGGAGAATAATCTATTCTAGTATTTCTTCCAGGAGTGTATCGAGAAAAGAAAATACCAGCAGAACCCCCAAATCCTATGCAAAAACCGCAACTTACACTCACATAGTATTTTCCATTCCGTGTTTCCCCAATTTGCACATCAGTACTTATGAGCAGGCAATTTACGCTTACTTGCACTCCCCCTGCTCCAATTACACTTCTACTATTATTAGCGAAAGACATTCCTCCTCTACTCCCAAATTCTCCGTTTCCTCCGTCCATCGCAATATCCCCGAGTTCTCCTACTCTATAAGATCGAATCCCGCCATTCTTATCCACTTGCTCTACCCACTCGGACAGACTCTTCCCTGAGTCAAGGTAGTCTTTTAGCAGTCTAGGGTCTGTAAGGACATACACACCGTATGCCTGGCTCTTCGCATTCCCCCAATCAAAACTAATTCCTCCTCCGCCACCTCCCATCGCAAGATCCATGAGATGCGCTTCAAACATAAAATCTTTATCCTCCATCATCGCCAAACCACTCTCCCCACCTGACAAATCCTCACACTCATACCCGCTCGGGTCCGTATACTTCAGCGGATTGTTCAGGCAGTACGAGTACCTGTTGAAGTTCTGCGGGTTCGTGCCGTCCTGCACGTACGGGTCCGGCGACAGGAACCGCCCCACCGTCGGGTCGTACATCCTGC
>JAFPZF010000063.1 GCA_017417385.1 Bacteroidales bacterium
GCAGGATGTACGACCCGACGGTGGGGCGGTTCCTGTCGCCGGACCCGTACGTGCAGGACGGCACGAACCCGCAGAACTTCAACAGGTACTCGTACTGCCTGAACAATCCGCTGAAGTATACGGACCCGAGCGGGTATGAGTATAGGGATACGCCTCGTCGAGATGAGGATATGGCGATGATAGAGGACGATGAGTATTGGAGCCTAGCAGAACATGTCAGGGATTATATTTTTAGTGGTAGTAGCGGCGGAGGAATGAGTTTTAATTGGGGGAATAGTTCACGTAAACGTGAAAAACTTGATGTTAAAACATTATTATCTACATACCTCCTTGAAAACTTTTGGAATGATTTGTCCAGGATATTATCTGAAATTTCGCAGCAAGAAGGATTTGATTGGTCTAAGGTTGCAATAGGTGTAGAGACAATAGTAGGACAATCAACGGCTTCTGGGGTTAAGGTAGAGGCGACTGGTATATTGGGAAGTGTGATGTTTTTAGGTGGTGATGATGCTGGGTATGTATATCAATATTATGGCGGAGAGGTAGGAGCTGGTGTTGAAACTTCAGTTGGAGCCTCAGTCAGTGTGGGGAAATCTTATTTTGTTGCATATAACTATACAGCTAATAATGCACATTATGAATTTGATGGGGACTACTCATACATCAATGTGTCAGCCGGATGGTCTATTCCTGGTTTTGAACTTGGATTTGTTGGATCTTTGAGTTATGCGAAAGGAAAGCATTGGTTAGTCATATCTGAGTCAGTAGAGGCCACAGCAGGGGTCGGTGTTTCGACTGGATTTACAGGTGGAATAACAGCTGGAGGAGGACATATCACTTTCATTAATAAAGAGAATGTAGGGAAGCCGAAATCGTTATATCAAATATTTTTTAGATAAAATGCATAATAAGAAATACATATTCCTACAATACATACTTCCGTTGATGCTTCCGGTTGGGGTATTTGCATGGGGCATTATTCATGTGATAATTAATGTTGATCCAGACAACACTTATCAAGCTTATTTGGATAACTATTTCGCTTCTTCGGAATATCTAATTAGAGGCAAAATATCTACGAGAAAATTTTTAGGGGGGTGCACTTTCTTGTCGAAGATTGATGTTGACTCAGTTTCCTTGGTTTCAACTATCGATTCGAAGGACATGGATCGTGCTCCATTTAGAAACATTTCTACCTCAAAACCATATGTTGGCATTTGTAATCAACGATTAGGTTTTGTCTATTTCTTGGCAGATAATTGTGACTGGGTGCAAAAAGACTCGAACTGGACTACATGTGAGGACCCCAACTGGATCGATAGTAGAGGCGTTGAACGGCCATTATTGCCAATAAATATCACGATAGATAGTAAATTGCGAAAGGTCTTTTACGAAACACCTGATACTGTATATGAAATAGATTTATGTCCCGATGATATTTACACAAAGTATCTTGAGAAGTATAAAAAGAATGTAGAGTACGATTATGACGAGAGTGTTAGATTCTAGAGGGGGCAGAAGTGTAGAGGGATTGGTAGGAAAATGTTTGATAGAGAGAGCGTAGAGAGATGACTGCGCTGTTGGACGAGTTCGACCTAATAGACATGAGCCTTTCGAGTAAGCGAGGGCAATGCAAGCTTGCTTGCAAATTGCCGAGCGGGAGAGGGAAGAAGAAGGACGTAGCCAACCTTTCGAGTAAGCGAGGGCAATGCAAGCTTGCTTGCAAATTGCCGAGCAGGAGAGGGAAGAAGAATGGCGTAGCCAACTTTATTGACTAGTATTGGCGAGGCCGCAGATAGCGAAACGTTTGTCGGGGGAGAGGGAGGAGAGGCGGAAGAAGCCGCTCTGGATAAGGCCGTCGGAGTCGAGGATGAGGGGGTGGAGGGCAGATTGCTCGCGGGCGAAGGAAAGCCAGTCGTTGTCGTTCTTGAAATACTGCATGCCCCAAGTGGCGCTCGTAGAGGGGGATAGGCGAGGAGACAGGGCGTGGCCGATATGCCCCATAGTATAGCGAATGTTCAGTTCGGTGCAGAGACGAAGGTGGTGACGCCCGAGGTCGTCGCGATAGAGCATAGCGTCGATGCCGAAGGGACCGTGATAGCCGGAGCCGGAGAGGACCTGCTCTATACCAAGTCTAACCTGGAAGTAGTATTTCTGCCAATCGGAGGCAGTATGGCGCTCGATAGTGTCGGCGGCGCCGACGCCGGCAAACTCCTGACCGAAAGCACCGGTCGGGCTACTATGGTAGACATTTATTCCGTTAATCTCGGCGTGAGAGCCGTCATAGACTCCGATGAAAGAAAACTCTGCTACACGGTCGAGCAGACGTTCGACGACGACAACGCCATCGGCCACGATACAGCTCTCGGCATATTTCCGTGCGGCGTCAAGCTGATCGGGGGAGTAGAATCTGACGCCTCTACCGGAGGCACTCCAGAGACTCTTGAGGACAAGGCCACGACGGGGAGACTTGGCGAGGGCATCGAAATCCGACACGGAGGAGCAAAGAGCGGCAGAAGCGTCGGATGGGAGGAGACGTTCGAGAGCGACAGAAGACTTGCGGCTCAGGAGGTCTCGCCAGTGCCAGCTGCGAGCCTGGTCGTGGAGACCGAACAAGTTGAAGACAGAGCGGCAGAGGCCCCAGGGACGGAAGTTGTCCGCAGAGGCGAGAGGAGCGGCGTCGCGGACGGAGAGGAAAGATGGCCTTCGACCGTCGGGGAACCACAGGTCGAGCAGGGCGTCGTCTGGCGTAGGGGCGACGATGATATCGGAGTGGGAGGCGATAAGAATCCAGGCAGCCTCGGCGAGGTCGGACTCCAGTCGGGCGACGGGGCGGGGGGGGGTATAGGAGTGAGAGTCTGCCCGGACAGACATTTCGCATGAAGGATTGAAGAAATAAATCATATCGAGACGTAAAACGAACGCAAAAAAAGCTAATTTTGCTGAAACGGGAAACAAGAAAAGGAAGTTAAACCAATAAAAACGACATAGAATATGAGACTAACAGGTCGAAGACAGAGCTCGAACATCGAGGTTCGTGGCGGAGGCAGCAGTTCGTCGGGCGGGAAGACGGCGACGATGGGCATAGGAGGACTGATAGTAGCGGCGCTCATCACGTGGCTGATGGGCGGCAATCCGCTGAGCGTCCTTCAGAGTGCAGATTTTGGTCAGATAATCATGGGCAACCAGGACGGGACGACGAGCAGCTACACGCCGACTGCGCAGGAGGAGGAGCTTGCAGTGTTCGTCAGCCAGGTGTTTGCCTCGACGGAGGACATCTGGGCAGAGCAGTTCAGGCAAGTCGGCCGTCAGTACAAGAACCCGAAGATGGTGATCTTCAAGGGGAGCGTCAAGTCGGGCTGTGGCGGTGCGGATGCGTCGGTCGGACCGTTCTATTGTTCGGCGGACCAGTGTGTGTATCTTGACCTGTCGTTCTTGACGGACATGAAGAAGACACTGGGTGCCGACGGAGACTTTGCGTATGCCTACGTCATAGCTCACGAGGTCGGGCATCACGTCCAGAACCAGCTCGGGATCCTCTCGGCGGCTCATCAGAAGATGGATCAGGTGAGCGAGACGGAGAGCAACCAGATAAGCGTCAGGATAGAGCTTCAGGCGGACTATTTTGCCGGGGCATGGGCTCACAACGAGCATAAGACGTATGGCTCTCTCGAAGAGGGTGACATAGAGGAAGGAATAAACACCGCACTAGTCATAGGCGACGACTATCTGCAGAAGAAGGCACGTGGGTACTCAGTCCCAGAGTCGTTCAGTCATGGCAGCTCTCAGCAGAGGGCAAAGTGGCTGAAGAAGGGATTGCAGAACGGCACTATACAAGGCGGCGACACATTCTCTTGCAGCTATAGCGACCTATAGAATTGAAGAGACAGAAGGAAAGAAAACGCAGGTGGGGAGGCTCGGAGGCTATCCCCACCTGTAGATTTTTGTCATAGCAAACAGAAAGAATAGACACACATAAAAAGACATGTATAGGCAGATAAGGTTATTGAGCATCAGTTTTATTCTCATAGTCATGGTCGGGATGGTCGTCTCCTGCAGCAAGAAGGTGCAGCCCGTGACAGGATTGGTCAGAGGAGGAGTGGAAGCCGTCGATCTCGGCCTCTCCGTCAAGTGGGGAAGTTGCAACATCGGGGCGAAGTCGAGCAGTGATCTGGGGCAGTACTTTGCGTGGGGCGAGACACAGGCGAAGGCAGAGTACACATGGGATAACTACAAACATTACAAGCGAGGGGAAGGAGCCGAGAAGGGGATGAAGGGAGAGAAGACGAAAAAGGGAATTACGAAGTATTGCAGTGACAGACATGGATATGAAGGATTGAGAGACAGGAAGATGACGTTGGACGCAGAAGACGACGTAGCGCATGAGGCTCTCGGAGAGGGATGGCGGATGCCGACAGTCGACGAGTTGAACGAACTCAAAGAGAGGTGCAGATGGGAGTGGCAGACGACGGACGCGAAAGTCAGCGGATATAGAGTCACCGGACCGAACGGCAACAGCATCTTCTTGCCAGTGACCGGGATAAGCCAGGGCAAGGCAGTCAATCAGCAGAAGGGCGACGGGTGCTACTGGACATCCTCGCTGCATACGGGCAGCAGTTATGGCGTCTATAGCCTGAATTTCGACAGCGAGTGTGTAGAAATCTACTATGGGAGGAGAGATTGTGGGCGAGCAGTACGACCCGTCATGGATGGGGGAAAGGCAGTAAAAGAGTACAAAGGGGGCGAATAGAGGCGACAAGATTCGATAATTTTTTTTCTTGTCGGAAGAGAATGAGTAACTTTGTGCAAGAAATACAGGGACGATAAAAATCGACGATTAACGATGAACATATCATTCAATTGGCTAAAGAAGTATCTGAAGGCGGACATAACGGCAGATGAGCTGTGCAGTCTGCTGACCTCGATAGGACTTGAGGTGGACAGCTGGCATGCGACGAGCAACGTAAAGGGCGGACTCGAGGGACTTGTCATCGGCAAGGTCTTGACATGCGAGCCACATCCGGACTCGGACCACATGCACGTCACGACGGTAGACGTAGGTAGCGGAGCGCCGCTGAACATAGTATGTGGTGCGCCGAACATAGCGGCAGGTCAGACAGTCGTCGTCGCGACGATAGGTACCGTGCTCTATGACGGGGACAAGGAGTTCGTCATCAAGAAGTCGAAGTTGAGGGGAGTTCCGTCTGAGGGTATGATATGTGCGGAGGACGAGATTGGGATAGGCAATGACCATTCAGGAATCATAGTTCTGCCGAATGAAGTACCTGTGGGGACTCTGGCGAAGAACTATTTCGACATAGGAGCCGACACGCTCATCGAGGTTGACATCACGCCTAACAGAGGCGACGCGGCATCGCACTATGGCGTCGCAAGGGACGTCAGGGCTGCACTCCTCGCACGAGGCAAGGCAGCAGAGGTTGAGCGTCCGTCGGTTGACGACTTCAAGGTCGACAGCAAGAGTACGAACTACACAGTGGAGGTGCAGGACACGACGGCATGTCCACGATACAGTTGCGCAGTAGTCAGCGGGGTGACGATCAAGGAGTCTCCGGACTGGCTTCAGAAGGCGCTTAGGGCGATAGGGCTCACGCCGATCAACAATGTCGTCGACGTCTCGAACTACATACTTTTCGGACTTGGTCAGCCGCTGCACACCTTTGATGCGGACAAGATAGAGGGCGGGAAGGTGATAGTCGGCCATGTCGCCGAGGGCACCAAGTTCAAGACACTTGACGGTGTCGAGAGGAGCCTCAGTGCAGACGACCTCATGATCTGCAATGCCAAGGGCCCGATGTGCATAGCAGGTGTCTTTGGTGGAGTCGATAGTGGCATAACCGAGGGGACGAAGAACGTCCTGATAGAGAGCGCATGGTTCAACGGCGTCAGCATACGCAAGACCGCGAGGAGGCATCAGCTCTCGACCGATGCAAGTTTCCGATTTGAGCGTGGGACGGACCCTAACGGAGTCCTCTACGCACTGAAGCGTGCGGCGATGCTCATCAAGGAGGTTGCAGGTGGCGAGATATCGCAGGACATAATCGACGAATATCCCGAGCCGGTTAAGCCGTTCGAGGTAAAAGTCAGTCGAAAGAGACTCACGTCGCTCATAGGAAAGGCGATAGAGGAGGACAGACTGCAGAAGATATTGGCAGGACTGGAGATGACGGTCAAGGCAGACGACGGAGACGTCCTGACGCTCGACGTCCCACGATACAGGGTTGACGTCATGAGGGAGGCCGACGTGGCAGAGGACGTGTTGAGACTGTATGGCTATGACAATATCGAGTTGCCGCAGAGCAGCAACGTAGTCTTCGTCGAGGGTGCGATGTCTGACAGGACGACGATAATAGGTGGACTTGCCGACATGCTTGCGTCGAGGGGATACATCGAGATCATGAACAACACGCTGACGAAGGCGAGCCAGAGCACACTGCTTCCTGAGAGCTGCCCGGAGGACAAGACCGTCCGCCTCGCCAACCCGCTCAGCTCCGATCTCAGCGTCTTGAGGCAGACGCTCGTCATAGGGGCACTCGAGACCGTCGCAAGGAACAGGAATCACAGGAATCCGAACCTACGCCTCTTTGAGCTTGGCAACGTCCAGTCTAAGAAGCCTGGTGCAGATGCCGGGAAGGACACGACGTACGTCGAGGAGTATCATATCTCGATGGTTCAGAGCGGACTCAAGGCAGAGCCGAACTGGAACACGACGGCGACGCCAGTCAGCCTCTTCGACCTGAAGGCAGACGTCGAGGCATTGCTGAGGAAGCTCGGAATAGCCCCAGCAGCCATCTCGGAGGAGAGCATCAGCGACGACATGTTCGAGACGGGCATCAAGATAGCGTTCAACGGCGGGAAGCAGATCGGTCGATATGGACTTCTCCGCAGCTCGTTGGCGGCAGCGTTTGACGTCAATGCGCCAGTGTATTATGCAGAGTTTGATGCAGGGCTATTGGCGACAGAGAGTGCAAAGCGCAACAAGGTACATTTCACGGAGCTCCCGAAGTATCCGGAGGTCAAGCGAGACTTGGCGCTACTCGTCGACAACGTCGTCACATTTGGCGAGATACGCAAGGTCGCAGAGAAGGCAGAGAAGAAGATACTCAGGAACGTGTACCTCTTCGATGTCTATGAGGGCAAGAACCTGCCAGAGGGCAAGAAGTCGTATGCCGTCAGCTTCATACTGCGCGACGACGAGCATACGCTGACCGACAAGCAGATAGAGAAGTCGATGAACTCGATAACGATGCTACTCCAGAAGGAGCTAGGAGCGACACTGAGATAGTATCGGAGCGACAAGACAAGAGTGGGCGAGATTTCCAAAAGAGGGGAGTCTCGTCCACATTGCATTTAGGGCGAGAGTGAGAGTGGACTTAGAGTGGGCAAACGGCACGGTATTACCGAAGGGTTTTGGCTCTTTAAGAGAAATACATTAAATTGCAGTAGAAGAGAGATTGAAAGGACGTTTCCCATAAAACATTGTTGTTGTTATGGACGTATAGCGATATATGAGGAGGAAAGGAAAAGGAGTCAATTAACATAGAATCGAGAGGAAGATGAGCAAGAAAACGGCGAGTATAGTAGCGTTGACAGCTTTTGCGGCGAGTATGTGGCTCGCCTACAAATCAGCATGGTATAACATGATAGACGAGGGGCTTCTGTGCATGGTGATGGCATGGCTGGCAGTCCTCTTCATCATAGCTTTTGCCGTATTGCTATCCAAGACACTCGAGAAGGGGAGCCGGAATGTGAATGTGGCAGTCTTGACGTTGATAGGCATCATAGCGGGAGGACTGACTGCAGTATGGACATGGGATGCAGAGAAGGGCAACGTGGCGGGAGCCATGGCGGACAAGGAGCTCGAAGAGATGGCAAAGGAATCGACGTGTGGAGTAAAACTGGAGAGAGTCGATGATGAAACAGCCGTGCTAACAGTTGTCGATGAAGGAGCGTATGAGCGGTTTCCTGCTGACCATACAGGCCTTTATCTCTCGTATCTGAGAGCGCTATACCTTGCGGACCTCAACGCCGAGAAACTCCACAATGGCGTCATGCGTCCGATGGAAGGTGACTTGAGGATGTTTGAGGTCTGCGCAAAGTCTACATGCAAGAAGCTGGTCATCAGGTTTGCGAACACCAAAGGCGAGAAATATGACGTAGAGCTCTTGACGGCGGACATAAGGTCGGCGATGGAGAACAAGACGCCGATATGTCAGGACAGGATGCTAGAAACGTGCATATCGTTGAAAAGGAGTCTGGGAAATAGCGGGGCTTCGGGCTTCTTCGTGGAGAGCCTTGAATATGACCGCAGGAATGTATATCTCGAATATAGACAGGAGGGGGGAGACCCACTGACAGACGACAACGTGCACGATGCAGCCTTGGCGGCGCTGGATTCTGACCAGATGTTGCTCATATCGGCATATAATACCGGTCGAGGGTTTAGCATCAAGGGCAGGAGTGGAGAGCGCGAGTTTCCACCTTGCAGTCTCTCGAACGCACAGGTGAAGAAACTGATAGAGAGCAAGAGGGCGAAGTAAGGAATGTGCGGGGCGGAGTCGTGACGAGAGTCATAGCACGACGTCGAGGACCATCATGAGGACGAAGCCGATAGCGAAGCCGACAGTTGCGAGATTGCTGTGACTCCCGACGGAGGCACCGGGGATAAGTTCCTCGACGACGACGTACATCATGGCGCCAGCGGCAAATGAGAGCATGTATGGCATGATGGGGATGATAGAGGAGGCGAGAAGGACAACAGTGATAGCGCCCAAAGGCTCGACGACACCACTCAGAGAGCCAATCAGGAAGGAGCGTAGGCGGCTGTTGCCAGCGGCGCGCATAGGCATAGAGATTATAGCCCCCTCCGGGATATTCTGAATAGCGATACCGATAGTCACAGCCAGGGCACTCGAGAGAGACAGACTGGCGGAGCCCTCCTCGACACCGGCAAGGACGACACCGACAGCCATACCCTCCGGGAGGTTGTGGATAGTCACGGCGAGAGTCAGCATGGCAGTACGAGAGAGGTTGCTGCGGACTCCTTCCGGACTGTCTGACCCCACGTGGATATGAGGTGTGAAGACATCGACGAGAAAGAGGAAAGCCATGCCGAGAAGGAAACCGAGGGCGGCAGGTATCGGGTCGCTCGTCTCGCCACGGGCGGACATCTCCAAGGACGGAATCAGGAGCGACCATACGGCGGCGGCGACCATGACACCAGAGGCGAAGCCGAGGAGAGGCCTCTGAAACCTCTCGGATATCGAGTCGCGTATCAGGAAGACGAAAGCGGCGCCGGCGACAGTGCCAGACAGAGGGACAGAGAGCCCGAGCAAGAGAGCGATAAAAGTCTGATCCATATCAATGTAGTTTTTAATGCAATATTAGCCAGAAAGACGAGTCGCCTCAATACCTATAAATGATGATTTTTAAGTCTTTCACGTAAGGAAGTAGGTATAAGGGAGAGGACAATTTCAAATAGAGAAAGGAGTATTTGGAATAAAGGAAAGGATTGCTTAATTTTGAGAAAGAATCATACAACAACAACACAAATCCGACTGTTTTCAGATGAGAAGCGAAGCGAACAACAGAAAGGACAGCGGGCGCAACCATAGGCGCGAGATGATAGAGTATATCAATCTCCAGTTGGCGTCGCTCGGGCAACCAATATTTCAAGACAACGAGGAGAATGACGCGGACATGGCGAACTCCCGTTTCATGACAATCACACAAGACATCATCAACAGCTATCGAGAGAAGACACGTCTGTTGGGCAAGCACAGGAGTCCGGTGGACAGGCGCATACAGGACTTCATCGACAGCTATCTGGCGGACGTAGAGAAGCCGGAGGGGGCGTGCAAGCTGCCGACGGATACGCTCGTGCTGGGACAGGCGGGATTGGCGAGGGAGCTGAGTCTGCCACCCGACAGCAACACGTTCTTCGGCAAGTACATCTCGACATACAGGGTCAAGCAGGGCATCCTCAACAACCCGGCTAACGACAAGAGGACCACGAAGGGCACGTTCCACATAGCAGAGGGCGGGCTGCCTATACCGGTCGACAAGAAGGCCGTCCCGAAGGTGACCTTTGCTCGTCTCCTCGATGCGGCGCTTCATCCGAGTGACGACATCAACCAGTTGCCGTTCACGTCGAACCAGGCTAACAAGGCGCACGTCATGGTGAGCCTCTTGTGCCGTCCGCTCGTAGTGCCGGAGGTCCCGGGCGTCATGAGCAGCAGGAGCCTAGAGGTGCATCTCTTCGCACCGGGAAGCCTCGTCTCGTCGCTCGATTTCGTAGAGACAATCTTCGGCAATGCTGGCGACCATACGTTGCCAAAGAACGACGCGGCGCTCGACATCGACCACTGGACAGGCCATACGGGCTGCATCATCTTTGCGCCACAGCTGACGCTCCTCAAGAAGAAGGAGCTCGGACTGCCGCACTATGACGAGGCGACGGAGAGGCAGAGGGCAGACGGCATGTGCTGGAGAGACGAGAACGAGCTGTAT
Organism: Bacteroidales bacterium; assembly: GCA_017417385.1. Classification (GTDB taxonomy): domain Bacteria; phylum Bacteroidota; class Bacteroidia; order Bacteroidales; family Marinilabiliaceae; genus W3P20-009. The sequence goes on from JAFPZF010000063.1 coordinate 10,528, forward strand.
AACGATGGCGGCTCCTTCAAGATAACGGCGAGAGACGACAGAGGTGTCGTCGTCACCATCATAGCCGACAACTACTTCGGATATGCCAAGAAGGAGATCAAGACCCAGATAAACTACTCGGCAAACCTCTTTGGACTGGCTGAGGAGGAACATTCTGGAGGTGCGATAGCATTCTCGCGCTCGATCATGTCTGACGACATCGTCGGCGAGCTGTATAGCGGCAAGCTCGACGGACTCTTCACGTTCGAGGAGGCGATGAGCCTGCTGGGCGACTCGGTAGACCTCAAGCCGGAGGGATATGCGGTAGATAAGAAGTATCCTAAGGTCATCTACATCCCGGAGACGGCTAACATCGAGATAGAGAACACGACCATCTCGTGGATGCACAACGGACAGCTCAAGAAGATACCGTTCAGCCCGAACAACATCTACATACATCCGTCTGGCAACAAGTTCCAGTTGGCGAAGCATCCGCAGCAGCCGTTGTGGCGGATCATCCAGACGTCGCCAGAGGGCATATTGTGTCATAAGCCGTGTACAGTCTCGGGTGGTGGCAAGAGCGAGATCTCGAAGTCTATGCAGAACGCCATCATCTATGGCCCGTTCAACATCGTGAACCTCGAGGAGGACTTCAGGAAGGCAGACGAGATCATCAACCACGACTATACGAACAGGTGGAAATGTGTCCAGCCGGACGCAAAGCCAAGTCGTTCGTTCCTGAGTGACAGGAGGGCGCTCGGTTCGGCAGTCAAGTTGTTGACGCCGTCGGACATGTACAGTGACGAGTATAACGCATGGCTGAGGAGCATCCCGGCGCACATCCGTTCGCTCGTGCTCTTCGTCAAGAGACTGTACAGGAACGAGAACCAGAAGGGCAACTGGAAGGACTACATGAGCGTCGAGATCATCAATGGGCGCGAGGGAACGACGTTGATGTATAAGAACAAGCATGTCATCGGTACGTATGTCCGCATCGGATTCAATCCGGAGGGCAACTGGCTGCTGCATAAGCTACGTTCGGACTTCGTCCCGAGCCTCAAGATACAGGTCGAGGACGACATCACGGCGAGCGTCACGTTGCCGTCGAGCAACTTCAGGCATCTCAGTCCACACTTCTCGAACCCAAGTGTCAAGATAGTGGAGAACTGCGAGAAGAGGTTGTTCCAGAGGCCAGACGAGGCAGTCAACAGAGGTTATGACCACGAGGCGGAGAGCGACATCTGCCAGAGCGGAACGTTCCTCACGAACTATGAGCCGATGACGAGGGACGACGCAAGGGCGCTGATGGACGACGCGATAAACTTCGACAAGTATACGCAGCCTGTCAAGGACTTCGTCGCCGACTTCCTGGAGAAGGACGAGGACGAGTTCTTCGTAGTCCCGAGCCACACAAGAATTGTCAAGGGCAAGCCGACGAACAACCCACGCTACTTGCAGTTCAACAAGAACTCCGTCGAGAACATCAACACGTACGTGGCAGAGGTCGGAGTTCGTCTGCACAGGAAGGTCAAGGTCAGTGAGCCAGTCATCAACGTAGTGAACGCCGTCATGCCAGGCAGGAGGAACAATCCAGCCGACAAGAAGAGCGGCATACGTCCACTGAGCGTCTACAACCCGATCCACTATCAGGAGCTTCCGGAGCTCTTTATGGACTTCATATGCTCGCTGACAGGCAAGTCTCCGTCGACGACAGGAGCAGGTAGCGAGGGTGCGCTGACGAAGGCACCGTTCAACATGCTGTGCTGCACGAGCGACCTGAACAATGCGCTGCTCTGCTACATCCTGACAGGTTATCAGGGCTTCACGACAGCGGCAGGCTACGTCGGCAACTCGAGGTTCGACCACGACATCTCGATCCTCATCCCGGAGATCTGGGCGAGGATGGTGCCAGAGGATAGAGACGCTAACTTCCTGATCAAGCAGGGCTGCTTCGAGAAGATGGAGGACTTCGAGTACAACGGTCAGAAGGTCCTCGCGAGCAGGCTCGGCTACCGTATTAACGAGAACTTCATGTTCAGGTGCATGAACAGGTTGTTCGACGAGCCGCTGGCAGTCTTCAACGAGCAGATGTTGAGGCCGGAGCTGCAGGACATGGAGCAGTTCGTAGACGGCATCAACAACATCGTCGAGGCACAGAGGAAGGTAGCTCAGAAGTACTTCGATGAGGGAAGTGTCGAGGCTGCCATACCGCCATTGAAGGCAATCCTCTACATCATGGCAAAGGGAGACTATCAGGGCAAGACCGTCGACGACCCGGCAATCCGCAACCTCTTCGACAGGGAGTATGTCCTCAGCAGCGACTGGTATCGTGAGAGACTCGTCATCAAGCAGCAGAGGGATGTCGAGTTGGCAGAGAGGGAGCTCGCCTACATCACCGACTTCAGGAGCCAGCCGGAGAATGCGACGTGTCTCAACGACTTGCGCATCGACTACAAGATAGCGAAGTTGAAGGAGAGGATAGCATACCTGAAGACCGACGCTTATCTCCAGACACTCGTCGGGACGATAGGTGCTGACCCGCTGTACAAGTAGTAATAGGGTTTAGGAGCGAGTTTAAAAACCGTTCAAAGACTAATTAAACGCCCGTCATTGGAGAAATGGCGGGCGTTTCTTTTGCTCAAAGAACAAATATGTGGTATCTTTGCGAATATATAGAGAGGTAAGGAATGGATCTTTTCAAGAAGATAGACGATACGAAGGGTGGCACACTCGGTAAATATCAGGAGGTTGCTCACGGGTACTTCGTGTTTCCGAAGTTAGAGGGGGAGATAGGCCCGAGGATGAAGTTCAGAGGCAAGAGCATCCTAAACTGGTGCATGGAGAACTATCTCGGGCTTGCCAACGACCCGGAGGTGCGACTGGCTGACACTAGGGCGGCGTCGGACTGGGGGCTTGGTTACCCGATGGGAACGAGGATAATATCAGGTCAGACGACACATCACGAGGAGCTGGAGGTCCAGTTGGCGACATTCCTTCACAAGGAGGACTGCTTCGTCGTGAACTACAGCTACGAGGCGATGACAAGCGTCATAGACGCGTTGTGCAACCGGAATGACGTGATAGTCTATGACTCGGACGCCAATGCGTCGATAATGGACGGCATATATCTCCACAGGGCAAAGGGCGGCAAGAGCTTCGTCTACTCGCATGGTGACGCTGACAACTGCATGAAGAAGTTGCAGCTGGCGCAGGGGTACATCAGCAGGGAGAAGGAGGGAGGAGGCATCCTCGTCGTCTCTGATGGCGTCTTCGACATGAGCGGTGAGGTGTGTCCGCTGAAAGAGATAGTGGCGTTGAAGAAGGACAACGAGTTCACGCTGCTCATCGACGACTCGCACGGACTGGGAGTCCTCGGCGAGTCGGGTAGGGGAACGGCTGAGATGCATGGAGTCGAGGAAGGGGTGGACCTCATCTTCGGTTCGTTTGCAAAGACGATGGCAGGCATCGGCGGATACATAGCAGGCAAGGAGAAGGTCATCAACTACCTCCGATACAACATGCGCTCCCAGATCTTCGACGAGAGTCTCCCGATAGCAATGGTCGTCGGGCTTCAGAAGAGGCTCGAGCTGATGACGCGTCAGCCAGAGAGACGGCAGAAGCTGTGGGAGATAACGAACAAGCTACAGAACGGACTCAGGGAGCTCGGATTCAACCTCGGGAAGACAGAGAGCGCGATAACGCCTATCTACTTGCCTCCGAGGGAGGACGCAGCTGATAGTAGTGAGGCTGACGACGACCAGAGGATAAACCCGGCACTCAGCATGGTCATGGACATGAGGGAGAACTACGGTATCTTCTGTACGATAGTCAAGTATCCGGTGGTGCCGCAGGGGACGTTGATGCTGAGGATGATGCCGACGTCGAGTCATACATTGGAGGATGTCGAGTATACGCTGGACACCTTCAAGAAGTTGAAGGAGAAGCTCAACAGCGGAGCGTATGACAATCAGGCGTTGCTGAAGTAGTGGGAAGGGTATTATTGATAGCACTGTTGCTGGTTGCCAGTGTCTGGGTGAAGGCTCAGGACACGAGGAGCATCCCGATGGTCAGTGTGAGGGCGGACAAGGGGTCGATCACTCAGACGAACGACTTCCTGACGGGCACTAACGCTCACGGGGTGAAGATGAAGGACTACAGCTCCATGATGATTGAGATAGGAGTTCAGAGTCAGGGCAGCAAGACGTGGCACAGCCAGTACGACTTTCCGTCATACGGAGTCGGACTGTATACGGCGACGCTCGAGAATCAGGGTGAGATAGGCAGGCCATGGTCGTTATTCGGCTTCTATCGTGGGACGCTCTGGAGGAGCGAGAGTGCAAATCATACTTTCAGGTATAATATTGAGGCAGGTCTCGCATGGAACTGGAGATGTTATGACGAGAATACGAACCCGTATAACATCACTATAGGTTCGCCCGTGACAGCTCATATCGGATTGGGACTAGATTACTCGTACAGGGTCTGCAAGAACCTACAGATAGGAGTCGGCGGAGGATTTACGCACTTCAGCAATGGCGCGGTCAGGAAGCCGAACAAGGGGCTGAATCTTATGGGCGCAAACGTCAGGCTGACATATCTGCTGAGGGAGGAAAAGTATGGCAACGTCCTCAGGGAGCCTACTAAGATGAACGAGAATGAGATAGACTTCACGCTGGGCATGGGCATCAAGCGCTATGAGTGCGACACCGTCAGTCATCCCGAGTTGACGACTCCGTTTAAGCTCGGCTCTCGTTATACAGTCTCGACATTCCAGGCAGTGTTCCTACATCAGTATAGCGTCAAGGGTAAGTATGGTGCGGGACTCAACGTCACTTATGACGACTGGCTCGGCTCTGATACGAGGACGAAAGCTGACGGACGAGATGTGGAGGTCGTTCATGGCAAGACATCCAAGCGGATCAACCTCGGTGTCATCTTGGCGCATGAGTTCTGCATAGCGCGTCTGAGCATACCGACGCAGCTGGGATTCTACGTCTATCAGCCGAGTGGCATAGAGCAGAAGAAAAAGAGGTCGTTTCAGCGAATGGGCGTCAAGTACACGTTCCCCGTCGGGATACAGACAGGCGTGAACATCTTTGCTCATCAGCTGTCGAAGGCTGACTTCATAGAGTGGCATTTAGGCTACAGGCTGCAGCTGAGCCGGCAAAAATAATCAGAAAGGAGGGCGGATATGAAAGTGTTTTTAGACGGTAATGAAGACGACATATATTTCCCCAATCCGCTCGACGATGATTCCGTCGTAGGAGACGACGTGATAGCTATCGGTGGCTCCTTGTCGCCCGAGAGACTCATTGAAGCATATAAGCTTGGGATATTTCCCTTCTATGCGTTTCGATACAAGCCTTCGGTGTGGGTATGTCCCCTGATACGTTTCTGTATATTCCCGAATGAGATACATGTCTCGCACTCTATGCGTACTCTGCTGAACAGTGGCAAATATCGTGTGACGTTCAATCAGGCTTTCGAGGAGGTGATATGTGGCTGTTCCGAGACCGACGGTCGCAACCGTGACGATATGGCGTGGCTGGGAGATGAGATCATCGAGGCTTACACCACACTCCATAGGATGGGGCGGGCATCAAGTGTCGAGGTTTGGGAAGGCGACCTGCTAGTCGGTGGTCTTTATGGTGTCAAGGTCGGTCGAGTGTTCTGTGGCGAGAGCATGTTCTCGCGTCGACCTAGTGCATCTAAGGTGGCGCTGATAAGCCTTGCGAGGGAGATGTTGGCAAGAGGGTGGCAACTGATAGACTGTCAGTACGAGACGCCGCACCTCAAGAGTATGGGTGGCCGTCACATAGGCTACGGTGAGTATATCCGAATTTTGAATCAGTATTTGGACAGATGATAAGCCAGAACAAGAAGAAGCTCATAGTAGCTCTCGCTCAGAAGAAGAAGAGGGACGAGACCTCGCTGTTTCTAGCTGAGGGACGTAAGACTGTTCACGACTTGATAGTCGGCGGTCTGACGTGCGAATATCTTGCTGGCACACGAGAATGTCTCGAGCAGATGTCTGTTGCAGCAAAGGAGGTCGTAGAGACGACGGCCGAGGATATAGCGACTATCTCAACTCTCCAGACAAGGACTGAAGTCATCGCCATACTACGTAAGCCAGACACGGAAGGTTTGTCGGAAAAGAGACCAGACGACCTCATCCTCGCTCTCGACGAGATACAGGATCCCGGTAACATGGGAACGATAGTTCGCACTGCCGACTGGTTTGGCATACGCACGATAGTCTGTTCGCGTACGTGTGCCGACGTCTATGGCATGAAAGCCGTTGCTGCCACCAAGGGCGCCTTGTGTAGGGTAGGGGTGACGTACTGCGAGCTGGAGGAGTGGCTAAGTCGTGTGCACGACGAATGGAGACTGCCCATCATAGGGACGTTTCTCGACGGAGAGAACTTCTACAAGGCTGAGATAAAGACCCCTGCCGTCGTCCTGATGGGGAATGAGGGACGTGGCATATCAGACGCTCTGGCACGTTATGTCAGTCAGCGGATTCTGATTCCGCCATTCCCAGCCGGTGCCACGACTTCTGAGTCGCTCAACGTAGGTGCTGCAACAGCCGTCGTGGTCTCGGAGATCAGAAGGAGAGCCGCACTCTAAGGCTCTAATATCGTCTTGATATTTATTAGGTTCTGACGGAATTCCGTCAACTGGTCGTTGACACTCTTGGCGACCTGCTGGCGTAGTACTTGTGGGTCAAAACGCCTCGACTGGTAGAATTCGGTGCTCGGAACGATGACGTTGAGGGCGTTAGGGACAACCTCGATGACGGTGTTGACGGGGAACATGACAGGTTCTCCATCGACATGTCCCATGATGGGCTCGGGATTGTGGAGTTCGACACGTTTAGTACGTATGATCTCGTCGTATTTGTTGTTGTCAATCGACTGATTGAGGAGCGATATGACAAGAGACGGTATCGCCATGTTTGGGAACTCTGAGACGACGCAGACGTCCATCAGTCCGTCGTCCATCCGAGCATGAGGTGCGATATGGATGTCGTTGCCCCACTGACTGGAGTTGGCAAAGCTGATGAGGAAGGCTCGACGGCTGTAGATGTGTCCTTCGATGTCGAGGACGTATTCTTTGGCTACGTAATCTGGGAACTCCTTGGCAATGAGATTCATGTATTGCAGTGGCCCACGCCGCTTCTTGTCGGCAAAGCGGTGACTGATGTACGCATCGAAGCCAATGCCTGCGACGTTGAACGAGACCCAGTACTCGAGTTTGTTGGTGAGTGAGAACTCAGGTCCGATCTTGATGACGTCTATGCGTTTTGTGTTTAGCTCGTTGATGAGGTCGACGGCCATTGACGTGCGGAGCGGGATGTCGAGCTCCCTCGCCAGTCCATTGCCCGAGCCACACGGGATGATGCCCATCGGCGTGCTGCTGCCTATCATGCCGAGCCCTACCTCGTTGACTGTCCCGTCTCCTCCGACTGCTACGACGGCATCGACGTTGTCTCGCTCCTTCTCCGCTATCTCCGTAGCATGACCACGGTGCGTGGTCTGTACTATGCGACAGTCCAAGCCGAGAGTTGCACTCCGCATGGCTATCTCTGCTACTACCTCCTTCTTCTTCCCGACTCCCGACTTGGGATTGACTATATACAGAATCTTTTTCATGTCTCCTCCCCCCTTTATTTACTTGTTTATTCTGTCCCAGACTACTACGCTGTCTTTGCTCTCGACGTGCCTATACAGACGGTCGTAGACTCTGTCTCCGCGTATTATTGTCGATGCTCCTACTAATATCAGCTGCTCCTTCGCTCTGCTTGTAGCGACATTCAGCTTTCTATCTATGGTCGTGCCATCTTTCATGGTGAACTGGCTGTCTGTCAGGAAGTCCATTTGCATGGGCCTGCTGACGGTCATCCCGTATATTATGACTTCACGCTCGCTTCCCTGCAGTCGCTCTACGGTGTCTATCGTCACTCTGTCTGCCCACTCCCGCTCCTCGTCTGTCTCTGCCATCTCGATTATCTGTGTCCTTATGGCGACTATCTGATTTCTGTATGGGACGACGATTCCGAGTGTCTTGTCTGCGTCTATCTCTATCCCGTTGGCCTTCCTAATCCTTATCGCTTCGAGTGCTGTCTTTGCGACTATGCCTGCCTCCTTCTTGTTTACTTTCTCCCTCCTGACGTCTCTGCTCATTTCGACTTCATAGTCTATGAACAACGCCCTTCTTGTCGAGAGTAGCTGCCGGAGCTGGCTTGCGCTTGTTCCTGCCATTAGGCTTAGCTCTCCTTCTTGATGCTTCAGCGGTATCGGCTCCAGCTTCCCCTCGTAGAACGCCTCGTTGCAGAACTCTGCCGTCTCCTTGTGCATCCTTCCCTGACGGCTTAGCGTGTGCATTATCCCCGGCTTCTCGCCGTGCTGCCTGCACATCCTCTCGAAATACGACTGCCTGCAGTCTTCAAACCCTATCTCCCTTAGCGACTTCTCTTCTATCACGGATTCTGTCTTCTCTTGCGATACTACGGCTGGCAACTGCTTGTGGTCGCCTATCAGGACGAACCTGTCTATCGCCTCGCCCTCACCATTGCCATACTTCGCGGATAGTAGTCCGACTATGTCCGGCTCGAGTATCTGCGACGCCTCATCTACTATCGCCAGGTCGAAATGCTTCACTACGAAGAGCGAACTCGAACCTTGCATGGATGCTGTTGTCGCAACTACAACTCTGTAGTTGTCTATCTTCCGGCTAAGCTCGTTGCGATTGCTGAACTCTTGCTGACCAAGCAGGTGTGGCTTGTATGCCTCTCCGCAAGACAGTCTCGACCCTATCCTCATGTAGTCTATCTTCGCTCCTTCGAGCTTCGAGCATATCTCGTCGACGGCCCTGTTGGTATACGCCATGAGGAGTATGTTGCCCTCCGGCTTCCGCGCCATCTGCTCTTTCAGTATCGACATCAGTCCATAGCTGGTCTTCCCTGTCCCCGGTGGTCCGACGAGTAGGAACATGTCCTTCGCCGACATGGCCTTCCTGACGACTTCATTCATGTCCCCATAGTCGCCTTTCAGCTCACCGCAGTCGCTATCTACCTCGGGACTCCTTAGCCCGACTATCAGCTCCTGCCTTCTCTTCGTCCCGCTCAGCAACGTCATCAGCTGCCGCAGCATCCCTGTCGAATGGGACTCCATGTAGTCATGCTCGACTGCCCACAGCCTGCCTTTCCTCTCTTTCTCGAAGTATCCCTTTGGCTGTGGCGACCGCAGCTTGACTCTCAGCTTGTTAGCTCCTATGCTGACGAGCGACGCACGACATTCTATGCTGTGGCGCACGTCTGGCTCTGTGTCTTTTGCGTAGTCGTAGAGCACCACTATGTCGCCCCTTCTGAAGTTTGGCGCACACTGGACGTCCTTCCCCTCGGTGTCTATCCCGAGCTCTACTATGTCTACGACGTCACTCTGCCACTCTTCCTCTTCGTCGCTCTCTAATGCTTCTATCTTGAGCTTGTCTATGAGGTTTCCGGCTTGCCTCCTGTCCTCTGTCGACGTGTTCCACATCGCCGCAAATCCGCTGTCCTCCTTTATCTTGTTCCCGACCTGATGCAACTGCTTCTCCCTGTATAGGAACGCCGCAAACCTGTAGAAATAGTCCTGCAGGACCCCGCTCTGGCTCTTTATGGTCTCGAGTACGTTGGCTATCTGTGGCGCTACCCACGGTATCCAGTAGTTGTCCGCTACTCTCTTCTCCCTGAAACTCTCTACTGTCCAGCTCTCTATGTCTTTCCGTATGTTCTCGGCCTTCGTATAGCGCAGCTCGTCTGCCACTATCTTGTTCCTCGTCTCGAATATCTTTTGCGACATCACCTGAGGGTTTCCACCCTCACGCATCAGCCCGTCTGCCGCCGGATATCTCGAGTACATCAGGTACTCCGCTATGTCCTCCTGCCTGATTCCAAAGCCATATCGTAGGACGAGCTGGTATAGTATTATCTGGGCATAGTGCGACTCCTGATGCTGCTTGTGGAACTCGTCTTTCTTCCCGGATTTCTGCTCGACGAGTATCTTGAAGTCGTTCTGGAGCATATCCATTCGCCCCTGGACTCCTGCCTTCTCGCAGATGAACGACGGCTCCGTCATGATCTTCTCGGGATTAAACCCATCTACGTCATCCTTGATGATGCGAAGCATCTCGCAAATGTTCTTCCGCTGGTCCTTCGCCGCCTCAAACCAGTCTTTGTCGACACCCACTGTCGTCAGCAACGGTAGCGCGCTCTTCCTGAACAGTCTTTTGCATTGCGCCTTGAAGTCGGGCTGCTCTTCGATTCCACACCTTATCCTGTTCAATTCGTCGTCAAGTAGCTGACCGGCAAAGTTTCCTAGCAGTGTCGCCTTTGTCGTCTCGTTGGCCTTGAGCTTGTTGATGAGGTTCTGTCTGTGCGTGTTCGAGTGCGGCGTGAAGCAACTCGCTATCGTCGAGATATCGACGAGGATGTCCGGCTCATACACGACGTACTGTGGCCTTAGGCTCCCGTCCTTCCCCTCCTGTACGTCCAGCAGGTTCATGTTAGTCCCCTTCCTGACTATGTACTTCATGTAACCGAACTCTCCGAGCTCTACACTTCTTACGCTCGAGTCTTCTTCGACTGTCACCTCGACTCTCTCCTCCTCGACGGGTCCGAGCGCGACGACTCTCATGCTCTTTCCGCTCTCCCTTCTCTCCTCCTTCTCCTCCTTCTCTTCCCTCTCTTCCTTCTCTTCCATCTTCTCTTCCCCTTCTCTTCCCTCTTCCCCCTTGCGGATGCTGTCGTTTGAACTCCCTTTAAGTCCCGTTCTAAGCATCCCGACGAGCGTCCGCAGTGTCATTATGTCTGTCTGGACATGGCGCTCCATCTGCTCCGCCGGAGTCTTTTTGACGTTGCTCAGCCTTATTCTGAGGTTGTTGAGCGTCCTGTACGGTATCTCTTCCTGATGCTCGCCTATATAGACTATCCTCGGGAAGAGTCCCGAAAATGCGTATGGGACGTCTTTCGTCAGTCTCTCTACTATGCGCTTGAAGACAACCCGTATCTGGTCATACTGCACACCGATGTCCGAGATGGACTCTATATTGTCGATGTCCTTCTCAAACTCGTCGGCTACTATCCCGATACTCGTTGTCTCCATTCCCATATCTCTTACTCTGTCTTATTCCTTCTCCTGGACTTTCTTTATCGTCGTCAGCAGGTCCTTGTAGTGTGCCTTCGTCAGCTTGTCCCCACTGTTCATGGCTGCTTTCAGTCGCGTCTCGAGCTCCGTCATCATCATGGTGTAATACGGATGTGCCGAGCTCTCCTGGTCCTTCTCCCAACTCTTCGTTATGCTCATGACGGCCTCCCTGTGTATCATCCTGCGCCATTCGTCTGGCACTCCTCCATTATACAGCTCCTTGAAGAGTATCTTCATGACGTCATCGACGTAGTCCTGCGCCGCGTATGCCCCGTTCCGCTTGTCGTATGAGCATACTCTCTCCATGACGGCGTACGAGACGAGGTAGCTTGCCGCCATTTCGCCCTGCGCTATCACGATGTTCGTCGGCCGGCTCGTTATCTTGCTGAGGTACTGTTGGCTCGTTATCCACTTCGGCTCTGTCAACACCTGCCTGTCGAGGAAGTCGAGTGCCTTCTTCGTCCGCTCCTTGCTTGCCGGTGTATAGACTGCTCCCTCCTGCTCGACGGTCTTATAGTCGTGGTGTACGCCCGCGACGTTGTTCATCGCATGCCCTACATATCTGCCGAACTGCCCGACAAGGCTGCCTACGACCTGCTTCAGGTTGGTGTAGTTGTCCGCCTCTTCGTATGACCACTTCGGGAGGTCTCCTATTATTCTCTTTAGGTTCATGATTCCATACTCCGCCGCACCGATCGGGTCGTCACTGAGGTCCTCCGTCAGTGCGCACGGGTCGTTGTCCCTTCCCTCGCCGCCAAACCATAGTCTCTTGTCCTTCGCGAGTCTCTCTATCGTCATCTTGTTCAGTATCAGCTTCTCCTCGTCCGCACTCTTCGCGTCTGCAAAGTACTTGTATCCCCATTCTATGGCCCACTTGTCGTAGGTGTTGATCCTCGGCATTATGCCCTCGGCTCCTATCCCGTCTCCCGGCTGTGCTACGTAGTTGAACCTCGCATAGTCCATGATCGACGCTGTATGCCCGTTCTTCTCGACCCACTCTTTGTTCCTGAGGCTGTCAAGTGGCGTCCTGCTGCTTGCCCCCATGTTGTGGCGCAGTCCGAGGGTGTGTCCGACTTCGTGTGAGCTGACGAAGCGTATCAGCTCTCCCATCAGCTCGTCCGGCAGTCTCATCTGGCGCGCCCTTTCGTCGATGGCTCCCGCCTGTATCATGTACCAGTCGTGGATCAGCGCCATGACGTTATGATACCACCCTATGCACGAGTTCAGTATCTCGCCCGTCCTCGGGTCCGAGATGTGCGGGCCGTATGCGTTCTGTATCGGCGATGCGAGATAGCGGATGACGGAGTACCTTGCGTCCTCAAGGCTCATGTCGGGTCTCTCCTCTGGCCACTCCTCTGCCCTTATGGCGTTCTTCCACCCCGCCTGCTCGAAGGCTGCGTTCCAGTCGTTCACGCCCTGTATCAGGTACGGCCTCCACTGCTTCGGCGTCGCCGGGTCTATGTAATACACTATCGGCTTCTTCGGCTCTATCAGCTCCCCGTTCTTCTGCCTGATGGCATCCGCCTCGCTCTTCGGCTCTAGTCTCCATCGTGTGGCGAACTGCCTACGCTCTGTCTGCTGCTGCTCGTCGGAGTAATATCTCTCGCCCTCGGTGAAGTATCCGACTCTCTGGTCGAAATACCTCTGCCTCATCAGCTTCCTCGGTAGCATGACTATCGACGTGTTCAGCCTGAAGGTCAGCGACCCAGCTATCTTGCTGCTCCACGCCTTGCTGTCCTTGCTGCCGTATGTCTTGACGGTCGAGATCTCTGTGTTTGTGGGGTATGTGTGGATGCTCTCTACGTACGAGTTGTTCCCCTGTAGTCCCTGTATGCTGTGCTTGCTCTTCGCCGACGTCGTCAGGCCTGTCAGCATGTTGTCTCCGTTCAGCAGGTCGTTGACTTTTATCTTATATCGCTTTCCGCCGACGGTGTCCGCCGCCTCTTTGCTTGCTATCGTCTTCTCTATCTTTATCGACGCTATGATGGGATTCTCCGTGCTGACCTTCAGCGCCTGATGTATGGCGTCTCCGCTCGGACTGTTCGCATCGTGGACTACCAGTCTCAGCAGTAGTTTGTTGTCCTGCTTCTGCCAGTAGAACATATCACTGTTGACGAGCTCCCCTCCGTATGTCCCCAGTTCGACTGGCGTCGAGACATATCGCGTCACTGCTAGGAACGGTACGTCCAGCAGCGAGTCCGCCACCTGAAAATACCAGTCCTCCTTCTCTTTCTGGACCGAGAAGAAGCCTTTCTGTACTTTCTCCTCCTTCTCCTTCTTTCCTGCCTCTTCGCTCTTCGCCTTATGTCTGTTCCTGCCGAAATATGGCACTTGCGCATCTACCGCTGTCACCATCATGCAGCAGGCTACCAACGCCGAACTCAATGCTCTCAACATCTCTTTTTCTTTCTTCTATGCTGTTTTTATTGGGGCTGACGTCTCCTCTCTGTCTCTCTTTCATCCCTTGCCGCACCTCATCCTTCGGTGTGTGCTCCCGCCGCACCCCGGAAGTATCATGGGAAGTACCAGAACTCAGCAATTCATAGACGCCACCTCTCGTTACTCTTGCAAATATACTCCATTTCCGTTTCACTCCAAAACTATTTCTCTGTCGCCGCCTATCCTTTCTCTATCCCTTATCTTGTGGCCCCTCCATCCCCATTCTCGTATCTTTGTCAGCTCTGTCTCATATCTCATACGGATCTTTATGCTATCTCTGCCATACCATATTCCCCATCTCTCCTCCCTTCTCTCCCTTCTTCTCTCTCCTCTTCTCTCTCCTCTCTCCCTTTGCTTCCCTCTTCTTTCCCTCTCACTGTCTCCGTTACTTGTCTCCTTCTCCCCAATTCTCAACTTTACTTCGCCCTCTTCCCTTTCCACTTCTCCCTTCCCTTCCTTTATCTTCCCCATCTTTTCTCCTTCGCTCATTGTCCTCCCCGTTTTCTCTATCATTGCTACCTTTTCCCATCTTACCTTCCCGTCTTTCCCCTCTACCGCCTTCTCTATCCACGTCGTCTCGTCTGCTATCATGCTCGTCGCCTTTAGCTTCGCATAGTAGTACGCCTTCGCACAGCCATACGCCGTCTTGTATGGTTGCCCCTTCCTGTCTTTTGTCCTCCGCTTTCTCTTTTCCCAGTATTCCCTCTTGCCCCCAGGCCTCGTGTCCCTCATGTCTCTTGCCGCGAGCCTTGTCGCCTCTGCCATTATGTTCCTCGCTTCGACTTGCTCCTCCGTGTTCGGCTGCTTCCATTCCCCGTAGTGTACGTATGTCACTATTCTGCCGCCCCTTACGGATAGCGAGACGTTCTGACTCCTGAGCATCATCCTCGCCTTCCGTATCGTTATCCTCGGGTTAAGTGTCACTATTCCCATTCTCTTCTGTCTTTGGTTAGGTTACTCCTGCAAATATACTTCTTTCTTATCTTTCTTACAAGTCCTTCCTCCATGTCTCTCGCGACTGAATGATAATCGCATATAGCTTCTCTCGAGTTCCTCTTCTCATTGCCTATGTAAAACAAATTCCTCCCTCTCTATTGCCACTTATGAATACACCCTTTAATTTTGTGATATATATGTAAACATTTATGAAGTTCATATTATTAGCTTTTGTCCTGGCTCTCCTTTGCTTTACTGCTACGGCGGAGACCGTAGAGTATGGGTATGACGCATGCGGGAACCGCATATCGAGGCA
>JAFPZF010000064.1 GCA_017417385.1 Bacteroidales bacterium
GATAGCGATGGCGGTGATCGTGGCGGGAGTCGTCGAGTCGGTGCTTGGTCTAATGCAGCTATACGGTTATGCGCCGTCGCGGCATGGGCTGTTCAAGTTGACAGGAACGTTCTACAATCCCGGTCCGCTGGGCGGATATATAGCGGTGTGCGTGCCTGTTGCGCTGCAGATGGCGACGGAAGCGAAGAACGAGATAGTGAGATGGACGGCGAGGGTGGCGATGGTAGTGATGCTGGTCGTCTTGCCGTCGACGATGAGCAGGACAGCATGGGTAGCGGCGGCGGTAGGGTGCGTGTATGTCATGCTGAGCAGGGCTGGAGTGAGGAAGAAAGTGATGGAGATAGTGAGGAAGAGACGGTGGATAGTGGCGGCTGGCGCAGTGCTAGTAATAGCAGCGGGAGCGGGGTTGTGGGTGCTGAAAGGAGCGTCGGCATACGGGAGACTGTTCATGTGGCGGATGTCGGCGAGGGCAGTGGCTGCGGCGCCGATAGCGGGACATGGGGAGTTTGCGAGGGCATACGCCGAGGCTCAGGAGACATATTTCGCGAGCGGAGAGGCGACAACGTCAGACGAGTCGGCAGCGATATGTCCGCCATACGCGTTCAACGAGTATCTCGACATGGCGGTGAGGCACGGAGTGCCGGTGACGGTAGTAGTTTTGTTGATATTGGCGGCAGTCGTCTGGACGGGACATCGGGGCGGAGCAACGGGGGCTGTCGGCGGGATAGTGACGTTGATGGTGTTCGCATTTGCGTCCTACCCGATGCACGTATCGGCGTTCGTAGCGATGGGGGTAGCGTTGGCGGTGAGTTGCGTGATGGCGGGCGGAAGACGATGGGTGACAGCGGGCGTGTGTGGAGTCGTGGCGATCGGGTGCTGGGCGGCGTATCCGAGGACGGGAGAGCGGCTGGAGGCGATGAGGGAGTGGGAAAAGGTGCGGAGAGTGTACACGTTCAATATGTATGAGGCGGCGGCGCGGGAGTATGAGCCTATGTATAAGAAGATGAGATGGAACGGGGCGTTCTTGTACGAGTACGGTCATGCGCTGCATAAGACGGGAGAGTACAGGCGGAGCAACGAGGTCTTGAAGGAGGCTGGGGAGCTGATGGGTGACCCGATGATATTGAACGTGATGGGGAAGAACTACATAGAGATGGGGGAGTATAGCGAGGCGGAGAGGTGCCTCAGGCGGTCGGTTGCGAGGATGCCGAACAGGATGTATCCGCATTATCTGTTATTCACGCTGTATGGCAGGACTGGGGACGTGGTGCGGCAGCGGGAAGAGGGGGAGAAGGTGTTGACGATGGAGGTAAAGGTGGAGTCGCCAGCGGTGGAGGAGATGAGAGGGAAGGTGAAATTAGGAATTAGGAATTAGGAATGGTCGGAGTCGTTGGGGGCGGAGGGGACGGGATGAGAGGTAAGTGTTTCGCATCGCAGATGCTTATACTCCATGGAGCGGGATTGCAAATCCCCGCTCAACGAAAGCCTCACACAGATGACACGGAGGCACGGAGAGGTCGCCTAGCGGCGACGAGAGAGCACAGAGAGGGAAGGAGAGGGCACGGAGGACGAGCTGACGCTCGGGAGAGGACACAGAGGGCGCCTGCGGCGAAAGGGAAGCGGAGGAGGGAAGACATAGAGTTTTTAAGGCCTCACACAGAGGGCACGGAGACACAGAGAGGGAAGGAGAGGGTACGGAGGGCGAGCTGACGCTCGGGAGAGGACACAGAGGGCGCCTGCGGCGAAAGGGGACACAGAGGGAGGGGGCGGAATCGTCGGAGCCGTCAGAATCGTCGGAGTAGTCAGAAGGATCGGGGAGGTTGGAGGAGGTTGGAGGAGTGGAATGTAGGGCGAACGGAGGAGGCGAACAGTTTGTTGTTGGAGTGAAAGGATAATTAAGATTTTTTGAGCAATAATTAATAAAATAACAATAACGAATCATTAACTTTGTAATGAATAAACACTCTGAATGATACATACCAAATACACTTATCTTTTAATTGTTATGGCGTCGGCATGTACCTCGGCAGGGACCGAGGATGATGCCACGGCCATAGCGCAGCAGTTGGACGAGCCGATCCCCCAGGTAGAGACGTGCGTCGCTCACGAGACAGATTTTTATGGCGAGATAGTCAGCAACGGCAAGGCTGTTGCTGACCGCTTTGCTGACGTCTATTGGGAGGTAGATGGGCAGATATCTGAGGTCGCGGTGAAGAACGGGTCGACAGTCGTGGCGGGCCAGCGGTTGGCGTCGGTCGAGGCGTTTCGGCTGGCGAGGGCGATGGAGTCGGCGAAGGCGAGCATGGAGAACAGCAGACTGTCGATGTATGAAGTGTTGATAGGACAGGGGTACAGTCCCGACTCGGCGAACATACCGGAGAAGGTGCGGGAGCTGGCGGAGATAAAGAGCGGATTTCGTCAGGCACAGGGGTCGTACAGGTCGGCGGAGTATGACCTGCAGCATGCGACGTTGACGGCGCCGATAGGAGGCATCGTCGCGAACATCACGGAGCGTCCGAGCAACAGGGCGCAGCGGTCTCAGCCGTTTTGCAGGATAATCGATCCGCGGTCGCTATGTGTAGAGTTCACAGTGATAGAGAACGAGTTGCCGTTGCTCAGGGAGGGGAACGAGGTCCTCGTGAGGGCGTTCTCGATGCCGGAGAGGGAGATGACGGGGCGGATAACCGAGGTCAACCCGTATGTCGAGAAGAACGGAATGGTGAAAGTCAAGGCACACATAGACGACAGCAATGGAGTATATGAGGGGATGAACCTGAGCGTCAAGGTGCGGCGGAAGCTGACGCGGCACATAGTAGTCCCGAAGACGGCCGTCGTCATGCGGTCTGGCAAGCCCGTAGTCTTCGTTGCTCAGGGGCATCAGGCGCAGTGGAGGTATGTCGAGACTGGGGACGAGAACAGCGAGGGCATAGCCATATTGACGGGCGTCAACGCAGGCGACTCCGTCATCGTCTCGGGCAACACATCGTTGGCCCACGAGAGCAAGGTGACATATTGACGAAGTTAAAGACTCAGCCACAGTGGATTTCTTAGTTCGTCGTCCGATAGCGGTCATGATGGCATTTCTGGCTCTAGTAGTCGTCGGTGTCGTCATGTACATGACGTTGCCAGTGTCGTTGCTACCCGACATAGCGATACCGCAGATCACAGTCCAGGTGTCGGACCCGTCGAAGTCGGCGCGGGAGATAGACGATGCCATCTTAGGGCCAGTCAGGAAGCAGCTCATGCAGGTCAGGGGGCTTGAGGAGCTGAAGAGCGTCTCGAGGGACGGATCGGGCATCATCATGATGCGCTATGTCTTCGGGACCAACACCGACTATGCGTACATCGAGGTCAACGAGAAGATAGACGGGGCCATGAACAGACTCTCGGCAGGCACTCAGCGGCCGAAGGCAGTCAAGGCGAGTGCGACCGACATACCAGTGTTCTACGTCAACGTCTCTCAGCGGGAGGAGACGGGCGACTTCCTGGCAGTCTGTGATGCCGTCGAGAACATCATCAGGCGGCGGATAGAGCAGTTGCCCGAGGTCGCGATAGCCGACGTCACGGGTGTCCCGTCGCAGTATATCCAGTTGACGCCCGACCTCGACAAGATGAAAGGCTACGGCCTCACGATAGGGGACATAGAGTCGGCGCTCAAGACGAACAATGTCACGGCGGGCAGCATGAGAGTCAGGGACGGCGTCTATGAGTACACAGTCAAAGTCTCGACCCTCCTGAGCAGTGCGGAGGACGTCGCGTCGATCTACCTACGGTCTGGGGAGCGGATACTACAGCTCTCGGACGTATGTGGAGTCGAGATGACGACGCAGGAGGAGGCTGGGCTCTCGATGGCGAAGGGGAGGCGAGTCGTCACGCTAGCCGTCATCAAGCAGGCCGACGAGAGCATGGAGGCCTTGAAGGGGAGGATAGGCGAGCTGGTCAAGCAGTTCGAGGAGCAGTTTCCAGAGTTGAGCTTTGAGATTTGCAGAGACCAGACCGAGCTGCTCGACTACACCATCTCCAACCTGAAGCAGAACCTCATATTAGGACTGGCGCTTATCATAGTCGTCGCGATGCTCTTCATGGGGGGCGTACGGATGTCGGTCATCATAGGGCTGAGCATGGCCGTCTCGATAATCATCACGTTCATCCCGTTCTACATCTTTGGTCGGACGCTGAACATCGTGTCGTTGTGCGGGTTGATACTCGTCGTCGGCATGATGATAGACAATGCCCTCATAGTCAGCGAGAACATCGCGCAGTGGCAGCAGAGGGGGCGGACGTTGAGGGTGTCGTGTGTCGGAGGGACGAGGGAGCTAATCACGCCATTACTCTCGTCGTCGCTGACGACAGTAGCCGTCTTTGCGCCGCTCGTCTTCATCGACGGGATAGCCGGGGCGCTCTTCAGTGACCAGGCCTTTGCCATAGCGACGGGACTAGGAGTCTCTTATTTCGTCGGCATCATACTCATACCCGTCGTCTATAGACAGATCATGGCAGGGCGAGTCAGGCGTGGAGGGCGACGGCATGAGCGGACAGAGGGGCGAGTCGAGTGGCTTGCGACCGGGTATGACAGGGCGTATGCCTTTGCGCTCAGGCATAAGATAGCCGTAGTCGTCGCGACGGGTCTCTCCATACCAATCTGCCTGATAGTCTTCAACAGGATAGGCAAGGACAAGATGCCCGAGATAGACCATGACGAGCTTATGGCGCGGATAGAGTGGAACGACGAGATAGGCGTCGGCGAGAACAGGCGTCGGACCGAGGCGCTCATGGCGGCGACGGGTGAGGGTTGCACGACGCACACAGCATACGTCGGAGTCCAGGACTACATGCTCGATGCTAGCAACGACCTATCACAGACAGAGGCCGAGCTATATTGGAAAGTCGGAGCGCCCGACAGTGTCGCGCCGCTGACAGACAGGTGCATAGCGTGGCTACGGAGCCACTATCCGTCGGCGTCAGTCACGTTTTCGCCACCCGTCACCATATTCGAGCAGCTGTTCACCACCTCGGACCCAGACGTCGTCGCAGAGATATACAAGAGTGGTGCGGAACTCACGGCGGAGGAGATCAAGGCCATAGAGAGCAAGGTCAGAGGAGTGGCACCGGACGTCCTGTCGAGCGCATTGGCGTTCAAGAGCGTCAAGGTGTTGACCATAGACCGCAAGGTGCTTCAGGTCTATAACGTGCCGATAGAGAGCGTGGTAAAGAAAATAACCGACGTCATCAGCGGTTCGCAGGTGACCATGCTACACTCGTACAGCTCGTATCTCCCCGTCTGCGTCAAGGGTCGGCCGGAGCAGATAGATGAGTGCCTTCGAGATGGACTCATCGAGATCAAGGACGGGTACGTCCCGATCCGGAACCTCGTCAGGGAGACGACAGCAGAGGAGCTGAAGACCATCACGGCTGGGCTGAACGGCGAGTACATACTGGTCAACTTCTATGGCGTCGAGGATGGCGAGCGGCTATGCAGAGACATAAGGAATGTCATCCGACAGGACGACCGGCTCGACGTCTCGTTCTCGGGCAGTTTCTTTGGCAATCAGAAGATAATACAGCAGTTGCTCGTGATACTCGCCATCTCCATCATGTTGATGTATTTCATACTCTGTTCGCAGTTCGAGAGCTTCGTGCAGCCGTTGATCGTCCTTGTCGAGATACCTATCGATGCGGCGTTTGGACTCTTAGTCCTGTGGGGTTGTGGCGAGACGCTGAACCTCATGTCTGGAATAGGCATCATCGTCTCGTGCGGTATCGTCGTGAACGACTCCATATTGAAGATAGACACCATCAACGAGCTGCGGAAGAGCGGTATGGCGTTGCTCGAGGCAGTGCATACAGCGGGACGGCGGAGGCTGAGGGCGATAGTCATGACGTCTCTCACGACAATCGGAGCCGTCTTGCCAGTCCTCTTCACGACGGACATGGGATCGGAGCTGCAGCGGCCGCTGGCTGTCGCCATGATAGCCACGATGACGATAGGGACCGTCGTGAGCCTCTTTGTGGTCCCGCTCATATACATTATGGCAACATCAAAATCGGACAAGAGGGGAGACAAATAACAGAAGCACCAGGAAGGGAAAAACGTCATGAAAAGGAAAGCACTCAGCCTGATAGCAGGACTACTCCTGCTCCTGCCAGCCGCGATAGGACAGCGGGTCCTCGAGATAGACCTCCAGACGGCGATACGGATGGCGACCGACAGTTCGCTACAGGCGTTCAGATACAAGAACCAGTACATGGCAAGCTACTGGGAATATCGGAGCTACAAGGCGGACAGGTTGCCGTCACTCTCACTCCAGGCGTCGCCGGCGACATACAATCGCACCCTAGTCTCGAGGTATGACTCCAATCAGGATGCCGACCTGTATAGGCAGCAGAAGTCCTATTCAGCATCCGGGTCGTTGCTACTCTCGCAGAACTTTGCGCCACTCGGAGGCTCGTTCTACCTCCAGACGAGCGTCGATTACCTGCGCTATTTCGGAGCGACGACGTACAACCAGTTCTCCGTCGTCCCGATAATCCTCGGCTATCGGCATAACGTCCTCGGGTATAACGAGTTCAGATGGGACAAGAAGATAGAGCCCATGAAGTATGAGGCGGCGAAGCTCCAGTATCTCTACAATGCCGAGCAGGTAGCGACGCAGGCTGTCAGATACTTCTTTGCGCTAGCCACGGCGCAGCTACAATACAAGAGGGCCGTCGAGCAGGCGGCGTCGTGCGATTCTCTCCTCGTGACAGGGGAGCGCAAGCAGAAGATAGCAGCCATCAGCAAGTCCGACCTACTCTCGCTCAGGCTAGACGCCGTCAATGCGCGGAACGCAGTCGCACAGGCCGAGGTGCAGGTCAGGCGCGCCACGCTCAACATGACATCGTTTCTCGGGCTCAACAGGAACACAGACATATCAGTCGTCCTCCCCGGGGCGCCGTCGCTGCCGAGCATAGACACGCAGAAGGCGCTCGACATGATGAGCAGGAACAGCTACCTCATCATGGAGAAGCGGCGGCAGGTCATTGAGGCGGAGCGCACGCTCGACAAGACCTCCAAGACGACGCGATTTAATGCCAGCGTCAGTGCGAGCGTCGGATTCAACCAGACAGCCGAGACCATATCTGATGCGTATCATGACCCGCTGAGGAAAGACGTCGTCTCAGTCTCCGTCAGCATACCACTCGTCGACTGGGGCGTAGGCAGGGGTCACAGGAACAATGCTCGCAACAACCTCAACATAGCGAGGATTGACGAGCAGCAGACCATGAGTGAGTTGGAGCAGGACGTCATAATCACCATAGCCGAGCTAGGGAGCCGTTATTCCATGATGCAGAGTGCCGAGGAGGCGCTAGTCCTAGCCGACGCCGTCTATCGGGAGAACAAAGTCAGGTTTCTCAATGGGACGTGCGACATGGCGATGCTTTCGACGTCGCAGCAGCGGCTCCTCTCGGCGCAGAACGGGTATATCGAGAGCATGAGCAACTATTGGCAGTGCTATTACAGCCTACGTCAGCAGACCCTTTTCGACTTCATGAGCGGGTTCTCGCTCTCGGACATCTTTGACTTCACCGAAATGGAGAATCGTCGATGAAGCAGCGAGGAAGTAGAGTCTCAGCCTTTTCCGTCGTCATAGCGGCGTTGTGCCTATCGCTCATAGGGTTGTCATTCATACCCCTATTGCCGCTGAAGCTGTCGCCGTCGCAGACGTTGCCGTCCATCACCGTCTCGTTCTCCATGAGGGGTGCGACGTCGAAGGTCGTAGAGTCAGAGGCGACGAGTCGTTTTGAGGCCATGCTGTCTCGCATGTCTGGAGTACAGAAGATCACGTCGACGTCAGACAATGGCAAGGGGAGCATCACCATCAACTTCGACAAGCACGTCGATATGGATGCGGCGCGTTTTGAAGTCTCGAACATAGTAAGGCAGACGTGGCATGAGCTACCGTCGGAGGTCAGCTATCCATCCGTCTATGCACGGAGTTCGGACCGCAAGGCCAACGGACCGTTTCTCGTCTATAGCATCAACTCCTCGGGCGACCTGGCGGACATACTCCACAAATCCGAGGAAGTCTTCAAGAACGGCTTTGCGGACATAGAGGGCATCAGTTCCGTCGATATCACCGGGGCTCAGAACAAAGAGTGGCGGATGACGTATGACGTCGAGGAGGCGTCGAGGTTAGGCTTGACAGACAGCGACATAGCCAGTTCAGTTCTCAGTTCGCAGTATAAGACCAACCTCGGCAAGCACGTCGTCCGGACCGAAGGCGTCGATACGTGCATAGACCTCAGGAGCCTGTACATTCCACTGAAAGACTCCACGATGATCACGGCGGACAGGGTAGCCAAGGTCGAGCATGTCGAGGCGAGGCCGGGCAGTATCTTCAGAGTCAACGGACTAAACTCCATATACCTGAGCCTGAAGGCCGACGACATGTCCAATCAGATAGCCGTCGGGGCAGAGGCAGAGAAGCGAGTTGCGGAGTTGAAGGCCAAGTTGCCGCAGGGCTATGAAGTCCATAAGCTCCATGACTCGACAGAGTACATCAAGGCCGAGCTTGACAAGATCTATTTCCGGTCGGGGCTGACGGTGCTGATACTCCTCGTGTTCGTCTTCCTGACGTCGTTCAGCTGGCGGCAGGTCGTCGTAGTCGTCACGAGCATCGTCTGCAACCTAGCAGTCTCGGCAGCCATCTATTATGCGCTCGGAGTCGAGCTACAGCTATACTCGCTGGCGGGAATCACCATAGCTCTGAACCTCATCATCGACAACACCATAGTCATGGCGGATCATTGGCGACGGAGGCGAGACCTGACAGCCATACTGCCGATTCTTGCGGCGACGCTGACGACCATAGCGGCGCTATCCATAGTCTTCTTCCTCGACGACCGTCTGCGCATCAA
This sequence comes from Bacteroidales bacterium, assembly GCA_017417385.1. Classification (GTDB taxonomy): domain Bacteria; phylum Bacteroidota; class Bacteroidia; order Bacteroidales; family Marinilabiliaceae; genus W3P20-009. The sequence goes on from JAFPZF010000064.1 coordinate 8,899, forward strand.
CCTCTACGACTTCTCAGTCGTCATGATAGTCAATCTTGCACTCTCCGTCGTCATCTCGCTCACGCTCGTGCCGGCAGTCATGGAGGTGCTGAAAGTCAGGGGAGGGCGTGCGGTGGCGCGGTGGCGACTCCGACTTACTGCGCGGTTCAACAGGTCTTACATCAGATTCATACGTTTCAGCGTGCGTCGTCGTTGGCTCTTCGTGTGTCTTGGAGTTTGGGCGTTTGGGCTGCCGCTCTACATGATGCCGCAAGAGATAAAAGGAGAGGGGTGGGGAGCACAGGTCTACAATGCCATCTTTGGCAGCGAGACCTACAAGGCAGTCCGACAGTACACAGACGTAATCTTCGGCGGGGCGCTACGGCTCTTTGCTGACAAAGTATATAGCGGGAGTTACTTCACGAGCAACGAGCAGACCGTCCTCTACATAGCGGCCAGCCTCCCGTATGGGAGCACGATAGAGCAGATGGACGAGAACGTCAGGAAGATGGAGGCCTACCTGACGCAGTTTGACGGTGTCCGGCAGTTCCAGTCCGACATCTCGGCACAGCGGGCAGACATCAGCGTCTATTTCACCAAGGAGGCGGAGGGGAGCGGATTCCCATACAGGCTCAAGTCTGACATAATCTCGAAGGCGCTCCAGATAGGAGGCGGCAGCTGGTCAGTCTATGGACTCCAGGATCAGGGATTCTCCAACAACGTCACTGAGCGGGCGGGGACGTGCTGCATAGAGATGAGGGGGTATAACTACGAGCAGCTCTATCAGTGGGCGGACAGCGTCAGGAACCATCTCCTCTCGTACAGGCGCATCAAGGAAGTCGACATCAAGTCACGATTCTCGTACTACAAGGACGACTACATGGAGTATCAGCTAGTCCCCAATAAGCAGGAGATGGCTCGGCAGCAGATCACGGCGACGCAGCTCTTCAATGCCGTCAGCCATTCGCTCGTCTCGGACAGGAGTTGCGGGGTCCTCTATCTCGACGACAAGGTAGAGCAGATAGTCCTGCGCAGCCTACAGTCTGAGACATACGACATCTGGGCGCTGCTCAATCGTCCGGTAGAGCTGGGGGGCAGACAGTTCAAAGTCGGTCAGCTATGCAGTTTCGAGAAGACGCAGGCGCCGAGCAGCATCGTGAGGGAGAATCAGCAGTACTACCTGTGTCTCCAGTATGAGTACATAGGGTCGGGGCTCATGGCCGACAGAGTCTCGAACAGGGCCGACTCGATATACAGTGCGCTAGTGCCCGTCGGTTATGACATACAGTATAAGGCGGCGAGCTACTCGTGGGGCAAGGAAGACTCGTCGCAGTACTGGTTGCTGGCGCTCGTCCTCGCCATCATCTTCGTCATCACGTCCATACTCTTTGACTCGCTGCGCATGCCGATGGTGATAATAGGCATAGTCCCGATCTCGTATGTCGGGATGTTCCTGACGTTCTATGTCTTCTCGCTGAATTTCGACCAGGGAGGCTTTGCGTCGCTCGTGCTCCTGTGTGGAGTCACCGTCAATTCAAGCATATACATCGTCAACGAGTATCAGCGGCAGATGAAGAGACGGAGAGGGACGTTGCGGTCTTACATCAAGGCCTTCGGCATCAAGCTGACGCCGATACTGATGACCGTCCTCTCGACCATATTAGGATTCATACCGTTCCTCGTCGGCAGTTCGCATGAGGCGTTCTGGTTTCCACTTGCGGCTGGGACAATCGGAGGGCTACTATTCTCCATACTAGGGCTACTGCTCTTCCTGCCGGCGTTCTGCATATCGCGGCGATTGCTATTTCGACAAAGAAAATGATCTGCATGATGGGAGTATGAGCCCATCGATAGCATAGGACACACACAACGAAAGTATCATGAAGACAACCTTATCTGCAAAGATATCAGCGCTATTCATCTTGCTCTCTGCAGTCGTAGCCTGCTCACGGACGAGCGACACGGAGACAGAGGGAGGAATCCGCACAATACACGTCGATGTCGATGTCGCGCCAGCACCAGTGAAGACGTCCGAAATCCTCAAGGACGTCAGGATCGTGCCACTCGAGACCAACGACTCGTGCCTTCTCGACGAGATCAGGACAATAAAGATGCTCAACGGGTACATCTACATTTCGGCGGGAGGGACGTTGTATAAGTTCGACAAGCGGGGACGCTTCCTAACTTCGATGAAGAGACAGGGCAACGGGCCGGGCGAATACGTATCGCTATGGGACTTCGACGTCGACAAGCAGGGCAATGTCTATGTGTTCTGTCAGCGCACATGCCGAGTCTATGTCTATGACGGAAGGGGCGATTTCAAGAAGAAGATAGACCTCAAGGGAAATCCCAAGTGCATCTTAGTCAGAGACGACGGGTCGATCTTAGTGGACCATGGCAACGATTATAGTAGAGTCTATGACAAGAGCCTTGTCGTCGTACGGGACAGCGTCGTAGAGGGGTTCGGGCATCTTGCGGTAGATACCTTCATCTGTAAATATGCTGATGCCTTGATCATGCTCTCGTCATTCAGACGAGACGGGGACAGAGTAATCATGTATAAGTCGAGGAACGATACAGTTTACACAGTAACAGACAAGGGAATCGAGTATCTTGCTCGGATGGACTATAGCGGGCGGAATGTCCCGATAGAGTTCTATCATCAGCAGTACGACAATATCATGGTCTATGGAGATGCGCTTTGCCATACGAACTATATAGAAAATGGTACTGCATATTATGAGGGGGAGACATACGTCTTCAATACCGTATTGTCGGCGAAAAAGGACGAGAAGTGGGGTTTTACTTTTGAGAATAAGCAGGCCATCGTAAACAAGCAGACAAAAGAGACGAAGATAGCGTCGGAGATAGTCGATGACCAGAGCCTATATGGGATGAAAGTGTTGCCGGTATATCCACTCAGTGGAAGCACGTTCGCATGGAGTATAGACGTTGCCGACATCCTCAGCCATGCCGAGACGCTGTCGGAGACGGAGCGCGGGGAGTTGCTAAAGCGGATAAACTATCAGGACGAGGACCAGAATCCGGTGTTGTATATCGGGACGTTCAAATAGAAGATGGGGGAATGCAGGAGGGGGAGGAGAGGGGGAAGGACAGTTGGCTTTGCATGTTTCACGCGATAAGTATGGAGAAGTTCGTACGATATTGGAATCAGATTTGGTATTTCCACAAAAAGTATAACCAAAAGCTCGGGATGGTTGTTACGAGAGCAGTGGACAAGATACTAGATTCAAGGATAATGCACTTGATACTGCACCAGGTGTTCTTTACGGACTATGACATGGTAAGAAGGGAGGCGTACTACCAAGAGCTGGTGAGCAAGTACGAAGGCAAGACAGATAGTAATGTCGATAGCAGAATATCATTCGCAGTCATATTGAATCCGATAGTAAGCATAGCATTGATAACGGGGAGGCTGTTGCGTGATTGTTTTGACATCGTAGTATCTGACAAGATAGTTATCGTAGCATTTATAGTGGTACCGGTTGTCAGTTTTGTAGCATACTATATGCTTGACAAAGAGAAATATAGAGAGAAGCACTTCAAGGCGTTCGACAAAAAGTTTAAGAAGTACACACGTAGGCAGAAGTACACGTACTGCATACTGTCTTTCCTTGTCATTTGGGGGCTTATAGGCTCTGTGTTTTTCACCATGATACTTTTGAAGTAGGATGGGATAGGAAGGCAGGTGTAGAGAAGGTGGCGGGGGGCGGAAATAGTTAACATAAGAAGGGACAAGGCTAATAGAGGGCTAATACAATTAGCAATGAGGCGGAGGAGAGGAGTCGGTGATGGAGGGATGAAAAACCTAACCAGAGTCTTGGCGGGGGTATGATCCCGTCAAAAGAGTATGCCGTGAATGAGCTAAACTTGAAGGAGCCTTATTAGGAACAAAGAAATAAGTACTTACATCTGTCTAAAAAGGGGAGGAGAATACGGATTATTTGCAATTTATCGAGTAGCAGAATAGAAATGTCGACAAAAAGAGCTAACTTAGGAGGAGTTGACTAATTCTTAAAATCAAAAACCATACAATGGAAAACTCTTTCAAAGATAAGCTGAGCGAGCATGTTGAAAGCATATTCAAAGGTTATAAAGATTTTGGGCTGCACATTTGCGACATTGCAACAGGCGGAGGAAAGTCGTATACTATCGGGAAGTTAACATGCGAGTTTTATCCTGACCACTTCGATAGAATAGTCATCTTGTGTGTGCAAAAAAAGTTGGTTGAGGGTATAAATCGCGAGATAGAAGAGCGTTTCATCAACACGAAAGCCAGCAAGATTAAGCCATCAGACAAGTTGGTCGTAGAAAACAATTCAGATGTAATGTCTAAGGCCATCAGAAATGGTAGTTTTCGGGAGTTGCTCAATCAAATGCAGGATCAAATAGAAGAACAGAAAAGGCAAGAGTATAATGTCGCACGAATTCAATCTGGCTATAGCTCGGTTCTAAAGATATATGAAGGCTTGGTGAAACTCGTAGAGGCATTTAAGCCAAATGACGAGAATGATTACATTCAGAGTCAACTGGAGGAAGGGGAAGCCAAACTTCGTAGAGCTATTCGATCTTTCTTTGACACATACAAATATCACCTAGAGTATACACAACAGAAGGACAAGGTAACAATTGAGTATATTACAAGACAGTTCCCTGCGCTAACAAAAGTATACCCACAAGTAGAGTTCCGAAGCAAAAAGGTTCTCATTATGACCATACATAAAGCCGTGTATGGCATTGACCCTATTTTGACTGAAAAAATACAGCTTACGGATTTCGCAGATAAGAAAAAGACTCTGATACTATTCGACGAATCAGATCAGGCTGCCGTTGCAATGAGAAACGCTATAATTGAGCAAGCAATAAAGAATTCAGGTGGCAATAAGCGTTTTGCTAAGGGGTATAATGGGTATCTGCAATATAAAGCTCTGATTGACAATCACGCGCATCTGTCTAATGAGTATTATGGAGCGTCGCTCGAGAATAGTATGCAAAAAGCTCTCTCTATCTGCAAATCAAATTGGGAACGCACATTTAAGAAGACGGAGCCATATAAAAGCATATTTCTTGAAAGCGTAACCAAAATAGAAGAGTATCGCAGAGGAGTGTTCTTCTCTGGACCAGCTATAAAGTTGAATATTGCGCAAAGCCGAGACAAAACACGTTCTTACGTTTGCTACAAAAAGGGAGCAAGGCATCTTAATTTGGTTCATAGTGACAACGAGAGTCAATTGCGCAAGGATTATAATATTGTGGTTCCGATGGATAAGTTTCTCACGTTGGTTACTAGCAATACCACTGCCGTAAAATCGCAACTCAGAAAGGTAATAGTAGAGAGGCTTGAAAAGAGCATAGAGGAGTTCAAAAAAGAAGAAAAGGCTATTGCAAACAATAGCGCTAGTCTCAATAGTTACCTCAGTTACCCTACTCTTGAACGCGAGATACATACTCTTTTGTCAAGGTTTGAGGACCCATCAGAGTATCAGTTTGAGCAGCAGCTTAACGAATTCATTACAAACCGAAAGAATCTTTCTATCGTTGAAGGCAATGGTAAGACAAAGGTTCCAGATAACACAGTCTATGCGCAGGGTATACAGCTATTTCAAGAAGAGATTGATGAACGCGACAATCAGCACAGAGTCCGTCTTTCTTGCCGAGAAATAGCGACAACACCAGAGAAGATTATTGTTGATTTGGCAAACTCACCCCAAACATCAATTGTCTTGTGTTCTGCAACTTCATCTTGCAACTCGGTGGTGAGCAATTTTGACATTCAATATCTTAAGCAATCTTTGGGCGATAAGATGCACGTTTTGCCCGTCGAAACGATAAAAGAATTCGACGAGCTTGTTTCAAATACGTATCCTGCTGACCATAAAATCGACATTGTACCTATAGAAAAATACGAGCATCTAGAGATTGACACGAATCGTTATGTTTTGCCCGAGAAATACAGAGCAATGTTCTCTAAAGAGGCGCAGAAAGATGGACAAGTAGACGAATGGTTCAGAATTACACGCAGAAAGCTATCAGATAATAATGATGCTTCTTTTCAACTCTATCGACTATATCAGTTTATAGAAGTCTATCACTGGTTCTACACGCACGATGACATACATAGCATGTTGTATTTCCAGAACCGCTCAGGCGACAAAGATAGTGATCAAATAAATGTGCTTAGTTGTTTGATTGATGGCTCTTATAAAGACTTCTCTGAATTGGATGGAGAACTTCCTTCCGATTGGAAAAATGGTCATATCAGAATGACAAAAGATATGAAAGAGGTAGAGTCCTCAATATTGACTGAACTGAGTTCCGATAAAGACGCCAAAATAATGTTTGTTACAGCCTATGGGAGTTTCAAGGCTGGAGCAAATATGCAATATGAGATACCGAATGGATTAGATTATGTTGAAGGTGACAATTGGGAATCTTCAGAAGAGAAGCTAAAGAAGGATTGGGATGCAGTGTTCCTTCAAACACCAACTAATTATCTGTCGACTAGCGATGATGGTAATGAGCTGACTTTTGAGAAAGAGCTCTACAACGCCATGCTCACGTTGATGATGCTATATGAACGAGGATGTCTGTCAAAGAGCGAGGTTGCAGCATGGATATACAAAGCATTGACTAACAACTTCTATTTCGGAGAAAAGCAGAACCCTGGAATAATCAAGGACAAATCAGCCTGGGCACAAACTATAGTCGAACAAGCAGTAGGTCGAATATGTCGTACGCGTAATAAGCCTCGCACTACCTACATATTGTTTGACGAGTCAATGACGCCACTCTTTGAGAAATCGAACGTGGACAAGTCGCTTACTAAAGAGTTTAGAGCTTTAGCTGAGTATATTCTTTCTCATCCTATTGAGGATCAGGCATTCAACGACGCAGAAGAGATTGTACGTTGCAATGATGCAAACTATGCGCAAGGTCAACTAGACCGTATGCGTAGAATAGCTTTGCGATATACCCCTCATTCAAATGATGATGATGACTATGACGACGAAGAAGATGGTGGCGATGATATTCCATACGGTGTTAAGATCCATCAGATAATGAATCAACGCTATAAGAAGACTATCATCAAGAAACCTGTTGTCAACTCTTTGGATGATTTTGAACCTGAGGATAAATTATTGCCATACATTGGTAAATGCTATGGTGATTGGGAACGTAACGACCATAACGAATATTGCTATGCTCTTGACAAGAATGGGAGAATCTGTCCATCGGGCAAAGGAACGAATTATACGATTTCCCCATCTTCTGTTCGATTAGACATATTGATGAAAAACGATGTAATAAGAGCATATTTCGAGAATCATGGTTATGCTACAGAATGGAAGAAAGAAGGCTTAATACTGCATCCACAAATATTGGCAGCAGATTATGCAGGCGAGATCGGTGAAGAAGCTTTCAAGGCACTCTTGTTACACTATACTGACTGCACAGAAGATGATCTTGTCCACCTTGAAGGAAAAGATTACGAGTGTGCCGACTTTGTAATTAAGAATTCAGATGGCTCTTATAAGATTGCATTCGACGTCAAGAACATGCGTCCAGATGTCGCTCACGATGACAAGCCTAACGATATTCCAACTACACAAAAACGCGAACTCAAAAAGAAGCGTTTGGGCTGTGAACTAATAACAGTCAACATATTGGAGGTAAAGGAAGAGGGAATGGATGACTTACACGAAATTCTCGGTATGATTACAGATGAAGGCACAATAATTGCAGCCGCCATTGAACGGATTAATAAATTCATAAATCGATAAGCCATGATAAATTTTGACAACGTAAAAAATGAGCCGCTGACGACCAATAGAATTGAGGTTACGGTTGACATGGAAAAGTTCTTCTCCATGTACTCCATTGTCTCGTATTATAGTCTTCATACAGATTATAAGAATCTGGCATACGAGCAGTTGGCCAATGAGGAGTTCTTGTCTGTGACTGGAATCAGAACCATTTGGAATGGTCTCTTGTATCCTGCAACAAAATTCTTCATTCTTGTAGAAAAGGGACAAGACAACTGTATTTATGATAGCTTTAGAAAGTATGAGCATATTCGCAGTAAGAAAGATGATCTTTCCGAGTATGACGAGAAACTACAAAAGAGAATCCTTGCATCTCTTGCGATCAATTCTTTGGGCAAAACAAAGAAAGGCAAGATGATGTACAATGACGGCAGCCTTCTGATATGCGATAATATGAACTTTCTCATTCCAAAGTCAAGGAAGGAGTTGGTATGCCTTAAGATAGAGGTAAACGAATATCTCAATCTGACATCTAAGACTACATCCTTTGCTAACCCCAAGGATATAAAAGAACTACGTAAGTATAGTAATTGCGTGTTTCAGGTTGGCAAGGATCTATATGGGCAATGGTGGTCAGGACTATCGCTTAAGCCAGTTGTAGTTCGGAACAAAAAAGATAGTGAGCTGAAACTGGAAGAACTATACATCAATAAGAAAAAGTTCAATGATACGCACAACATTGTGCAATATTGGCCATATAATCCAGAAAACTACACACATGGAAAATTGTATGCGTTATGCCAAGTGCTTGACTCTGTTAATGATAAATTTCAAGGTGTTATAAGTATTAACTTCAAGGATTATAGCATATTGCATTGCGGCCAATTCAAGTCTGACAAAGACATACTTTCTCTAATGCAAAACTATTTTAATGGGCGCAGTATATCCTTTGAAAATCCATTTGGCGTAGATGCGTCGAAGGATTTGGTGTCAAGGATGAGAAAAGAGTTTGCTGGCATTGTGGACAGTATTCAATTCCCCAAGAAGCGTATTCAAGGAGACATGTTGATAAAACTTGTAGAGCCTAAGGATGAAGATGCTATAGGCAATTATTACACGAAGTCGCTATCTCGCTTTGCTCACAATGGCACAGCATTGCAACATAAGATTTTCCACAACAATAAAAGGGAAGATGAATTCAGCAAGGCAGAAGCCAGAAGAATACTAATAGATTTGCTTGTAAAGGATTGCCTAATCAAGAGACTTATGCCTACGACTCTGACAACAAAAATTCAGAACTGGCAGTTCACTCGCTATAAAATCAATTGGGGTAGTGTTATTGGTGCAACCATTAGTGTAGATAACGACAATCATATTACTATCAATGACTTTGGTTTCTCGCATGCTGACGAACCATATAGCTTTGAACGATTTGTTCGGGAAGAGTTACATTTCGACGATGCGCAAAAGATAAATGGCGTACGCGATTATATGGCGTTGAAGAAGGATGATAACGTATACTTGATAATAGACACGGATGAGATTCCAATACTGGACGTTTCACTCATTGATGAGGGGTATGCAAAAGTGGTTGAGAAGATTGTACCATTGTCTTTCTTCAAGAGAAAGGATGAGGTACACAAGTATTTGAGAGGTTATGTCGGGTTTCATCTATGGCGTACTGAGGGACTTGATGGCAATCCTGACGAGTCGTTCTCATACATCGTCGGAAAGAACAATGACAACATTCACATAACCAAAGATAATAAGATGGATCGAATGCCGAGAGCGAGACGTCTCTTTGTACTACATAGGGAACATCCAGAATTGGTTGAGGACCATATAAACGAAATCGTCGAAATGCTGAAGTTCGGTTTTGGCAGGTGGAACGAGATGATGACCTATCCATTCCCATTTAAGTTTCTCCAAGAGTATCTTGATGATATGGCTGAGACAACATTCAGCAAGCATTGGTGTGAAATCACACATAGGGAAAACCTGTATGGAAGATAGGAGTGGCATTTTTCTTATTCGTTCTAAATAGCATGAGTGTTCTCAACATAAACGAACGACTGCTTGGGCAGTGCCATTAATCTGTATTATATCCTGCACTCGTGGTCTGGTCTTTTTTTTGCAAGGCATGAGCCTTGCTTTTTGCTTCGACGTAGTCTGCAGACTACGCCGAACGTAGGAGGGAGCAGATGGAGATTGAGCATGAGAGATGGCGAAGAGGTGACGGAGACGGAGAAGTAATTTTTTTCTTGTTATTTTGAAACAATTCTTAACGGATGGGCGTATAAGGGGGACGAGTTGTCATAAAAGTGAAAATCCACGAATAATGGAAGTTTCTATAAATTGCTTTTTCTGCGTTACACTCACTTTTGAAATCCTCATGTACTACAGTACACTCCGGTATTCAAAAGCTCGCAAGCCTTGAAAAACCTAATTTCTAGAAATTCCCCAGATGATCGTAAAAATAAAGTTCATACACGCATGAGAAGAGCATATTGGGCGCTGGCGTCCATGATGATGATGGCGGGCGTCCTTGTCTGTTGTGATGACGACGAGGATGACGGCATGAGGAAGTATACATTCGGCAATGGAAGCGGGTCGGCGGACGAGAATGTCAGGATCTCCGAGAACAGGACACTCACGGACCGTGGAGAGGGCATAGACTACTTTGTCGACGGAATCCTCAACATAGACGGGAATGCAGTCCTGACGATAGAGCCGGGAGTCACTATCATGTTCTCGGGCAAGAACAGTGGCATAGTCGTCACGGCGGATGCGGGGCTCAAGATGGCGGGCACGGAGAGCAAGCCCATCACGCTGACGGGTCCGGACAGCAACAGGAAGCCGGGGTCGTGGGACAGGGTTGCCGTCAAGTCGACGAACAAGGATAACATCTTCGAATATGTCACCTTCAAGAATGGAGGGTCGGATACAGAAGACCTGCCGGGCGTCATAACAATCGAGGACGGCACGCTCAGCATGAAGAACTGCACAATAGACGGTTCGAAGGGAAACGGAATCGTCCTCACGAACACGGGGGCCTTTGTGGACTTCGAGGAGAACACCATAACCAACTGTGCGGGCTATCCAGTCTATGCGGACTACCTCTCGATGGTAGAGCCGATAGACGCGAAGAGCAAGTTGACGGGGAACGGCAAGGACTACGTCTATGCGCGGGGCCACATCCTCGACGAGGACTTCACGCTTGATGCGCTGAGCGTCCCATATCTCATCACGGGGACAGTACATGTCGATAAGGGAACGTTCTCGGTCAAAGAGGGGACGGAGGTCGTCATGGGTGAGCGCGAGGCCATGATCAGAGTCAACGAGAACGGGGCCGTCTCGATGGTCGGGAGCGAGAAGAAGCCAATCGTCTTCCGCGGCGAGGATAAGTCGGGCAAGGCAGGACAGTGGGACAACATTTACTGCGGCTCGGACAACAAGAGCAATAGACTCGAGTGGGTCGAGTTGAGGAATGGAGGCGGAGACGTCAGCGAGTGGTCGGGAGTCTTAGAAATCTATGATGACGCCGTCATCTCCATCAAGAACTGCACAATAGACGGGTCGCTCGGGACCGGCATAGCCATCAAGGGGAGACCGACGCTCAAGGAGTTTACAGGCAACACCATCAGGAACACCAAGGTGCCGATCCTCGTAGAGAACCTTGGGGGCATCTTTGGGCTGAAGAGCGGCAACAAGTATGAGAAGAACGAGAACAACTACGTCGAGCTTAGGGGCAACCTCTTCTTTGACATGCCGTCCGTCAAGATCAATGCAGTTGACATCCCGTATTATCTCACGGGAGGGCTCGTCACGTACTCCAACCAGAAAGTAGAGATAGAGGCAGGCACGAAGCTGCTCGTCAACAAAGACGGCATCATACTCATCGACCAGGATGTCACCTTCATAGCAAACGGGACGGCGGAGAAGCCAATAGTCTTCACGGGGCTCGAGGAGACGCCGGGCTATTGGAGGGCGATAGAGTATCACAGTCAGAAGACAGAATCCGTCATGAACCACTGCGAGATATCGTGTGGCGGCAATCCGAATGAGGGAGGGCTCTTTGCGGCGATGCTCATACTCTTTGATAACTCGGCGCTGAGCATCAAGGACTGCAAGTTCAGCAAGAGCGGCGGTTACGGAGCTGGCATAACCAGCGAGGCAACGGCGAGGGGAATAAGCAGTGAGAACCTCACGTACACAGATTGTCCAAAGGGCAACGTCTACGTCCAGGACGATGCACCATACATAAGGACAGAGCTACCGAAGTAGGGGGCAGGAAGAAAGTCGCATCCCGAGGAGGTAGGCGACAAAGGAGGCTCGAAGGCACGTATGCCTTAGAAAGCCTGATTTCTTGGATTTCACTATAGTGCCATGAGGGCAGGTTGGAGAAGAGCCAGCATCCCTTATGGCACTTTTTTTATACCCAAACGTCCTTCGTGTCAAAAATTTATCAACTTATCAAAACATTTTTTTAGGATTCACGTAAACAGAGAAAGATAACTAGATGCAAGTATGAGGTATCGTAACCTATTAAATAACAAATCAATAACTGGGGGGGCAGCTGCCCCCCCCATGAAGAGGTTAGGCTGCTCGGCTGCGCGATGCGTAGCGGGGCAGCCTATTATGTTTTACCTTAATTAAATATACACCATGAGAAAAATTAATTGGGTCGTAGCGACCCTAGTGATGTCCAGTTTCGTCTTTGCAGGCTGCGAGGACGACGATAAGACGGACGACGGCAACGGAGTAGGCAAGGAGAACACGTACGGTAACGGCAATGAGGCTGGCGAAGGCAACGGCCGCATAGCATCCAACAAGACACTTCCGGACAGATGTGACGGTGTCGATTACATAATCGACGGTGTCTTGAACATTGAAGACAACGCGCTGCTCACGGTCGAGCCAGGCGTCACGATCATGTTCACAGGCAAGAACGGTGGAATCCACGTAGGCGATAATGCCGGGCTCAAGATGGTAGGTACAGAGAGCAAGCCTATCGTACTTACAGGGCCGACCAACAATCAGAACGTCGGGTCGTGGGGCAAGGTGACGATCACGTCGATGCGAGGAGACAACAACTTCGAGTACGTCACGTTCAAGAATGGCGGAGCGGACAACTACGAGTGGTCTGGAGTCGTTGACGTCGAGGGGGCTAAGCTCTCCATGAAGCACTGCACGATAGACGGTTCGCTCGGGACGGGAATAGACGTCGAGGGAGATGCAGTCATCACGGCCTTTGAGGAGAACAAGATCGTCAACTGCCAAGGGTATCCATTCTACTCAGAGAGCGTCAGTCCTTTGGCAGCTATTGATGAGAAGAGCGACTTGACGGGCAATGGCAGCAACTTTGCATACGCTCGCGGGTCGGTGCTCAGCAAGGACTACACGCTTGAGGCCATCTCAGTCCCCTATTACCTTGTCGGCACGACGACGGTTGAAAAAGGCCACTTCTCCATAACCGAGGGTGCGGAGATTGTCATGGGTGAAGATGTCGCAACCATCAGGGTTGCCCAGGACGGCTCGATGTCGATAGTCGGTACAGAGAAGAAGCCAGTAGTCCTCAGAGGTGCTGACGGGAAGAGCGACGCGGGAGCGTGGAAGAACATCTGCTTCAACTCCAACAACTCGAAGAACGCCCTTGAGTGGGTAGAGTTCCGCAATGGAGGATCGGAAGACTACGAGTGGAGTGCAGTTCTCGACCTCCAGAACAACACGAAGATCAGCATAAAGAACTGCACCATTGACGGCTCCCTGACAACGGGCATCGACCTCGAGGGTACAGTCAAGCTGACAGCGTTTGAGGGCAATGTCATCAAGAACACGAAGTTGCCAATCCTCGTCGAGTATCTCCCGAGCGCACTGAATCTGACAGCCGGGAACACATACGACAAGAACGAGAAGAACTACGTCGAGCTACGTGACGGCAGCCTTGACGGGAGTACGACAGCCGTTCTCAAGGCACTCGAGGTACCATATTACGTAGCAAATGGACTTGGACTACACGATCAGGTCTCATTCGAGATAGAGGCAGGCACAAAGCTCCTGATGGCCGCAGATAAGCTAATCGCTATTGGTGAGAATGTCAAGTTCATCGCCAACGGAACGCAGCAGAAGCCGATCGTCATCACAGGCGCTGACGACACGGAGAGCTACTGGGAGGGAATAAACTATGAGAGCAAGATGAAGGCATCGGTCATGAACTATTGCGAGATTTCTTGTGGTGGTCCACGAGGCGAGGATGGGTTCTATGGTGCTATGCTCAGGCTGTATGACAACACAGTCTTGACGATCAAGAACTGCAAGTTCAGCAAGACAGACAGCTACGGCATTGCGCTGGACTCTCCAGATGTGGCGAAGAGCATCACGAGCGAGAATATCACCTTCTCGGGCTGTGCGAAGGGCAACGTCTTTGTCGAGGATAGCGAGACTCCAATCTTGACAGAGCTTCCTAAGTAGTAGTAGCGCTGCGGGTACAAAGAAAAGGTAACTTCTATAAATTGCTTTTTCTGCGTTGGCGTTGCCTACATTCCTCACGCTCGGCAATTTGTGCAAGCACATTGCGCTCGCTTAATCGGAATGTTGCACTCAACTTTGAAATCCTCATGTACTCCAGTACACTCCGGTATTCAAAGTTTAGTGCGCCTTGGCTTCGCCTCATGTGCTACCGCTCGGCAATTAGAGCAAGCTCTATTGCTCTCGCTTAATCGCACAAGTGAAAAATCTAATTTCTAGAACTCCCCTAAAAAAAGGAGATTGCCATAGTAGGCGGTCTCCTTTTTTCATATATTTGTAATCTGAACTAAAAAGATGTGGAGGCGAATAAATAGGCCTCTTACAGAAGACAAGTTTTATGAAATAAAAAGCTCGAAGAGAATATCCATGCAATATACAAAAGTAACATTCACCCTATCCCCGACGAGTGACATAGCGAAGGACGTCATGCAGGCGCAGCTTGGGGAGCTCGGTTACGAGAGTTTCGTCGATACGGCGGAGGGATTTGAGGCCTACGTTCAGACGGACGGTTTTGACCTTGCGGCAGTCGGCAGCATAGATGCAGTAGTCCCGGGCGTCAGTTACACCTTTGTAGCTGAGACGGTGCCCGATACAGACTGGAATGCAGAGTGGGAGAAGAGCTTTGCGTCGGTCAGGATATCGGAGGACGTGCTGGTCAGGAGCCCGTTTGCGGCGTCGGAGGGAGCGAAGTATGAGATAGTCATAAGTCCGCGGATGGCGTTCGGGACAGGCAAGCATGAGACGACGCAGCTCATGGCGGACTGGATAGTGAGCAATGACGTCTCGGGTCAGAGACTGCTAGACATGGGGTGTGGCACGGGCATATTAGGAATCCTGGCGCGCATGAGAGGAGCGAGCGAGGTGCTATGGGTCGATTATGACAAGTGGTGCGTCGATAACACAGTCGAGAACCTAGGGCTGAACGGAATAGACGCGGAGTCGGCGGACGTCAGGCATGGAGGGGCTGAAGTCGTCTTGGACATGGAGGAGAAATTTGACATAGTCCTGGCGAACATAAACCGCAATGTACTCGTAAAAGACATGAGTGTCTATGCGACCGTCTTGCGCAATGGAGGGCGGCTCGTGCTAAGCGGGTTCTATGACATCGACATACCCAACCTTGTCGAGCGGGCCGGGGCGTATGGGCTCACATTTGAGGCGCAGAAAGTGCTGAACAGCTGGGCGCGTCTCGAGTTGATAAAGAACAAATAGGAACAAAGAAAAACTAGTTGCCGATGCCTACATATAAGAATACATTAGTTCGAGTTGTTGTCGTCCTTGTGCTAATCCTCAGCTGCACACATCTTTTCTCGCTGACGTCGCGTCAGCAGGAGGAGTTCAGCGAGGACAATGCGACATTTGTCAGCCAGATGTCCGAGCTCTTCATGGCGTCGGCGGACAAGAAGAGGGCAGAGGCCATAACGGTCGAGCTGCAGCAGTTCGTAAACACGGCGGACCAGGGGCTCGTCCAGAACATGATAGCCACGTGCAACAGCATGCGGCGACTGAGGGCTAAGCCGTTTCCCGACTATCAGAACTGCATCAAGATGTATATGGACATCGATGCGAGTCAGAATCTTCGAGGCGCGAACCTGACAGTCTGGGAGAAGTCGTTGCAGAGTCGACTCGAGAAGAGAGTGACGATGACACAGCTCAACAACTTCATGAAGTTCACGTCGGCGTGGGTGAATGATGGTGCGCTCTACATGTCGAATTCCGTCAAGTGGGTAGTCATGAATCCGTCGTCGGCGTGTTTTGAGGCGGACGGCAACGACTTCAAGATAGCCGTTCCCGAGACGACCATTCGATGCTTTGCTCAGGGCGACAGCATCGAAGTCATCCAGACGTCGGGAGTTTTCACGACCAAGGACAACAAGTGGCGTGGCGATCATGGTACGATAACGTGGGAGAGAGTCAACCTCCCGTCGAACGAGGTGAATGCGAAGTTCGGGGCGTATGAAATCGACATGAAGACCAACAATGTCAGCGTTCCGCAGGTACAATTCTTGAACACCAACTATTTCAAGGAGGCGTTAGAGGGGTCGGTAGAGTACAAGTGCGTCAGCCGGAAGACCACCAATGGCGCCAAGTATCCCAAGTTCGAGACACTTGGAGGCGGTCGGATGGACGTCAAGGAGATGTTTCCCAACGTCTCGTACAACGGAGGTTTCACGCAGGTCGGTGCGAACTTCATAGGGACGGGAAGTGTCTGGATGCCAGCCGAGATAACCATCCATCATGGAGACACCGTCATGGCCACATTCACGTCGACCAGCTTCATGATGAGCCTTGACCAGATAGAGAGTGCAAAGGCTGGGGTCAGCATCAACCTCTTGCGGGACAAGGTGACGCATCCGGGACTCCGATTCCGATTCAAGCAGTCGAACCGCACGATCGAGCTGACGCGCGGTAACACAGGTGTCGAGCAGTCGACTTATCAGGACTCGTATCATAAGGTGAATATGGACGTCGAGCTGATGAAGTGGAACATAGACGGGTCGAAGATATACCTGACGATGTTGTCTGGAGCGGCTCATAACACAGCCTATTTCGAGAGCCAGTCGTATTATCACGACGACTATTTCAACAAGCTGTGGGGCATGAACAACGTCCATCCGTTCCAGCAGATAGCAGACTTCGTCCGATATAATGGTGGTGGTGGTTTCTCGCCTCGCGACTTTGCTCAGTTCGTTCACATGCCGCTTGGTGACGTGCAGAAGATGTTGTTAGCACTCTCGTACAATGGCTTCGTCGACTACTACGTCGAGCGCGAGGTGTGTAATGCGAACCAGCGACTCTACGACTACCTACAGTTCAACCTCGGCAAGAAAGACTACGACGTGCTCAGATTCCTATCCATCGACTCGACGGCGAAGAGCCCTAACGGGTATATCGACCTCAACACCATGGACATGCACCTCAACAAGGTGCCTGGCGTCATAGTTTCGGAGGTCAAGAACGTAAACCTCATACCGGACAGTGGGCAGATAATATTGAAGCGGAACAGGGACTTCGAGTTCAACGGCGTCGTGACCGTCGGACTTGTGACAGTCAAGGGAAAGGATTTCTATTTTTCGTATGACGACTACCAGTTGCGTCTGGACAGCATCGAGGAGATGAAGATGCTCTCGGTAGACTCGGCGAATCTCGACCGATATGGACAGCCGTCGAAAGTCGGCGTCGGGAACGTCTTGAACGACCTCTCGGGCCTAATCCAGATAGACGACCCTGGGAACAAGAGTGGCAAGATGAACACAGTCGGTTATCCGCGGTTGAACTCGACGAGGCCTGCGAAGATATACTATGACGACCCGCGAATCCAGAACGGGCAGTATAGTCGAGAGACCTTCTACTTCACGGTGGACACTTTCACGTTTGACGATATCAATAACATCACGAACAGCAACTTGCCGTTCCATGGAGTCTTGACGACCGGAATATTCCCAGACATCGAGCATGACCTCGAGATACGAGGGCGCGACCATTCGCTCGGGTTTACACAGGCATCGCCAGAGGACGGATTCCCGATATACGGAGACAAGGCACGATTCTTCAACATAGTCGATCTCAGCAATGAGGGACTCAAAGGAATCGGGAGGATAGAGTATCTCACGAGCAAGTCCGAGAGCAAGGAAGCCTTCCTGTTCTTGCCAGACCATGTCGAGGGGACGACTAGCCAGTTCGACGTCGAGAAAGTCGATAAGGGAAGTCCTACGTATCCGGGAGTGGAACTCGGGCGGAACCAGTCGACGCGAGACGCCAACAACTTCGAGGTGCCGGGTCAGTCATGGCTCGAGTTCTATCCGCAGGAGGATCATCTCGACGTCAAGAACACACTAGGGAAGTTCCACATGTTCCCGACGCAAAGGAGCGAGACCGGGTTCGAGTGCGAGATGGACGGCATGCTCAGGGTGACGCCGACAGGATTGAAGGGCCTCGGGCGAGCAACGCTCGAGGCGTCGGCGCTCGAGAGTGGAGTCATGAAGTTCACGGACCATACAATCAGTGCGGATACGTCGTACTTCGCCTCGTACACCATCGAGAACGAGCAGCAGGTGCTACAGTCTGGGGAGCTAAGGCGAGACATCGTCGCGAAGAAGGACCGTCACGTCTATAACAAAGTAAAGTCGTCGATACGAAGAAAGTACTACAACGACGCAATCCAGGAGGACACCATCATAGCGCGAATCATGAGAGAGGAGCGCAGTATAGCGCGAGAGATCAATCGACGTAGCCAGTCGTCGTTCATAGACTTCGACAAGCGCGAGGGATATTTCTCGTTCATGGCCGACGAAGGCAACGAGAAGGAGTTTGCGACCATCAAATATAAGACGATGGTCAAGAACTACACATGGAACATCGACAAGAACGCCGAGACCATCGGACAGAAGGGGTCGGAGGGTAACCGATTCGTCTGCACGAAGGAGAGGGGCGATAGCCTTAACTTCCTAGTGCCAGTCGCGACGTTCGACAGGAACACCAACACGCTACGATGTGAGGACGTCGACTTCATAGACGTGGCGGATGCGCGAGTGCACATCAACAAGGGAGACCTCGTCACGATACGAAAGAATGCCGTCATGGACCCATTTGACAAAGTCAAGGTCGACGTCGGCAATGACAGCATCAAGCATTACATAACAAATGCGCACATACAGATAGAGGGTGCGAAGAAGTATAAGGGACATGGCAACTATGACTTCGTCGACAACACCAATGGGCATAACAACGTCTATTTTGGTGAGATAGTCACAGACGACGGTGAGACAGTCGCGAAGGGAACCGTGAGCGACCCGATGCCGTTCGACGAGCACTTCATGTTCAAGGGAGACGTCGAGCTGCGAGGCGGGCGTCAGCTGCTAGAGTTTGACGGAGGAGCCAAGATGATACACAGTGCGGCACATGGTCCGCGTAACTACGTCCGATTCAAGTCTATCATCGACCCACATAGCGTCAGGATACCGATAGAGGCGCGCACATTCAAGACCACGCAGGGAAAGGGAAAGAGCAAAGCAGACGAGACGTATAGGGCGTTCTACATACGCAAGGACTCCATCCATATCTACTCCACGTTCCTTGAGCAGAGGAAGGACGTCAGCGATGTCGTCATGGCGCATCCTGAGGACGGGCTGCTCCTCTACAGTGGAGCGCTTGGTGGGTTCACGCTCATCTCGCAGGAGAAACTCGACTCGCTTGACAAGCCGGGAAGCTATATGGTCTTTGATCCCGAGAAGGATAGGATACGCTCCTTCGGACCAGTTGACCTCCAGGTGTTCCTCAACAAGAGGGGCAATTCCGATATGGACATCAGGACCAGTGGTGACATGTATCATGACAGGTCGACGAATACCATCACGACCGACCTCTTGATGAACATGGACTTCTTCCTCGGGTCTGAGGTGACGACGCTCCTATATAAGGACATCTTGACGAGCAGTGCGCCGAAGTGCGATACGGCGCCGTATCATTACACGTCTCGACTGAAGGAGTTGTATGACCCAATGTCTCTTGTTGCCATCAAGGAAGCGTCGAGGAACTACTATGACTATAACGTAGCGCCACTGCCAGCTGATGGTCCAGTCTTCACGTTCGACAAGTTCCAGATGACGTGGAGCACAGAGAAGCGTTCGTATGTCTGTGACACGACAGTCAACCTGATGATGATGAAATATTGCAAAGTTTGTCGGAAGGTGAAGATTCAGGCAGAGTTTTTGTTGAAGAAGAACAAGGGTTCTCGAATCAAGATGTTGCTTTCGATGGACGGAGGGAAATGGTATTTCTTCGACTATCGACTGAAGGATGGTTACAACACCACGAGCGTACTGTCGTCCAATCCAGACCTTGCGCTTGCGATCGAGGAGAAGCAGGCGAAGTTGAGGCGTGACAGATCGCGTGATGCTATGTATCAGGTGGCGCCTCAGGAGTATCTGGACTACTTCAAGGAGAACTTCGGACTCAACCACATACCGGCAGATCCGTATGGCGAGTATAAGGAGGGAGGCAAGCAAGAGCAGGAGGAAGAAGAGACAGTCGAGGAAGAGGTTGTCGAAGAGGAGCCGGAACAGGAGGCGGAGGAGAGTACGGAGACAGAGCAGCAGGACGAGGGAGAGGCTAAGGAGGGCGAGGAGCCTTCGGCCAATCCTGAGGAGCAGCCGGCAGAGCCCTAACAATTGTTGGCAGATAGAATAACTGAAAACTAAATATCAGGTGAGATGAAGAAGTTGTTAACAATCGCTCTGTCCCTCTTCCTTGTAGGGACATTTGCCTCGGCGCAGGTCACGGGCAAGACTACGCTCGACCCGCAGGGCAAGACCACACTTGACAAGAACGGAAAGACTACGCTTGACAAGAATGGTAAGACGACGCTTGACAAGAACGGGAAGACTACGCTTGACAAGAATGGTAAGACTACGCTTGACAAGAATGGCAAGACAACGCTCGACAAGAATGGTAAGACGACGCTTGACAAGAATGGTAAGACGACTCTTGACAAGAATGGTAAGACGACTCTTGACAAGAACGGTAAGACGACGCTTGACAAGAACGGTAAGACTACGCTTGACAAGAATGGTAAGACGACGCTCGACAAGAACGGGAAGACTACGCTTGACAAGGGGAAGACAACACTCTGATTTAGAGGTCAGAGAAACGAGCAGAATAAGAAAAGAGTGGGGTAGGGGGGAGAGCCTCTACCTCACTCTTTCAGGTTACACACAAACTATGAAATTTCTATTTCAAGAACTTCCCACTAATTCATCTTCCGAATCGGCCACCCATAGAGCCGCCAGACGAGTAGGCGCTCAAGTTGACAGATGAGCCGCCACTGATAGTCCCATCTTCCACAACAGTTCCGACGCCAGCGAAGTGAGACGTACCGCCGCTGATGGTGACGCCACTTTTCAGAGTAGGTGTCGTAGAGCCGGAGAGCACGATGCCGCTACCGGCGTTGGATGTCGGGGTCTTGAAGGCGAAAGACTTATCGCCGACCGACATAGCATACCAAGTACCCTTGTTCCAGCTCGATGCCGAGTAGCAAGATTGCGTCAGCTGAGCGCCGCTTTCGAGAGGGCCGACAGTCATCAGAGTACCGCCAGAGACATATAGCTTGAAGCCCCCCTCCGTGTTGGCATCGACAGCCATTTCAGGAGTAGTCGAGCCGACGGCGAAGACCACTCCGCCCTTGACATAAAGATTGCCGTTAGCGTCGAGACCGTCGTTGCTCGTAGCGTAGGCGCAGACGTAGCCGTCGGAGATAGTCATCGTCGAGGCGGAGTTGATAGCATCGTCAGAGTCCGACTGACCGTAGATCTCACCGCCGGACACCTCCAGAGTGCCCTTAGTCTCGATAGCCTCGTGAGTCTTAGAGTAGCCAGTCAGGCTGCCGCCAGAGATAGACATGTTACCCTCGACCTTGACGCCCTTAGCGCGGGCGGTGTTGCCCGTCGAGCTGCTGCTACCCCAGGGACCCATCATCCTGTCGTTGGAGCCGCCGAGACTGCTGCCGCTTGCCATTCCGGAAATTGAGCCAGCATTTTGGGAATAGGAGCCGTCGACCTTGATAGCCTTGGCGCCGCTGCCGGATACAGTAGCCGAGAGATCACCGCCGCTAACGTTCATGTTGCCGCCGACCTTCAGTCCGAAAGACGTGTTGTAGTCCTGACCGCTCTGCTGGATATATTCACCCGAGGAAGACAGGGTCACTTTGCCGTCGCTGATGTTACAATCGCCATTAGCCTTGATGCAGCGACCCGCCTTGCCAGTCGCAGTAGCCGTCAGGGTGCCGCCAGAGATCTCGACGTTACCACTCGTCTTGATACAGCCGGCGTTGGAGTAGTCAGCCTCGCTGCTGTCCCATTCGCCGTTGCCGGAACTCTTCAGCGTTATCAGTCCGCCGGAGATACGGATGTCGCCAAGACTCTTGAGACACTTGCTTGCCGTCCCGTTCGTCTCGATGTCGAGAGTTCCGCCACTGATCTCGATAGCGCCCTCGTCACTTTCGACACCATCTTTGCCACAGCCGCTGATAGACAGAGAGCCGCCTTCGATAGCGATGTAGTCGTTGGAGTGGATAGCGTCCTTGACGCTCGCCTTGACAGAGATGTTGACGTTGTCGCCGATCACAATATAGTCGTCGGAGGCGATAGCGTGCTTACTGTTGCCAGAGACCACGATAGAGCCGTTGCCACCGAAGACAATCTGTCCTTCGGAGAACAGACAACCCTTGACATCCTCGGAGGCGTCGGCATCAGTGTAGCTTGTCGAGGCGTCCGAGAGGTAGTTAGTCGTGCCATCGGCGGCATTGAGGTAAAGCGACTTCTTACCCTGATTGTTGATAGCCGCAGTGGACTTGCTGGCGAGGGAGACGCCATCGAGAGTCAGCTTGTATTTCTTTTCGCTGTAGATTTTGATGTTGCCGTCTTCAGTAGCGCCCTTCAGGACGTACTCGATACCCTCGGCAGAGCTGTTGACAGTCACAGAGGCGCCCTCGATAGAGACCGAGACATTTTCAGCTACGCTGTCGATAGACGCCACGGTGCCGTTCCAAGTGATAGTCAGCCTCTTAGCGATAGAGATCTTCGAGACGTTGTCCGTCGTGTCTCTCTTCTCGAGACTCTCGTTAGCCTCGGAGCTGGAGCGCTTGTCCTCCTCGGACGTAGAAGTCGAGGAGTCCTCGGCAGACTCCAGGGCGTAGTCGTCCTCCTTAGTGTTGCAGCCGAAGATGATAGCTGCTATCACAGATGCAATAATTCCTGCTCTTTTCATAGTTTCCTTAGATAATATCATTTTAGTTCTACATCTTAATCTTGTATCCGATAGACAGAGCGTTGTGGCAGCCGTCGTTGTCGTTGTTGTCGTCCGAGTAGAATGTCCTGACGTATCCGACAGAGAGGGCGTGACGCTTGTTGAGCTTGATGTCCGTCCCGACGTTCAGCCTAGACTTGTCGAGGGACAAGCCGTCGCCGAGGTCGTTGTAGAGTTCGAAAGAGGCGAAGGGCGTGAGGAGCGTGTTAGTCTTAAACTCGAGAGCCGCCTTCGTCCTAGCAATGTTCTCCGTAGAGCTCTCCTTGAGCTCATTGTCCTTACGCGTGACGCCGTCGCTTTTGTACTTAGCGACTGAGACCTCGCTTTTAGCCGTCAACTGGTAGCGGAGGCGGAGACTTGGGCGGACGATGCCCCATTTAGCTTTCAGCCTGGCGCCGGCGTAGAACCTGTTCTTAATCCTCCAATACTCGTCGAGGATGTTGCCCTTGCTAGTCAGACTCGGCACGTAGTGACTATCGATAAGACTGTAGCCAGACTCCAGTGACAGGAACTTAGCAGGCTTGAACTCGACGCCGAGGCCTGCGGACCATCTTGCCAGAGAGCCGACGACGTCTTGAGTGCGGACCTCGAAGTCGGCACCGATAGACCATTTCTTGCCGAGCCCCCATTCAGCTTCGACTTCGCCCCAGAGACCGAAGTCCTTAGGGTCTGAGTCGACAGAGACCTGCGACAGGCACGCTGCGCTCGAAAGGACGGCGATGGAGGCCGTCATAATGCACCTTCTCATAGCTCAGTCCTCCTTAGGAAACTTAGTCATAGACTCGATGTCGGTCGAAGAGGGCGAGAGTTCGTTCTTCTCGTAGAAGACCCTAATCATAGCCATATCTCGGAGAAAGTCAATATGTCCGACCTCCACCTTAGTAATCTTGAGGCCAGTGCGAGCCGTGAGGTCCTCGATGAGGGCGGCTCTCATTTCAGGTTGAATCTTCGTTATGTCGTCGTACATAATCAGTTTGCTGCAGGACTCCTTGAGAGCCATGTCGAGGATCCAGACCGTCGCCATAGTCACAGCGTCGACGGCGAAGAGTTCGCAATAGCTGTCGCCCATAGCGTGAGTGACGGCGAGACAGATGATCACGAAGAGGTAGGTCATCTCCCTGACGGGCATAGAGTCCGTCCGGAACCTCATGATAGAGAGGAGACCGAAGAGACCGAGTCCGACGCCCATAGTAGCCTTAGCCCTCTCCATGCCCATCATAAAGTAGACGAGGAAGAAAATAGCGACGCTCATCAGGGTGAAGGCGAAGAAGTAGTCCTTTCTCTGGCTGCGGCGATAGTAGAGGTAGCCAGCCATAGCGAGAGCAGCGATCATGTTGAGGCCGAAGCGGATCATCAGATCCTCCATGCTTGCAGCGCAGCAAGTTGTCAGTTTTTCTGTTATAGTTTCCATATTTTTATAATTTTGC
Organism: Bacteroidales bacterium; assembly: GCA_017417385.1. Taxonomy (GTDB): domain Bacteria; phylum Bacteroidota; class Bacteroidia; order Bacteroidales; family Marinilabiliaceae; genus W3P20-009. The sequence goes on from JAFPZF010000064.1 coordinate 33,419, forward strand.
AAATACGTTGGTTTATGCAGCGAAACGGTGGAGAGACTCAGTGGGTGCGGGCAGCAGGCCTCGTCTCATGAGACGTCTGATTTTTTTCTTCATCACACCCATCGGGAGGTTTCCGTCGGTCAGGAGAGCGCCGTAGCAGTATTTGCTGAAGCCGGACTCCTTGATACGTCTTGCCTTGAGCCAGTCCGTAATGTGGCTAGGCTGTCGGCCGTCTCTCTTAACCTCGACGATGACAGTATTGAGAAGCCTGACGAAGGATGTCGTCCTGCAGTTGACGAGCGAGAGGTCGAGGTCGATAGTCAGGCGCTCCGTCATCTCGTTGTTGACGAGAGTGATACGCTTGAACCTGTTGGCGATAGCTGGGCTAAGGCTGTCGGCGGCGAAGAAAGAGTTGGAGTCGACATAGCTTTTTGCGACGTCGTCAAGACAGGCGTGGCAGTCGACAGCCACCTCAGTACGTTTTTTCTTCGTCCGTCCGTGGTTGTTCTTCTTCTTCACCTCGACAAAAGTCAGGTTGCTGCCGACGTAGGTACGGACGCGGACCTTCTCTCTCGTCAGACGTCCGGTAGTATGCTGCCTGAGCATAGCCCAGTCGTCTGTGTCGTAGTAAGTAGTCTCGTAGGCGATCAGACGTTCGCCGTTAGTCTCCTGGATACGATAGAATTGCTTAGCATATTCCATCAAGTCACCAAGTTCGTCGAGGGAGATGACATATTTCGTGTCAGTCCTGTTCATCAGCTTGACGCCGCTCATCTCTTCCAGCGAGATGGCGTTCATCTCGCAGGCCTTATTATGCAGTTCAGTCATTAAAGTTCCCATATACCCTCCTTGTTTCGCTTTGGACACTGCAATTTTAGTCTGACGTTCTCGCCTAGGAAAACAATTTCAGCGAACTCGGTTGTTTTTTCGGTGAAAGCCCGTTATTCAGACTTATTGGCACTTTTTATGGTTAGATGATGTAGGGAAACGGGCGTAAGTTGATTAGTGAGAAGGTGTAAGGAGTTGAGGGATAGTAGATTGTATGATAGGAAGAAGTACTCGGGAGGTGGTCGGGAAGAGGTGGCGGAGGGGTCAAGAAGTCGGCGCAGAGAGTTGCAAGTCGAAATAAATGATTAACTTAGCGGAAAGACGAAACAGATGAAGATAGGGGCGACACATATAGTCATTGGGGCAGGGCTGCTGCTGCTGATAGGCGGAATCGTGATAGTCGTTGCGAGCGAGTCGAACAACGTAGAGCGTGCAGGACTGGCAGATCGGGCGGTCGAGATAGGAGACATAGGGAGCGTCGATGCGTCGCTGGAGGGCAAAGTCGTCCATGCGGTCGGCACGGCGAGGACCGATGAGACGCTAATGGACAGTGCGTATGGAGTCTCGGAGCAGGCGCTCGTCCTCGACAGGAGAGTCGAATATTATCAGAAGTGCCAGAAGCAGAAGAGCTCGTACATCATACATCACAGCAACTGCGATACGGACGGCGAGGTGTATACCAGCATTCCCGTATATGTAGATATGTGGTGTGACGCGCCCGTCAACTCATCCATATTCACAAACAGTTCGTTGCGGTCTGTCAACTACGTACTCAAGACAGTTCGCAGTGGCCGGACAGCATCAAATACGATAACATTTGGGGCGTACAAGTTGAGCAAGGAGCTCGCCACGTATATGGGGGGAAGTTGTGAGACGGCGGTCGGGATGGAAGAGTGGCAGAAGCGGAAAGTCGGCATGGACGTCATGAAGATGGCGGCCGTGAAGAAGGGGTGGAAAGTCGATGAGAAGTATTATGGAGACTGGGTCCACGTCTCGAAGAACACAGTGTATCTCGGCAGGGACGAGAGGATAGCGCAGATAGGGGACGTCAGGATAAAGTTCAGCAGCGTCAAGCCGGAGGCGACGGTCAGCGTCTTGGGAGTAGTCAGAGGCGGGACGATAGTGCCCGTCGAGACCGACGACGAGTATTACATAGGGATGAAGGAGGGGGAGCATGCGGCGAGCGAGATGTCCGGGAAGACAGAGGAGAGGGCGAGCCTGTGGCTGCTGAGAGTCTGTGGGCTGTTGCTACTGTTCCTTGGAGTCAGGATAATGTACAGGAGCATAGTAGAATGGGTAGAGGCCAAGATAGGGACGACGGGGTTGAGCTGGTATAGCGAGAACACCGCATGTCTCGTAATAGCCGTAGCAGTATGGTTGATGACGACATGCGTAGTATGGATACCCGTGAGGCCGGTGACGAGCATATTGACGATAGTCTTCATACCGATAGCAATCGTAGCCTTTGCGCACGTCGGGAGGCGGAATACCATCAAGGCCATAAGAGACGGGTCTTTGTATGGGGGGCTGATGGTAGGTCAGAAAAAGCTCGACAACAATTAGCAATTAGGAATGAGCAATTAGCAATTAGCAATTGGGGGCGGAGAGGTGTTAGGTCTAATACAGGTCTAACCCAAGGCTAATGCATGGGGGAGATTTTGGCTAATTTTGATGCAGAATGATAGAAGTTAGTCGCTCATCTCAAAATAGCCTCTCGGCTCTTTAGAAGTTAAAAGCGGGTGCGAGTTCAACTATTGACCATTCAATGAAAATCAGATAACTTTGCGGGTTCTAATGAGACAGTGATGTGCAGACCCGCAAATATCACTTCGAGAAGAGAACTTTGAAGCGAATAGTCAACATACTGGTTTTCCTACTGCTGAGCTTAGTGACATTTGCTCAGCGGGCACCTATTACCGTCACGACGATACTGACGCCGCCATATACGACGTCGCTATCGACGATGGCGGAGAGCGGTAGCACACGGTTGATGGTAAACCTGCTTGTCAACGACGTTACAATCACGGAGATACCCGTGAAACTCCACATCAAGATGGAGAGCGCGGGCATCACTATTGAGAGCATACCGACGCAGGCTGTAGCGCCAATGTTTCTCGGTGGCGGCGAGGCAAGAGTGCTGACGGGTGACGATTTTGCGCAGTATCTCAATCTCAACAATCTCAATTTCAAAGGTTTTTCAAAAGCTGCGTACCAGAAGAGTGGGCATCTGCCAGCGGGACTGTGGAAGTTTTCGGTCAGCGTAAGGCACTTCTACACTAACAAAGTAATCTCGAACGTAGGCACGGCGACAGCGTGGATAACGAGCTATAAGCCGCCAGTGCTGACATACCCGAAGGAGGGCGAGAATGCGCCGAGTAATGCCGCACTGCCACTGTCTTTCACATGGCAGGCGTCGAAGTTTACGGGTGGTGCGACAGCCGTCATGTACCGCTTCGAGATGTGGGAGAGGCGTATAGAGGGCGTGCTAGCGCAAGCAGTGGCGGCATCCATTCCGCCAATCTACACGACCGAGACTGCAGGGCGATTTGTAGAGGTGATACCAGCCGCACTTGCCCTTGAGCCTGGGATGAAGTACTGCTGGAGAGTGACAGC
>JAFPZF010000065.1 GCA_017417385.1 Bacteroidales bacterium
ACCCGTATGGGGAGGGGGGAGTTATGCGATTTCTTATCATTTTTGTTGGCATGAGAACCATTTGTCAACACAATTATTTGCGTTATATCAAAGTGTTCACTATTTCAACAAATTCGTAATGGGTTTTGCGGATTTAAGGTGTTCTTGTTCTTCGGCCTCATCTCGATAGCCTCTGCGACAGGTGACCTCTGGATGATGCTGTTGCTGCGCAAGGAGAAAAGCGGTAGCCTGATTCTCGACCACCCGAGCGAGGCTGGCTACTACGTTATTGAGAACTAAGCTCTGAGGCAACGGCTTATGGAGGTGCTGACTTCTAAGTATTGTTTGGTCTTCCCAGACAAGTGGCAAGGTGTCGCCGAGGCGAAGTCGTCAAGAGGGACGGTCGTCATTCGCGAACTGATGGAGGAGGATTCGGCGTATAGTGGCATCGTCGCCACTCTCAAGACGTCGCGCAGGCGTCTCCCTGTCAGCGACACCTGTGAATATCTCGGTGCCCTCGTCTCCCCCTCATGCGGGACTTTCTACCTCTATGCTATCTATGGCGAAGAAGGCTCTTGCTCAGAGGACTGTTCCGACCTCTACTGGCGTGTTTTCGATGGTCTGCCCCCTGTCTTCGCCTCTATCACCCCCATGGGCGACTTCTCTTGGCAGCCTGCCTGACTCTAAATGTTGAAATATCGCAAAAGAGGGACGACGGACACGGAAAAAAGGATATATTTGCGGAGGATGTCTAAAACACGGAATCATGAGGAACGCGTTGATACTATTGTCGTGTGCGATGGCGACAGGCATGTCGGCCCAGGAGATTGTCAGCGGGACGAACTGGTACGACGGTATGAGCATTTTCGTTGCAAGCAAGGGTAACGGTCAGCAGACGGTCCTCGAGAGTAGGAGCGAGGGCGAGAGCACGACGATTGTACTGCTGCCTGTGACGGGCGAGTCCGGCCGCTACTACGCGACGTGGGTCGACGCCGAGGACGACACTGAGACGACTTTCGAGATGAGATCGTTGGCGGGTAAGAGGATTCTGGTCGAACATGACGGCGAAAACGTCCGACGGGTTTACTCTGAGACGACGAAGTCTTTGGAGGCGGAGAGCCGTGACGACTGGGAGGCAATGATTGTCGGGAGATACGAGTCTGATGCCAAGAACGCAAAAAACGTGACTATTGACAATGGCAAGATTGCTCTCGGAAAGGATAAGTGTAGCTACAAGACGCTGATGTTCAATGGTCTCCCGAGCGGCGTCGTTGAGATAGCCGGTAAGTCGGAGTGGGCAGGAACTTGGATGGTCGAGGTCACGACAGAGGGAGTGCGTCTGGCGTCTTGCCGACAGGATGAGAATGTCGGTTTCGAGAAGGACGGGAAAAGGGTGCTCGATCTGCGGTGGGCTGACAGGTCGAAGAGCCGCTGGGCGTTCGCGTCCGCAAGGGTGCTGAACAGCGGGATATATAGGTTGAGCCCCGAGGTCCTCCGGCTCATGCGCAACGCTATCATGGCTGCCCATGGCTACTCTTTCGAGTCGACCGACCTGAAGGACTATTTCGCCAGCTGCGGCTGGTATAGGCCTGCCGAGTCTAACAATATTCAGCTGACGGATGTCGAGCGTCTGAACGTCTTGCTGATACAGCAGATGGAGAAAGAGAAGACTGCAAAATAGAAAAAGGAAGCCGCTTGACTGCAACGAGGCGATATTTTGCGTAACTTTAAGGTTGAAATCTGTAGCGACATGGAGAATACGGACTCGTCAAATAGAAACTCAGAGGCTGGACAGGACTACTTCCTCAGACCCAAATGGGACACGTCTAAGCGACTGTCTGAGGTCGTGCAAGACTACCTCAGGGAGGAGGGTATAGGAGCGAAACTCTTGGAGCGTCGCGCCGAGGCTCTGTGGTCGACGGTCGTCGGCCCGACTGTCGGCAGGGCGACGGACAAGGTGTTCGTGAAAGACGGCGTCCTTCATGTCTTGCTGAAGTCTAGCATGGTCCGTACCCAGCTCGTGATGATTAAGGGACGGATTATCGAGGAACTCAACAAGGCTGTCGGAGAGGCAACTATCAAAGATATTCGATTCCAATGACTGAGATGATTGACAGCTTATTGATGTCGATTGCCGAGACACGGATAACTCTTGGATCGACGATGGTGAGGCTCCTCCTGGGGCTGGTCCTCGGACTGTGCATTGGCGCCGAGCGTCAGTTCAAGAGACGCGACGCAGGTCTGCGTACCTTCACTCTGATATGCCTGGGCTCGGCATGCGCCGTGGTGATTTCGATATGGATTCCTCAGATCTATCCGGACCTCTTGAACGGCGACCCGGGTAGAATAGCGGCTCAGGTGCTGACGGGCGTCGGCTTCCTCGGAGCCGGGGCGATTGTGAAGAGTAAGGGTGGCGTGCAGGGTCTGACGACGGCGGCTTGTATCTGGCAGACGTCTATTATCGGCATGACGGCTGGCGCCGGTCTCTATCTCGGCGCTATTGTGCTGACGGCAATGACGCTCTTCGTCCTCGTGACGGTCGACAGAATCGAGCGTCTGCTGAGAATCGACGGCGACAACTATATTATGACTATCAGGATCGAGGGGACGATGCCAGACGTAGACAGGCTGAAGTCTGCTGCATCGCTGCCCGGCGTCAGGGTTAAGACGGACTCGCTCTCGATAGACAACGAGACTGACAGCTGTAAGGTGACGCTGAGACTGACGCTCGGTAGCCGGGCCTGTCAAGATAAGCTCGTCAAGAGCGTCAGCGCCGTCGAAAAGGTGAAGAGCGTAAGCCTCTCGTCTTAGGAATACAAGGAATAGTCTCTTACAAGAATACAACTAAACAACGAAAAGATATGGTAACAAACGACAGAATCATCGCTCTCAGAGAACTGATGCACAGGGAGAACATTGATGCATGTATAGTGACGAGCTCAGACTCGCATGGGAGTGAGTACCCTTCGACATATTGGCACCTCCGTGAGTACCTCTCGGGCTTCAACGGCTCGGCGGGTACGCTCGTCGTCACGCGCAACCATGCCGGCCTTTGGACCGACAGCAGATATTATATTCAGGCAGAGGCACAGCTGCGAGGCTCCTGCATCGAACTGCATAAAGAGGGACTGCCTGGTGTGCCAGACCCGATAGAGTATCTGACTTATCTGTTGCCGAGCGGCGCTGTCGTGGGCGTCGACGGCCTGACGGTCAGCGCAGCGGACTTCCGCCGGTGGGACAGCACGCTGTCGATGTTCGGCATTAAGCTCCGCGGAGACATCGGCCTCGTCGAGACCTATATGACGGGCATCGGCGAAATGTCGGCTCTCAGCGTTTGGCAGCACGACGTGAAGTTTACGGGCATGAGCCGCAAGGAGAAATTGGCGCTCGTCCGCAAGAAGATGGAGGCGCAGCACGTCACTCGATATATTATCGCCTCACTCGACGATGTCGCCTGGCTGACGAACCTCCGTGGCAACGAGGTTGAATACAACCCTGTCTTCTACGCCTACATGATCATCGATACTGACGAGGCAACGCTCTATATCAATCCGAACAAGTTGACGGAGGCCGATGGCGCTGCCCTGATGGCGGACGGGATCAAGATCTCGCTCTACGAGTCGTTCTTGAGGGACATCAAGCTGACCCCGACGGACGCCAAGGTGTTCTACGACCCGAAGCGCCTCAACTCGCTGTGCGCCGCAGGGATCCCTAAGAGGTGTGTCAGGATTGAGGGCGATAGCATGATTCTGATGCTGAAGGGCTGCAAGAGCCAGCATGAGATTGAGCAGATCAAGAACGCGCACGTCAGGGATGGCGTCGCACTCGTGAAGTTCGCCCGTTGGATAAAGGAAAATGTCAAGAAGGAGAGGATTACGGAGCTCGACGCCTCCGAGAAACTGACGAATCTCCGTAAGGAGGGCGAGAACTATATCTCTGACTCGTTTGAGAATATCATTGCATGGGGACCTAACGCGGCAATTGTCCACTATAGGCCGACGATCGAGAGCAACACTGTCATCGAGCCACGTGGCCTGCTGCTGGTCGACTCTGGCGCTCAGTACTACGACGGGACGACGGACGTCACGAGGACGTTCGCCATGGGCGAGGTGACTGACATTGAGAGTCTTCACTACACTCTCGTCCTGAAGGCACACATAGCTCTGGCGACGGCGATATTCCCCGAGGGAACTAAGGGTATCCAGCTCGACTCGTTGGCGAGAAGCTGCATGTGGAGATACGGCGTCGACTACGGTCACGGGACTGGTCATGGCGTAGGCTTCTGTCTCAACGTCCACGAGGGTCCGCAGTCGATAAGCAAGAAGGGTATCGACGTCGCTATGGAGGCTGGCATGCTGACGAGCGACGAGCCAGGCGTTTACGTCGAGGGTAGTCACGGCATCAGGACGGAGAGTCTCGTCGTCTGCCGTGAGGCTAAGCAGACGGGCTTCGGGCGTTTCTTCGCCTTCGAGACTGTCACGATGATGCCTATCGACAAGGAGCCTATCAAGGTCAACCTCCTGACTGACGCCGAGATTAAGTGGGTCGACGAGTATCACGCGAAGGTTTACTCTGCGCTCTCTGGTTTCTTGGAGGGGGCGGATCTCGAGTGGCTCAAGGAGGCATGTGCACCATTGTGCAGAGAATAGGATATGGAAACGTATGTGGCAGGGGGGGGCGGCCTCTTGCCACATGCCTTTTACGAATAGAGTTTCAATCATAATTTTATCAAGCGGAAGAGATAGAGGATCTTTGCAATGTGTTGCAAAACGGGTCGGTCTCGAACATTCCTAATATCAAGACATATCGTATGGCGATAGTAGATAGAGCGTGGTTGCGAAAGGCTGTGGTCGGCATGGTGATAATGCTGACCGGGCTCGTGAATTGCATGGCGAGGGAGACGGTGAACTTCAACGGAGGGTGGCTGCTCCACGTCGGCGACGCCGAAGGTCTGGAGAAGGTGTCCGTCGACGATAGCGGATGGAGACGTGTCACGCTCCCGAGAGCCTTCAACGAGGACGAGGCTTTCGCCGTCGCTATCCACCACCTGAGCGATACTGTCGTATGGTATAGGAAGCACTTCCACTTGACTGACTGCAAGACGAAGAAGACGTTTCTGGAGCTCGAGGGAGTCCGGCAGGCGGCGATGGTCTATGTCAACGGAATCCTGGTAGGCGAGACGGAGAACGGCATCACGGCCTCGGGCTACGACCTGACAACGGCCTTGCGCGACGGGGAGAATGTGATAGCGATAAGGGTCGACAACGACTGGCAGTATCACGAGAAGGCGTCGGGCAGCCGTTATCAGTGGAACGACAAGAACTTCAACGTCAACTATGGAGGTATCACCAAGAACACTTTCCTGCACATGATGCCGATGCTGTATCAGACACTGCCATTGTACTCGAACCTGAAGACTCGCGGAATCTACGTCTATGCGACGGACTATGACATCGCGGGGAAGACAGCGACTGTCCACGTCGAGAGTCAGATGAGAAACGAGAGCGAGACGCAGAAGGTCGTCAGGCTCAAGAGTGAACTCTTAGACGCGGAGGGAACGTCGATCGGTAGTTTCACGAGCGAGCCACATGCTATCATGCCAGGGCGGACTGTGACGCTAAAGAGCGAGCATAAGTTCAGTGGTCTCCACTTCTGGAGCTGGGGCTACGGATACTTGTATACGGCCCGCACGAGCATAGTTGACGACGACGGGCAGGAGAGTGACGCCGTCGAGACGCGGACAGGCTTCAGAAAGACGGAGTTCAAGGATGGCAAGATATACCTGAACGACAGGGTCATAATGGTTCACGGATATGCGCAGCGGACGACAAACGAATGGCCCTCTGTTGGCATAGACATACCGGCGTGGCTCTCCGACTACTCTAACGGCTTGATGGTTGAGAGCGGCGGAAACCTGATTCGATGGATGCACGTGGCGCCATCTCGTCAGGACGTCGAGAGCTGCGACAGAGTCGGGATGATGCAGGCGATGCCAGCTGGCGACGCCGAGAAGGACGTCGACGACAGACGATGGGAGCAGCGCAAGGCCGTCATGCGCGACGCGATAAACTACTTCAAAAACAATCCGAGCATAATATTCTACGAGTGCGGCAACAAGGGAATTTCTGCGCAGCACATGGAGGAGATGAAACCTATCAGGGACGACTACGATCCTCACGGAGGCAGGGCTATCGGCTGCAGGGAGATGCTCGACGACGACCTGGCTGAGTATGGCGGCGAGATGCTATACGTCAACAAGAGTGCAGGGAAGCCGATGTGGATGATGGAGTACTGCAGGGACGAGGGGCTCAGGAAGTACTGGGACGAGTGGACGCCGCCATATCATAAGCATGGCGACGGTCCGACGTATCGAGGAAAGCCCGCCAGCGAGTACAATCAGAATATGGACATGTTCGCCGTGAAGATGGTCGACGCGTGGTACGACTATTACCTGGAGCGTCCGGGCACAGGGCGACGAGTCAACAGTGGCGGAGCTAAGATAATCTTCTCGGACACCAACACGCACTTCAGGGGCGAGAGCAACTACAGGACAAGCGGTGTCGTAGATGCGATGAGGATAGCGAAGGACGCATTCTATGCTCATCGTGTGATGTGGAATGGATGGGTGGACCCCGAGGAGGAGGGGACACACATCGTCGGTCACTGGAACTACGAGGATGGTGTCTCGAAGCCAGTTTACGTGATATCGACAGCAGACGAGGTCGAGCTATACCTCAACGGCAAGACACTCGGAAAGGGCAGGCAGTCGAGTTGTTATCTGTTCACTTTTGACAAGGTCTCGTATGTGCCTGGCACGCTGATAGCAAAGGGCTACAAAGGTGGTCGGGTGGTGACGACAGACACGATAGAGACCGTCGGGAAGCCGCACCACATAAGACTCCACACGATACAGAACCCACAGGGAATGAAGGCTGACGGGGCGGACCTGGCATTGATTGAGTTCGAGATAGTCGATAAGGACGGTAGGCGATGCCCGACGGCGTTCACAGACGTCACGTTCACAACTACGGGACCATGTGAGTGGAGGGGTGGAATAGCAACCCGCAAGGGGGCGTATAGCTCATCGGAGCAGAAGGAGGCTGGGAAAGTCGGCAAGAAAGAGGCAGGGTTGCTGGACAGTTCGGACGCAAACAACAACTTCGACAACTACATATTGGCGAAGACGTTGCCAGCTGAGTGTGGAGTCAACAGGGTCTTTGTCAGGAGCACCACGACGCCAGGCAAGATAGTAGTAAAGGCAACAGCAAAAGGCCTAAAGGGGGCGCAGATAGAGCTGACGGCGGAGAAGGTCGACATAGAGAACTACAATCCGCGGATGACCCTGCCATGCGCATTGACACGAGGGGAGACGCCGTCGACACCGTCCATAATGCCGAGCATCGAGGAGATAGAGATAGCGGGAACGACAGCCGGCTCGAATGCAGAAAAGGTAGTATGCAGCTATGACGACAATGAGGCCACCGAGTGGACATCTGACGGGACGAAAGAGAATGCGTGGGTGACCTATAGATTCGCGCGGCCATCGGATCTCGCCGAGGTCGTGCTCAAGCCGACAGGGTGGCGGACGAAGTACTATCCACTCGAGATATTAGTTGACGGGAAGTCGGTATGGAAGGGCATGACGTACCCGACACTTGGATACGTCCACATAGCGCTCCAGAACATAGCGAAAGGAGCTAAAGAAGTAACATTGAAGATGCTGGGCCCCTCGACAGAGCGGCGCCAGGAGTCCGACCAGGCGGAGCTGGCAGGCGGCGTGGCGAACGAGCTGGACAGACTATCTTCGGCGAAAGGAAAAGTCGAGCTACGCATAGTAGAGATCGGCTTCAAGACAGAGAACAAAGAATGATACAGACCTCGATAGTAATACCGGTCTACAACAGGCCAGAGGAGCTCAGGGAGTTGCTGGACTCGCTGACGTTGCAGCATGACATAGACAAGACGGAGGTCGTCGTCGTCGAGGACGGCTCGATGAAGACGTCGGAGGAAGTCGTCAGCCAGTTTGAGCGTCAGTTGAACATCCGATATATCAGACAGGAGAACACCGGTCCGGCGGTAGCGCGGAACAACGGGGCGAAGGCGGCGAAGGGCGAGTTTCTGTACTTCTTCGACTCGGACTGCATATTGCCGGCGGGCTTCATGGAGGCGATAGAGCCGGCGATGAACATCGAGGATGCCGATTGCATAGGGACGGCAGACCACTCGCATCCGTACTTCACGCCGATACAGAAGGCGATCTCGTACTCGATGACGTCAGTCTTCACGACGGGTGGCATAAGGGGTGGTAGCAGTGCGAAGATGGACTCGTTCTTCCCGAGGAGCTACAGCATGGGCGTCAGGCGCAGCGTCTTCGAGGCTGTCGGCGGGTTTGCCAACATGAGGTATGGCGAGGACGTGGACCTCAGCATGAGAATCAAGGAGGCAGGCTACAAGCTATGGCTCGTCAGGGAGACGTATGTCTATCACAAGAGGCGGACGAACTTCAAATCTTTCTTCAAGCAGACGTTTTGCAGTGGGACGGCACGAATAGACCTGAGCCTACGTCATCCCGGGACGTTGAAGCTCGTGCATGTCCTGCCGACCGTGGCTGTCATAATGCTCATTGCGCTCATCGTGCTGGCGATAGTCGCACACTGGGGTTTTGCCATACCACTCGCAATCTATGCAGGTGTCATATTCATAGACTCGCTAAGGAAGGAGCGAGACGTATGGGTCGCAATGCTGAGCATCGTCTCGTCGGCGATACAGATATGCGGCTATGGGCTGGGCTTCCTCTACAACGTATGGGTGCGGCTCATACTGGGTAGGCGTGACGCAGTAGCATTCAGAAACACACTCTACGATTAGTCAGTAGATTCGTCGTCGGAGCGTTCGGAGCCCGACCATTCGCCATAATCTACACTGACAAACCTAAAGCGGCGCTTGGATTTGCTGATGACCTTGCGGGCGTTGACAGCGAGTTCGATGACGTCGTCGATCTCATTCATAAAAGAGCTATAGTACATAGTCAGTTCCAGCTGCTGGTCGTCGCTGACCTTGAAGGCGACGACGGCGGAGGTCTTGGCTGGCTTGAGCTTGTAGAGGAGACCGTGCTCGGCAGCCTTGTCGTCGACGATAGCCTTCATAGTTGCGAAGCCCATCTTCTGTTTCTTCTGTCCCTTCAGAACCTCAGTCCGGATGACGTCATATTTATCGCGGAAGGCGTTCATGTCGCTGGCGAGCGAGATGAGCTTGTCGATAAGCATATCGAAGTTAGTCGCGCGATAGTAGAAGCTCGGAGCCAGTTTAGCGAGGTAGCTAGTATGGCTGACCTCGGGCTTGTTGATAGTAATATAGGCGTAGAGGTTGGAGAAGGAGAGGCTGACGACGAAATCGTCGTTGAGGTGCCAGGTGCAGTTGAGGTCGCCCTTCTTGACAGCGCCGTGGCTGACGAAGGTTTCGACGAGTGCCTTCTTGGACTCGTAGCTCATGTTCGTACGGTCGTGACGGCCGTATTCCGGGTTGCAGAGGACGTCGTCGCTGAGGATAGAGTAGGCGATATAGGCGACAGCCATACGGAAGGCGACAGACTCCTTGTCCTCGCCGCTACTCTCCGTCCAATTCTTATAGTAGTTGCTGATAGCTGCGACGATCTGCTGGTCGTAGCGAGTCAGACTGTTATTCTTAGTTGCCATAGACATTATCTTTTAGGTCGGCTTCTGAAAACGAAATGGAGTTTAGGGTTCTTCTCGTAGGCCTGCTTGATAGCCACAGCAGAATCTATGAAGATGTCGAGGTCGTCGAAATAAGACTTGTAGCTGAGGTCGGCACCAAGAATCTGAGAGTCGCTGACGTAGACCTCGAGGTAGAGCCGGGACTCGTTGAGCTTCAGATTGTATTTGAGACCAGCCTCGTCCATCTTGTCGGCCGTGACGCTTTTGATAGAAGAGTTCGTGATCTGCTTTTTCTTGACCATTTTGAGCAGTTCGGCAACGAGTAATTCGCTTTTCTGTCGGAAGGCGGCAAGGTCGTCCTTAGCAATCTTCTCAATATTATTGAAGAGCGTAGCGCAGTCGATGCCATGGTAGCTGAAGCCGGGGTTGCCGTTGAAGTTGACATCGGTAAGACCACGGTAGATAGTGAAAGACACATGGAAGTCGTCGGCGAGGTCCCATTTGAAGGTGAAATACTCTAATCTTATGCCGCGTCTTTCAGCTTCGGCGGAAAAGTCAGATTTATACTTCTGGTATTGAAGTTCCGCGCTATCGCTATCTGTGTAGACCGGATAAGAGTTGTCGATAACATCCTTTAGCTTGGCGCCGGACAAAAAAGCGATGGCGCGCAGGTATAAGCCGTTCGTATGATTGGGGATAGCCTCAAGGCTTCCGTAGGTCTTGGCGAGTTCGTTGATGAGGGGCTTATCCTTTTTAGTAATCTTAGGTTCCATAAGTGGTGAGAATTTGCAAAAAGTTGCTCTTACACAAAGGTAGAGATATTTGAAGGAGAAAACAAGAGGCGGGGAGGCGAGGAGGCGCTGAAAAGGGGAACGGAAGGGAGGTGAGAGGAGGAGCGAAACGGCGGACAGAGGTGTGTCAAGAGAATATCAAGACTAATACAAGGCTAACCACGGGCGGGTTGAGGAGAGGTTTTGGGTGCCCTTCGCAGCAGGCGGGGAGGGG
>JAFPZF010000066.1 GCA_017417385.1 Bacteroidales bacterium
ACAACAAAAGCAATCGAAACGGGCAAAACGAACAAAAATGTTTCGTATTCGTTTGCTTTTAATAAAATTGTTGTAAATTAGCATTGCGAAACAAACGGCGCGGCACTTTTGTGGTATTGTGACCTACAAAAAACGGTCGTTAAAAGCAAGCAATAGTAAACAAACAAAACAGGCAAATAAATGAAACAGAAGCTATTAAGTTTAGCGGCTCTCGTATTCGGAGTGATTACGGGAGCGCAGGCGGGCGACCAGTATGGTGTAGACTTCAACGGAGCGAACACATTCCATGGCAAGGCGACAGCAGACTACTGGACATTCAACAGCGCGAAGCACAACTTCAATGCGAAGTTCACGGGAGCGACGTACACAGTCTGTGGTGACGAGGTAGAGTTCAAGAGCGGACTGAAGCTCGAGGGTGCTACACTCGTGCAGTACAATGCAGCGGCTGAGCACACGTTGACAATCGTAGCATCGACATGGTCTACAAACACACTCAAGCTTGACGACGTAGAGATACCGTATGCAGCGACGGAGGCAGGCAAGCTCACGATAGGCGAGAATGAGTATTCGTTCAAAGCGACGAGCGGCACGGGCTACACGGAGTTCGTAATCGAGAAGCTCCCGATAGGCACGCACAAGATTGGCAGAGGAAGCGGCGAGAATGGACTCTTTGCAGCCATCGTAGAGTACACGGGCGAGGCGAAGACGGTGCTTGACAAGCCGACTATCGATGCGAACGAGGAGACGGGAGTCGTCACGATAGGCTCAGTCGAGAACGCGAGCAGCATAGCGTACGAGATTGTCTCCATAGACAAGCAGGACACTGTCAAGGCGACCTACACCGAGCCGTTCACTCTCACCCAGGATGGTTACGTCAACGCATGGGCAGTAGGCGAAGGGAGCTATGCAAACTCACAGACGGAGAGTGTCACGGTAGCACTTCTGAATGCGAAGCTTGATGCTCCGACGCTCGTACAGGTCAATGGCACAGTAGGCATCACGACGAATCAGATCAAGACGAAGCTGGAGTACAGCCTCGACGGCGAGAACTGGGTAGAGGCGACAGTCAACCCGACGCTGACGGAGAACGGCAAGGTATATGCGAGGGCAAGGCGTGGCGAGACGAACATATCTGAGGTATCGGAGATAGACGTCACGTCAGCCATAGCTAAGCCGGAGGGCACGAAGAGGGTACTCCTCTCATATCCAGAAGGTCAGGACGCAGACAATGAGATCATTTGGACAGTAGCGGGCGTCGACTTCACGATGAAGATAGCAACGAACGAGAGCAAGACATTCAGCAGCGCGAAGAGCATCACATTGCCGGGCGAGGGCGAGAACTTGTCATGGAAGCTGTCTAACGGAGCAGGCAACAAGTTGACGTTGCCTGACGGGGTTGTAGCAAAGAGAGCGACATTCTACAGCTACGTAAACGGGACCCCAGGGACGTCGTACTGGTATGAGGTCAACAATGACACCATCGATGCGAAGGTTGACGCAATCGCCTACATGAACGCCACGGAGGCGAACGACCCGGACATCAGGGTATATGACCTTGGCGAGGAAGGCGTCGGCGAGTTCACATTCACGAACAAGGGAGTCCAGCTGTGCTTTGTCATAGCCCTCGACGTCGAGGGTCTCGCAGCGACCCCGTACAAGATCGCCAACACGGAGGCAGTAGGCGGCACGGCGACAGTCAATGCAGAGGCGTACAAGGGAGAGAAGGTGACGATCAGGCTGGCTCAGAACGAGGGCTTCGCAATCGACACCGTCGAGATTTCGGGCGTAGATAAGCTGACATGGGGCAAGGATTCTCAGAATAATATCTCCAAGAAGACCGCTACCTTCACGATGCCGGAGGCAGACGTAGTCGTCACGGCTAAGTTCAAGTCGACGGCAGAGCCATCTGCGTTGAATAATGTAGTCGCAAAGGAGGCCGAGGAGGCTGAGACATACATGCTGCAGGGCGTCAAGGCACCAAAGGGCTACAAGGGTATTGTAGTTAAGGGCGGCAAGAAGTACTTGCAGAAGTAGTAAAGGAACTTCTATAAATTGCTTTTTCTGTGTTACAGTTGCTTTTGAAATCCTCATGTAGCTGTGCTGACCTTTCTCACGCTCGGCAATTGGAGCAAGCTCCATTGCACTCGCTTAATCGAAAGGTTTCCTTCAGTACACTCCGGTATTCAAAAGCCCCTGCGCCTTGAAAAACCTAATTTCTAGAAATTTCCTAATTAAGGTAGGGTAATTGACATAGAGGCTGTCCGCAGAAGCGGGCGGCCTCTAATCGTTATTAATGTGTATGACTAAGAATGGGGACATAAAGCGAGGGAAGGTATAGCTACAGGAAAGGAGACGTGGGCGACAGTCGCACGTCGACAGAGGGAGGAGTAAAACAAATAGAAAATGAATGGGACGAGTAGAAAAAATTAAAGCCCGAGTGAACGGGCTCTAATTTCAACAATAGACAACAACAGATGAAACACCGTCGTCTCGACGGCTCAATCTCTGGGTGCAATATTAGTACATTTTCACAGAATGAGCAAATCTGGGGAGAAAATCTTTTATTTTGGGTGTAGAAACACGTAAAAGCGGAGAGAAAACAGAGGAGAAGGGAAGGTGCAGAGAGGTAAGGGAAGGGTATTCGCAAGGAGAGGAAGGAGAAGAAAGACGATGAGGACAGGGAGGTATCAGGTCTAATACAGGTCTAACCCAATTAGCAATGAGGAATGAGCAATTGGCAATGAGGTATTGGGGGAGGTATCGGAGTTGTCGGAATCGTCGGAGTCGTCGGAATCGTCAGAGGGGTCGGAAGGCTCGGAATTGTCGGAACTATCGGAGTCGTCGGAATCATCGGAGGGCGAGTTGGCGCTCGGCGGAGGGAAGAGGGAGGAAGAGGGAAGAAGTGGGAAGCGAGAAGGGAAGAGAAGAGGAGGGAGAAGAGATGGGAAGAGGGAAGAGGGAAGAAGGGGGAAGAAGTGGGAGGGAGAGGCGAGGAAGAGGGGTTGATTTGTAAAAAAATTTGTTGAATTAAACTAAAAGGCATAAATTTGAAGTATTCGGGGAAGAATGTAGGCGGAAGAGCAGACAGAGACCCGAGGGAGCGACAGAAAGACGAGGAGATGGAATACCTACTAATACGTAATGCTCGGTTGAGCAATCGGAACACGCTACAGACCATACTTGTAGCGGACGGGAGGATAATAGAGATAGGGAAGGACATACAGCCGCCGATGACCTCAACGACAGATCTTGACGCTGGGGGCAAGTATCTGATACCGACGTTGATAAGCCTATGCAATCCACGTCCACTAAACATAGACGTGGACAGTCTTAACACGTTGAACTTCGAGAACCTGACGTCTGGTCAGGCGACGATAGTGACGGTCAGTCATGACATAGAGGAGAACATAAAGGAGTTCAAGCAGACGACGGCGTCTCCGTTGAACTACAGTCTACACTTCCCGCTACGTCAGCTCGGGAGCCTGGATGCGAAGCGATGCAGGAAGATAATGCTGGCGGACGGTGTGACGACGGCGATATTGCGTCTCGGTGAGGAGAAGAAGGCGGACGTCAGCCGAATGGAGCAGCAGATAGACATGGCGCGGCAGATAGGGCTGAGGGTCGTCTTTGACTTCAGGGGGCTGATAGACGGCGATGAGCGCATGAAGCAGCTGAGCGACCTGAGCAGGATATTGCAGAGGGACAAGGCGAACAAGGCGATGCTGCTCGGGATAGAGTATGAGGAGGAGCTGGCGATGACGCTGAACATACAGACGACGTGCAATCTACACGTACAGCTATGCTATGACCCGTTCGGGCAGTCGCCGGCGAACATAAAGAAGCTGTCGGCGCAGACGATAGCCACATATCTAAGGCAGAACGAGTGGTGCTCGCTGGGCCTGGCGTACAGCGTCGGGAGGGCGAACAGAGAGGGGTGGCCTGACATGACGCCAGAGATAGTGAGCAGGAACATACTGCCGCTACTGGCGGGGATGCACGTCGAGCCGGAGTTCTCGGTATCGGAGCTGGTAGATTACACGACATACAGGCCGGCATCGGTATTTGGGCTTACGCCGTCACTTGCGACACTCAGCGAGGGAGCGTCGGCAAACCTGATAGTATGGGACGACGAGGCGAGGGAGACGGCGAAGCTGGACACGCCGAGGGGTAACATACAGGAAGTGAAGATGAAGGGAAAGATAGAGGCGGTCGTCATGAACGGGAAGATTGTGATGACGGACAAGTTCAACGCTGCGGCTGTCTGCGGGAAGCATTTCTATGCGAGATAGGGAAGAAGGGGAAGGGGAAGAAGGAAAGGGAAGGGGAAGAAGAGGAAAGAGAAGGGAAGAAGGAGGAGAGAGGGAAGAGAAGAGGAAGAAGGAAAGGGAAGAAGGGAAGAAGGAGGAGAGAGGGAAGAGAAGAGGAAGAAGGAAAGGGAAGAAGGGAAGAGGAGGAAGAGAAGAAGGGCATAGAATTTGCGTAGAGTGGGAGCAGGGACCGCTACCAAAGAATGAAACCAAACGGGCGGCGGAGACGTAATAGGGAAGAGAAACAAAAAAAACAGAATAGAGCTATGAGGAGCAAGATCTTAGCTATGATAGCGGCGGTCGTCCTGCCGATAGGGATGGCGGCACAGAACGGGAAGCCGACAGCAGCAGACTATCAGAACCTGAAGTCGACGAAGACGATGGTAGTCGTCGATGACAACATGTTCTCGGACTACAATGCAGCCATCAAGACGTACATGGCGAGCGACTGGAAGATCACGGAGTTCGAGTTCATATCGAGGAAGAAGTTCGAGCAGCGGAAGGGTGACCCGAGCTATTCGTTTCTGATGACGACGAACGGATATTACAGGGACGACGACAGCAAGGAGAAGTACACATACCTGAGCCTCCTGATGGGCAAGAAGGGAGCACAGATCAACACGATGCCGGACCTGATCTCGATACCGCTATGCTATTCGGCGACGACGGACCAGACGTACGTCTATAAGATGCTGGCGTTCATGAGGTTCATGCTGAACCACGTCGAGAAGGTGAACAATGACCCGAAGCTGGTCAGCGACAGTCCGCTGGTCCAGTACAGGAAGGACAAGAAATCTCTGGCGAACAAGACGCTGTACTTGATAAAGAGCGAGCTGGCGAAGGACATCCAGAGCGAGAAGGCGATAAAGAAAGTATATCCGTATAAGTTCAAGTTTGTCGGAGAGGACGAGATCAAGCAGGCGATAGAGGAGAAGGACGAGAGCGTAGTATTCCTTCACAAGGTAGGTCCGGAGAAGAGCAAGAAGAAGGCACTGTGCTTCACGATGATCATGGGAGCGGCGGACTCGCAGGTATATTTCTTCGACTATCACAAGATCAACGGCAAGAATCCGGACTGCCTGAGGGCTAAGGATCTGGAGAGCATGGCGAAGAACTAAAGACGGTAGGGAACGTCTATAAATTGCTTTTTCTGCATTGGCGTTGCCTTCATTCCTCACGCTCGGAAATTGGAGCGAGCTCCAATTTCTCTCGCTTAATCGGAATGTTGTGCATCGCACTTAAAATCCTCATTTACTACAGTAAACTCCGGTGTTTAAGTGCTTGCACGCCTTGACTCTGTCTCTTGTGCTCACGCTCGGCATAACGAGCAAGCTCGTTTTGCACTCGCTTAATCGCACAAGTGAAAAATCTAATTTATAGAACGTCCCCATTACAGATGACGCTCCTTCGCGGGGCGTGACAGACGGAGACGTCGGAGTCGGGCGAAGCGAAGAGACAGTTTTCATGGTTGTTTGGTCAAGTGGGCTGTGAGGGGGAACCTTGCAGCCCACTTACATTTTGCAGTAGGGGAAGAGGGAAGAAGTAGGGGAAGAGGGAAGCAGGGAGGGAAGAAGAGAGGGAAGAAGGAAGAGGGTAAGAGAAACACGGAACGCATTTGATGACAGGGAGAAAGGGGAAGATGGGGATTGCGGTGGGCGAGAAAAAGGTGGTTAAATATTGCGTAAGTGTGTTTTTTTTATTTCTTTTGTAGTCCGAAGGTTTGCCAAGGCGGGCCTGAGAAGACAAAACAGAACACACATAAATATCAAACAGAAGATGTCGCAGAGATTTATTTTGAACGAAGTATCTTACTTCGGAGCTGGCTGTCGCCAGGAGCTTGCAGAGGTAGTGAAGAGGATGGGCTTGAAGAAGGCTCTCGTATGCTCTGACAAGGGCCTTATCAAGGTCGGAACGACAAAGATGGTGACGGACGTGCTTGATGCAGCTAAGTTCCCGTATGAGATTTACAGCGAGATCAAGCCGAACCCGACGGTGACGAATGTCAAGGAGGGAGTCGAGGCGTTCAAGAAGAGCGGAGCGGACTGCATCGTAGCGATAGGCGGTGGTTCGTCGATGGACACGGCGAAGGGCATCGGCATAGTAGTGACGAACCCAGAGTTCAGCGACGTCGTATCGCTCGAGGGCGTAGCGCCGACGAAGCACAAGTCGGTACCTATCATAGCATTGCCTACGACGGCTGGTACGGGTGCGGAGGTGACGATCAACTACGTCATCATCGACGAGAAGAGGCAGCAGAAGATGGTCTGCGTCGATCCGAACGACATACCTGCAGTAGCTATAGTAGACCCAGAGCTGATGTACTCATTGCCGAAGGGCTTGACGGCAGCGACGGGCATGGATGCCTTGACGCACGCAATCGAGGGCTACATCACGAAGGGTGCATGGGTAATGAGCGACATGTATGAGCTCCAGGCGATCAAGATGATAGCAGAGAACCTGCCGACGGCAGTCGAGGAGCCGAAGAACCCGAAGGGACGTGAGGGCATGGCACTGGCGCAGTACATAGCAGCACAGGCGTTCTCGAACGTAGGCCTGGGCCTCGTACACGGCATGGCACACCCGATGGGCAGCCTCTTCGACGTACCTCACGGTGTAGCAAACGCGTTGCTCCTCCCGACGATCATGGAGTTCAACATGCCTAAGTGCATCGAGAAGTTCGGCGTCATCGCACAGACGATGGGCGTAGATACGAAGGGCATGACGAAGGAGCAGGCAGCCCAGGCAGCTGTCGATGCTGTCAAGGCGTTGTCGATCCGTGTCGGCATACCTCAGCACCTGAGCGAGCTCGGCATCAAGGAGAGCGACATCCCTGCATTGGCTGCACAGGCTATCACGGACGTCTGCACACCGGGCAACCCGAGGGACGTGACGGAGGAGGAGATAAAGGCTCTGTACAAGAAGGTGCTCTAGAAAACTTCTATAAAGGGCTAAAATCACATACGAGGGACGGAGGGCGAGAGCCTTCCGTCTCTTATGTTTTTAACACAGAGAGGAGAGAAGGGGGAGAGAAGTGGGAGCTAAGGAGAAGATAGAGAGTCGATTGAGAGGATAAAGCGAGAGGAAATGGCACATTTAGCAAGAAAGAGAGTGGGAAATAATAGAGAAATGTTTAACTTTACGATGGAAAGTAGACGACAGGGGGATGAGAGGTTGAAGTTAAGACTAAAAACGCAAGCGTCAGAGAGATGAACAAGTTCGCATATAAGATCGTAGCGTTGTTCTGCGCAGTGCTCACGACGGCATATACCGGAGGTGGAGTAAAGGCAGAGGGGATATCGGAGGTCTTGAAGGTGTACAATATCGGTATGCCAGAGGGACTTTCGCAGAACACTGTACGCTCGATAGCCCAGGACAATGATGGATTTTTGTGGGTGGGGACGTTTGATGGGCTTAACAGGTATGACGGGAGCAAGTTCGTAGTCTACAAGCCGGAGATAGGGAATAAGAACAGCATCACAGACGCTCAGATCAGGACAGTAGAATTCAGTCATGCAGGCAACTTGTGGATCAGGAAGTATGACCAGACGTATAGTTGCTACAATCCGAGGACGGACAGAATTTATGGGCTGAGTGACAAGTGGGGTCGGGAGACAGTCCTGCCACAAAACAAGACGATAATTTCGGAGGACTCGACAGTCATATTGTATGGAGCACGTCCGGGAGCCTATTTGTATGTCGAGAATGAGGAGTCGGCGCCAGTCTGCATCTGGCAGGACTCGTTGCTATACAGGGACGGACTGCGATATGCAGGAGCGTACTGGCTGGCGGGAGTAGACGTCGTCAGGGTAGACAACAAGGGAGTCGAGGAGAAGATAGAGCTCGGCTGCAAGAACGGGGCGCGAGGATTTGCGATAGTCAACGACATCGGGATGGCGTCGGACGGGACGAACGTCATCAGGAGGTTTGATGCTCGGACACTGCGGCGTCTGCCAGACATCAAGATAGAAGACGTCAGGAGGGTCATAGACTTGCGAGGTATAGATGACCACAGAGTATTGGTGAACTGTGGGGAGATGGGCATACGGCTGTATGACATCCGGCAGGAGGAGTTTCGTCCGCTGAGCGACATAGGAGCGGAGGTGCTAGAGGGGATGCCGTTGAAGTTGTTGCTAGACGACACAGGCGGGACATGGTTCTACAACGGTAAGGGCTCGTTGTTCCACTATAAGAGTGGGAACGTGAACGAGATACCGGTGATAGATGCGAACGTGGCGACACTAAAGGACGACTCGAGGATAGACATCTGTGCGGACAAGGTAGACGAGGGAGTGTACTGGATATCGACATACGGAGGAGGTCTGATACGTTATGACGAGGTCTTGGGTGTGTCGGAGCATATCACGTCGAAGAGTGCGACGATTCCGCAGTTCTTGTTGTGCGTCATGCAGGACAAGGATGGTAACATCTGGGCTGGCAGCGAGTATGTAGGGTTGATAAAGATATGCTGGTCGAAATACGTATGTAAGACGTTGCGTCCTGGCAGTGAGGATTTTTCGGCGAAGAACAATGTCAAGTGCGTATATGAGACGTCTGACGGCGAGGTATGGGCTGGCATAAGGAATGGAGGTTTGTATGTGTATGACAACGAGTTGAGGCATGAGCTATACAAGAGCACAGAGATAATGCCATACGCGTTTTGCGAGGACAAGTTTGGGAACATCTGGGTAGGCACTCGATATAATGGGATATACGTATTTGACAAGAAGAGCAAAAAGGTCATCAAGCATCTAGTTCATGAAGAGACAGACGATAACACGCTGAGCAGCAATGAGGTGTTCAAGATCATATCGGACAAGAACGGTTATTTCTGGGTGGCGACATTCGGAGGCGGCATAGACATGATAGAGATGGAAGAGGCCAACAAGATAACGATCAGACATTTCATACACTTGGCGGACCGTCGGAAGAACAACATCAGGGACATCATCCAGGTATCAGACGGGTTGATATGGACGGCGTCGGCGGACGGGCTGGTGTGCTTCAGACCGGAGAACCTGCTACGCGACGCCAACGACTACGTCACGTACAGGTATGACAAGAGCGACGTCGGCGGACTCGGGTCGAAAGACGTCAGGACGATATGCGAGGACAATCGTCACAGGATATGGATAGGCACGGGGGGAGGCGGACTGAACCTGCTGACATTTGAGGTCGGCGAGGCGAAGTTCGTCAAGTACACCATGAAGGACGGGCTGCCGGCGGACGTCATCACGTCTTTGTATTGTTCGGATGACAGCACGATGTGGATAGGGACCGAGAACGGGTTGAGCGTGATGAACATGAACACAAACAGTTTTCAGCGGCTTAAGATAGAGGAGAATCACAGGGGAGGGTTGTACAACGACCATGCGGTGATCAGGCGTTCTAACGGGAAGCTACTGTTTGGCACGTTGGATGGTCTGACGGAGGTAGACGTACGTCCGAGGGGCGAGATATCACGGAGGCAGCGGCCAGTCATCACAGACGTCACAGTCGACGGATTCAGCCTGGACTATAGCAAGTCGCCGGACATAGCAGATGCGTCACTGCCACATGCGACACGGATAATGTTGCCAGTCGGGACGACGTCGTTCAGCATCAGCTTTGCGACGTTGAACATGGCGGAGGCGGAGGAGAACGAGTACTGCTACATATTGTTGGGGAGGGACGAGCAGTGGTCGAAGCCATCGTCGACGAACACGGTCGAGTATTCGAGGCTGCAGCCGGGAGAGTACACGTTCATCGTCAGGAACAGCTCGGACACGGATCGTCGTTCGCGGCGGGTGAAGATAATAATACCGACGTCGTGGTACAACACGGCGTTCATGCGAATCTTGTACGGTTTGCTATTCCTGATGTTCTGCATGATACCGATGTTGATATGGTCGAAGTATCGAGGGAAGGTCATGGACATAGAGATAGAGGGCAAGCTAAAGACATACAAGTCACGATTCTTCTCGAACCTCAGTCGAGAGATAAAGAAGCCGATGTCGATGATGGAGAGTTCAGTCGCCTACATAGGGAGCAACAGTGCGCTACTGCCGATAACAATGAGGACGCACATAGACATAGTGCAGAGGAATTCGGAGAAGCTGAGCAACACGCTGAACAGCCTGCTGAAGTTCAAGAGTGCGACGGAGGTGGTCCCGCTGAACATCGAGACGATGTGCCTGACGGACTTTCTGACGGACCTCGTCTCGCAGTTTGCGGAGACGGCGGAGACGAAGAAGATACACTACAGCGTGAACGTCCAGGGAAACTGGCGGATACAGATGGACAAGGACAAGGTGACGAGCATCATGATGTGCCTGCTTCACAACGCGTTCAAGTACACGCCGGAGGGTGGGTCGGTCGTCGTAGATGCGAACAAGGGTGCGAGCAACATGTGCGTGATAAGCGTGACGGACTCTGGCATCGGGATCCCGAAGGAGAAGCGCGGGCAGTTGTTCTCGGACGTATTCATGTCTGAGAACATAACGGAGACAGACTTGAACCTTGCGGCTGCACATGACGTCGCAATATCGCATCATGGGACGTTGGACTATGACGACAACCCGTCGGGTGGCTCAATATTCACGCTGTGCATACCGACAGACTATCAGCGGTTCAGGGATGCTAACATACTGGACAAGGACGATGACGACGACGTCTGCCTGAAGGATGCGGTGAGCCTTGACGCGGTCAGGGAGAATCCGCTGAAGGATATAGACATGCGCCAGGTAGTATTGCTCGTAGACGAAGACGTTAGGGTGCGGTCGTTCTATGCGTCGAGGCTACATCCGTACTGCAAAGTCGAGCTTGCGGAGGACAGTGCACAGGCACTTCAGATCATAGCGAAGAACAAGGTCGACGTCGTGATTATGGGGATGTGGTCGGACCACACGAGCAGTCTGGACCTGACGCATAGGCTAAGGCAGACGTTCTCGACGTCTGATATAGGCATCATAATAGCAGTCCCGAATGAGAATCACGGGATACGCACGACGGAGGAGGACGTAATGGGTCCGGACTTCGTCCTGATCCAGCCGAGCACTGTGCACGACGTTCTTGATGCTGTCGAGAAACTGATGACTCGACGAGACAACGTTGTCGTCGACTTTGACACGAACGACGGGGCGTTGGAAGTCCTGAGTGGGGGCAAGAAGATGTTCTTCAACAACTTGATAGACTCAATCAGGCGCAACGTCGTGAGGACGAACTTCGGCATCGACGACATTGCGGTAGACATACAGTTGCAACGTCAGCAGATACAGAAGATGCTGGGCGACGTAGCAGGGTGCACAGTAGCGGACTTCGTATGGCTATGGAGGATGCACAACTGCAAGAAGCTGCTGATGACGCAGACGCACACCATCAAGCAGGTCATGCAGCAGTATGGCATAACAGACATCCAGTATTTCTCAAGGGAGTTCAAGCGCATATATGGCGTCACGCCATCAGAGATGCTATTGAACTCGGAAAAGGGAGAGAAGGACGACAAGAAGGAACAGACAAACTCATAAAACAATTATAACGACAATATGCTAAGGAAGGTATCAATAGGAGCAGCGCTAGGACTAGTTCTTTCGGCAGTGGGCATGAGAGCTCAGGAGACGCCGAAGTGTTCAGACGTACTCGAGGCGGCGAAGAAGGTAAACGCCTACTTCATGAAGACGAATCCCGACCCACGAACACCGAGTTTCGTCAAGAGGATGCGTCCGAGCCATATCTGGACACGTGGTGTGTACTATGAGGGACTGATGGCGCTCTACGAGATACACCCTCTCGAAGAGTATTACGACTACGCCTACACTTGGGCAGACTTCCACAAGTGGGGCTTCCGCTATGGTGACACCGACCGCAATGCAGACGACTACTGCTGCGCGCAGACGTACATAGACCTCTATCGTCTCGATGGCGACGTCAGCCATCTGCGCCACACGAAGACGCTGATGAACATGCTCGTCAACACCCCACAGACGCAAGACTGGTACTGGGTTGATGCAATCCAGATGGGGATGCCGGTATTCGCCAAGATGGTGGCTGAGACAGGCAGCAAGCAGATCAGCGAGAAGATGTGGCAGATGTATGCTGCGACGAGGAACAAGATTGGTGGTGGGCTGTTCAGCGAGAAGCACGGACTGTGGTATCGCGATGCAGCATTCGTCCCACCTTACAAGGAGGTGAACGGTCAGCCATGCTTCTGGTCGAGAGGCAACGGATGGGCAATGGCGACTCTCGTCAGGGTCCTGATGGAGATACCAGAGAATGATGCACACAGGCAAGCATACGTCGCAGACTTCCAGGCGATGGCAAAGGGAATCCTCAAGTGTCAGAGGAAGGACGGCTTCTGGAACGCAAGCATGCTCTGCGAGGAGAACTATGGTGGCATGGAGACGACTGGCACGTCGCTCTTCGTCTACTCACTCGCATGGGGCATAAGGACTGGCCTCCTGCCAGAGAAGGAGTACAAGACAGCTATGCTGAAGGCATGGGATGGACTCGTCAAGAACTCGATCCGCCAGAATGGCTCACTCGCTTACGTCCAGGGCACGGGCAGCAAGCCGAGCGATGGTCAGCCTGCAACAGCAACCTCGACTCCAGACTTCGAGGACTACGGCATCGGATGCTTCCTCCTCGCAGCTTCGGAAGTCTACAAGCTATCGCAGCCTGAAGAGAAGTAATATTGTTTGAGATACACCCTTCTCCCCAAATCCATACATCATCCTAAACACCAAGGCCAAATGAAAAGATACGTCGCCATAGACATAATGCCAGAGGCTGTCCGGACGTTCATCGGAACGCCGACAGAGCACGGCATCGATATGGAGCTCATCGACAGCTTCCCCAACAGGCAGATCTCTCTTTTCGGTCATGTGTACTGGAATATGTATGTCATCTACGTCGGCGTCATAGACAGCCTGCGTAAGATTGCACAGAGAGGCGTCGAGATCCAGTCTATCGGCATAGACGGTTTCGGCGCTGACATCTGCTGCTTCGGCTCTGACGGGCAGCTGCTCTCGCAACCGCTCTCTTTCCTCGACATCATAGAGGACAAGCGACAGGCTAAGATCTTTAACCGCATGAGCGAGGACGAACTGTATGGACTGACTGGCATGCCAAACCTCAGCTTCAGTTCCATAATGCTCCTCGATGCCATGCGATGCTACGGCAGCACGGCACTCTCTGTTGCTGACAAGCTCCTGTTCATGCAGGATGCCCTCGCCTATATGCTGACTGGCGAGATGACAACTGGCAGCATCGTCGCAAGTGCCGGCAGCCTCCTCAACATCACGACACGTAGCCTCGACAGCGAGATACTCTCACGCGTCGGACTCAATGCCAAGAACCTCGGCTCCTTCGTCGAGGCTGGTATGAGTGTCGGCTTCCTCAATCACGACGTCCAGAGTTGGACGGGTCTCGGCTCAATACCGGTAGTCTCCGTCGCAGGCCACAACGTCATCTCTGCCGCAATGTCCGTGCCTTCCTGCACACCAAACCAAGCCTACATCTTCGCAAGCAAGACTTCTGCTGTCGGAATGGAAGTGGACAGTCCACAACTGACCATGTCGGCGATGAAAGCTAAACTATGCAACCAGCATAGCATCGGTGGCTATATCTGCCTCCACAGGTTCGTCAATGGCCTCGGCGTTCTGGACAGGCTCCGTAAAGAGTGGGATTCCAACATCTCAGACGAGGAACTCTTCAAGCTGGCAGCCGCTGCTGACGAGAATCAGAGCGTCATCGATACAGACACCTTCGAGTTCTCGCAGTCCAACACCACCATCACGCAGGTCATCAAGCAGATCTGCAACTACACCCGCCAACCTCAGCCCCAGTCCTTTGGCGACTACGTACGTTGCCTCATCATCAGCGTCGCCACTAAGTATGCCGAGACCCTTAGCGTCGTGTCCTACGAAGCTAAACTGGACTTCGACGAGATTCACATGACTGGCAAGACCAGCGACAACCCTCTACTCTGTCAGAGCTTGGCAGATATCTCTGGCAAGACTGTCATCGGCGGACAGGAATTTGCTGCCGCACGTGGCAACATCATGATTCAGGCTATCGCCTCCGGTGAGGCTACTTGCATCGACGACCTCAAAACTGTCGAGAGAAACAACAAGAACCTTGTCTGGTACAAGCCTCACTAAGCCTACCGTACCTCAAAATCCACACTCCTGCTATCCCCAGCCTCATTGACAACCGTCAGCCTATGAGATCCCGATGACGGCGCTATGCTCATCTGATGATGCTCGACGGTCTCCCCTATATACTCCTCGTCAAGATGCCAAAAATGTCTAAGCATCTTCTTCCGACTGGCAACCTTGCACACGATCTGCTGAGTCTCACCTCCAAACCCTTTCGGCAACACTACCTGCTGACCACTCTCGGGATATAGAAACTCGATGTCCCGACCGTCCGACTCCATGCAGTCTGCCCTATACGGAGGCAACGGCTTATAACCGACATTATGACGCTGATAGTAATACTCCATAGCTGGCGTCAGCACAAACCACGACTTCGTCACCTGATTCGCAACAGGCTCACACTCGCTGTTCACCTGCCACCGCTCGTCGGGCGACAAATGCACAACCCTGCAAAACCTGCACTTCCCACTATTCACACACTCCCTCGGCAACATCATCGTGTCTCTCTCCAGGCACGCATCCGTCGCTCTCCATCCGCTATGTCTGCAGACGACGACCTCATCCATGTCTTCGTATGGCTTCCTGAACCACTCGGTCTGGGGTAGCGAACTGAACACCTCGAACATCACTGGCCCGGCATATCCGATTCCAGTCATGTCTGCCCTACCCTCTCCCGTCGAGTTGCCAACCCACACGCCGACTGCATAATCTCTCGTCACTCCTATCGCCCACGCATCACGATTGCCGAAACTCGTCCCAGTCTTCCATGCAACTTTCTTCATCGACGAGAACTGCTGCCAGTCCGCCTCCTCCTCAGGCCTGTTGAGTCCTGTCATGGCTTCAAAGGCATACCATATCCCGGCCGCACTGGGCTTCCCTCTCAGCTTGTTTGCCTCGACATTCTCTCCCTGAAGTATCCTGAGCGGATGCACGTCGTCCTCGCTATACTTGTTCTCTTTGCCGTACTCTATCAGCCGCCTGGCCATCGACGCATACATGCCTGTCATGTCCCACAACGTCCCTTCAGCTCCGCCCAGTATTATCGACGCCCCATAGTAATCTTCGTTCTTTCGCAATGTCGTCATGCCGACAGCCCTAAGATTGTCCATGAATCGGACGACATGGTGCTGAGACAACATCCTGACGAGCGGGACGTTAAGCGACTGCATTATCGCCCT
Organism: Bacteroidales bacterium; assembly: GCA_017417385.1. Classification (GTDB taxonomy): domain Bacteria; phylum Bacteroidota; class Bacteroidia; order Bacteroidales; family Marinilabiliaceae; genus W3P20-009. The sequence continues at coordinate 15,616 of JAFPZF010000066.1, forward strand.
GTCCGCACCAACGGCCCCACTATACGTCTTACTGTAATTCTTTGGCGTGTAACCGTTTATCTCGAGTGGAGTGTCTGCTATTATGCTCCGCGGGTTGAGCTCCCCGTCTGTCATCATCGCCGCATACAAGATGGGTTTCAACACGCTCCCCGTGCTCCGCTCCGCCTGTATCATGTCGACCATGTAACAGTCGGCCTGACTGTCTCGCGTGTTCCCGACGTACGCCACGACATTTCCGGTCGAGACCTCCGCAACTATCACCGCAATATTGTGGATATGATTCGACCTGTTCTGCCAACTATGATACTCGACTATCGACTGGACTCTCCGCTGAAGCTCGACGTCTATCGTCGTCCTATACTTCGCCTCCCCATATCGCTTCTGGAGGTAGTCGCAGAGGTGTGGCGCATCCCTCGCTATTGAATGTATCTCCTCGGGTAGCGGCTCCTCGATGCTCATCTCGTACGTCGTCCTGTCTATCTCGCCAGTCTCATACAGTCTCTTTAGGAGCCTGTCGCGCTTCGCCTTCAGCCGCTCCCTGTTTCTGCTGACGTGTATCAGCGCTGGCGAGTTTGGCAATATCGCAAGCGTCGCACTCTCCGACCATGTGAGGTCCTTTATCGGGACTCCGAAGAACTTCAGCGCCGCAGCCTCCAGCCCGACGATGTTCCCCCCCATTGGCGCCTCAGACGCATACTGCCGCAAGATCTCTCTCTTGCTATACCTCATCTCAATCCCGAGCGCCACGTACGCCTCATACATCTTCTGCCAAATGGTTCGCTCCTTGTTCCCGAGCGCTATCCTCGCAAGCTGCATGGTTATGGTGCTCGCACCCTGGACGTTTTCCCCACCCTGCACATTGCTCCTCATGGCTCGCACTATCGCTACCGGGTCTATCCCTATGTGATACCAGAATCTTCTGTCCTCAAACTCCAACAGGCACCGTATGTATTTCTCCGGCACGGTGTCCGGAGCCGCCAGCCTCAGCTGTCCTCCCTTCGCTATTCGAGCCGAGAGCAACGTCCCGTCCGACGCATATACTGCTATGGATCGTGGCCTGTCGAGTAGCGGGTTGGGGACTGACAGATACGCCCCGCCGAGAAACAACACCACCACGCTCGCTATGACGATTGTCTTCTTCTTATGCCTCCCCCAGAGAGCTGACGCTGACGCCTCTATCGTCTTTCGTATATCACTGAGACTCACCTCTTTACTCCTTTATCTTTTCTTGCTCATTTCTCTGCCGGACCCTATTCCCCGGACAGAGAGAGACTCCTGCCGCACTACCATCGTGCCGCAGGAGTCTCTCTTAGTTTTCTTCTTCATCGTCTCTGGTTAGACCTGTATCAAGATTTGGTTTTGTCGCCTCGTCCCCTCGTAGTCTCTACTCTTTTCCCTATTTCCTTCTCTTCCCTTCGCTCGTGCCCCTACCCTCCTTACAGGTTCATGTTTCCAGTCGGTGTGCTGATGGTCTTGAGCGCCGGACACTCTGGGAATATGGCGTCCTTCGCCTCCTCATCTATCGTCACCTCAGACGTATATACCTTGACATCTACCAGCTTCGTGCAACCTCTGAATGCGTCCTCCTCAATCTCAGCGACGTTTCCTGGTATCACTATCTGCGACAGCGACGTGCAGCCCTCAAACGACGACCTCTCTATCAACGTCAGCGTGTTCGGCAACTGGACGTCCGTCAAGTTCGTGCACTCTGCAAACGCTGCTCCGCCCCTGCTGTACTGCCTCTCGTCGTCATAGAAGCTCAGCCTCCCGACGCCGTCCGAGACTACGAGTCGCTTGACACCCGTGCACCTCGCAAACGCCCTATACCCGAGCGCATGCACACTCGCCGGTATCGTTATCATGTCCATGGACTTGCAGCCCTCAAAGGCCCCCTCGTCTATCCACTGTATGGTGTTCGGGAGCGCTACGTTCCTCAGGCTCGTACAGCCCGCAAACGAATACGCAGCTATGCTCTCCAGCTTGTCACTGTTAAAGACGACCTGCTGAAGCCCCGTGCAGCCTGCAAAGGTTCCGAGCTTCGTCGAGCCTCCTATCTGCCTGATATTCTTCGGTATGACGATCTCCTTCAGAGACCTGCACTCGTTAAACGACCTTACTCCGAGATACGTCAGCGTGCTCGGCAGACTGATCTTCTGCAGCTTCTCGCATCCTGCGAAGGCATCGTCTCCGAGATACTCTACCATGCTCGGGAGATCGACTATCTTCAGGCTCCGGCAGTTGCTGAAACTACCGAAATACTTCGCCTGCTCGTCAAAGAGGTTTACTGTCGAACGACCTATCTTTACGAGTGCCTGAGGGAACTTGATGTCCGACAGCTTATAGCAGTTCGAGAATGTGTTCAGCCCTATCTCCTTCGTCCCGACTGGCAACGATACGCTCTCCAACTTCTCGCAGTGGTCAAACCACCCGTCGCCGAGCACTGTCAGCCCCGATGGCATCTTCAGCGTCTTCGCACTCCTGCAATACGAGAATGCGTCATTGCCGATATACGCCAGGCTCTCCGGCAAGTTCAGCTCCTTCACGCTCTCGCAGTGGCTGAACGCAAGGCTGCCTACCCTTATCAGGCCGTTCGGCAGACTCAAGACCTGCAGCTTCACGCAGTTGTAGAACGCCATGTCGCCGATGCTCTCGACCGACTGCGGTATCGTGACCTGCGTCAGCGCCGTCTGGTTGTTGAACGCCTCGTTGCAGATGTAGCGCACACCGTCCGGTATCTCGACCTCTATCAACTTCTGCTCCTGCTCCGGCATGCTGTTCGTCAGCTCGCCAAGTCTAGTGTCAAAACTGAATGCGTTGTTCTCTATCGTCGTGATTCTCAGGCCGCCAAGCATCATCGGGATGACGACCTTGCCGCCCGGTCCCTTATATGAGAGGAGCGCACACTCGGTCGTCCCCGTTATCTTCGCATACGTGTAGTCGCCGTCCTCCTGCGGGTCCTCATAGTTCATGACCCTCAACGCGTCTATCGACACCTTATATAGTGTCTCCAGCCCCTTCGGCATGCTTATGCTCATGTCCCGGAGTCTCCTGTAATCGCCTATCCCCGCCATCTTCGAGATGGTCATCGGACGCACCTCGCTGCTCTCAAACGATATGTGCTTCAGCCCCTTGCAGTTGCTGAATATCCGCCCGTTGAAGACCGCAACGGTGTTCGGTATCGAGAGAGACGTGACACCGACGTCACAACTGTCGACCTGCGTGATGCTAAACACGTTCTTCTCCGGGTCCGTGACGGTGCTCGGGACGACTATCGTCTTCTCCCCGGCCTTCGTAGCGTCAAGCGCCATCGCGACTGCCGTCACCTTCCTGAATCTCATGCCGTTCATGTAGAAGAACCCGTCAGCATACCCGTAGTCCGTCCACGCCTTCACCTCCGCCTGCTTGCTCATGCCCGTCTCGTCATTATATCCCTTGACGTGCTTGCTCGCCGGACTGCCCGCAAAGGCCCGCGCACTTATCGAGACTACGTTATCCGGTATCTTTATCTCCTTCAGCGACTGGCATCCCTCAAAGGCCTCATAGCCTATCGTCTTCAGCGCCGTGCCCTCTATGACGACCTTGCTCAGCTCCTTACAGCCCTGGAACGCATTTGCTCCTATCTGGGTTATCGTTCGCGTTATCGTGACCGAGCGCATCTTGCCGCCTGCAAACGCCTTGAATCCGACACTCGTCACCTTCAACGTCTGCCTGCCGTACGTCGCGACAACTGGTATGATTATGCTCTCCGACGCACCGGAATATCCCTCGACTTCCGCCTCCCCGTCGCCTATCACTCGGTACACATATCCCGCATCATAGAACGTCTGGGCGTTCACCTTTATCCCGACTATCAGTAGCATTGCTACTACTATGCCTACTATCCTCTTCATATAACTACTCTTCGTCTGTTAGCCTCGCTAAGTTAAACTATTTTTGCGAATTTTCCGAAATCAACACTAAAAATATCTCCTCCCGCTTAACTTTTTCTTCCCCACCCCTCTGCCGCACTTCTCTCCCCCTCATTCCTAATCCCCGTCCCCCCCTCCCTCATTGCTAATTGCTAATTGAAAATTCCTCATTTGGGTTAGCCCTCTATTAGCCCTATTCCCTCTTATGTTAACTTCTTTCCTTTCGGCAACGCTGCTTAAAGACAAGCAAATGCAGCGATGTCTTTAGGCACAGCAAAGCCTATTAGCGATTGTGGCGACTTATAGGCACAATAAACGGCATCTATCTCGGTTATATAGATAAGACTTCTTTGAACCTCGCACTGTAAAAGGTCAAGTGCTAGACAGTCATGAAGAAATTGATCATCATGCTCATGATGGTAGCGAGCGTATGTAAAACTTTGGGACAGGAGCTTTCTCAAGACAATCCCTCTGATGCGATTGTACGGACGTGCAGAGCTCTTGTAGACTCTTCTATTCAATATGATGCAGGATATTACGCTATACAATATCCTATGGGTGATGTGCCTGCCGATAGGGGTTGCTGCACAGACGCTGTCATTAGAGTTCTTAGAAAGCTTGGTATAGATCTACAAGAGTTAGTGCACAAGGATATTATTTCTGGCGAACGATTGTATTGGTACGTGCCCGAAGGAGACTCCGTTGTAATAAATCCCTACAAAGGAATAAAGGCAAACAAGAACATCGATCATAGACGTGTATGGACATTGCTTAAATACTTCAAGTATAATTCCTTTCCCTATGCTTGTTGTGTTTACCAATGGGATATAATTGATGAGAAGCATCTACAACCAGGAGATATAATCATTTGGGATATGTATGGAGGTATGCGCCAAGGACATATAGGCATCTACATTGGCGGAGAAGATGTGTTTCAGCAAGTAGGTAACGGCCAAGAGATATATCCCGACTTGCACACGTGGCCAATAGTTGCTGCATTTAGGTTAACTGAGCATTGGTGGCACGAGATAGGATATTACAATTATATGAAAATCAATAAAAATACAACCAAAAACATGGAACGACGATGAAGATGAGTATATTGACAACCCAAACAGCAATTACCGTTGGGCGGTTGTCAAACAAATCCAAAGATGGGTGAAACACAGTTTATTGCTCAAAATGGAGGCTCCGACCCGCCTCTTTCCCAGACGTGACAAGGGTTCCCTCCATTTTCATTCCCTTCTCTACATCCCCTCTTCATTGAACTATTCAACAAACAAACATTTTGCGCCCCCCTATCCATCATATCTGGACAAGGAGGCGCATTTATCTTATACCTCACTAAAGGTCCCTTCCCCCTATTCTTCTACCGGTATATAGTTCCCGTCCTTAGCCCAATACCTCCACTTCTCCGTCTTCATCGTCCCGTCCGCATCCTTATACGTGCTCACTATCCTCTGCGACACGTCGTCAGGCTGCGGATTGCGTATCTCCCTGAATGTCGTGTTCGTATAATACTTCCCGTCGTCGACGTCCTTTATCCACGAGTCGTACAGCTTGTCGCCGTTCTCCCCATACCGACCGAGAAAGACCCAGATGTCCATCTCCGTGTCTATGAAGTTCAGATCTCTCTCCTCTGCATTCCCGACTTCTCTCCATCCGTTCGGGATGCCCGGCAAGTCGTTCTTCAGCGTCTGCAATACCTTCTTGTCTCGTATGACATCTACCTCATACCCGGGCTTGTCACCGTCCTGCCCGACTATACGGATGCTGAACTGGATCCTGTCTTTCATCCTATTCTCCATCTCTGCCCTCACAGACATCCCCGGCTTCCCGTCATATCCCGGCATTATCCAGTCGTCTATCAGCCACTTCCCGTTTTCCTTCTTCATCATCAGTATCATCTCGCCCGACGCCTGTGTCTTCGTCTCCCCCAGCATGAACCGCGCCGATGCTACGCTCTCGCTGACGACGTCGACGCTCATCTCCGTCAGCTTGTACGGCCCTGTCAGCCCATGACACGTCCATAGGCTCCCGAGGCTCCACCTGTCATACAGTCCTTCTTTATCCGGCGCTTGGCAAAACCTGCAGTAGCTCCCGTAGACATCCTGCCACCCCTTCGTCGTGTGCTTCTCGTCGAGCAGCCTTATCGCCCCGAGGTGGTCCTTATAATCCTGGAGCATGTCGTCAATGACCTCAAAGCTGAAGACCTCGCCGACCTCCTTGTATATGGCCTCGACAGACTCACTTACCGCCTTGCGCGTCGCCTCCTCTGTGTTCTCCTCCTGTGCTGCCGGCTCTGCTGACGCCGTCGTGCTCTCTGTCTCTGCCGTGGCACTCTCCTGTGTCCCTGCCGGCGTGTTTCCACCACACCCGACGAGCATCACCGCTATCGGGAGCGCCGCCAGTCCCTTCTGTATCTTTCTCATCTCTTCTACCCGTTATTTGCTTCCATCTCTGTCCCGTTCCAGTCGTAGTTCTCCTCGACTCCTTCGACGACTTGCCCGTCTATCACTGGGTTGTGGGTGACTTTTATTCCGTCGGTCCTGAACTCTACGTCGGTCACCTTCCCCATGTCGGTCAGGTCCTTCTCGACATCCACCTGCTCGAACTTCCCGTCCTTATACGTGTAGGCGCTGAACTCGCTATACCCCTGCTCCGTCGCCCCGTCGTCGAGGTTCGTGTTCGTAAACTCTACCTCGTAGGCCTTCAGACCACCATTCCTGAGGTTGTAGAAGTACACCTTCGTGATCACGTAGTCGCAATACCCGTCGCACTTGTCGCTATACATCTCTTTCGTATACGAGAACCCGTTCTCCCAGTACTCGACCCTCCCATCCGTGAGCATCGGGTCCTGAGCGTATTCGACGAACTGCCTCTTGAGCTCGTTGGGCTCTATCTCCATGGCGTCACCGCTCTCCTCGCCGAAGTCCCCCTCCAGCTCATAGATGTATATGGCCTTGACTATCCCGTCCGCATCTGGCGCATGGAATGTCATCTCCCTCATGCTCGCCTCGTCGGTTATGACGAGCCTCTGCCCGTCGTCCTCGCCGTCACGCTTATCAAAACTCTCGACTTTATACCCGAGATCCTCGAAGTGAGCCTTCTTGACGTCCTCCATCTTCATCCCGACTCCGACCTCTATGTTCCCGACTCCCTCGCCTTCCGGCACACTCATGACGTATCTCGGAGACAGCACGTTGACGCAGTCGATGTACCCGTCACCTTCGAGAGAGAACATGTCCTTGCCCTCCTTCAGGAAGATGCGCTTCCCTTCCCATCGCTCCTCATATCCGTCCATCGTCTCCGGCATCTCTCGCCCGAGCTTCAAGGTCCCGACGCCGTTGATGCTGACGACGTCCATCGTCTCCTTCTCGAGGTCAAACCCCTTGCCATTCCACGTGTATGTCTTCTCGAGGGTCTGTCCTATCGGCAGGCTCACCTCGACACCCCCATCCGTGAACTCTATCTGATATGCCGGCTTGTTCGTCGCCATCCGCAGCTCGTCTCCTTCGAGGTCAGACACTGCATCGACGAAGTCATACCCGCTCGGCCTCGGCAGGTCATTCTCCGCCGCCACGAGCTTCCCGTCTCGCCATACGTACGCCGAACTCCTATCGACCAGCACCATCTCGACCGAGCCTTTCACCGCCAAGACATACGCCTTGTATCCTCCCGTCTCTAGCGGAAAGCACTTGATCTCTAGCCCGCCGACGAAGTCCTCATACCCGCTGCCGTCGCTCCCCATCACCGAGCGCCACATGTAGCCGGGCTTGTCGACTGCATCCGTCTGTGTGAGCGGGATGCTCTCGCCATCGACTGCCATCTGTATCTGCCCCTCGCTGTCAAACGCTCTGCAGTAGTCGGGCAGGTTCTCCTTGTCTATCTGCTTGTATATCTCCTTCGCGAGGCCTTTCGCATCCTCGCCTATTGTCATGGCTGTTCCGCCACCCTGCTGTCCGCCTCCTGCACAACTGCTCATCATCGCTGCCACTACGAGGCTCATTGCTATCTCTCTGTATTTCATATTCTTGTCTTTTTTGTCATTATCTACTCTTCGCCGGTTCCCTCGTCATCGACGGGATAGTCGTCCCGCTCTACTATCCCCGTCATGAGCTTCCGATAGTCTGTCTCATACTCGCTCTCGGGGTCGAAGACTATGTTGTCTATCTTCCACTCCCCTCCGTCGTCAGCCAACGTGAGATACACGGGCGCTGTGTCCCATCACTCACAATCGGGACACTCGTTGTTGATGACGTAGTACGGGACTGTCGGGACGCACATGACTCTCACCGGGTCGCCCTCAAACTCCCCGACTGTCATGCTCTTGACGCTGCCTATCAACGTCCCACTCCCCCACGGGAGGTAATATGCCACGGGATAGTACGCCTCGTTGCCAGCCTCGCCCCTGTGCTTCAGCTCCTTCTCGAGGCTCTTCTCCCTCAACTCCTTCAGGCTCTTCGTGCAATACTTCTTGTAGAACTCGCCGACGAGCTTCTTGACTTCCTCGTCCTCACCCTCGGCATGATGGTTTATCGCCGACTTCTGTATCGTGCTTGCCAGCTCGCCATATATCCCGATGACGGCCTTCTGGATGGCCTCCTCGCTCTGCTCTGCTTTTGCTGCCGGCTTCACCGCCTCGGTCACTGCCTGATTCTCTGTCTCCGCAGGACTCGCCTCCGCCTGCCCCTGCTGCTTGCCTCCGCCCGCACACGCTACGAGCATCAAGGCAATTCCAGCCATCGCTATCTCTCTGTATCTCTTCTTCATTATTCTTGTTTCTTATCCTTGTTTTCTGTTTTATGTTCTTCTTTCATCACGCCCTTCTTACCCCTCTACGTCCTTCTCTTCCCCCCTTCTACGTCCTTCTCTCCCCTCTTCTTTCCTCTCTTCTCCTCCTCTCCCCCTCTCCCCCTACCAGTCCGTTCCTATCCCTTCTTCACGCACACCATCGAGGGCGTCAATCCACTTGCACCCTTCCTCGACGACTTCCTCCTTGCTGCCTATCTGCTCACTCGGATGATAGATGAGGCAGTTCTTCATCTTGAGCGGCACCATGTCGCCTATCAGACGAGCCGGCATGTCTCCCTCCTCATACGATATCTCACGCCCATACATGTTGCCATAGACGTAGCAGTTCTCCAGCGTGATGTCGGACTCTTCACTCTCCGCCACTGCCGCCGTGAACACTACTCCTCCCATGTCCGTGAAGTCGCAGTTCGTGAACGACACCGTGCTCTCATCCACAAAAAATCCAGCCTCCGAACAATGATATATCTTCGTGTTATAGACATTGACACCCTCCGAGTAGTACACGACGAGACCCTCTGTCCCGCATCCGTTCAGCCCACACCTGTTGATGCTGACGTCCTTGCATCTGTTCAGCGCGACGACTCCCGCCTCGCATCCCCCGACGACCTGATGCCCTATATTGAGGTTGCTAATCTCGATGTCACTGCATTCCCTGAACGCCAGCACGATGCAAGACGGATTGCTCGTCGTGATGCAGGCGTCCTCACCGATGCCGATGAGGCGTATCGCTGTCTGCCTGTAGAATGTCAAGTCCGAAAAGTTCATCGTCACCTTGCTCTCCTTCTCCTCATCAAAGCCAGAGACCTCGCCCAGCATCCGCTTCGCCAGCTCCGCTTCGCCGTCCTCTCCGCCGATGTCTATCGTCCCCTGTATCCCGATGTTGAGTTCCCCGTCCTTGAGCGTCTGGAAGAACTCCTCCGCCGTCTTGACTATCGTCATCTCCTCGCCGACATAGTCCCCGTCACCACCTCTGCTCGCTTCGAGGTCCATGTCTATCATCTCGCTCAGGCCTTCCGTGTAGTCGGTGTTCCTTATGTCACTGACTTTCCATTCCTTCTTCCCCTTAGCCCCCTCATCTACCCCGAGGGTCAGCTCTATCTCCTTCTCTACATCATTCACCCCGACTTTGCACGTGGCGACGGCTTTCTTCTCCGGGACCGACGTCAGGCTCACGACTTTTACGCTCTCGAGCTTCCCCTCGCCTATCGAGATTTCATAGCTCTCTCCTCTGCCCCCGTGCAGGACGCAGAACCACGGCTCTCTCCATCCCCAGTCTATGTAAGAGACTGTCTTGGCCTTCATCTCCTCGGTCATGTACTTCTCGCACAGCGACTTGGCGGCCTCTGCATCTACACCCTCCCGATACTTGGCATATACGTCTCGATATATTCCTTCGACGGCTGCCTCGACAGCTCCCGTCGTCATCAGGTCCGCCTCACTCACTGTCGTCTCTGCGGCACTCTCTGTCGTCGCACCCTGATTTCCGCCCATTCCGCATGCCGTAAGCACCATCATGCCTACCGCCGCCAGGCTCCTGACTATCATCTTCTTCATGGTCTGCTATTCTTCTTGTTGTTGCTATATTAAGGGAGAGTTATAAAAAAATCCATTAGAAAAAGGCTCCAGTGTCAGCCCTCCAGACTGATACCGAAGCCCCCTCCACTTATTTCCTCGTACCTATATCCTCTATCCGTTCGCCTTGAAGCGTGTCGTGCCACTTGCTCCCCTCGTCCTTGACTTGGCTCATGTCGCCTATCGACTCCTTCGGGTGATGCACGACGCAGTTCTTCATCTTCACCGGTATCTGATATCCGAACAATGTCGACGTCACCGGACCCTCACCATAGTTGTACGCGTTGTCGTGGATGTAGCAGTCCTCCAGCGTGATGTCCGACCCCGCACACTCCTCCGTCGCAGCATTGAACAGCTGTCCGCCTATCCCCATGAACTCGCAATGCGTGAACTTTATCATGCAGTCTACAAACCAGAACGCAGCATCCGAACAATGGTCTATCAACGTGTTTGTTATCTGTAGTCCCTCACTGTCGGATGCATTGAGGGCGTCCGTCCCGCATCCGTAGAGCTGACACTTGTTGACGTTCACGTCCTTGCAACCTACCATCCTCAATACTCCAGCATCACACGAACCCGCCACGTCGTGCCCTATCCAGAGGTTCTCTATCGTTATGTCGTTGCAATCGAAGAATGACATCACCGTACACTCTGAGTTCTGTGTCAGGATCTCCGCGTCATTCCCACTACCCATTATGTTGAGGCCGCTCATCTTGTTGAAGTATATCGCTTCGTTTCCATAATACAAGCCCGCCGGCAAATCATCGTCCAGCGTCGAATAGTCCCCAAACAGATATGGCGCCTCCTCATATTTGATCGCCGACAAGTTTATCCTCCCATATATCTTTATGTTCTTCGCATGCTGATTTATCGCTCGCGCAAAGTCCATCGCCGACGAGACCTCAACGACATCATCCTCACTATAATACGCCTCGTCGCCCTCATACTCCTCGCCGTCCACGAGCTCGCGAAGATCCCCGTTGTACTCGCCTCCCTCACTGTAGTCCGTCTCTCCGAGCCACTTGTCTGCCAGCTCCGTCACTGTCTTCCCGGCATCGAGCCATAATATGTCCCTTACCTGCCACTCGTCCTCGACACCCTCGGGTATCACGAGGTCGACCGACATCTCCCTCATCACTCCGTTGACCTTGACCTCAAACCGTACGTCGGCATACTTGTCCGGCACCGTCGTGAGCGTCTGCACCTTCATGTTCTCCAGCTTCGGCTCGTCTATCTTGATGTCGAATTTCTCATTCTCCTCGTCGAATATGCTGAACCACGGCTCGAGCTCTCCATGTGCCCCGTAATATGCTGTCATCTCCTCCGCCAGTCCCTCCGTGCCATGCTTCCTGATGAGCCCCAGGGCGCTCTCGACGTCCTTCTTCTTCTCGTACGTCGCAAAGACGTCCGCATAGATGCTCCGGACTGCCTCCATCGCACCCTCCGGCGTCAACGGATCTACTTTAGCCGCCTCGGCTCCCCCATTGCCACTATTGCCGCCCGTCGCACATCCCGTCATCACCATCGCCGTTGCCACGACCGACAGGACGCCCTGACAGACGCCTCTCATGACTCTTCGTATCTGATTCTTTTCCATAACCTTGATATATTTATGAAAATTTCTAGAAGTTAGGTTTTTCACTTGTGCGATTAAGCGAGCGCAATAGAGCTTGCTCTAATTGCCGAGCGTGAGCACATGAGGCGTAGCCAAGGCGCACGAAACTTTTAACACCGGAGTGTACTGAAGTACATGAGGATTTAAAAGTTGAGTGCAACATTCCGATTAAGCGAGAGCAATGTGCTTGCACAAATTGCCGAGCGTGAGGAATGAAGGCTACGCCAACGCCGAAAAAGCAACTTATAGTAGTTTCCTTTTATTTGGGGAACTTGTCTATCCATACGCCGGCTCCATCTCCGCCCGCTGACGCTCACTGATCCTCCCGCTCGCTATCATGTCTATGACGGTCGCTATCAACTTCATGTTGATTATGTCGACCTCCGAGACCTCGTCATGCTGGAGTATGGCATGCCGTATCCATAGCAGCGTCTCCACACTATACCTGCTCAACTGAGATATCGTCATTATGTGATACGACGTCAGGTACCACCTGTCCTTCATCTCCTTGGTCGTCATGAAGCTCATCTCTCTGTTCATGTCGCATTCGGGCTTCCCGCCGTTCATCTTGCAGCTGTAGTAGATGTTCAGCCCGACACGCGTCGGCAATATCATGTTCACGCCCTCCATGTTCCAGTCCTCGTTCGGCTGAGTCTTCGCCTTCAACGTCACCACGCTGTTCGCCATGTCGTCCTCGGTCTCGACGGTATAGCTGTACGCCGTCCCCTTGATGATTATCTCGTCTTCGGTTATCTGCATGTCCTCCCTCCCAGGGAACGCATACCCGTATTCGCCTATCAGCTCGCGCTTGTACTGATCGATGCTGAACGCCTTCAGCCCGTTCTTTATCTCGACCAGCGTCGTGAGCACCTTGTCTCCGTCGAGCATCACCATCGCCCTGTCCTCGTCGAGGTTCATGTATTTTATGGTGTACTCGCGTCCTTCCTCCTCATAGCTGTAGTCGCCATTCGGCCCCTGGAGCGTCATCACGCCTATCTGCTGCCCGTCCGCTATCAGCCCGAGCTTCGCCTCTCCGTCTATCTTCCGTACCTTGTAAGTCTTCCACCCGTCTGTCCACTCGCCACCGACGTTCACCGGTCCCGCCATGGTCTGCGGCAACTCACACTCCATCGCATATAGTCCGTCCTGGTCGAAGCTCACTTCACCTTCTTCCCCTTCCCATTCTCCTTCTTCGTATCCCTCTTCATAATACGGATCATCTCCTTCTGATATCGACGAGTAGAACATACTGACCTGCTCGCAGAACGACACCTCTCCTTCCTCGTTGTAATGGACGTCGTCAACCTTCCACTTGCTCTCTTCCTCATCCCACGACATCTCGAGCGCATAATGCTCCTTCTCCTTTTCCGTCACTCCCATCTCGACTGAATACGCGACCATCGCTCGCTTCTCCGGCGTCAGCGTCAGACTGGTGACTGTCACGTCCTCTATCTTCCGAGACTCGCAGTAGACATTATACACGGGCTCATCCTGATAATATATACCAAACCAGATCTCGCAGTTCTCCCCAGCTCCATAATAGTCTTCCGCCATCCCCTGTAGCTTCTCTGTACCATACTTCCTGACCAGGCTCATTATGGTCGCCGTGTCCGGCTGCATCTTCTTCTTCTCATACGCCGCAAAGACGTCCGCATATATCCGCTCCGCCTTAGCTAAGACGCCATCTTTCGTCAATGCGTCCGCTGCAGCCGTCTCGGTCGCGCTTCCACTGCCGCCCGCCGTCCCGCAAGACGTCACCATCATCCCAAGACTGGTCGCCACTCCGACTCCAATCCCCAAGACGATCTTCCTCAGTATGCTGCCCATATTACCTCTTTTTGGTTGACTTGTCTGATAATGTCTCTCTCGCCGCCTCGATTCTCTCATTTATCCTTCTTGCCGCCCGAGACGACGCTCTCGCTGCTCAGCGTCCACTCCATACGCGCCCTGAAGTCGGTGCTGGCTATCTCCTCGGAGTCCGAGATGTGCGTTATGTTGTCTATCTGCCACGTCGTGTCACTTAGCGATACTTTTATCCTGACCGGCGTGTTGTTCCATCCGTCACAGTCCGAACACTCCTCGCTGCTCGGGACGTAGCAGTTCACCGTCGCCGTCAGCTCCGCCGTCGCCGGCTTCTGCGTCAGCTTCACGACCTTCACGTCCGCCAGCTCCTCGAAGTTGCCCATGCTCTTTATCGCCCACGGGTCCCTCCGCGTGATCGGATACCACCCGTCACCAAACTCCGGCTCGCCGTCGTCCATCTTCGGCAACCCTTCGATATACTTCTCCTCTGCTTTCTTGCACTTCTTGAACAACGCTACGTAACTGTCTGTGCAGTACTTCTTGACCTCATCCTCTATGTCCTTCCCTGACTTCTCCTCCGCGCCGACGGCCTTGAACATCGCCACGACCTGCTGCTTCACGATCCCCTCCTTTATGTACTCCTCTACCGGCTTCTTGCTACAGCCTCCCGTACATCCTGCCATCATCACTGCCCCTGCAAAAGCTAATACTATGCTTCTCTTTCTCATAACTTGGTTCTACTGTTTAATTTTTGTGCAAATATATAACTAAACCTATACATTAACTCCCCTTTCTGCAATTATTTTCTTCCCAGACCTCCCCCATAAGTGTTTCACCTACCCCTCCCTTCTTCTTATTACCCATCTCCCCTTCTTCCCTTCTTCCCTTCTTCCCTTCTTCCCCTCTTCCCCTCCGTCTCCCTTTCGCCGAAGGCGCCCTCTGTGTTCTCCCCGTCACCGTCAGACTACCTCTCCGTGCCTCCGTGCCCTCTCCCCTTCTCTCTGTGTTCTCCTCGTCGCAGCTAGGCGACATCTCCGTGCCTCCGTGCCCTCTCCCCTTCTCTCCTAAGAGGGCTTCTAGAAATTAGATTTTTCACTTGTGCGATTAAGCGAGTGCAATGAGCTTGCTCATATTGCCGAGCGTGAGCACATGAGACGAAGTCAAGGCGCACGAGACTTTGAACACCGGAGTGTACTGAAGGAACCCTTTCGATTAAGCGAGAGCAGAACGAGCTTGCTCGTTATGCCGAGCGTGAGAAAGGTCAGCGCAGCTACATGAGGATTTCAAAGTTGAGTGCAACATTCCGATTAAGCGAGAGAAATGGAGCTTGCTCCAATTTCCGAGCGTGAGGAATGAAGGCAACGCCAACTTTTCGATTAAGCGAGAGCAGAGGGAACTTGTTCACTCTGCCGAGCGTGAGAAAAGTCAGCGAAGCCAACGCAGAAAAAGCAATTTATAGAAGTCCGAAATTGCTACCTTTGCAAGAAAACTGTTCTATAATAATCATGTCCAGAGTCCGTTTCACCACCGTCGACGACCCCGATTTCGCAGACTCTATCTGCGACGCCTTCGAGAAGGCAGGCATCAAGAGCTCCGTCTCTATGTCCGCCGAGACTCCTCTCAACCCCCGCCACGGCACTCGTCGCAAGTTCCATATCTTTATCGATAAGTCCGACAACAAACGCGCTCTCAAGATCTACGACAGCCTCTTCCTCCGCCCCGAATCCCCTTCCCCTTCTTCCCCTTCCCCTTCGTC
>JAFPZF010000006.1 GCA_017417385.1 Bacteroidales bacterium
AAGTTGACTTTGTCTTCATTCCTCACGTTGACTTCGTCGACTTTTCTCACGCTCGGCAGAACGAGCAAGCTCGTTCTGCACTCGCTTAATCGAAAAGTTCGGCAAATTGGAGCAAGCTCCATTGACTGGCGCCTTACTTTCTCACGCTCGGCAATTGGAACAAGTTCCATTGCACTCGCTTAATCGAAAGTTTTCTCTCGCTTAATCGAAAGTATGCGCTCGCTTAATCGCACAAGTGAAAAACCTAATTTCTAGAACTTCCCCTTAAATAGAGGGAAAAAGACAAAGAACCGGAAGAAGATGAGACATTTGCCAGTATATATACTGATAGACACCAGTGGCTCGATGAAAGGGGAGCCGATAGAGAGCGTCAAGGTCGGGCTATCGGACATGGTAGCGACGTTGCGGCAGGACCCGTATGCACTGGAGACAGTCTGCATAAGCATAATCACGTTTGACAGGGAGGTCAATCAGATACTGCCGTTGACGGAGCTAGAGAACATGCAGATGCCGAACATAGAGACGCCGGACTCGGGGCCAACGCATCTTGGCGCGGCGCTGAAGATGCTATGCCAGAAGATGGAGAGCGAGGTCAGGAAGAGCACCGAGGACACGAAGGGAGACTGGCGTCCGCTGCTGTTCATATTGACCGACGGGAAGCCATCGGACATAATGGAGTATGACAAGATAATACCTGAGGTCAAGGCGAAGAATTTCGCGAGCATAGTAGCGTGTGCTGCGGGCCCGCAGGCGAAGACAGAGCCGCTGAAGAAGTTGACCGACAGCGTCTTCAGGCTAGACACGATGGATGCGGCGACGTTCAAGAAGTTTTTCGTGTGGGTATCAGACGTCATAGGCCTCGGAGGCAAGAGCGTAGGCACGACAGACGAGATAGCGTTGCCGGAGGCGCCTGAGGAGATAAACATAGTCATATAAGTAAGAAAACAGCGATAAATCCAGTTAGACAATGAGAAGACTGCCAATATACTTTCTGATCGACGTATCGGAGTCGATGGTCGGGGAGCCGATAGCCCAGGTCGATGATGGGATGCGGAGCATAATCCAGGAGTTGCGAACAGACCCGTATGCCTTGGAGACCGTCTATGTCTCGGTCATAGCCTTTGCGGGCAAGGCGAAGAGCCTCTCGCCGCTGACAGAGTTAAACATGTTCTATCCGCCGAAGATGCCCGTAGGTGGCGGGACGGCGATAGGCGCGGCGCTCGACTACCTCATGGACGACATCGACAAGTCCGTACAGCGGACGACGGCAGACTTCAAAGGAGACTGGAAGCCAATAGTATTCCTCTTCACAGACGGGACGGCGACAGACAAGCCCGACAAGGCCATAGAGAGGTGGCGGCAGAAATATATGAGCCGTTGCAGCATGGTCTGCATCTCGATAGGGGAGAATGGCGACACGGCGATGCTCGGCAAGCTGACGGAGAACGTGCTGCGGCTGAACTCGACAGACGTCGTCTCGTTCAAGGCATTTTTCAAGTGGGTCACCGCATCCATAAAGACCAGCAGCATGTCGGTCAGTGACAGGGGAATTGACGACATCTGCCTTGCGCCGACCAAGGGCATCAACCTCGAAAAAGTAGATACGAGGGTAGCGACGAGGATCGACGAGAACTTTGCAGTCCTCCCGGCGAGATGTTCGAACACCAAGAAGATGTACCTCATCAAATATGCCAAGAAGACATCAGAGATAGAGGGGCTTGGGGAGCTCGGGTTCAACCCCAACTACTTCAGACTTGTCGGGGCGTATCCCGTTGACGAGGCGACGTATGAAGGGATGAGCAACGGGAAGTCGAGCCACAAGATCAATACGACGGTGCTACAGGGCGTCCCGACGTGTCCGTGCTGCGGGAACCAGTATGGATTCGTCGTGTGCGAGTGTGGGAACATCATGTGCCATGACGGGATGCGCCAGGTCTGTCCGTGGTGTGGGACAGAAGGAATCCTCACCGAGGGCAGTGGAGAAGGCAGCAACGTAGGACAGGGACAAGGATAGGAGGCTTATGGAACAGATAGAGACATGGCTGCTATGCCTATTGCGGAAGGCGGGCATACAGCCGACACAGAGCGAGATAGACTATTTCGAGAGTAGTCTGGCAAAGAAGATGTGGGACAAAGTAATGGGTGAGAGGATGGATAAGAAGCTCATAATAAAGAATGCAGTAGAGGGGGCGAACATATACCTGCCGAACGGCAGGGTGGGGGAGGATTATTATACAGAGGTGCAGTTCGACATAGAGGGAGTCAAAGAATACAGGATAGAGGGGCTCGAGAAAGTCGGGCTGACATACGAGAAGCGGCCTGGCGGCTTCGTCGTCAAGGGGACGGCGATGCCAGAGGGCGAGGAAGGCAAGAAAGGCGGGGACTTCCCGCTAAGACTAGTCTATACCACGGCGGAAGACTTTGAGGAGGAGGCCGAGATGGAGAGGAAGCTGACGCTCATACTCAATCCAGACCCGAGGACACTATGGAAGAACATACCGACGCCGACCAATATCCGGTATCCGAAGGCGGACAGCGACAAGGATTACGTCAAAGTCCCGGAGGTCAATGGTGAAGCGAGGAAAGACATAGTCGCGGCGAGCCAGAGAGGGCGGTCTCATGCCCACGAGGGGAAGCCGAGGGACGACGATTTCAAGATCCGGTATTGCGAGGAGAGCGACTGGTACGTCATAGCAGTAGCTGACGGGGCAGGCTCGGCGCAGTATTCGCGGAGAGGGTCGGAGATAGCGTGCAACACAGTGATGGAGCATTGCTCGAGGATGCTGTCTGAGAGTATGGACTTCGACAATTACATCAGGGCGTATAAAGAGAGCCAGACGCCGGAGGCGTGGAAGGACGTCAGCGACTACGTGTACAGACTACTGGGAGCGGCGGCACACAAGGCGCATAATGCCATAAAGGCCGAGGCCGAGGGTGCGCAAGACCCGAAGATAAAGATGCGGGACTATTCGACGACGCTACTGCTTGCCGTCAGCAAGAAGTTCGAGTTCGGGTGGGTCGTCGCGTCGTTCTGGGTCGGTGACGGGGCGATATGCGTCTATGACCAGAAGAATCACAGGGCGGAGATGCTCGGGATGCCTGACGAGGGCGAGTATGCAGGACAGACACGGTTCCTGACGATGCCGGAGATATTCAGCGACACCAAGGCACTATATGGGCGTTTGAGGTTCAAGATATACGAAGATTTCACGGCGCTGATGCTCATGACAGACGGAGTCAGCGACCCCAAGTTCACGACCGACGCCAACCTACAGAACGTAGATAAGTGGGATGCACTCTGGGCGGACCTGAAGGAGAACGGAGTCGAGCTCACCGACGATAACGAGGCCGTACAGGACCAGCTGCTGGAGTGGCTGAACTTCTGGGACAGGGGCAATCACGACGACAGGACGATAGCAATACTGTATTAAACGATGGCAGAAATAGTCAAGTTGACTGCCACAGACGGCAGCGAGGTAGAGTTCGAGAACGAGATCAAGGCTCAGGGGGGAGTCAAGGACGTATATTTCAGTACGGACAAGACGTATGTCGTAGCGTTTTACAGGAAGCCGTTGACGCCGAACGACAAAGACAGAGTCTCGAACATCGTCGGGACCTATAGGGAGCGGATCTTCAATGCTGAGGGTGGCGATTATTGGAAGAGCCTCTTCGCATGGCCGACGAAGATAGTCGAGTGGGAAGGGAAGACCGGAATCGTGATGCCGTTCTATGACAAGAGATATTTCTTCAAGGGCGGGCCGTTTGATGGAAAAGAGAAGGAGGGCAAGTGGTTTGCGTCGGCGAAGCTACGGAACAGATTTCTGCCAGCAGACCAGAAAGGCAACTTCCTGACAACCTTGCACATGTGCATCAAGATAGCGAGGGCCGTCCGGCGACTACATGCTGCGGGGCTGGCGCACTCGGACCTCTCGTATAAGAACGTGCTTGTCGATCCGTTGACAGGCTCGGCGTGCATAATAGACGTCGATAGCCTTGTCGTCCCCGGGAAGTTCCCTCCGGAGGTACTGGGAACGCCGGACTTCATAGCGCCGGAGGTCATGCAGACCAAGACGCTGCCGCTATCCGACCCCAATAGGGCGCTCCCGTGCATCAACACGGACAAGCATGCGTTGGCGGTCCTCATCTACATGTACTTGCTGAACAGACATCCGTTGAGGGGCGGGAAAGTCTATGACGTCAACAGCGAGGCGAGGGACGAGGAGCTGTCGATGGGCGAGAAGGCCCTTTTCATAGAGCATCCGACAGACAGCACCAACAGAGTCAACGTCAAGCAGCTACAGAAGAACGAGTTGCCGCAGGGCGATCCCAGCCAGTTGCCGTACACCATTTGTGGGCCGTATCTGAAGGCGTTGTTTGACAGGGCTTTCATAGACGGTCTGCATGACCCGTCGAAGAGGCCGAGTGCGGCGGAGTGGGAGGTGGCGCTAGTCAAGACGACCGATCTCGTTCAGCCGTGTCAGAACAAGGGGTGCGACTCGAAGTGGTTCGTCTTTGACAACACCAAGAAGCCAAGCTGCCCGTTCTGCAAGACAGCGTATAAGGGACAGTTGCCAGTCCTCAACTTCTACTATTCGCCATCGAGCGGGAAGTTCATGGCGGAGAACTACCGGCTCATGGTGTATGACAAGCAGACATTGTACATGTGGCATGCCAACAGATTCGTAATCCCGAACGAGAAGACGTCGGCGGAGGACAAGAAGCCCGTCGGTGACTTCCATTTTCACAACAACCAGTGGATACTTATCAACAGGCGGATGGACGACATGTATGACGTCACGGAGGGCAAGCCCGTGCCGGTCGGGGGCTTCGTGCCGTTGACCGATGGTCGGCAGATACTGCTGACGAAGAAGGAGGGTGGTCGGCTCGTGATGGTGCAGCTCGTCGATAACTGAGAAGAGGGGAGACGAAGAATCGGGGCAGAAGGAATAGCATGACACACGACTATTGCGAAGAGTGTCCGATCAGGAAGGAACTGCAGACTGAAGAGGAGGTGACACCCGCCATGCTCAGGCAGACGACGAGAATCACGAAGCCAGTGATGTGGATGATAGCGTTGATGTTCGTCTAATGCGAGATAGGAGGGTTGTTGCTGTTGGGGGAGTATGATGGAGTAAGTCCGATATGGGATGCTTTCTGGCTGCTCGGGGTCGTGAACATAGTCATGCCGTTTTACGTGCTGCTCTCGTTCGTGATGCGCTGGCGGGGCTCGGTAGGCATGTTGTGGGGAGTCTTGTTGCTGTCGATGCTGACGTGGACGCCAATCTCGGTAGTCTTGACGCTTTTGCTATCCATAGTAATAGTCACGTTGTGGTTGAAGTCACATTATGTCGGGGAGAGAGATACAGACCTGTTGAAGTTTGATGCCGTCATTCCTCGGTGTGGGCTGAGCGATGACGTGATGGGCGAGAGGAGACCGATACGATGCCCCATAAGATGTGACGAAGACGACCCGACGCTGAAGGTAGTCAGACGGCATAAACACTTGACAACATACGAGATAGCGACAGGGAAAGTAGTCTGGATAGCGACATTGTCGAAGGGCTACAGGAGTACATTGCCCGGGGTGCTATTACACTTGACCGTTTGGGTCGTAATGGCAGTCGTCATGAGCAGTGGATTGCCAAAGGATGTTAGAGAGACGATAGGAGTCAAGCCCGTCAGCATCAGCGTATTGCAGCCAGTCAAGGAAGCGTTAAGGAGACTCGACAGAGTATTCTACGAGAAAGAGGACAGGCGAGCCATAGGTGGAATGACGTTCGTCAGGCCGGAGCGGTTCGAGATAGGGGAGAAGGAGGAGAAGGGGGAGATGGAAGGAACGGAAGGGGAAAACACAGTAGAAATGACGGCTGGAAGTTTAGAAAAGATACGAATCATGTATGAGCCCGAGTGTCGGGGAGACAAGACAGAGGCAGCTGCACGGGCGTTCTTCGAGAAGGCGTTGAGAGGGACGAGGGCGAAGTGCAAGAGCAAAGTGCTAGACGAGACGCGGGAGACAATCAACGGAAAGGACAGTTATGGGCATATCGAGGAGTTCTGTGACGACGAAGGGGAGCGGATGTTCATAATCCGGCAGTACATATTGCATGACAGACGAACGGACAAGATGTGCTACGTATGGAGCAGTGACAAAGGGGAGGATGAGTATGTAGAAACGTTGTTGAAATCCATAGAGTTTGAGGAGTAGGGGAGAGGCGGAGCAAATAAAAAGACACAAAACAGTAGAGAAAAAGAGATATTATGTATACTTTTGAGCAATAGAAACGCAAGGAAAACAGCAAATATAACAACAGAGAAACAAACAAAAGCGGGGCGTCGCACGTATAAATACGACGTGGAACAAAAACTAACACACAAAGAAAGAGTATGCAGACGAAACAACACTACACCGGTCTGACAGATGCGGAAGTGCTGGCGAGCAGGGCGAAGCATGGAATGAACATCCTGACGCCGCCAGAGAAAGAGACATTGTGGGACAAGCTGAAGGAGGCGTGCACCCACTGGATATCCATAGTCATGATGGTCTTGATAGTAGCGGCGACAGTCGGAGCGTTCCTGCTATCGGGCGACATGGGGAGCAAGGTATGGGTGATGCCAGCGATAACGGCAGTTGCGACGCTGCTGATATTAGTAGTCGGATTCTTTGGAGGCTTTGGAGACCCGTTGTTCAAGATACTCATAACAGCCTTTGTCCTGTCGATGGGCATCTCGATATACGAGTACGTGTGGGGAGATGCGGACTTCACGACATTTTTTGAGCCGATAGGCATCATAGTCGCGTTGATGCTGGCGACGGGCGTCGCGTTCATGCTGGAGAGGAGCAACGAGAAGACATTCCAGAGCCTCAACGAGGTTAACGACGATACGCCAGTGAAGGTCATCAGGAACAACAACGTCTGCGAGGTCCCGAGGAAGGACATCGTAGTCGATGACATAGTCCTTCTCGAGACCGGCGAGGAGATACCGGCGGACTGCCAGTTGCTAGAGTCGCTGAACCTACTCGTCAACGAGTCGTCTTTGACGGGAGAGCCACAGGCGATGAAGACGACAGTCGCTGCGGACTTCGACAAGGAGGCGACATATCCGTCGGACCAGATCATGAAGGGCACGACAGTCATCGAGGGCTATTGCACGGCTAAGGTCATCAGAGTCGGTGATGCGACAGAGAGCGGCAAGGTCTTTGAGGCTGCGCAGGTTGATGAGGGCGATCCGACGCCACTGAGCGAGAAGCTCGACACCCTGGCAGACTGGATCACGAAGGCAAGCTACGTATTTGCGGCGTTGATAATCGTCGGACGAATAATCACATATTTCTTCTTCAGCGACTATGGGGAGTTTGACATCCTGCACTTCACGACGTACCTCCTGAACACAGTCATGATAGCCGTCACGCTGATAGTCGTAGCGGTGCCGGAGGGATTGCCGATGAGCGTCACGTTGAGCCTCGCGTTCAGCATGAGGAAGCTGATGAAGGAGAACACGTTGCCGAGAACCATGCATTCTTGCGAGACAATGGGTGCGGCGTCGGTCATCTGCACAGATAAGACAGGCACGCTGACGCAGAACCAGATGCAGGTAGCAGACACAGACCTGTCTGGAGTCGACCAGGCGTTGCTGGATGAGATGATAGCAGTCAACACGACAGCGAACCTCGATTTCGGTGGGGCAGACAAGAAGACAGCAAAGGCCATAGGCAACCCGACCGAGGGAGCGTTGCTGCTCTGGATGCACAAGAATGGCAGGGACTACCAGAAGGTCAGGGAGAGTGCGGAGGTCATAGACAGACTCCCATTCAAGACCGAGAACAAGTACATGGCGTCGATAGTCAAGTCAGGAGTCAACGGCAAGAAGATGCTGTACGTAAAGGGTGCGCCTGAGATCGTCATGGGGATGACCACCTTGACAGATGCCGAGAAGGCCAAGTACAACGAGGAGCTACTCTCGTATCAGAACAAGGCGATGAGAACCCTCGGAATAGCATATCTCGACCTTGAGCAGGAGAAGGAGGACAATCCATTTGCAGAAGGAAAGCTGAAGACCAACAGCCTCAGCTTTGCGGGAGTCTTTGCGATATCCGATCCAGTCCGTAAGGAGGTGCCAGCCGCCATCAAGGATTGTATCGACGCAGGCATACAGGTCAAGATTGTAACCGGTGACACCGTAGGTACGGCTAAGGAGATAGGCAGGCAGATAGGGCTCTGGACAGATCAGGACGGCGACAGGAACATCATCACGGGTACCGACTTTGCGGCGATGAGTGACGAGGAGCTTGTCGACAGGGTCGAGGAGATAAAGATCATGTCTCGAGCTAGGCCGAACGACAAGGAGAGACTGGTCAAGATGCTGAAGGGCAGGGGACTCGTCGTAGCTGCGACGGGAGACGGCACAAACGATGCGCCGGCGCTGAACGCGGCAGATGTCGGGCTTTCGATGGGTGACGGCACGGCAGTCGCTAAGGAGGCGAGTGACATGACGATCCAGGACAACTCGTTCTCGACGATAGCGAATGCAGTGATGTGGGGACGTTCGTTGTATAAGAACATACAGAGGTTCATCATGTTCCAGATGACGATCAACGTAGCGGCATGTCTCATCGTGCTGATAGGAGCGTTTGTCGGAACGGAGTCGCCGTTGACAGTGACGCAGATGCTATGGGTGAACCTGATAATGGACACGTTTGCGGCGATAGCGTTGGCGTCGTTGCCACCTACGCGTCAGGTCATGCAG
Organism: Bacteroidales bacterium; assembly: GCA_017417385.1. GTDB lineage: Bacteria > Bacteroidota > Bacteroidia > Bacteroidales > Marinilabiliaceae > W3P20-009. The sequence goes on from JAFPZF010000006.1 coordinate 8,746, forward strand.
GAGAAGCCACGCAAGGTGACCGACTCGATCATCAGCAAGGGCATGGCGATGAACATCTTTGGAGTCGGTGGATTCTTCACCCTGTTGCTATTGGGCTTGCTGCTCATCATGCAACATTCTGACATACAGTCGATGAGCGATCTGCTGTCGTTCACGTGGACCATGGGTGCTCCGCACTTGTCGGCATACGAGTTGAGCTTGTTCTTCACAATCTTCGTGATGCTGCAGTTCTGGAACATGTTCAACGCAAGGGCGTTCATGACAGGCAAGTCGGCGCTCTCGGGACTTGGGAAGAGCACAGGATTCTTGGCGATAGCGGGAGTCATCCTGGTAGGTCAGATACTGATAGTCGAGTTTGGTGGACAGATGTTCAACGTGACCCACTTGCACGCAGCGGACTGGGTGACGATAATACTATCTACGTCGCTAGTCTTGTGGGTCGGAGAGATAGTACGACTCTTTGCTAAGGGCAAGTAAGCTAGTATCAGAGAATTAGGATAAGGGTCACCTCGGAAGGGGTGGCTTTTTTCGTGCATAGCGGTGAGGAAAATAGAGGGAAGGGGGGAAGATAATGGGGGGGAGAAAGGGGGAGAGAAGGAAGGAATGGGATATAATACACAGTCCACGAAGAATATAGGAAAAGCGGAAGAGGAATGTCAAGACTAGCCAAAGACAGGGCAGAGAGGGCAGGGGCGGAGAGCCTCAACAAGAGAAGAGGAGGGCAGAAGTGGGAAAAACAGAGGAGAGAAAACGTGGAAAGGCGAAGAGAATTCTTTCGGAGCAGGCGGAAATAGACATAAAGACAGAAAAGTAAAAAAACTTTTAGTAAATTTGCGAATGTAGAAGAGACACCAAAGTAGATGAACGTACTGAAATTTGGGGGTACTTCGATGGGGAGTGCGGAGAGCATCAGCGAAGTACGACGTATAATATTGAATCATAGGAAGCCGACGATAGCGGTTGTGAGTGCCGTAAGTGGCGTCACGGACATGTTGCTACGTGCTGCGCAGCAAGCTACGGAGCGTCAGGGGTATGAGGAGACGTTTGCAGCTATTGTTGCGAAGCATAAGGATATTTGTGGCAAGTTGTTTGGAGGGGACGCTGGTCGAGTCGTCGGTCTGCTGGAGCCGTTGTTTGAAGAGCTCGGAGGGTTGCTGAAGGGCGTGAGCCTGCTCGGAGAGTTGAGCAGGCGCAGTCAGGAGGCGATAGCGAGTTTCGGAGAGCGGATGTCGTCGTTGATACTTAGCGAGTACATGACCGAGAGCCGTCTGATAGACAGTCGGGAGCTGATAAAGACCGAGCTTGTCGGGCGGAGGAATGTCGTCCTTGACGAGATCACGGAGAGCAACATACAGCAGGCTCGGAAGAGCATGGGAGACTACACCGTCATGGGAGGTTTCATCTCGACGAACATGGCTGGCGAGGTCACCAATCTCGGCAGGGGAGGTTCGGACTACACGGCGGCGCTAGTTGCAGCGGCACTGAATGCTGACGTGCTAGAGATATGGACGGACGTCGACGGGTTCATGAGTGCAGACCCGAGGGTGATAAGCAGGGCTTACGTCCTCGAGCACCTGACATACGGCGAGGCGATGGAGCTCTCGCACTTCGGGGCAAAGGTCATATATCCGCCTACGATAGTGCCGGTCCTGCACAAGAAGATACCAATCTACATCAAGAATACATTTAACCCGACGGCAGCAGGCACGAGGATCGACGACAACGAGACTCGTCCGGAGAAGAGCAGGATCAAGGGAATCTCGTCGATAAGGAACGTCAGCCTATTGACATTCCAGATGATGGGAATGGTCGGAATCTCGGGAGTCTCGAGCAGATTGTTCAAGGCGTTGGCTGATGCGTATGTCAATGTCATACTGATCTCGCAGGCGTCATCGGAGCTGACAATATCGTTTGTCGTAGAGACTGGAGATGCGGAGACCGCATGTGAGGTCATAGACAAGGAGTTCGAGAAGGAGATAGCGGCAGGGCATGCGAACAGGACGCACGTCAAGAACAGCATGGCCGTCGTTGCGATAGTCGGCAACCACATGAGGCACAACACGGGAGTCTCTGGGCGACTGTTTGACGCAGTTGGAAAGAACGGAATCAACATATATGCCATAGCGCAGGGCGCGAGCGAGGTGAACATCTCGTTCGTCGTCAAGGAGTCCGACATGCGGAAGACCCTTAATGCCGTGCATGACTCGTTTTTTTTAAGCCGTTGCCAGGTCTTGCAGATATTCCTGGCGGGAGTAGGCACGGTAGGCGGGAAGCTGCTCGAGAAGCTCAGCAGTCAGGCGGAGAAGCTGAAGAGCGACTATAAGCTGATAGTCAGGATAGTCGGAGTCGCAAATTCGCGGCAGATGATCATCAATCCGCAGGGAATCGAGCCTAAGGATGCAAAGAAGATGCTCTTGGAGACCGGTGAGCCTTCGACGCTGGAGGCCTTTGCAGCGGAGATCAAGAGGCTGAACCTTGCTGGGAGCGTCTTTGTCGACTGCACGGCGAGTGCGGATGTCGCGGCGCTGTATGACATGCTGCTTGAGAACAACATCAACGTAGTCACTGCGAACAAGATAGCGAGCTCGTCGGCGTACGACCATTATAAGAGCCTGAAGCGCACGGCGCGGGAGAAGGGCGTCAAGTTCCACTACGAGACGAACGTAGGAGCGGCGTTGCCGATAATCTCGCCGATCAACGACCTCGTCAGGAGTGGTGACAGAGTAGTGAAGATGGAGGCCGTCCTAAGTGGGACGCTGAACTTCATAGTCAATCAGCTATCAGCGGAGAAGCCATTGTCGGCAGTCGTCGCAGAGGCGAAGGCCAAGGGTTATAGCGAGCCGGATCCGAGGGTGGACCTTTCGGGCGTCGACGTAGCGAGGAAGATCTTGATACTCGCGAGGGAGGCAGGATATGCGCTGGAGATGAGCGACATAGACAGGGAGCCATTCGTGCCGCAGAGCTATCTGGACACTCCTGATGTCGATACCTTCATGGCGAAGCTCAAGGAGCTAGACACCGAGATGGAGGAGAAGAGGAAGGAGTGCGAGGCTAAGGGACTGAGGATGCGATATGTAGCGACGTTTGAGAAGGGACTGGTCAAGATAGGGTTCAAGAGCGTCGATAGCAAGAGTCCGCTCTACAACTTGGACGACACGAACAACATCGTCCTCATCAACTCGGACAACTATCACGATCATCCGCTCGAGATCAAGGGCTATGGAGCCGGGGCGGACGTGACGGCGGCAGGAGTGTTTGCGGACATCATAAAAGTTGCCAACCTGTCGTAGGGACAATGGCAGCAGAGAAATAGAAACGAAGAGACAAAACGAGATGAAATATTACAGTACAAACAACAGGAACGAGACAGCCGACCTGAAGACGGCAGTCTTGAAGGGCTTGGCGCCAGACAAGGGGCTCTACATGCCGGAGAGCATACCCGTGTTGCCACAGACGTTCTGGGACTCGTTGCCAGGCAAGAGCATGGCAGAGATAGGGTTCGAGATGTTGAAGCATTTCTTCTGCCCGGACATACCGGAGGACCGGTTCAAGGCCATGGTAGCAGATGCGTTCAACTTCCCGGTACCTGTTGTTAAGGTCAATGACAGGATAAGCACGCTGGAGCTCTTTCATGGGCCGACGCTGGCTTTCAAGGATGTCGGTGCACGATTCCTGGCGAGAGTGATGTCTTATTTCGCCGACTTCGGCGGTAAGCCAATCAACGTGTTGGCTGCGACGAGCGGTGACACTGGAAGTGCAGTCGCGAATGGATTCCTCGGAGTTGCGAACGTCTATGTCCACATACTCTATCCGAAAGGTCTGGTCAGCAGGCTACAGGAGCTGCAGTTCACAACGCTCGGTCAGAACATCACTGCATACGAGGTAAGCGGAGTCTTTGACGACTGCCAGCGGATGGTGAAGGAGGCGTTCATGGACAAGGAGTTGAACAAGGAGAAAGTGCTGACGAGTGCGAACTCGATAAACCTTGCGAGGTTCTTGCCACAGAGCGTCTATTACGTACATGCGCTGTCTCAGATACCTAAGGAGGAGTGGAAGAACCTCGTCGTCTGTGTCCCGAGCGGTAATTTCGGAGACATCACGGCTGGACTCGTCGCATACAAGATGGGTATGCCGGTCAAGCGATTCATAGCAGCCGTCAATGCGAACAGAGTCTTCACAGACTACATCGAGACTGGTGACTACAAGCCACAGCCATCTAAGCACACTTTGGCCAATGCGATGGACGTTGGCGACCCGAGCAACTTTGCGAGAGTCAGTGAGCTCTTTGGCGGGAGCGTCGAGGAGATGAGGAAGGTTGTCAGCAGCAAGAGCTACAGTGACGAGCAGATCGGAAAGACGATAGCGAAGGTAGCCAAGGAGACCGGGTACATCTGCGATCCACATGGTGCGGTAGGATATGCAGCGCTCGAGGATGGACTCCAGGCTGGCGAGAAGGGCTTGTTCCTAGAGACGGCTCATCCTGCGAAGTTTGTAGAGACGACCGAGAAGTATGCTGGTCGGAAGGTCGAGATCCCGGCAAGGCTGCAGAAGTTTGCAGAGGGCACGAAGCAGTCGATAGGCGTCTCGGCAGACTATAGGAACATTGTCGGGTCTTTGCGATAGCAGAAGGAAAAGATATAGCCTCTCCCCTCATAGGAAGCTATGAGGGGAGGCAGTATCAAGAGAGATAAACAACGAAAAAACCATTAAGAAGAATACGGTAGACCTGTCAAAAGGCGTGAACAAAGTATAAAAAACAAAGCGTTTTGGCAAGGTATTTGCTTGTAGGAAAGATAAACAAAACAAACAGAACAATGAAAAAGATAGGACTACTTTTAGGCATTATGCTTTCTGCGGTTGTCACCTTTGCACAGGAGGAGAAGACGGCAGACCAGTACAAGAATGAGGGTAATGAGTACGTACGCAACAAGAGCTATGCACAGGCGTTGGCGTCTTATCGTGAGGCGCTCAAGTTGTGGGGCGATGCAGTAGACACGGCGACGGTCTTCAATGCAGGTATGTGTGCTCAGAACGTCAAGGATCTTGATGCAGCATTGGTGTACTACAAGCGTTCGGCAGATCTCGGATACAAGAAGGCAGAGGCGTCTTACAGGATAGCGCTCATCTACAAGGGACAGAAGAAAGAGAAGGAGTATCTCGAGGCGTTGAACAGCGGCTATGAGAACTTCAAGACAGGCAAGACGGCGGACCTCTTTGCAAAGGAGCTCGGCAAGTACTATCGTGACAAGGGCAATGCTATCTACAAGGAGGCGGCAGACATCATCGCGAAGACCCAGACCGTCACGGATGCCAAGCAGATGGACAAGCTGAAGGCGCAGGCCAAGGCAAAGTTCATGGAGGCTAAGCCGCTCATCGAGAAGGCGATAGAGATCTATCCGAAGGACAAGAACAGCAAGGCGATTTTGGAAGGAATCGAGAAGAACGTCGCAAGCCTTTAGGCGAGCGATAAAGAGAATAGAAGAAGAAAACTATTGGGTGGGCTGCTTGCGTAGAGAGGCAGTCCACCTTTTTTCTATATACAGAGAAGGGGATGATAAAGAAGATAGTCCACATACTGATAGTCATATTGCTGGCGGTGGAAGTGTCGGCTCAGAACAGAGAGTTTGAGCGGGAGATACAGACGCACGTCTCGGACTATAATGCGATGTTGCCCATGGAAGTCTCGGAGGGGTTGACGATGAGGAAGGTGAGAGTCGAGGGCAAGACGCTAGTCTATGAATATGACATGAGCGAGGAAATGATGAAGCTCCTAAAGAACACAGGGAGGGAGAGCCGGCATGGAATAGGGGCAGAAATCATAGCGAGCGACGACATGAGGGACTTCTTCGGGAGAATGGCGGAGAATGGTTATTCCTTCAAGATAGATTGCGTCAGCGGTAAGCAGAGGAGTGCGATACTCTTCACGCCGAAGGAGATAAAAGAGCTCACGAGTGGCAAGGCCAATAGCAGGGAGGGCAGTGAGGAGAAGCTCACGACGCTTATAGGACAGGTACAGAGAGTCTTGCCGGCAAATCTCGGAGGAGGGGTGACGATAGTCTCGGTACAGAAGGGCAAAAAAGACGTAGTGTGCGTCAGTCAGATAGGGACGGAGTTCACGGAGGAGGTAGACCTTTTCACCTATACAAAGATGCTGGGCACAGACGTCCTGAAGCCGATAGTCGGAAGTTGCATAAGCAGTTTGCCGTTGATGGGGGACATATCAAAGAGAGTGTTTGAGACGGGGCGGAAGCTACGGTTTGTCCTTGTCGAGAAGGGGACGGGTCGTAAGATAGAGATGCTGATGACGGCGGAGGACCTGGAGACTGTTGCGAAAGATGTCCCGAGCGAAGCCGAGAGTAGTCTACGTCAGGCGGTAGCAGCGATAAGCGAGTTGACTCCGACAGAGTGGGCGTCGGACTGCAGGACGATAGGTGCGGAGATGGACAAAGAGTACGTCACGATACGCGTACAGATAAGAAGTGGCGACACGTTCAGCAGGGAGACAGTCGACGAGTGGTTTGCCGACGGGGGAAAGACGCTAGACGAGACTTATAAGCATAACGCCAGGGAGACGGAGGAGATAGCCAACGTCGTCAGAAACTGCGGGAAGACAGGTCGGAAGTTACGATATATCATAGAGAGGTTTGGCTCGGTGAGCCAGGCACATACAGTCGTGATAGGAGTCGGGGACCTATAGACCCCTTGCAGCCCTAATCTTATCGTAGGCAGTCTGGATAGTCTTGAACACCTCGGCTGCCATAGCCTGGTCGGCCTCGTTTTCAGAGGCGTAGCGGTCGGGGTGATACTTCTTGACGAGGGTGCGGTAAGCCTCCTTGACCTGAAGGTCGGAAGCGTCTGGGGAGATACCGAGAGCGGCGTAGGCCTCGTAGGGGGTAGTATTGTCAGCGAGCGTTTCAGCAGTCGACTTGTTGTCAGAATGACTTTTGCTGTTCTCGTTGGTAGTGATATTCAGTTGAGAAATAATGTGGAGAGTATCGACGTTGGAGATACTCATATTGTAGGCGATATTGCGGAGGGTAGCGACTTCGGATTCGAGGACGATGCCGTCGGCTGAAGCGATGTCGCAAAGGATCTGCAGGATAGTCAGCTTAGAGTTGTAGTCGATAGTAGTGCCGATATTGATAGCGGCGTTTCGCAGGTCGATAGGGGACTTGAGGATGTCTCTCAGTTCGAGGAGGGCGTTCTTAGCGTCTTCTTCGCCTAACTGCTTTACGAGTACGTGCTTGACAACTTCGAGTTCGCTTTTGCAGACGCGTCCGTCGGCGATCATCTCTGCAGCGAGGACGTTGAGAAGTGCAGTCTTGAAAGCATTGGAGTCGAAGGAAGGCTTTCTCTCGGAGTTGCTGTTGTTGTCTTGAGATGGCTTACGGAGCGCCTTAGTGATGACGTAGCCGATGAAGATACCCAGGGTGATATATACCAAGAAGCTCATAGGTAGTAGATTATGAATAAGGTTAAACAGAGAGTTCCTGACAGATATTGATAATTGAAGGGAGGATGAAGTGAGTGTCGTCTGGGGAGATGACGTAGTCAGCATGCTTGATAAGCTGGTCGTTGTCAAGCTGGTTGTTGACACGGCGGCTGACGTCGGTGAAACTCAGTTTGTCGCGCAGCATAGTCCGCTTGATGCGAGTATGAGTCGGGAGGGTGGCGACGATGACGCGGTCGACACGGTCGATCAGACCAGACTCGACGAGGACGGCGGCCTCGCATAGCACCCAGGGGGCGCCGTTGTCCTTTTGCCTTACCGCCCAGCGCTCGAAGTCGGAGAGGACGACAGGGTGGATAAGGCGGTTGACCTGGGCGAGGAGAGTCTTGTTGGCGAAGATCATAGCAGCCATTTCGGCGCGTCTCAGTTGACCGAGCGGGGTGTAGATATCGTTACCGAGGAGAGCCTTGAGGCCGGAAACGATATTGCGGTCGGTCTCAGTCAGGCGTTTAGCTTCGATGTCGCAGAAGTACACAGGGATACCAAGGGCGGCGAAAGTCTTAGCGATAGTAGACTTTCCGCTACCGATACCACCTGTTATTCCGACTTTTATCATTTTAAGACTATGATTTGTACTACGTGCAAAGATAGTACAGAAAGTTTATGAAACAAAATATAGCAGAAGCAAGGGGAGAGGAGGACTGTCGTGAGGGCGACCACAATCAGATTATTTTTGGCACTTGTCGTCTTTGACATTCCCATTGCAATCGCAGCTGTTGCAGCCATTGCAGCCACATCCGCAGCCTTTACCCTTGCCGTTAAGGACTTTCCGGATACGGATAGCGATATAAGCTAGGCAGCAGAGGAGGGCGGCGGCGACTATCAGATATTGAGAGTCCATAGCTACTTGAGATTGGAGAGGAAAGACTCGGCAGTTGCCAGTTTCTCGGTCGTCCCGATGTCGAACCAGTATTCGCCGTCGGCGATAGGCTTACGGAGAATGGTCGTGTCGGCAGCCATATCTAGGTAGGCGTCGATGATGCCCATCTTACGGACGGGCAGCATTTTCCTGATGCAGCGTTGAGAGATGACGTGAATGCCATCGAAGGCCTCTTCGTAGGCAGTCTTGACGATATGGGGAGTTTTCGTCTCGCCAGACTTCTTGTTTTTCCAGCCGGACAGTCTCCCGTCTGAGTCGAAGAGCAGGGCTCTAGAGGAAGTCCTTCCGTCGGTCAGGAGAGTGGCGTCGGCGTTCGACGCTTTGTGGTATTCGACGAGACTATTGATAGACGCGTTAGTAATGATGTCAGCGTTACGGACGACAATGTCGTTGGTGTCGGTGAAGAGGTTGAGAGCCTTGGCAATGCCGCCGCCAGTGTCAAGCAGTTCGTCTCGTTCGTCGGAGATGACGATGTCGCACTGCCATTCGGAACGATGAGAAAGGATAAAATCCTCGATCATATCGGCCATGTGGTGGACATTGACGACGATGTTCCTAATCTTGGCGTCAGTCATGTGGAGGATAGCCCTTTCGAGGAGAGTCTGTCCGAGCACTTCGACAAGAGCCTTCGGGCGAGAGCTGGTGAGAGGAGCGAGTCTCGTCCCGAGTCCAGCGGCGAAAATCATCCCGTTCATTACTTCTGCGCTATAGATTCAGTGTGTTTTAGTTCGACGTCGATATCCTTGAAAGACTTCCTGAGCCAGTCGGCAATCTGTTCGGCGCAGTAGACAGAGCGATGCTGTCCGCCTGTGCAGCCGAAGCTAATCATGAGACTGTTGAAGTTTCTCTTGCGATAGTTGTTGACGCTTATCGAAGCAATCTCCTTGGCAGCTTTCAGGAAGGGCGTCATCTCGGACTTGTAGTGGTCGAAGAACTCGATCACGTCTGGGTCTTTGCCAGTGCTATTCTTGTAGCGTTCCTCTCTGCCGGGGTTGGGCAGGGCGCGACAGTCGAACACGTGACCGCCGCCGTTGCCGGAGAGGTCAGTCGGGATCCCGTGTTTGTAGGAGAAGGAGAACACCTTGACCTTCAGTCTGTTCTCGTTGCTTATTCTACGCAGTTTTTCAGAGTGGGCGACCTCGACGAGGACCCTTTTCAGTTCGTCGATCTCGATAGCTGGGAAGTGGTTGTCGACAATATCCAGAAGGTTGTCGAGGGCTAGAGGGATGCTCTTGAGGAAGTGCGCCTTTCTCTCGAAGTAGCCACGGTAGCCGTAGGCGCCCATAGCCTGCATAAGTCGGATGAGGACGTAGCCGTAGAAGTACTTGAGGAAGGTCGGCATCTCGTTAGGCTTCAGCTTGGAGACGTAGTAGGAGAGCAGTTCATTTCTGACGGCGTCGCTCAGTTCAGCCTTAGCGTCGTAGAGGAGGCTAGCGACATCATATTGCTTAGCGCCCTTGCGTCCGCCCTGATAGTCGATGAACCAAGGTTCGCAGTCGGCGTCGATCATGATATTCCTACTCTGGAAGTCCCTGTAGAGGAAGTACTTACAGTTAGCCTCCGAGAGGTAGTCCGAGAGCGCATCGAAGTCTCGCTCAATCTTTTCCTCGTCGAAGGGGATGCCGGCGAGCTTAAGGAAGTAGTATTTAAAGTATTGCATATCCCACATCATGCTTTGCTTGTCGAAGCAATCTCGTGGGTAGCACATAGAGAAGTCGATAGCGTTACGACCTTTCTGCTGAATCTCGAAAAGGCCGTTGAGCACCTTCTTGTAGAGACCCTTGACCGTCGAGGACAGGCGTTTACCTTTATCCTTCTCGATTATGCTATAGAGCGTCGTGTCGCCGAGGTCCTGCTGGAGGTAGACGTCTTTCTCCTTGTCGATGCCGTATATTGCTGGCACGTTGATACCAGCCTTAGCGAGAGCCTTGCTAAAGGAGAGGAAGGCTTCGTTCTCTCTTGTGTTCTCGCCGACTGCGCCGATAGCGCAGGCCTTGTCGGAGCAGAGCCTGTAATATTTTCTGTTAGAGCCAGACTGAGGCATCAGGACCGTCTTCGTGGGTCTCTCGCCGGACCATTTCTCGAACAGATCTTCGATGGCGGCGATACGCAGGTTCAATTCAGCATCCATGTCACACAGAGCCTTAGAGGTGGAACTAGATATTCTGGAGTTCAGCGAAGAGCCTTTGCGTCGGCAGGCCCATCACGTTGTGGTAGGAGCCCTCGATGTAGTCGATGCCGACGATGCCTATCCACTCCTGGATACCATAGGCGCCAGCCTTGTCGAGCGGGTGGTAGGAGGCGATGTAGTGCTCGATAGTCTTTTCGGAGAGAGGTCTGAAAGTCACCTTAGTCTTGATGGCGAACTCGACCCTCTTGTCCTTAGTGAGGATAACTACGCCAGTTATGACCCTATGAGTTCTGCCTTGGAGGCTCATAAGCATATCCTTAGCCTCTTTTTCGTCTTTCGGTTTACCGAGAATCTTGTCATCGGCCACGACAACAGTGTCGGCAGTTATGAGGATGTCGTTAGCCTCAATTTTCTGCGCATAGGCGTCGGCCTTCTTTTTCGATATGAAGCTGGCGACGTCCTTCGCCTTCGTTTCCTCCGGGTAGCTCTCGTCTACATCAATTCCCTTCCAGACTTCGTGGTCTATACCCATTTGACAGAGCAGCTCGTGCCTACGTGGGGAGCCGCTTGCCAGAATCACTCTACGTCCGTTCAGATTTTCGATCATCGTCATAATAAAAAACTTTGTGCAAAGTTACCCATTTTCTTGCTACTGCGCTTGATTTGGCACTCTTTTCTCGTGGCAATTAAACCTCCTTGACGACCACTTGACCAGAAGAAGACTTCAGGACGACGACGTTGTGACCTCGGGAGATGAAGTTGCAACTCGAGATAGCATCGTAGGAGTCGCCGTCAATCTCGACCTTGCCACCCGGGCGGAGGTCGGTCAGGGCTATACCTTGTCTACCAATCATAGCGTCCACCTTCACCTTGTCGACGCCGACGAAACCCTCGTCAACGTCTTGACTTGTAGCGAGGACCACGCCAGCGAGAGGGCCGGTTGACCTATTCTTGAAGAAGTATTTGCCGAGGAGAATGCTACATATAATACCCAAGACAATAGAGAGCAGCACCATGGCGAGGGCTTTCATGACCGACATGCTCTCGACGCCCTCGAAGCTAAAGCCGTCGTTGTCGAGGAGACTCAGAGTCAGTGAGGCGACGACACAGACGATGCCGGCAATCCCCGAGACGCCGAAGCCGGGGAACACAAACACCTCGAGCGCGAGGAGGATGAGGCCGAGGATGAAGAGTACAATCTCCCAGTTCTCGGCGAGACCGTCGATGTAGAGCGGTGCGAAGTAGAGGACTGCGGCGACGGCGGAGGCGAGGATAGGGAAGCCGACGCCGGGAGTCTGGAGTTCGAAGTAGATGCCGCCGATGATGATAAGGATGAGGATGCCGCGGAAGCCAGTCGAGAGGAGGCCGCCCTTGATGTCGGATAAGAGACTCGGTTCATAACGAACAATTTGAGCATTCGGGGCTACGTGGGCGATTACCGTCTCCTCGTTCGGGTATTCGCCTTCGCAGTAGCCGAGACGGATAGCTTCTTGAGTAGTCAGAGTCAGGACGTGGGCCGAGTCGATGACGCCCTCGATAGAGACAGCCTCGTCGACGAAGGCTTCGGCGATTCTCGGGTCGCGGAGGAAGAGTCGTGAGGAGTCCTTGCCGTCGTTGTAGGGGTGAGCCTCGGCGGTAGCTCTCATGATGGCCCTCATGTAGCTCTGATACTTATCGGGGGCCTTGCTGCCGTCGGCACCGCTGACGACAGTAGCAGCGCCGATGCTACTACCGGGGCTCATAAAGATAGAGTCGCAGGCAGTGGCGATGAGAGCGCCGGCGGAGGCAGCGTTTCTGTTGATGAAGACGAAGATAGGTCTCTCGTCAGCGAGGATAGCCTGCCTTATCGAGTCGGCGAAGACCAGTTCGCCGCCGTAGGTGTTCATGTGGATGAGGACCATATCAGCGTTCTCGGACTTAGCCTTGTCGAGGGCTTCCTGAGTATGAATCCAGGCGCTGCTAGATATTTCCTCGGCCATGTCGAAGACGAGGACCTTATCATTGGCGAGAGAGGACAGCACGAAGGCCGTCATCATCAATATAGTTGTCAGAAGAAACTTCATAATAGCCAATCAGATAGTATGTTAGACGTAGTGAGAAGGGGCGGAGACAGCCTGCGACGCGGGGACAGTGACGAGGTGGGGCTGTCGTGGGGCAGGACGGAGGAGGGCAGGGTGGAGCGGTAGGGATAGAAAAACGCTCCCCACAAAAACACTTTTGCAGGGAGCGATTGGTCGTTATCTCCGCAATAGGAGTTAGGGCCTACTTGAAGAGCGGAGCAGGGTATTCACCCTTGTCCACGAGGCTCTGGATCTTGTCGACGACATCCTGGCGGTCTGCAGCGTAGGTGACGCCGAACCACTTGCTCGTAGTGTCGAGCACCTTGACAGTAGACTGCTTGGTGTTGATGAGCGTGTTGACGACGAGCGGGATGAAGAACTCAGCCTTGATGTTGGACATGTTGGCTGGGTTGGAGAGGAAGGCGTTGAACTCTCTCTCGCTGTGCTTGAAGTAGTCAGGAGTGAAGCCCCATACGTTCATAGATACCGGGGTCTCGTCCTTGATAGCGACCCATTCGCCCTTCTCGTCCTTGTAGCAGACGTCCTTGTTGACGCGCATGATCTCCGTTCTCTCGACGACCGTCGTAAGGTGACCGTTAGCGTCGGTCTCGCAGATGCCGCGAGCGACAGTGCCGCTCTCAGAGAGCGTGTTGCCGACCCTGAAGCCGACCATGCAGTAGTCGTCGTGAGCGTCCTCAGGCAGGTTGGCGAGGTACTTACCGACGACAGCGAAAGTGTCACGGCCATAGAAGTCGTCGGCGTTGATGACAGCGAAAGGCTCCTTGATGACATCCTTGCCCATGAGGACGGCGTGGTTGGTACCCCAAGGTTTCGTCCTACCCTCTGGGCACTTGAAGCCGGCTGGGAGGTCGTCGATGCTCTGGAACACCAGTTCCGTCTTGATGTGACCCTCGTACTTAGAGAGGACCTTCTTGCGGAAGTCCTCCTCGAAGTCGTGGCGTATGACGAAGACCACCTTGCCGAAGCCGGCGCGGATGGCGTCAAATATCGAGTAGTCCATGATTGTCTCGCCGCAAGGGCCGAGGCCGTCAAGCTGCTTGAGGCCGCCGTAGCGGCTGCCCATGCCAGCAGCCAGCACAAATAAAGTTGGTTTCATGTCTTATAAGTTCTTTCTTCCAATACTTCAAAATTATACCTTTCTGCTCGAAAAACCAAATCGTAGTGAAGAAGGGAGGGGAAAAGGGATTATTATTCGCAAAAAGTCGTATCTTCGCTTCGTCAAACGATAAAAGGGGAGCAGTATATATGTGCACATACAAAGACATCGACATTGTCGAATTGCCCAACGGTCAGACGGTTAGCGAGTCCAACCAAGCTGCGAGCCGAGAGATAGAGCGCATCTATGTTGATTCGTGGCGTCGTGGTGTTTCTGTGCCATTCTTCGACAACGACGGACATATCTATTTAGCCAATCCTGACGGCAGCGAAGACCGCGTTGCTCTTGACCGGAGCAGTCGTACATACCGCATACTTAGTCGAACAGCTGCGCCAGGCGAAGGTCGCTACTCTTATCTCATTGCCAAATAAATGGGGCGTCGACCAGAGTTAACGATCATAGCCAGACCGAACGGGGCGGGTAAGAGTCGTCTCTGTCCCTTCTACGTCGGCACAAAATCTTTCGACGGCGATAAGCTGATGCTTGACCTGCGTCGTGAGCATCCCGACTGGCCCGACCGTTGGGTGAGTGGAACCGTTGCTTCGCAGTTGGAAAAACAGAAGAGCGAGGCGCTTGAACAACACAAGGATTTCGCCTTCGAGACCAACTTTTCCAGCGACATAGTACTACGTATGATTGAGGAGTTCCTCGCCGCTGACTTTAAGATTACTCTTTGCTATTTCGGACTTCGCAACGAGGAGGAAAGCGTGAGTCGCGTCATTCATCGTGTACAGACTGGCGGTCACGACGTTGCAGATGACGTTATCCGCTTCAACTTCCACGAAGGGCTGAAGAACACTCAGCAGCAACTTCGTCTCTTTGACAACCTCACCTTCATCGACGGCAACAGCGACTACGGTCACATTGTAGCCTTGCACATCAGCACGAGCCAGACTCACAAGGTTGTCGATAATCCTCCGCAGTGGTTCAAAGAACAGTTTGAGGATCTATTCTCGGAGCTGTAATTTCAACATAAACTAATCAATTGAACATTAATGCCGGCAGGTGCCAATTCGGGCTTGTCGGTGATTTTTATGGGAATTCATTAAAAGAGGAAACGATGATTAAGGGAAGCGTATATGAAGGTGGAAAGGGGCGAGGAGGTTAACATAAGAAGGAACAAGTCTAATACAAGGCTAACCTGGGGCGTGGGAATAGCTAAAGGTAGGTTCGAGATAGGTTTGAGGTAGGTTTGAGGTAGGTTCGAGATAGGTTTGAGACAAAGCGGAGAAATTGTAATATGAATTTGGAGAGAGGTTCAAATTAGACTAACTTTGTTTTGGAGGGGAGGTTGCGGGGGAACTTGTATAAGTCACTTCTCCAGAACAATTATCATTCACTAGAAAAACTAATGACACAGTTTATCTTACACTCCCGTTCATACAATTCTCCAATTTATGGTTTTTCTCAACACCATCACAATCTTTAGCCTTCTAGATGCAAGCATGGCGTTTTTATTCAAATGGTTACCACTTAGTGGTGAGATTAAAGGACTGATGCGAGAAGAGCATCTTGAAATTCCTACTGTCGCACTACGTGAAGCTTTGGTCAACGCCATGTGCCATCGCCAATTTGAGAAGTACAATCTTACCATAGGCATCGCAATTTACGATGACCGTATAGAGATTGAGAATCCAGGTGTCTTACCTCCGCAACTTACGCCAGAGACACTAAAACAGCCTCACATTTCATTTCCATATAACCCTATAATAGCCGACGTACTTTACAAGACAACGTTCCTCGAAAACTGGGGCTCAGGAATTATGAGGATAGTAGACGCATGTAATGAGCAAGGCGTCCCCGAACCTATATGGGAATCACGCCAAGGTTTCGTCGTAGTGACTTTCCCTCGCCCTACTACGGAAAAGAAGGCCGAAATTACTACGGAAAAGAATGATAGTTACGATTCGCATGCGCCTGTAAATTCGACAGATAGCACTACGGAAAAGACTACGGAAAAGACTACGGAAAAGATTATTTCTATAATTCGTCATAATCCAACGGTAACCAACGAGCAACTAGCTCAGATGTGTAATATCACTGCCGATGGCGTTTACTACCATATAAATCAGCTCAAGGCCAATGGTATTATCAAACGAGAAGGTGGACGTAAAGAAGGTCGTTGGGTTGTGAACGACAAGGAGTAGAAATCCTTAAATCCGCAAAACCCATTACGAATTTGTCATCGTTTTTGAGGCGAACGGCATAGACAGGACGTCGCACTCCTGCTTCTTTATCGTGACGCTCTCCCATCCTTTCTCCCACACAAACCACGCGTATAGTGCCGCACTGCCTTTGGTAGCCTCCAAGTCAACATTCATAGTGCACTTGATGTGGCTCGTGAAGATGAAGGAACGGAAGAAGGGGGAGAGAAGAGGGAGAGAAGGGGAGGGGAGAAGTGCGGGGGGAGGCAGAAGAAAGAATAAAAAGAAGGGGAAGAGACGAAAGGTATTTTGCACAAGATTAAAATAGGAGTATATTTGCAAGTGAAATGAGGAAGGAAAAGAAAAAGAAGACGATGATAGTGGCGATCGGACTGCTGGTTGCCATAGTTGGTGTTTGCATAGCTTGGAGGGGTTATAGATATTACAATGCAAGCGTTGTGGACCTCGGGATGCAGAAGAAGGAGATACTGTATATCCCGACAGGGGCGACGTATCAGACCGTCAAGGACAGCATGAACAGGAGGGGCTGGATAGCGGACGAGGACGTGCTGGACAGGATGGCTGGGCTGATGAGTTACACGGGGAAGGTCAAGCCGGGGCGGTATGAGATAGAGAACGGGATGAGTGCTCGGTCGCTGCTCAACATGCTCAGGAGCGGGAATCAGAAGCCAGTCAGGATAACGTTCAACAACATACGGACAGTTGACAAGCTGGCGAGTGTCGTCAGCAGGCATCTCGAGGCCGACTCGACGGATCTCGTAGCTGCGATGACGGACGAGGCGGTAGTCAGAGAGATGGGGCTCAACAGCGAGACGCGACTTGTCATATACTTGCCGGACACGTATGAGATATGGTGGAACACGAGTCCGGAGGACTTCGTCGAGCGGATGAAGAAGGAGTATGATACGTTCTGGACGGAGGAGCGGAGGGCGAAGGCCGAGGAGATAGGGCTCACGCCGACGGAGGTCAGCATACTGGCGTCGATAGTCGAGGAGGAGACGAACAAGGCGGATGAGTATCCTATCATAGCGAAGATATACCTGAACAGGCTGAAGCAGAACTGGCCGTTGCAGGCGTGTCCGACGTTGAAATATGCGATGGGTGACATGACGATAAGGCGAGTCTTGAAGAGGGACATGGAGATAGACTCGCCGTATAACACATATAAGAATCGGGGATTGCCGCCGGGGCCGATACGGATCCCGTCGAAGACCGTGATAGATGCAGTCCTAAATCCGGCGGAGGTGGACTACATGTTCATGTGTGCGAAGGCGGACGGGAGTGGACGACATTCGTTTGCGCGGACGCAGGCGGAGCACAACAGAAATGCCGAGGAGTATCATCGATTGCTGGACGGTCGGCGGATATATCGGTGAAAAAGTGCAATTTTGCATACAGAAAAGAAGAAGCCAATGGGAAGGAAAGAAGAAAGGCAAGTCGCCAATGACAATGGCAACATCATAGAGCTGCACGGGGTGACCGTCATGCAGGAGGACAACATAGTCTTGCGAGACGTGAATTTCGAGGTAGCGGCTGGGGAGTTCGTCTATATAATAGGTAGGGTCGGCAGTGGAAAGTCGAGCCTGTTGAAGACCTTGTATTCAGAGTTGCCGTTTGACGGGCGTGTAGGCTTCGTCGCGGGATATGACTTGAACGACATAAAGATGCGAGACGTCCCGTTTCTGCGTCGTCGGATGGGAATAGTCTTCCAGGACTTCCAGCTACTCTCAGACAGGAGCGTATATGACAATCTCGAGTTCGTCCTTAAGGCGACGGGATGGAAGAAGAAGGCGGAGATGGACAAGCGCATCAGGGATGTTCTGGCGCAGGTCGACATGATAAACAAAGGATATAAGAAGCCGCATCAGCTATCAGGAGGAGAGCAGCAGCGAATAGCGATAGCGAGGGCGCTCCTGAACAGTCCCGCGTTGATATTGGCGGACGAGCCCACGGGAAACCTCGACCCGGACACGACGGAGGAGCTCATGCAGCTACTCCTAAAGATCAACAATGACGGGAAGACCATCGTCATGGCGACGCACAACCATAACGTCATAACGAAGTTCAGGGCGAGGACTCTGGAGTGTGAGAACTCCATGCTGATAGCGGCACGGGAGGAGGACATAGTCCTCAACACGCAGGATGAGAATCCGTATACCGTCGAGATATAAAGATGAGGAGGTCGGCAGATGCTGTTTGAGGAACTAAACATAAAAGGCTACTTCAAGAAGAACTTGAAGGCGATGGGGATAGAGGAGCAGACCTTGATCCAGGAGAGGGCTTATCCCGTCGTCATGTCGGGTCGTGACGTGCTGGGCATAGCGCAGACCGGAACAGGCAAGACGATAGGCTATCTGCTCCCGTCGCTGAACCAGTGGAAGTTCAGTCCGAAGCATGAGGTCCAGATATTGATACTCGTCCCAACGCGCGAGCTGGCGGTCCAGGTAGAGGCCGTCTGCAAGCAGATGACGGAGGGAAGTGGAATCATGTGTGTAGGCGTCTTTGGCGGAGTCGGCATGCAGCCGCAGATAGCCAGGATCAGGGAAGGTGCGGACGTCGTCGTCGGTACGCCGGGACGAATACTCGACATAGCGTTGACAGGCAACATGCGACTCGGGAATGTCAGGAAGCTAGTCCTTGACGAGGTGGACGAGATGCTGGAGGTCGGATTCAGGACCCAGATAGGGAGAGTCATAGACCTATTGCCAAAGAAGAGACAGAACCTCTTGTTCTCGGCGACCATGACCGAGGAGATAAAGGAACTGACAGACACATATTTCAATGGTCCGGAGCTGATAGAGGCTGCGCCCGTCGGTACGCCGATAGAGAACATTGGTCAGACCGTCTATGAGGTGGCGAACTTCAACACCAAGATGAACCTGCTGATGAGGTTGCTCGAGGGTGACGAGGAGATGACGCGCGTCATGGTGTTCGTCGGGACCATAGCTCTTGCGGACGAAGTATATGAGAGAATGGCAGACTGGGGCGGAGTCAGTGTCGACTATCTGCACTCGAAGAGGACGCAGAGCCAGAGATTTGGTGCCCTCAGGAAGTTCAGGGATGGCGAGACGCGAGTCCTGATAGCGACAGACCTCGTCGCGAGGGGAATAGATGTCGAGGGCGTCAGCCATGTCGTCTGTTTCGACATGCCGAACGAGCCGGAGCAGTACATACACAGAATAGGAAGGACGGGGCGAAAAGACGCCAAGGGGCGGAGCATAGCCTTTGTCTCGGAGAACGAGCTACATGCGCTGGCGGACGTCGAGGGATTGATGAAGATGGAGATAAGCCGGAGTCCGCTGCCGGAGGGCGTAGAGACGTCCGACCTATTGGAAGAGTGGGAGAAGCCGACATACAGGATGCGCAATCAGCTAGTAGAGCTAGATGCGAAGGGAGGCGGAGCCTTTCACGAGAAGAGTGAGAAGAACAAGAAGGTGAATCATAAAGTACCTCGATTCATGCAGATGAAGATGAAGTACGGGAAGCCAAAGAAAAGGAGGCCAAAGAAATGAGCGAAAGAACTGAGCGACTGGACAGGATAGACCTGCAGATACTGCGGTTGCTGCAGGAGAACTCGGACCTGAAGACAAAGGAGTTAGCGGAGGCAGTAGGTCTCTCGACGACGCCAGTCTTCGAGAGGCAGAGGAGGCTCGAGCGAGAGGGCTATATCAAGAGATATATAGCGGAGCTTGACATGGAGAAGATCAACTACGGATTCGTAGTGTTCTGCAACGTCAAGCTGCAGAGGATCAACAACAGCATAGCCACGGCGTTCGTAGAGGCCATAAAAGGAATCAACGAAGTCGCGGAGTGCTATAACATATCGGGCGAGTACGACTACCTCCTGAAGATATATGCGGCTGACATGAAGTCGTATCAGCATTTCGTCTTGAACGTCCTCGGGAAGATAGAGAGCATCGGAGACATACGGAGCATATTCGTACTGGACACCATAAAGAGGATGACAGGCATCCAGCTGCCGGAGAAGTAGAACAAAAAACAGGAGAGCCATGAAGTTAGCGGAGGCATTACAGTTGAGGGCGGACCTTACAGAGAAGATAAACCAGACAGAGAACAACCTCACGGCCAACGTGCTGGTACAGGAGGGCGAGAAGCCCAATCTCGACCCACAGGAGCTCCAGAGGACACTCGAGGAGCAGATAGCTGAGAAGGAGAAGATAGTCTGCCAGATAAACATCACCAACAGCCTGACAGTCACCGAGAGTGGCGAGACTCTGACCAGCCTGATAGCGCATCGAGACGCGTTGCAGAGGCATATCAGGGCGTTGTCTTCGGCGATGGGCACAGCTGGCACGGCGACCAGGAGGGCGACAAAGTCGGAGATCAAGATACTGACAGCGATCGACGTCAAGGAGCTTCAGAAGAAGATAGACAAGCTGCAGGCCGAGTACAGGCGGACAGACAACGAGATCCAGAGACAGAACTGGATAGTCGACCTGAAGGAATAGGGCAGTAAGGAGCAGGGGAGAGGAATAAGGGACAAGACTGGGCGAACATTATCTCCCGATGGTGAGAATGACCATCAAAAAAAATCACGCAGAATCGGCCATGAGCTTCCTGACATGAACCTAACAAGTCACAGGGCACACGTCACATGCGCACAAAAACAAATCATCAGTCAGAGTTCCAGATGTTGACAGTCGAGACCTACCTTGACTCCTGCTCCGTTTTTCAAAGACTGCACAAACGAATCGAGAAGGCATGAAGAAAGGATTATTGATAGTCGCACCCATAGTCATAGTGTTGATACTTGCCGTCGTCTATGTCACGACAGTTCAGTGCTCGTATGCGGCGGGGACGACAGGAGAGAGCGATAGTCAGATAGGGATAGAGGCAGGGAAGCGGAGGCCCCACGAGACCATAATGCCACATGTCCCGAGGAAGGCAGATTTTTGCGGGGAGAAGATGCCGCTGGAGAGGTTTGACGTCAGGGAGTCGCTGGAGCGAGAAGTCGTAGCGAATACATTCTGGCATACCAACACTCTGCTATGCCTAAAGCGCAGCGGGAGGTATTTTCCAATCATAGAGCCCATATTGAGAGAGAACGGGATGCCAGAGGACATAAAATACCTGTGCGTAGCGGAGAGCAATCTCATCCCGACGGCGAAGTCGCCAGCAGGGGCAGTAGGGTTATGGCAGTTCATGGAGGGGACAGCCAAGGAGTATGGGCTAAAGGTGACTCAGGAGATCGACGAGCGCATGGACGTCGAGAAGAGCACAAGGGCGGCGTGCAAGATGCTGAAGGCGGACTATGAGAAGCTCGGGTCGTGGGCACTAGTCGCGGCGGCGTATAATGCAGGCAAGAACAGAGTTAAGAAGGTTGTTGACGCGCAGCATGAGAACAACTATTATGACCTATATTGGGGTGAGGAGACAGGGAGATACGTATATAGGATAGTAGCGTTGAAGACAGTGATGTCCAATCCCGATGATTACGGCTTTGACGTCTCGGACGGGGAACTATATGAGCCATACAAGACGCGGAAGGAGACAGTCAACAGCACGATAGAGGACTTGGCGCAGTGGGCGAAGGATAATGGCACCACATATAAGATGCTGAAGATACTCAACCCGGGGCTAAAGAAGATGAGAGTCGGGGTGCCGGCGGGCAGCGAGGTGACGATCCTTTTGCCAGAGGAGTAATGAGGATAGACCACGTAGCGCTCTATTGTCGCGACCTAGAGGAGATGCGGCAGTTCTTCGTCGAGCAATTCGGAGCGGAGAGCAACGCGCAGTATCATAATCCGCGGACAGGGCTGCGGACGTACATCCTCACCTTTGCAGGAGGAGGGGCGAGACTAGAAATCATGGAGCGACCGGAGGTCAAGAGAGTGGATCCGTCGGAGAACAACATAGGGTACACCCACATATCAATATCCGTCGGGAGCAGGGAAGGAGTCGATGAGAAGATGCGGGAGATAGAGGATGCGGGGTACAGAGTCGTCAGTGGGGCACGCATGACGGGAGACGGATATTACGAGAGCTGCGTCCTCGGTCCCGAGGGGATACAGATAGAGATAACAGAGTAGGGGGGGAGAGAAGGGGGGAAGAGAAGGACCGTTCCCCAATAAGGAACAAGACAGAAAAGAGGAGTCGAAATGGGAAAGGAAGCGAAGAAGAGCAGGCTGACGATGCCACCGGCGGAGGGCGTGTTGCTGCATGCCTGCTGTGCGCCATGCTC
This sequence comes from Bacteroidales bacterium, assembly GCA_017417385.1. GTDB lineage: Bacteria > Bacteroidota > Bacteroidia > Bacteroidales > Marinilabiliaceae > W3P20-009. The sequence continues at coordinate 30,871 of JAFPZF010000006.1, forward strand.
GGCGGCGATAGTCGAGTGGCAGATGGCGCACGAGATAAGACCAGTCATATACTACTATAACCCGAACATATATCCGCGGGAGGAATATGAGAAGCGGAGGGACGAGAGCAGGCGGCACGCAGAGAAACTCGGACTCGAATGGATAGAGGGCGAGTATGACCACGAGAAGTGGAAGGCGGCAGTCGCCGGACATGAGGGAGACCCCGAGCGAGGTGACAGGTGCCAGCTGTGTTTCAACATGCGAATGATAGCATCGGCGGAGATGGCGAAGAAGACAGGGAGAGGTTGCATAGCGACAACATTGGCGTCGAGCCGGTGGAAGCGACAGGACCAGATAGACAAGGCGGGCGAGATGGCACAGAAATTGACGGGAGTAGAGTATTGGGGGCAGAACTGGAGGATAGAGGGATTGACAGAGCGGAGGGCGGCACTATTGAGAGAGAACGGATTCTACAATCAGCTATATTGTGGGTGCGAATATAGCATGAGAGGAGTGGAGGAAAAGGGGAAGAAAGACAATGAAGGGAAGAAGGAAGGGGAGAAGGAGGGAGAGAAGGAAGGGGAGTAGAGAGCGAAGAGAGGACTGAAAACAAATAGAAAACGAGATGAAGGAGAGGATAGCAGCGATATTAGTAGCGATGATGGTCAGCCTCGCGGTCAAGGGGCAGAGCCGGGACGTCAGTTACGCAGACTCGCGAGTAAGGACCGTAGAGTTCCGACACAGTGGAGTCAGTGACAGGCGGCAGGTGCGCGTGCCGCAGATCGTCGTATGCCATCTACAGACGCCGGAGGAACTGAGTCTCGACTTTGACGTGATCGGGACAGAGACCGACGTCTTGTATTACACATTCAGGCATCTCGACAGACATGGGGAGGACGACGACCTCATGGACATGGAGTTCTGTGAGGGAATAAACAGATTTGACGGGCGGGACTACAGCAGCCTATCGTTCAACACGACGACGAGTTACGTCCACTATCATCTCGACATCTCGACAGAGCCGTTGAAAGTCTCTGGGCAGTATGCGGTCGAGGTCAGGACAGCGACCGAGGACAATCTCGTCGTCAGGGTTCCGCTATGGATAAGCGAGGAGAGCATGGGAGTCAGGAGCAGAGTCGAGCGGAGGGGCGGGAAGCAGAATCTGAGCCTATCAGTAAGCCTTGGCGAGACGAAGCTGACGACCGTCGAAGAGATGATGATGGTAGCAGTCTGGCAGAACAAGAGACTGGACGACATACGGGAGGTCGAGAGGCCGACCATAGTGAGGCCTGGGGAAGTCGTATATCAGGATCAGGAGAATCTCGAGTTCGAGGGGGGTGCGGAATGGCTCTGGGCGGACACGCGAAGCATCAGGCGGACGCTGATACGCGACGCAGCGATAGAGTATTTCGAGCCGTTCTATCATTTCACGCTGAGTCCCGACTATCCGATGAATGCGTATACCATGAGGGAGGATTGGAATGGCGGCTCGTGGGTACAGACAGACGACAGAGTCGATGACAAGGAGACGGCGGCGGACTACGTTATGGTCCACTTCAAGTACGTGCCTGTCGACGGGAAGATATTTGAGAAATATGACATACACGTCATAGGCGATGCGAGCGGATGGGAGCCGACGAATGCGAACAGACTGGAGCCAATATACGAGGAGCAGTGCTACAGAGGAAATTTCCTGTTCAAGCAGGGACTAGCGAACTATACGTATCTGAAGGTGCCGAAGAAGGGACGTGACAAGACCGGGCGGTATGCGATGGGCAGTTATCATGAGACAGAGAACGACTATTTCATAGCCGTCTATATCAGGCAGCCGCAGGATACGTATGATCGGCTCGTGTGTGTGAAGACGCATAATACGCTGAGGGGTCATGACGACTTCATCCGATAGAATAAAGAGAATAATAGTAATAGTCGTCGTAGCAATATTGTCGACTGTGGCTACGAGTGCGCAGTCGAGATACATAGCCCATGCGATAGTAGTCGGTGATGACACCATACCCGTCGTCAGGCTCGGGGAGGTCAGAGTATTTGCGAAGAAGAAGTTCAAGACGCAGCGTCAGCAGAGGAAGTGGACGCGGCTGATATACAACGTGCGGCGGGCGTTGCCGTATGCACGGAAGCTGTCGGCGGAGTTCAAGATAATCAATGATAGCCTGGCGCTCATGACAGACGCCAAGGAGCGGAAGGCATATCTCGACATGAAGGAGAAGACCCTATTCAAGAAATATGAGAATGACCTGAAGCACCTGACAGTCACGCAGGGGCGGATACTCGTCAAGCTAATAGACAGGGAGACGGGGAGCACGAGCTATGAGATAATCAAGCTCCTGAAGGGCGGGTTCAAGGCGTTCTGGTGGCAGGGGATAGCGAGAGTGTTCGGTTCGAACCTGAAGTCAGAATATGATGCAGTCGGGACAGATGCAGAGATAGAGAACATAGTGCTGTTGATCGACCTAGGGTATTACTAATATGAGGGGGGAGATGAGGGGGAAGAAGATGAGGATTGTCCTAGTCGCGTACATGATAGTCGCAAGCATAGCAGCAGCGAGGGCAGAGGGGGACAGCGTCAGAACGACGTTGCCCGAGAAAGTCATAGGACTCGCGGAGACAGTCTTGAAGGCGCTGACAGTCGAGAGTGGGAGAGTCAAGATGGCAGTGTATCCCGCGGGAGCGTACGGAGAGAGGACGGGGCTGGAGATTGGGGTGATGCCGACAGTCCAGATAGGGAGTGAGAAGTTCAGACAGCCGCTGACGATAACGCCGTCGGTCTTAGTCTCGACGAAGAAGATGTTTGAAGTCCAGGCAGACATGGAGCTGTATACGAGGGGCGGGACAGACGTCATAATGAAGGCCGAGATGTACAGACTCCCAGACGACTATTACGAGACCGGGAACGGAAGGGGCAAGAAGTCAGTTGCAGAATACAGATTTGAGCGACGGATGGTGACGGCAGAGGCGCTCAGACACATAGGCGAGAGAGGACTGATAGGCGGAGTCTTCGTAGATGTCGACAGATACAATTTCAGAGACATAGAAGTCAAGGACACGACGGCTGAGACGTGGAGACTATGGGAAGACGCAGGAACCAGTTTCGGAGGGGGCGTCGTCGTCGGTCGGGACAGCAGGGACAACACCCTTCAGCCGAGACGGGGGACGTACACAAGGGTGCGCCTCACGGGATATAGGAGGGATGACGGTAGGAAATTTCAGAAAGTCGAAGTCGATGCGAGGAGATATTTCGGCATAGGAGAGAAAGCCACACTAGCGATACAGATGTATGCCGCGAGGAGCTGGGGACAATGTCCGTTCCCGAAGATGCCGACACATGGAGGAACGCGTCTCGGGAGGGCGATAGGACATAGCATGAAATATGTCGATGCCGGGGCGTGGATAGCGCAGGCGGAAGTACGGCGACCACTGTTCTGGAGGATAGGGGGAGTATTGTGGACCGGAGTCGGGACAGTCTTTGGCGAGACGAGCCAGGTCATGGAGGGGATGCACGTCATGGGAGGCGGGGGAATAAGAGTGTCAGTATTCAAGGACGGAGGGTTGAACCTCAGACTAGACGGAGGAGTCAGCCAAAGGGGAGACGGGGCAATATACCTAAACATACGGGAAGCATTCTGAGACATAGGGGAGAGGGGGTGGAGAGGACGCATGTGGAACAAGTATGACCCAAATCAAAAATGAACGACCAAATAATCTTGTTACAATCATGCCATTTTTGCGGGGCGATGCGCTTGTGCGCTTTTTGACAACAGGCGCATGTATGATGTACTAAGGAGTGAAGGGAAGTTAATGTTCGAATTCGTAGATATTAGTGTTCCTTGCTCTCAACAATTTGGTACACTTCCATTAAACACGGAAAGATAAAACGAAGGGAAAAGACAAAAGAGGGAAGAAAAATGGACACGTTAAAACATTTTTGTTTATATTTGCACTTTCAGTGAAGCCCAAATAGGCGGCTCGGAGGACATGGGAGACTAGAGAAAGGTCAAAAGAGCGTAGAAGAGGGCAGAACAAAAGAGATATAAACAGATGAGTATAAGCAAGATACTTTTTTCGCTTGTCGGGGTAGCGGCAATGCTGACGAGTTGTGGACGCGACAGGAGTTACAGCATCGAGGGTGCGTTGTACGGAGGAAAGAACTTCGAGGACCAGATGATATATCTTGTGCCGTTTTCGGGAGCGACGACAGAGAACATAGACTCGGCGGTAGTGCATAACAGTCGGTTCAAGTTCACGGGGACGGTAGAACATGAGGGAGTGTACATAATCAGGATGCGTCCGATGATGCGACTATTCATAAACGAGCTGATAGTCATCAAGGAGCCTGGTCGGATACGGACGCGGCTGAGCAGCACGAGTTCGGCGAAGGGAACGCCCCTGAACGACTCGTTGCAGGCGTGGAGGGAGTATAAGCAGATGATAGACGACCAGATGGTCGACATAAGGAAGCAGATGAAGAAGGCGACGGGCGAGGAGTTGGCGCGGCTAAAGGCGCAGAGCGACTCGCTGAAGAGCATGTTTGACAGGCGGAACAAGCAGAGCATCACGCTGAACAACAACGCTTTTGGAGAGTTCCTAGACAAGTACGTCAGATAGAAGAGTAGAGCAGGAGGGAAGTGGTAGAAAGGCAGAGGGGGAGAAGGGTAGATAGAGCAGGCGAAAGTAGTCGGAGGAAACAAGAACATCAGAGTCGGTATGCAAAGAGAAATAACGTTGAGAAGAGTCTGGTCTGCGAACAGGCTGGCGGAGGATGTCACGAGACTTATAGAGAGCAGTTTTCCTGAGGACGAGCGTCGGAACACGAAAGAGTTTTTGATGGTTATGGACAGGAAGCCGATGTTCGGTGTCTATGCCATAATGGAGGGGGAGACGTTTAGGGGAGTCGTCACGACGTGGAATTTCGGGAAGATAGTATATGTCGAGCACCTGGCGGTAGAGCCGGGAGATCGAGGACAGGGGATAGGCGGGATAGCGATAGGGAAGGTGTGTGAGGCAGTAGGGGAGACGCCGGTCGTAGTAGAGGTCGAGTGTCCGACGGACGACATGACGAGGCGGCGGGTAGAGTTTTATGAGCGAGCAGGGTTTAAGATATGGGAGGCAGAATATAGACAGCCGCCGTATAGCACGACGCAGGCGTCGGTCGAGATGAGACTGATGGCGCGTGGAATGGAAGAGACCGAAGAAAATTTCAGCACGGTAGTGGGGCTTCTGAAGATGCAGGTCTATGGCGGACGTGAGGCAGTCCCAGCCATACAGTAGGGGACGATAGAGCGAGGCGAGGAAGGCAAGAGGCAGAGGGAGGCTAGGCAGACGGGGATAGAAGAAAAGCAGAAAGAGAATTGGGGCGGAACACATCAAAAAGAAAGGGTGCGAAAAGTGAAGATAGGAGACTTAATAGTCAAGGCGAAGGAGTTCCTTGAGATGCGGTTGTGGCACATACAGGACACGCCGATAGGCAAGGCCAACAGGCGACTATTCGGGTTGCTACAGATCGTCGTACTCACGGCGAAGGGTTACATAGAGGGCAACGTCACAGTCAGAGCGAGTGCCTTGACGTACTTCACATTGCTATCGATAGTGCCAGTTCTCGCGTTAGGATTTGCGATATCGAAAGGATTTGGGCTCGAGCAATACCTCATAGAGTACATACATGACAATCTAGGAGCTGCGCCAGAGACGGCGGAGTACCTGATAGAATTCTCGCGGAGTGCGCTAGAGAACACCAAGGGCGGGCTGATAGCCGGAGTCGGCGTCGTGATGCTTTTTTACTCCGTCTTCAAACTACTTTCAAACATAGAAGATGCGTTCAACAAGATGTGGTGCATCTCGAAGTCGCGCACACTGGTCAGGAAAGTGACCGACTACATCAGCATGATGCTGTTTGCGCCGATATTGATAGTCATGTCGAGCAGTGCGACCTTGTTTCTCGGGGCTTACATGAAGTCTCATCAGATAGGCGGATACTTGACGCCGATACAGGAGAACATGGTGAACTTCGTCCCGTACGTACTAGTGTGGACCGTATTCACATTGCTGTATCTCATCATGCCTAACACGAAGGTGAACTTCAAGGCGGCGTTGATATCTGGCATAATAACCGGCACAGTGTTCCAGCTCGTTCAGTGGGTCTATATCACATTCCAGGTCGGGGTGAACAATGCTGGCTCCATATATGGAAGTTTTGCATTCTTCCCGTTGTTTCTTGCGTGGCTACAGCTGACGTGGACGATAGTCCTGGCGGGTTGCAAGATAGCGTTTGCGATACAGAACGTCAGCAAGTACAGCCTTGAGCAGGGGACGGAGCGGGTGAGCCACTCGATGGAGAAGAAGATGGCGACACTCATAATGTGGCATGTCGTCGACAGATTCGTGAACAAGCAGGAGTCGACGGAGGGGTTGGCGTTGGCGAACGAGCTCGAGATAAGCCAGTCGTTCTTCTACAAGATAGTCGAGAAGCTGAAGGCTTGCAACCTGATAGCGGAGGTGACGGGCAGTGACGACGAGCAGAGAGGATTCCTACCGGCGATAGACGTCTCGCTCATATCGGCGAACGAGATATCCGACAGGCTGGAGAAGCTCGGGGATGACAATTCGTTCCACACGTTGAGGGGACGAGGGTTTGGAGAAGTCAGTGCGATGATAGACGAGCTGTGGGACAAAGGAAACGGTGGGGAGACGAGATTGCTGAAGGAGATGAGCCTGCCAGAGGAGGGGGAAGAAGGGAAAGAAGGAGGAGAAGGAAAGTAAAGATAATCAGCACGTTGCTGTAGGCGTGCAATAAAATATCAGGTAGTCCGTTATAGTTGTCGGAAAGAACAAACTAAAAACAGACTATCATGATGAAAAGAAAGAGTGGAGAGGCGGCGTTGACCCCGATGAACGTACCGAAGAAGTTGGCGGCGCTGACATTCGGGGGTGTGTTTGGAATCGTGTATCTGTTGTTAGTCGGGCTGTCGAAGGTGACGGGGCTGACGTATAATCAGATCAACATCGTAGTGTATTACAGCCTGATACCGGCGCTGTGGCTCTACATGCTGTTACATTCGTGGATAGCAGTCGTCGTATGGTTGTTTGGGTGGTTGGTCTTTGCGCTTGTGACAGACTTCCGGGAGGTGTGTGGCCAGATGTTCGTGCTGTCGGTCAAGTTTCTGCTATCGTTCAAATGGTGCGGGATGGACTACGTAGTCAGTTCCGTGTTCTGGTGTGTCGTAGTCCCGATAATCATAACCATCCTGTTGTGGTAGGAGAGCGCATAAAGAGTAGGGCTTGATGCCGCGAGAGGGTGGGGCGGGAGAGAGAGAAGAGGATGGAGGAGTAGCCATTGGAGCAGAAAAAGCCTGAGGGAGGCTTTTTAGGGCGTGAGAGGAGAGCAGCGAGGTGCGTCGTAGGGAGGTCGAAAAGAGGATATGAGGTAAAATAAAGCACATTCTAAGGGGGAAAAAGGCATATCGTATCAAAAAAAGCAGTAATTTTATAGCTTGAAAAACATAGGAACAATTTCTAAATGGCAGAGGGAACAGAAAGGATAATTCCTGTCAAGATAGAGGAGCAGATGCGTTCGGCGTACATCGACTATTCGATGTCGGTGATAGTCGCGAGGGCGTTGCCAGACGCTCGAGACGGGTTCAAGCCGGTGCATAGGCGAATCTTGTTTGGCATGGATGGACTGGGTCTGACGGCAGACAAGCCGACGAAGAAGTCGGCGAGAATAGTCGGTGATGTGCTTGGTAAGTATCATCCACATGGAGACTCATCCGTTTATGGGGCGTTGGTACACATGGCACAGCCGTGGTCTCTGCGTTATCCGTTGATAGACGGTCAGGGAAACTTCGGTAGTGCGGACGGAGATGGTCCGGCGGCTATGCGATATACCGAGGCGAGGATGCGGAAGATAGCCGAGGAGATGATGGCGGACATCGACAAGGACACCGTCGACATGCAGAAGAACTTCGACGAGAGCCTTGACGAGCCAGTAGTCCTGCCGACGCGCATACCGAACCTGCTGGTAAACGGGTCGTCTGGTATAGCAGTCGGAATGGCGACGCTCATGGCGCCACATAACTTGCGAGATGCGGTTGATGCCTGCATAGCATACGCGCAGAATCATGACATCGATATAGAGGAGCTCATCAAGATAATCAAGGCGCCGGACTTCCCGACGGGCGGTACGATAGTCGGTTATCAGGGAGTTCGCGATGCATACCTGACCGGCAAGGGAAGGATAGTGATCAGGGCAAAGACCGAGATAGAGACGATAGGCGGGCATGACTGCATAGTCGTCAAGGAAGTGCCCTACATGGTGATCCGCAAGGACATAGTCAAGAAAGTAGCGGAGCTGGTCACGACAAAGAAGATTGACGGGATCACGAACATACAGGACGAGACCAGCGAGAAGGGCGGTACGAGGATCGTCATAGAGCTCAGGAAGGATGCGATCCCGAACGTCGTCTTGAACCACCTGTATAAGAACACCCAGCTGCAGAGCAGTTTCGGAGTCAACAACATCGCCCTCGTCAAGGGAAGGCCGAAGTTGCTGAACCTCAAGGACATCATTCAGTGCTTCATAGAGCACAGGCATGAGGTCGTTGTCAGGCGTTCGGAATACGAGAAGCGCAAGGCGGAGGAGAGGGCACATATCATCGAGGGCCTCATCATCGCGAGCGACAACATCGACGAGGTCATCAGGATAATCAGGGCAGCATCGAGCACACAGCAGGCGAAGACAGACCTCATGGCGAGGTTTGCGCTGAGCGACCTGCAGAGCCAGGCGATAGTCGACATGCAGCTCAAGAGGCTGACAGGACTGGAGCAGGACAAGCTGAGGGCCGAGTATAAGGAAGTCAAGGACTACATAGACTACCTGACGCGGTTGTTGGCAGACGAGTCGATGCAGATGCAGGTCATCGTCGACGAGCTGAAGGAGATCAGGGAGAAGTATGGAGACGACAGGTTGACCGACATAGAGTATTCGGACGGAGAGTTCAATCCAGAGGACTTCTATGCGGACGAGGATGTCGTCGTCACCGTCAGCCACCTCGGGTATATCAAGAGGACATTCCTGAGCGAGTTCAAGACCCAGAACAGAGGCGGAATCGGCTCGAAGGGTAGCAGCACGAGGGATCAGGACTTCATAGAGCATCTGTATTATGCGAAGATGCATGACACCATGATGTTCTTCACGGCGAAGGGACGTTGCTTCTGGTACAAAGTCTATGACATACCGGAGGGCAACAAGACGAACAAGGGCAGGGCTATCCAGAACCTGCTGAATATCGAGAGCGACGACAAGATCATGACGTTCATGACAGTCAGGGGGCTTGACAACAAGGAGTACACGCAGAGCCATTACATCGTATTGGCGACGAAGGGAGGCATCGTCAAGAGGACGAGTCTTGCGGAGTATTCACGTCCGAGGGCTAATGGCGTCATAGCAGTCAACGTCAGAGAGGGCGATGAGCTACTCAGGGCTGCGTTGACCGACGGGCAGATGCACCTGATACTTGCGACGAGTGACGGCAGGGCAACGAGGTTCGAGGAGAACACCGTCCGAGTCGTCGGCAGGAACAGTTCGGGTGTACGCGGCGTGTCGCTCAACGAAGGGTGTTCGGCAGTAGGTTTCGTAGCCGTCGAGGAGAACAGTCCGGTCGACATACTAGTCCTCTCGGAGAAGGGATTTGGCAAGAGGTCTCACCTTGACGAGTATCCGTTGAAGGGTAGGGCATGCAAGGGAGTGAAGACCATCAACATAACCGACAAGACCGGTCAGCTGATCTCGATAGACACCATCACCGATGATGACGACCTGATGATCATCAACAAGAGTGGCATCACCATAAGGCTTAAGGCTACGGACATCAAGGTGATAGGTAGGGCTACGCAGGGTGTCTGCCTGATCAACATCAGCAAGAAGAACGACCAGATAGCCTCGGGAGCAGTCGTACCTCACATCGAAGACGAGGAGGAGGAAGGCGAGCCGAGCGAAGATGGCACGGGAATTGATACGACAGAAGAAAACGAGCAGTAAAACAAAGAAATAACACAATAGTACATAGAACAATATGAGAAGAGTATTAATAATGGCGATTGGTGCGATTGCGTTCTCGACAGTTGCATCAGCACAGAGCTCGAAGGTGTCTCAGGCAGAGAATCTTCTGATACTCAGGAAGGTAGATGATGCTAAGGTGGCGATAGACGCTGCTATGGAGCACAAGAAGAGCTCTCTTGAGCCTGCGACATTTGTCACGGCGGCTAAGGTCTATGCAGGACTGAGCGCTAAGGACGGCGCAGCAGTCGAGAAGGTCAGGGAGTATCTCGAGAAGGCATACGAGCTTGACGCAAGCGGCAAGAAGCCAGGCAAGCACCTGAAGAAGATCCAGAAGGCATTGCCAGAGATAGCATTGTCGCTCGAGCAGGCAGGTGGTGAGCTGTGGAATGCAAAGCAGTACAGCGAGAGCAGCAAGGCGTTCGGCAACATACTGTGGATCAATTCGAAGATCGAGGGCCACAATGTAGTCGAGGACACGAGCTTCATGACGAACACTGGTCTGGCAGCTATGCAGGCACAGGAGTGGGCGAGAGGAGCAGAGTACTTCAAGCTCGCAGGTCAGTACAGCAACGACCCGATGAACTTCTTGAGGGCGAACTACTGCTACGAGCAGTTGAAGGACTCGGCTAACATCGAGGCGAGCCTGAAGGCAGGTTTTGAGAAGTTCCCGTCGAGCTCGGACATGGTGAACTCGTTGATCAACTACTACTTGAAGTCTGGCAAGAATCAGGAGGCACTCGGTTATCTGAATGGTGCCATCAAGAAGACTCCGGACAATGCGCAGTACTACTTTGCGAGGGGCTGCTTGATGGAGAAGATCGACATCAACGCTGCGATAGCAGACTACGAGAAGGCATCGACGCTCGACACCAAGTATTACAATGCCCTGTACAACCTCGGAGTAGCATATTACAATGAGGCACAGAAGTACAAGATGGAGGCTGGTAACGCATGGAAGGACAAGGAGAAGGCAGCACAGCTCGAGGCAAAGTCGACCGAGATGCTGAAGAAGTCGACAGCCCCGATGGAGAAGGCAGCAAAGGTTGGCGAGGACAACAAGAAGAAGTATGATGCATACGACGTCTTGAAGCGCGTCTACTACACACTCCAGGATTGGGACAACAACAAGCGTGTCACCGAGGAGATGAAGAACCTCCAGTAGAGAGGTCGAAAAACGAACGAGATACGGTGGGGACAGAGGCGTCTCCACCGTATTTTATTTTTGGGGGAGAAGGGGGTGAAGGAGGGTAGAGAGAGGCATGTGCTGAACAAAAGCAGAGGGACGTTTTGCAAAAGAGAGCAAAAACAGCTACCTTTACAAGCTAAACAAAAGAAGAGACAGTGATATATTCAAGAGAACAGAAGGGCTTTCAGGGGTGGCTGATGCTGCTGCCCTTGTGTGTCGTGACAGCATTGCTAGTGTCGTGCAACGAGACGCCGTATTTTGACGAGCAGCAGTTGCGGGAGGATAGCATATTTGTCCGTCATGGAGACCAGGTCGATATAGAGAAGAGGTACAAAGAATATGAGAATGGACTTCAGAAGCGAATAGTCGTGCTCGAGTTGGACCAGATAGGGATGAGATATGATACAGTGAACGTTTCGGAGTGCGTGTATGATGCAGATGGGCGTCTGGTAGAGATGAGCGTAATGGAAGAAGTCTCAGGAGAAAGGTATGTAGAGTGGCGTAAGTGTGAGCATGACGAGAAGGGAAATCTGCTACGAGTGAGGACGACAGAAGATGGTCAGTTGTTGACTGACGAGAGTCGGACATGGGGAGACGTAGCTGGGAAGCCGGTCGTACTGGAGATGTGTTCGAAGGAGTGGAATTATAATGACAGCACGTATGAGTACACGCACGTGAAGTCAGAATTTGACGACAGGGGGAACGAGACAGTCAGGACCGTGATGACGTCTGAGGACAGCATAGAGTGGAGGATAAGTTGCAGGCTGACGTGGCAATACAATGAGGACTCGCTAAGGATAAGTGGCACTTTCGATCAGTATAGGAATGGAGAATGGGAGACAGTAGCAAGTCAGGAGTCCGAGTTCTCGGAAAGGAAGGAGACAAAGGTAGTGTCTAAGATGGGAGGTGTAGAGCTTGCAAAACGCGAGATGATGTATGACAAGGCTGGGAATATAACATCTGAAGTCGTTTCGGAGGTTGATGATGAGACTGGAGAGTGGAAGCCGAGGGAGCGTACCGAGTACAAGTATAAGATAGAGGGTGAAGTCTGGATAAAGGACGAGATACATTACAACTATGATAGTCCGACAAGCTACATCTTGGATAACGAAAGTATAACATACTATACACAAAAAGAAGGACTGAAGACAGATGAGTCAGGGAATGAATAACATGATAGTAGATCGCTTTGCAGACATAAGGATACTTCGGTATGAGGTGTCGTCGTTTGCAACGTTGCCATTGAGAGACAAGATGTTGCTGTACTACTTGTCTGAGGCGGCGTTGTGGGGAAGGGACATCTTCACACATCAGAATGACGAGGATGCGATAAGGCTGCGGACGTTCTTCGAGAGGTTGTATGTGTATCAGAGGGAGCATGGAGGTGTTGTCCCGGAGTTGGCTACGTATGTCAAGTGCCTATGGTTTGCGAGTGGTTTTCATCACCACTATAGCAACGACAAGTTTGAGCCGAAGTTCAAAAAGGAGCAGTTGGTCGAGTGGGCAGAGGAGGCTGGCGAGGCTGGTGAGTTGAGAGATGGGCTGATAGAGCGGATAGTGTTTGACACAGGTTATAAGAAGAAGAAGGTGTTGTTGGAGGATGGGAAGGATGTCGTGGAAGGCTCTTCGGTCAATTTTTATCGAGGAGTCAGTCAGAGTGAGGTTGAGGCGTTCTATGCAGGAGGGAATGGGCATCCGTTGAACAGCAGGCTTGTAAAGGGTGCTGATGGTGAGCTCCGAGAGGAAGTGTGGAAGAGTGGTGGAGAGTATGGAGTGTTGATTGATAAGATAGTCGAAAATCTGAAGTCGGCTGCGGAGTATGCGTCGACAGCTGAGCAGAAGTCGGCTATCGAATACCTCGTTGAATATTATACTACAGGCGATCCAAAGACATTTGATAAGCATTCAATAGCTTGGGTGCAAGACAAGAATTCGACTGTTGACTTTATCAATGGATTCATAGAGGTCTACAATGACCCTATGGGTCTGAAGGGGACGTGGGAGAGCATAGTAGAGCTGCAGGATGCTGAGATGACGCGACTTGGAAAGGTCATAGCAGAGAATGCGCAGTGGTTCGAAGACAGGTCGCCAGTGGCACAGGACTATCGCAAGCCAGTAGTTAAAGGGGTGAGTATGACAGCTATTGATGCTGTGATGCTCGGAGGAGACTGTTACCCGGCCACGCCGATTGGAGTGAACTTGCCCAATGCAGACTGGATAAGGGAGCAGTATGGTTCGAAGTCGATATTGCTCGGGAATATAACCAAGGCCTACGACAAAGCATCGGCGAGCAGTGGCTCACTTGACGAGTTTGCTGCAACGAAGGAGGAGGTTGAGCGTAGCCGCAGGTATGGGTCAGTGGCTGATGATCTGCATACGTTGCTCCATGAGTGTCTGGGGCATGGTTCTGGACGGATGAGAGAGGGTGTTACGCTCGAGATGCTGAAAAACTATGGGAGTACGATAGAGGAAGCCAGGGCTGACCTTTACGCGCTTTACTTCATGGCAGACGAGCGTATGGTCGAGCTGTCGTTGCTCCCTACTGTCGATGCTGCTTGGGCTCATTATGACAGCTACCTGAGAAGTGGCATTATCGTGCAACTTGCGAGGATTCAGCGTGGGAAGTGTATAGAGGAGGCTCACATGAGGAATCGAGCTCTCATTTCTCGTTGGGTGTTGGAGCATGGAGGGGATGCTGTCTGCTTTATATAAAGAAATGGTAAACACTATGTTCAGATCGTCGACTATGTGAGGACTCGTCAGCTATTTGGTGAACTACTTGCTGAGGTTCAGAGAATCAAGAGCGAGGGTGATTATGAGGCTGCCAAGGCGCTTGTCGAGGACTATGGTGTGGCGGTCGACCCAGAGCTTCACGACGAGGTGCTCCGTCGTTACGAGGCTTTACAGATTGCACCGTTCAGCGGGTTTGTCAATCCTATGTTGAAGCCGATACTGAAGGCTGGCAAGGTTGTTGATGTGAAGTTGTCTAACTACGAGAACTATGACGACCAGATGCTCAGATATTCGAGAGACTATTCTCTCATTGCGGCAGCACGTCCTTAGATTCGGACTGCTGCTTGCGATGTTGCTCGTGCTGTCGACTGGCTCGATGGCACAGAAGAAAGGGCGTCTTGTCCGTCCTCGCTCACGCGTCGTGGACAAAATCGAGCACTTCGACCGTATCAGCATAGGCAAGAATATCAATGTCGTTATCGAGCAAGGCGATAAGCAGCAGATTGCTATCGTAGCCGAGCCGACTGTCAACAAGGAGGTCGTCTGTGAGGTCAATTCCGGAAGGCTATATGTTTATGCTGGCAAGTTCAAGTACAAGCAGTCCCCACGTATTGATGTCACTATCACGTGCGACTCTACACTCCAGGAAATTCATGGCGAGTCAGGTAGCAATATCAATTCCAGAGGTCTCCTTAAGGCTCAGTCTATGCTCCTTAATGCTGATTTCGCCATTGAGATGCATATCTCTATCAGCGCTAACGATGTCACTATCAATGCGCACAAAAAGTCTGTGATCTGGCTGACAGGCCGCACCAATCAGACAACAGCCAACCTCGATGGCGCCAGCTTCCTCAGAATGAAGCAGACTAAAAGCAACCATACGAACATCACTGCCACCCAAGAGTCGGCTGCCGAAGTCTGCGCCGAGCAGAGTCTCAACATTGTCGCTGCCGATATGAGCGAGGTCTCCTATTATGCCCCCAATGCTGTCGTCTCCTCCAAGACTGAGGATGGCGGCAGGGTGATGGAGCGTAAGCTCTACAAGAACTTATAGTTCTTCCTTTGTTCCCCTACTTACGATGCCACCTTTTCGTGCGCGTGACGTTTCCTGTATATGTACTGAGGAAGTAGTGCGAGTATGTTTACTATTATGACAGCAATAAACGGATAGATAAAGCGTAGATAGTTTATGTGTTCATAATCACTTTGTGTTCTACTCCAACTTCTCATCCACTCCATATCTTTCTTACACAACTCCTCTGCCGAAAGTGGCGAACTAATACTCTCTGCTGCGACACACCCCCACCATAGGCATCCCAGCAAGGCAACAACAGCTATCGTTACCCATACTGGCCCCCAATAGGTCTTATACTTTATTGCCGACCTGATGTTCCTGTATGCTGTATACAACCCCAAAAGGATGTAGATGATAGGCTGCCCTATAAGGAAAATATAGGTATTAGCCTCATAGTAGTTCCAACCGACTAGTTTCCCGACGCAGGACACCATACTACAACACAAAGCAAAGAAGTCTGACATGCTATTATTTTTTTTTGTTTTTCTATTAACGCTCGGACTCGATTTTTATTGTGGCAACTGCATATTTTGACCATTATATCATATTTTCCTCTTCCCTTCAAACACCTTTTGAACTCTTTTTAAATGATAAAAGGCACCGAGACCTCAGTCCCGATGCCTTCCTTACTGTTATCTCAAGCTATCTGCCTTAGAGCATCTCCTTGACCTGCTTGTAGACGTTCTCTCCCGTGAAGCCGAGCTTCTCGTCGAGCACCTTGTACGGAGCCGAGTAGCCGAACGATGGCAATCCCCAGATCTTTCCGTCCGTGCCTACGAGGCCAAGCAAGTTGACCGGCAGTCCAGCTGTCATTCCGAACTTCTTCGCCTTGCTCGGGATGACGCTCTCCTGATACTCCTTGCTCTGGCTCCTGAACAGACCCTCAGATGGCACAGATACTATCCTGACCTTCACGCCGTCCTTCCTCAGAAGCTCTGCACCTGCTACGAGCGTCGATACCTCCGAGCCCGATGCTATCAAGACTACGTCCGGATTTGCGTCCGAGCCAGCTACGATGTAAGCCCCCTTTTCAGCCTGGCTGTAGTCGTTGCCAGCCGGCAGGTTAGCTATGTTCTGACGTGAGAAGATGAGTGCCGTTGGCGTCGAGACGTTCTCCATCGCCATCTTCCACGCTACTGTCGTCTCCTCGGCGTCTGCCGGACGGAGGACGAGCATGGAGTTCTTGCCCTTGTGGTTCTGCAGCTTCTCCATGAGCCTGATCTGCGCCTCCTGCTCGACTGGCTCATGCGTAGGTCCATCCTCGCCGACCCTGAATGCATCGTGTGTCCAGATGAACTTGACTGGCTGCTCCATCAATGCTGCCATTCTTACCGCCGGCTTCATGTAGTCCGAGAATACGAAGAATGTGCCGCACGCCGGGATGACACCTCCGTGGAGGCTCATGCCGATGCAGACGCATGCCATCGTGAGCTCTGCTACGCCAGCCTGCAGGAACTGACCGCTGAAGTCGTCCTTCGTGAAGGCGTGTGTCTTCTTGAGGAATCCGTCTGTCTTGTCCGAGTTCGAGAGGTCAGCACTCGCGACGACCATGTTCTCGACCTGGGTTGCGAGAGCACCAAGGACTGTCGCCGACGCTGCTCGTGTTGCCGCACCTGCCTTCTGCTCGATGGCTGCCCAGTTGACCTCCGGAGCCTTCTTCGAGAAGAACTTCTCGAGCTTCTTCGCCAGCTCTGGGTTAGCCTTAGCCCATGCCTCCTTCTGTGCCTTCCTCTCGGCTACGATCTTCTCGAGCTCCGCTGCCCTCTTGGCATACAGCTCCTTGACCTCCGGGAAGATCTGGAACGGGTTCTCCGGGTCACCGCCGAGGTTGACTATGGTGTTCTTGTATGCGTCGCCGCCCAGTGGTGCACCATGCGTAGCGCAGTTGTTCTCATAGCTGCTGTTGTCGGCCTTCTTCGCACCCTTGCCCATCACGGTCTTGCCGATGATGATCGTCGGCTGTCCCTTGACGGTCTTAGCCTCCTTCAACGCCTTCCTGATCTGGTCCGCGTCGTTGCCATTGATGCAGATGACCTTCCAGCCCCACGCCTCATACTTCTTTGCTACGTCCTCGCTCGTGACTGCCTTCGTCTCTGTCGAGAGCTGTATGTCGTTCGAGTCATAGAACATGATGAGGTTGTCGAGCCCGAGGTGTCCAGCCAGTCGGCCTGTGCCCTGCGAGATCTCCTCCTGGACGCCACCATCCGAGATGTATGCGTAGATCGTCTGACCCATGACCTCGCCGAAACGTGCCTTCAGGAACTTCGCTGCTATTGCCGCTCCGACTGCGTATGCATGGCCCTGTCCCAGCGGACCCGATGTGTTCTCGATGCCTCTCTCGACACATACCTCCGGGTGTCCCGGCGTCGGCGAGCCCCACTGCCTGAACTGCGAGAGCTCGTCCATCGTGAACTTGCCTGTCAACGACAATACTGAATACAGCATCGGTGACATGTGACCCGGGTCTAGGAAGAAACGATCGCGCGCCTCCCAGCTCGGATTCTTCGGGTCATAGACCAGAAACTCGCTGAATAATACATTGACGAAGTCTGCACCGCCCATGGCTCCGCCCGGATGACCCGAGTTCGCCTTCTCGACCATCGACGCAGCAAGTATCCTGATGTTGTCTGCTGCCCTTTGTGTTGCGTTGTTGGACATTCTTTTCGGTTTTTGTTTTATAGTAGTTGTTAGTTGTTTCCCTTAGAATCTGTCTATCTTCTCGATTCGCCTCTGATGCCTACCGCCCTCAAATCCGGTCGTCAAGAACAACTGGGCAAATGTCCAGCACTGCTCCTCCGTCAGGAATCGTGCCGGCATCACGCAGATGTTCGCATCGTTGTGCTGGCGTGCCAACTTCGTGATCTCTTCCTGCCAGCAATATGCACTCCTGACGCCATTGTGATGGTTAAGCGTCATGTTGATGCCATTGCCGCTACCGCAAAACGCCACTCCGCGCTTCAGCTTCCCTGTGCTGATGGCGCTCGCCAGCAGATGTCCGAAGTCCGCATAGTCGCAGCTGTCCGCACTGTGCGTCCCGAAGTCCTCGACCTCGTAGCCCGCTGCCTCCAGCCTCGACTTTATTTTCTCTTTCATCTCAAAACCGGCATGGTCGCTCGCCATGCCAATCTTCTCTTTCTCCATGTTCTTTTTTGTTTCCATTCCGGGATGGTCGCTCCATTCCCACATTCACGATTTTACGTATTTCAAAGCATAAAGTTACAATTTTTTTGTTGCACCATTGTTCCCTTTCCCCCACTCTTGTTTATATATATTTTTCAGCGGTGTTTTGTATATTGCCTATCTATTTGTGTTGTAGTTGTTTATGCGTCTCGTCTTTTCCTTGCTTTTTCTCGGCTTTTCGCCCAGTCTTTTTGTTATTTTCTTCTGCTTTCTCGGCGTCCCGCTCCTCTTTCTATGCGCTTCTGTTCTTTCGTTCCTTCCGTTCGTCACACTTCGATGTCCGTTCGTCACAACCTCCCCTCTCCTCGCCCTTCTCCCGCATCCTCTGTGTCCTCTGTGCTCTCGGTTAGCCTTGGGTTAGTCTTGGTATAGACCTGTCCACCCTCTCGTGCCTATCCTCCGTCCTCCCCCTCTCGCCTCTCTATCCCTTGCCACATCTCGTTTTCCGCCACTCTCTGGCCTCTCGCTTCTCGCCCCATCCGTCTCCTCTGTTTTCACTTCTCCGTCGTGCTCTTCTTTCGCGATTTTTTCTCTGTCGCTTGCAAAATCCAAGTCTAAGTGCTATCTTTACGAGACTGATGTGATTTGTTAAATGCTAGCAGAACTTTACAAATACGCTATTATTAGCGGTGTCGTGACTCAGCTCGCCCTCGCTTTCATCCTCTTCCACACCAAGGCGCAGCAGGAAGGACACTCCTCGTCCTACAAGGTGGCAAGCATCATGATGGCTGCCGTCTTCGCCCTTATTGCCCTCGACCAGATTCTTAGTCTCATCGTCATTGATTACAGCGACTTTGGCCTCTATCGCGTCTCGACTGTGGTAGACGTCCTCTGCTATACCCCTATCGCTATGTTTTTCAACGCCGTAGCGCAGATTCTTCTCCGTAGTGGCTACGACTACGTCGCAGGCTTCAAGCGAGACATCATCATCTGGCTCTGTACCTTCGCCGCCGTCTGCCCGACGCTGTTTATTACTAACAATCTGATTTCCAATCTTATCTATACTTTCGTCGTCGCAGTCTGGGGTACCTTTATCGTGACTATCGGCGTCCGTGTCTACCGTGCCTACAACGAGGCTTCTCGCCGTATCGAGAAGTTCTATTCCGACGACAAGAACCGCTACATCCGCTGGCTCCGCAATGGTCTCATGTCTTTCGTCGTCTGGGGCTGCTTCAGCCCTGTCGCGACTATCTCACCTATCGAGTTCAATACTATCTACGTCGCTATCGGTATCGTAGTCCAGGTCTATCTCGCCTCGTCGTTTATCAACTACTATGTCGGCTTCGAGTCTGTCGAAGTTACTAAGCAGCTCTCTGCCAACTTCTTCCCGAGTCATCACAACGCTCCGACTGCCGACGACTTCGCCGCTATGACTCTTATAAAGGAGTGGGAGGAAAATGGCGGCTACCACAACCGCGGCATTTCTATCAACGACATGGCCGAGCAGATTGGCCTCACTGTCGAGCGCGCATCATCGGCACTCCTTCAGATGGAAGGCCGCTCTTTCAAGGACTATATCAACCACCTCCGCATTTCCGAAGTCCAGGATCGTCTTATCGCAAACCACTCTATATCTATTGCCGAGGTGGCTCTCGAGGTCGGCTTCTCCTCAGAGGAGGAGCTTGTCGAGCACTTCACTGCCATTACCAATACGAGTCCCGCTGAATGGCAGAAGGATGTCGGTCTCCTTATGTCCTGACTTGCTCCCTCGCCATTCCTGCTCTCTGCGCTCGCTTTTCGCCGAGTGCTGTCCTTCTGTCGTTTGCTTTATTTTTTCTTGACTGGGCTCTCGGCGGTCTCTGTGGCTTCCTTCGTGCCACCTTTTTCTCCCCACAACTCTTTCATCCTTTCTGCGAGGTATTCTTGCTCTGCCTGCCCTGCCGTTGGGATTAGTGTCGCCTGCTTCCCGAGTGCCCATAGGTCGACTATTGTCGAATAGCCCGACCTGCATACTATGTTCTTGCTCTTCTCTATCAGTCTCCTCATCTCCCCCGCGTCTGCATATCCTATCATCTCTATTCCCCCATCTGTCCTCTTTGCATCTCCGCGTCCCTCGACTATCACTCTCCGTCCACTCTCCGCCTTGAATCTTTCTTTCATCTCTTCTACGAACTCGCTTCTCTGTGGCTCCGCGCCAGATGCTATCCCGAGCCATTCTATCTCTCCCCCCTCGTCCTCTCGGCTCGTCTTTGCCTCCGCAATTCTGCTGAGCAGCCCTATTGCATGACATCTGATTCCCTTCGGCTTCGGCGACGTCAGCTCTCCGCTCAGTCCTCCTATCTTGTAGTCCGCTATCAGGCATCCGTCAAATCGTCCTATCATTCTCCTTATCACTATGCTGACCATTTCGTTCAGCCACCTCGGCGCTCCTTTCGCGACTTTCACGTTAAGCTGGTGCGTCAATATGTAGCTCCTGCACGCTCTGCTCCATACTCCATACCTATTGTCGGAGATTATCATGTCTATTCTCTTTTCGCGGACTATCCTCTCTGTCTCTCTGTGTTCTTTCCACGTCCTCCATAGCAGCGCCGGCGTCTGGACCATTATCGCCGCCCATAGCCATCCCCTCCCGCCTATCCACGGTGAGAATGACTGTAGTTCTATGCTCTCGAGATCTCTGAACTCCCTTTTCAACAGCTCTATCGACTCTCCGCTCCCCGCTAGTATCACCTCGTCTCCCCTTGCTATTAGTCTCCTGATTATCACGGCTGTCCTCGATGCATGACCTATCCCCCAGTCGAGCACCGTTACTATTACTCTCCGCCTCTTCCTTCCGACTCCCATTTTCTTCACTTTTCTCGACTCCGAAAGTACAAAAAAAGACGCACACATCTTTGTGCGCGTCTCGCTTTTTCTTCCTTCCCGGCTTTACCTTATGTGGACTATGTCCTTCCTCTTCAGTATCATCGCCGACCGGCTCGGGATGTATAGCCTTAGTATGTCCTGTCCTCCCAACTGCTGCGTGTAGAAGACGAAGAACATGTCGTTCCTGTCGAATCCTCCGAATCTTCCTTCGTCTGTCGACATGACTATGCTGTATCTGCCCGCAGGCACCGGCACTGCATAGTCGGTATACGAGTTCGACGGACTGAAGTTGAAGACGAGCAGATAGTCCCCTCGACCGAAGACTAGGACCTGCGTCGGGTCGTAGTCGTAATACCTGTATGGATAGCTCGGCTGCGGGACTTCCTTGAATATCTTGAGCATCTCTCTCTCGAAGTCGAGCAGGAAGTGATACCTGAGGTAGTCTGCCTTCGCCAGGCTCCACTGCCTCCGTGCATACTTGTAGCTCCACCCGTTGCCCTCCCTCGGGAAGTCTATCCACTCCGGATGTCCGAACTCATTGCCCATGAACGTCAGGTAGCCCCCGTTCGCCGTGAATAGCGTGATGAGCCTTATCATCTTGTGGAGCGCCATACCCCTGTCTACCGTCATGTTCTGGCTCTCCGTGTTCATGTCGGTATACATCTCCTTGTCCATCAGACGGAAGATGATGGTCTTGTCGCCGACGAGCGCCTGGTCGTGGCTTTCAGCGTAGTTTATTGTCTTCTCCTCAGGTCTGTGTAGCTGAAGTTCATAGAATATCTTACCGACGGGCCAGTTCTCGTC
This sequence comes from Bacteroidales bacterium, assembly GCA_017417385.1. Lineage (GTDB taxonomy): Bacteria > Bacteroidota > Bacteroidia > Bacteroidales > Marinilabiliaceae > W3P20-009. The sequence continues at coordinate 52,706 of JAFPZF010000006.1, forward strand.
GCTCGTCTCCTTGATGAGCTTTATCCAGTAGTCCGGGATGCCCATCGAGAGCCTGTAGTCAAATCCGACTCCGCCCGCCTCAAATGGTCCTGCTATGCCGGGATATGCACTCATCTCCTCTGCTATTGTGATGGCCTCTGGCTTCACTGCATGTATGACGTAGTTCGCCATCGTCAGGTAGGTGATGGCATCCTCGTCCTCGTTCGCCCTGAAGTAGTCGCTATATTGGGTAAAGTCCTTGCCTAGACCGTGGTCATAATACAGCATGCTCGTGACTCCGTCGAATCTGTAGCCGTCAAAGTGGTACTCGTCTATCCAATATCTGCAGTTGCTCAGGAGGAAACGCAGTGTCTCCAGCTTCCCGTAGTCGAAGCAACGGCTGTCCCATGCAGGATGGTTGCCCCTCTCACCATAGTGGAAGTAGAGGTCGGTCGACCCGTCGAGCCTCGATATTCCTTCGTTCTCGTTCTTGACGGCGTGGCTGTGGACTATATCCATGATGACCGCTATGCCAGCCTTGTGGGCGTCGTTGATGAGGCGTTTCAGCTCCTCTGGCGTCCCGAATCGGCTCGATGCAGCAAAGAACGAACTGACGTGATAACCGAAGCTGCCGTAATACGGGTGCTCCTGTATCGCCATCAGCTGCAGCGTGTTGTATCCCGTCTCGATGACGTGTGGGAGGACCTTCTTCCTGAAGTATTCGTATGTCGCGACTCCTTCCTTCTCGCCGCTCATCCCGATGTGCGCCTCGTATATCAGTCTTGGCTCCTTCCCTATCTTGAACTTCCCGTCTGTCCACTTGAACGGCTTCTCCTCCCACGCCTGCGCGTCGAACATCTTCGTGTCCTCGTTCTGTATGACTCGGTTAATGTATGCCGGGATTCTCTCGCCCTGTCCGTCGTGCCAGTGGACGCTCATCTTGAACTTGCCACCATGCGGGAGGACAGACTTCGGGACTCTTCCTTCCCAGTTTCCGAACTCGAGGCGCTTCATCTCATAACGCTTGTCCTCCTTCCATCCGCTGAACTCTCCGATGATGTATATCTCCGTTGCTCTCGGCGCCCACTCCCTGAGGACCCATTCGTCTCCGTCCTCGTGCATTCCGTAGTACTTGTAGGCCTGCGCAAACTCCAGGATTGGACCGCATGTCTCCTTGATCTCCTCCATGCGTTTGAGGGTCCGTAGCCGTCGTCCGTCGATAATCTTCGCAAATGGCTCGAGCCACTTGTCGGTAGTGTATATTGGTAATTGACTCATTTCTTATCTCGTATAGTTCTTCTTTTCTATAGTTTCTCTGTCGGTATCGAGAAGTAGAAGCATGCGCCGTCCTTATACGACGGGTCTACCCAGATTCGTCCGTTCGCCAGGGTCAGGTACTTCTTCGCTATCGCCAGTCCAATGCCCTTGACGTGCGGTGAACCGTATTCGAAGTTCTGCTCGGCATCCGAACTGAACATCTCGAATATCGACTCCTCGGTGCCCGGCTTTATGCCCGAGCCCGTGTCGGTCACGCAGAATATCGCTTCCCTGTGGTTGACGGTGTAGGAGATAGAGATCTTGCCAGTGTGCGTGTACTTCGTCGCGTTGTCCATGATCTGCTCCATCACCTTAGTGATAATCTCGTCGCTGTTCCAGATCGTGTCGTTAGGCGTCGCGAGTCCGTAGTTGGTCTCTATCTCGACAGGCTTGCGCTCCTTCTGCAGCTTCTCCTCGTACTTGACCTTTATCTTGTTGAGCAGTTCGTTCAGCTGTACCGGGCAAGCCACTTTCTGCATGTAGAAAGATTGCAGCTTCGATATTTCGACGAGGTTGTCTATGACGTCGAGGAGCAGCTGGCTGTTCTGTTTGATTATCTCGGTGAATCGCTTCCTGTCCTCTTCGGTTTCCGCACTCTCGAGGAGGTCGCAGAAGCCGACTATGACGTTCATCGGAGTCCTGATCTCGTGGCTCAGGTTCGTGAGGAATATGCTTCTGAGCTCCTTGTTCTCGACGGAGCGCTCCTGCTCGTTCCGCAGGTCGGAGTTCATCACCTCGATATTCTGGTTGAGGCTCGCAATTCTCTGCTCGTATTGTCTCGCGTCCTGCTTGAGTTTCGCGCAACGAATCTCAGCCTCGAAGAATGGGGCCATCAGGTGGAGCAGACGAGTCTTCGAGTCAATATCCGTCAGCTTCTCTGCCGAGATGCCAATCAGCACGCCTGCCAAAATGTTTCGCTCGTTCTTGACTGGTGCCGATATGAAGCCGATGCCGCCGGGTACCTCGAACGGGAGCTGGTCTATGACAGTCTTTGCGTCAGCGCTTGCAGTCGGCAGGCTGTGGCTCCACGAGAATTGCGTCCCTTTCGGGCACATCTCTTTGTTTGACGACTCTACGACGGCAAATTTATTGTTGCCACCGAGTTTCTGGCATAGGACGACGACCGAGCAGTGCAGCTCGTCGGCCAGATCGTTCAGCCTTCGCAGATGGTCGTTGTATCCTATCGACGAGAGCAGTCGCTTGACGTCACCGAGATTGTCGTCAACAAAACCTATTACAGACTCGTATGATGCCTGCTGGCTCTTACGCCTCGTTTTCTTGTCTTTCTTGAATAATGACTTCCAAAACATAATGTATATCCTCCTTGTCCGTCTTTTACCCTTTTATACAAAGTTAATTATTTTTTGTTTCATTCTGCGACCCTCATCACCATATTTTTCTTTTCCCTCTGTCTTGACGTGTTCTTTTTCTGCCATTCAGAGCCCGTCTAAGGTCGTTTAAGTGACTGTCGAAAGCATCTCAGACTCCAGTCTGCACCGTTTAGACTTCCGATGTTGTCGTGTCTTTGAAAGTACTGGAATTATATCGTCTAAGACTTGAGTTGATAGTTATGATGCATTTGACGTAGCAGTTACATATTTTTCGGTTTTATCGTATTGCAAGACTGAGGGCATATTGCTTTTTCTTAGTCTTGTTGTAGTAGGCCGATGTCGAAACCGATTGATACGTATCGCGATGAGGCTAGACACCGATGACGTAGTTGATGATGGTCAGTTTCCATGCCACGAGTGTCTGAAATGTATGCTCATGAAAGAAAAGTGAGGAAAAAGTGGGAGAAATATGAAAAAAAAGAGTGACATGTGTAACATCATATAAAGAAAGTACTTATCTTAGCAGTCAGAAGAAATTAAGAATGATATAACAATTAACGAATTATGGAAGAGGAGGTAGTGACGGCAGCAGAGCCGACAAGTCCGAAGGAGCGTCTCGTGAACATTGTCATCCCAGCGCTCGGATTGAGTAAGAACCAGTTTGCCAAGGAGTGTGGAGTGACCTATGCTGTCATAGCAGGCAAGAGCAAGACGATTCAGTCGTCTTCTATGAAGAAGATTCTCAACGCTTTCCCTCAGATCAACAAGGACTATCTGATGACAGGCAAGGGAGAGATGTTCGTCGAGGTCCCAGAGAAGAGACAGAGGCGTCAGAAGCTGCAGCAGGCAGTTACGGCACTCGAAGTCATCCCGCAGCAGGCAGTCGAGCAGGTTGAGACGCAGGAAGTAACGCTCCTGAAGCAGAAGATCGAGGCTCTGGAGGATGAGGTTAAGTTCTTGAGACATATCGTAGAACTCAATGCCAAGAGGGAGTACTAAAAAACTTCTCGAATGAAGAGTTATGGAGAAGTCCTTTGTAGGGTGTGAGTCCCTACGAGGGGCTTCTTTTGGTTTTTGAGGCACAATAATTTCTGTCTCCGAATATAAAAGCGGACTTAACTGGCTCAGTACCACTAAAGTTGTATTGTTGCCTTAATGTAGAGTGCGACGAGTCAGGTCTAATACAGGGCTAACCCTCAGATAGAGCATTGCTGGTATTTTGAGGGGGGTGTTGAGGTTTGACGATTTAATAAGCCACTGAGAAGTGAATTTCCATGTCTCTCTGATGAAGAGACGTATATCATATTGAGAAAAAATAGAACTAGAACAAGAAGAAAATGGAAGACGAGAGGATAACAGACGAGGGTCTCATAGAGCAGGTCAAGAGGTTTGACGCGATATTGAGGAGGCTACGCAAGGAGTGTCCGTGGGACCGCGTGCAGACGTGGGAGAGTCTGAGAACAAATACCATAGAGGAAGTCTACGAGCTGACGCAGGCACTAGCCGACGAGGAGCCCGAAGAAGTCCGCAAGGAGTTGGGCGACGTCTTTCTGCATGTCGCCTTTTATGCACTGATAGCCGAGGAGCGCGGACGGTTTGGACTCAAGGATGTCATTTCTGCACTCTGTGACAAACTAGTGTTCCGTCATCCGCATGTCTTTGGCGACCCGAATGGCGAGAAATGCGAGAAGATGGGGACGGCGGACGAGGTCCTAAAGACGTGGGAGAAGATAAAGCTGAAGGAGAAGGACGGCAACAAGACGGTGCTCGGCGGCGTCCCGAGGGAGCTGCCAGCCATGATAAAGGCCTATCGAATCCAGGGCAAAGTCAAGGGTGTCGGCTTCGACTGGCCAGACGCTGCGGGCGCATGGGACAAGCTCAGGGAGGAGGAGGCCGAGTTCAAGGCGGAGACCGTCAACGGCGACAAGGATAAGATGGAGGAGGAGATGGGAGACCTCCTGTTCTCCGTCATAAATCTTGCGAGGACGTACAATATAAATCCCGAGAATGCGTTAGAGAGGACGAACAGGAAGTTCACAAGCCGGTTCAATTACATAGAGCGGAAAGCGAAAGAGAACGGGCGTCAACTGACGGAGATGACACTTGAGGAGATGGACGAATTGTGGGAGGAAGCGAAAAAAAAGTGATAGATTGAGCGCTGAATCGAAAAGAATGTCGTATCTTCGTGAGTTGTCTTACTTGTCAGAAAGATTAATTAACTAGAGTAGCAACAGAGGGACACGACAGGCGTACTGTCGGCTCGGAAACAGATTTTTTATGGAAGCATTGACAGTAATTCTCCTTGTGGCAGTTATTATTCTGCTTGCTGTGGACATCATGTTTGTCCGCCGCGAGTCGACTATGAAGATTCAGAAGGCCAAAGAGGAGTGGAAGGCAGAGCGACTTGCAGAAAAGAAGGAGAGAGAGGAAGCGCTGAGGAAGGCGGCGGAGAAGGAGGCCAAGACTCAGAAATCTATAGACGAAATAGTCGATGCGAGTGGCGGCGCGGCAGAGAACAGCACGACGACAGAACGGGTGGCGGAGAAGGTCGCCGCGAGAGATACAGTGACGGTCTTGAAGGACGCCCTGAGGACGCTCGGCGGCAAGATGGACATCGGTGACGACGGCGAGACAGTCTATTACGACTACCAGGGTGGACGGTTCGTCTTTATGACTTCGGCAACGAGCCTGTTCGTCAAGCTGTATTATCCGAACTGGTACAACGTCGAGCTTAGCGACATCGACACATTTTCGACGCTTTGCAAGCTGATCAATAATGAGAACAAGAATGGGTCGGTCAGCACGTTTTACGTCATAACAGAAGACGGAGAGCAGGCCCTATTCCATAGCACGATGACATTCCTCCTGATAGACCAGATACCAAACGTCGCTGCCTATCTCGACAGTCGACTTCAGAGTTTCTTCAACTCGATAAAGAACATAAACGACGGGCTGGTCAAGGAGAGCAAGGTCCAGATGGAGAATGGGGAGTAGGAAGTCGAGGGCACGGAGCAGGGCGAACAATGAAGATATAGTCAACAGGTAACAACAAGATAAAAGGAAAAAGAGGAGATGAGTCTGAGCACTCACTAAGAGATGAAGCATAAGAAGCAAGGAGGCAAATTTGTCGAGATGGCAATGAAGTCGGTCGTCTGTCTGGCAGGGAGCATAATGATGCTCGGGACGCCGGCAGAGGCGCAGGTGAAAGTTGACGGAGGAGTCGTGACGGACAGTGCGACATTCGTCAAGACGGGATTCTCGTTCGGAGTCTTGCCGGCGGTCTCATACGATTCGGACTTAGGGTTTCAGTATGGACTTCTGACAAATCTATACTGGTATGGCGACGGGAGCAAGTATCCGCAATATGAACATTCGCTGTACCTCGAGTGCAGCAGATATGCAGCGGGGACGATGCTTGCGCGGGCCTATTATGACTCGCCCGTTTTGCTCTCGGGCATATCGGACAATCTACGTCTGACGGCGGACGTCACGTGGTTTCGCGACCTGCTGATGGACTTTGCAGGTTTCAACGGTCGGCAGAGCGTCTATAACGAGAGGTGGACCGATAGCGACGACAGCGAATACAAGACGAGAGTATTCTACAATCATCATAGGACCATGTTCAGAACGATGGCGACAGTCAGGGGGGACATACCCGAGAGGCATCTCTACTGGCTGGCGGGCATCACGTTCTTCAACATGGACATAGAGGGCGTCCACAGGGACGAGCTAAAGAGGTCGACCCCGGAAGGAGTGCCGACACTATATGAACTCTATTGCAAGTATGGCGTAATCCGTGAGGAGGAGAAGGATGGGGGCGCAGATGCCTTCATTAGGGCCTCGATAGGGGTTGACCTGCGCGACAGCGAGGCATTCCCGACGAAGGGGGTGTGGAGTGAGATGAGCGTGGCGGCGGCACCGGGATTCATGTCGAAGAAGACAGACGGCTTTTTGAGGCTTACGCTATTCCATAGACAGTATTTCCGGCTCGGCAGTGACAACAGGGTTTTTGCTGTCAGGCTGATGGCGCAGAACAGGATAGCAGGGCGAGTCCCATTCTACCTATTGCCACACATTACGACGGCGACGCTCGGGAGTGCGACATCGCAGGGACTGGGCGGAGCGAAGACGATGAGAGGAGTCGCGAGAAATAGGATAGTCGGAGACGGCGTAGCGATGGCTAACGTCGAGTACAGGTGGATATTGAAGAGATTCCAGTGGCTTGGTGCGCAGTGGGCAGTCGGGACCAACATATTTGGAGACTTCGGCATCACGACACAGGACTACAAGGTCGATATGGCGGGCGTCCCGGACGAGGAGAGGAGCATGCTCTTCAGAACAGGCGACGACTGCATCCACAGCTCGGTAGGTATGGGCTTGAAGCTACATTTCAACACCAATTTCATAGTCTCGTGCGACTATGGCAAGCCGCTGAGGAAGGACGACGGAACGAAGGGATTATATATTCAGCTGAACTATTTGTTCTGAAGGCATGGAGAAGATAGTATCGTTCGTCAAGAACTGGACGTTGCCTATTGCGATGACAGTAGGAGTCCTGACGTATATATTCTTCCACCTGACGCCGATGGCGGTCGAGATAAAGGAGGCGGTGTGGAAAGTCGATAGCGTGCTGACACCGACCTTGATATTTCTCCAGCTCTTATTGACCTTTTGCAAAGTCGAGCCGCGTGCCTTTCGTTTTCGTCGTTGGCATCTGTGGTTGTTGCTGATACAGCTGTTTGGCAGTACGGCGGCGTATCTCGTGCTGGTGCCCGTCAGCCCTTTGCTGGCGCAGGGGGCGTTGGTGTGCCTGATATGCCCGACGGCGACAGCAGCGGCAGTGATCACGGGGAAACTTGGCGGTTCGGCGGAGACGTTGATAACGTACACCATGCTAGTGAACTTCATGGCGGCGATATACGTCCCGATCGTGTTCCCCCTCGTGTATAGGAGTGGAGACATCACGTTCGTAGAGGCGTTTCTGAGGATCGTCGGGAGAGTGTTCCCGTTGCTGATACTGCCATTTCTGCTGGCACAGTTTTTGCGTCGTTTTGCTTTTCGGCTGCATCAATGGCTACGTGAGAATTCAGGCATGGCGTTCTACATCTGGGCGTTGGCGCTGGCGATAGTCATGGGCAAGACGGCGAAGAGCATAGTCGATGACTCGGGTGACATGCAGGCCGTCGTGTCGCTAGCGTTGGTGTCTTTGGCAGTCTGCTGTTTCCAGTTTGCAGTCGGGAAAGTCATCGGAGGACATTATGGAGACCGGATCAGTGGCGGTCAGGCGATAGGGCAGAAGAATACCGTCTTGGCGATATGGATGGCGTTCACCTATCTAAATCCAGTCGTGACCGTAGCTCCGGGAGCATACGTGTTGTGGCAGAATATCATAAACAGTTATCAGTTGTGGAAAAGAAGGAAAAGAGCATAGGAAGAAAAGGATGGAGATTGATCCTGATAGTGGCGGTCTTGATGGCTGTCGCTGTCAGCGTGACATGTTGTGTCGCGGAGGATGACGAGGATATACAGCAAGTAGGGGGCGGGGAGCCGCGGGGAGATAAGTTCAAGCTCAGCAATGGCAGCCTCCTGAGCAGGATATACGACGGGAAGGTAGGCGCAGAGCCGTACGTCATGGGAGTCGAGTATGACGGGAGTGGCAAGGTCGTCGGGATGGAGGTCGGAGATACAGAGTATGAGGTCGAGTATGAGCCATTCAGACTCAGCGTCGTCGGCCTCAGCAACAGAGTGGATAGGTGGAAGACCTTCAAGTTCACGCAGGGAGGGAACATAAGCAGCTGTGTGCACGAGCAGAGCGACGTCAGTGGAGATCGACGTACGACGACGTATAGCATGGCATACGATAACAACAGACTTCTATCCATCCATGCCAATGGCGACGGGTGGTGCACGGGCGACAAAGGCGTCTCGACGTGGGTCCGGAGCATGGACGTGAACATTACGTGGAGGAACAGCACGATGGCGATAGTCTCGCTGAACGACAGAGAGAGGGCGGACGGGGAAGACCTGACAGACGTCGTCTATACATACGACTATGGATATGGAACGACCGACAACCAGTTCCGCCAGATGCCGATACTGCTCTGTGACGCCATGGGCGAGCTTGAGATGTTCGCAGTCCTCGGACTTCTCGGAGAGGGGCCGAGCAGACTCCCGAACAGTGGAAATGTCGTCAGGAACAGGAATCTCGTTGGAGGAAGGGACTGGGGATATTCCGTCGGGTCGATACTGATAGACATCGAGAAGACGTCTAATGGCGAGATAGGGAGGGAGAACGACTACAGGTATGTATATCAGAGGGGAGAGTAGGGAACGCAGAGGGGAAGAGTAGTAAGATCAGAGGGGAGAATAGTTAGAGCGAAACCACAAATTTCTAGAACTCCCCTAAAAATAGAATAGTATAAAATGAAGGAAATGAAGAAACGTTACACATCGTTGCGAGGCGTATTGGGGGTGGCAGCACTCCTGATAGCCTCGGGTGTTGCGGAGGCACAGGATGTCGAGGTCTCATACGTTCTCGGGATGACGGAGAACCTAGAGGAGACACTCGTAAAGACGGGCGAGGAGGAAGACCTCCTGAAAGTCGAAAGCACGTGGATCTCAGTCGGGAGCAACTTGACGCCGATTGGGGTCCTGGACAAGTATGAGACAGAGGAGGAGACCATAGACTATGACGTGGCGCTGACGAAGTTTCAGCCGACAGCCAAGGCAGGGACGTCGGTCAGCACAAAGAACCTCGTCGAGATAGGCATGCAGGTCGAGGCGGGTCATACATTCAAAGCAAAGAAAATATCATTTGACGCATCGCGAATCGGCTCGGAAAAGTCGAAGATATCGTGCTATCTCAGAGCAGGCAGCAAGGTGATGAAGATAGACGATGCGGTCGTGCCCCAGAACAGCGACGTGAAGCCAGGCTATAGCCATCATGAGTTCAGGATAGCAGACGTCTCGTTGGGTAACGGGGAGCAGGTGAAGATGCAGCTCTACATCCTCAGCACAGACGTCGAGCAGAGTGTCGGGCTGAGGAACCTCAAGATAGAGGGAACGATAGACGAGATGGACTATCAGGTGAAGGACGTCGTCAAGGAGATAAAGGCGATCGTGGCAGGTCGTGAGGTAGATTTCACGGCATACATGGCGGAGCTGAAGGACGGCGAGAGCGTAGATTATGACAGGAAGCTCAAGGAGCAGCCTACGGCTTTTGACGTGACGACGGCAGAAGGATTTGAGGCAGTCGTCGATTACAAGGACAATGTAGCGACGCTGATAGTCTCGAAAAACGGAAAGGAGAAGTTCTCGGCGAAGATAGGGCTCAAGTTCAGGACAATAGTACACGGGGAGAAGAAGCCGATGAACAGAGGACTCGTCGCAATCCCGACCGGGAGTGGCAACTACGTCTCGTGGAAGGCGAGGGCGACAGACGGCGTCGGCACGAAGTATTACCTCTACAGAGGAAAGACTCTGATCTCGGGCGGCCCAATCATGAGTTCGACAAACATACAAGACGCAAACGGAAGTGCGCAGTCGACGTACAGGCTGGTGGTCGTCGACAGAGAGGGCAACAAGATAGACGAGCAGAGCGGAGTTAAGCCATGGAAAGAAGGGTGGCTCACGATCCCGATTGAGAAGCCTGAGGACGAGAGAGGACTCGGTGCCACGTATACGCCGAACGACGCAGCCATATATGACGTGGACGGCGACGGGGAGTATGAGATAATAGTCAAGTGGGAGCCGGACAACGCAAAGGACCCGAGCAAGGGCGGAGTGACATCGAGCACATACATAGACTGCTACAAGCTCGACGGAAAGAAGCTGTGGAGAATCAACCTCGGGAAGAACATAAGGTCTGGTGCACACTATACACAGTTCCTCGCATACGACTTTGACGGGGACGGGTATGGAGAGATAATGATGAAGACGGCGCCGGGGACAATAGACGGACTCGGCTGCAAGGTCATAATGGGCGATGACGCCCCGGAGGCTTCATACGTCAACTCGAGCGGGAAGATACAGAGCGGTCCAGAGTACCTGTCAGTCTTTGACGGTACGACAGGCGAGGAGATAAACACCATCAAATATCACACGACGTATGACGAAGGAATCCTCAGCAACGGACAATGGGGTGGTGGCGAGAAGGTCGGCAAGTGCAACGAGAGCGACAGATACCTCGCGTGCGTCGCATATCTCGACGGCGAGCATCCGAGTGCAGTCTTTGCGAGGGGATATTATCATGCGGCGTTCGTCGGGGCATACGACTTTGACGGCGAGGAGATAACGCTCAGGTGGCTACACAAGAGCACGGAGTCTGGCAAGGGCCTCTGGAGAGAGGGGGCGCACTCGGTGACCGTCGGCGACGTCGATGATGACGGGAGGGACGAGATCGTGTATGGCTCGGCGGCTCTCGACGATGACGGCAGCATACTATATAGGACAGGGCTCACGCATGGAGACGCGCTCCATATGAGCGACTTCGTGCCAGACAGGCCAGGCATGGAGGTGTACATGGTTCATGAGAAGGTCGAAGAGAACGGTTACATAGGCTATGACCTGAGGGATGCGCAGACAGGTGAGCTTCTGGCGACAGGGAAGACCGACAGCGACACGGGGCGAGGACTGATAGGCAACTTCGACGACAAGCACGAGGGGGCGGAGTTCATGGCGACATGCTCGGGAGACATGTTTGACTGTCATGGAAACGTCATAGCGCCGTGGCATGTAGGTTCGACATTGTCGTCGTCGATCAACTTCAGGTGTTTCTGGGACGGGGACGTCTATGACGACTACTTCGACAGAGGACACGTTGACACGTGGGACAGCAAGAGCCAGTCTTGGGGCAGGCTGACGACCCTGTGGCAGGTGAACGGAAGCTCGACCATCAACGGGACCAAGGAGAACCCGAACCTGCAGGCAGACATGTTCGGTGACTGGAGGGAGGAGCTGATCTGCTACAAGACAGAGAGCGACGGCAGCTTCTCTATGGTAGTGAACATGAGCACGACCGTCACACCAATACTGAACCCTACGCTCATGGACGACCATCAGTATGAGATGGCGATAGCATGGCAGAACGTCTGCTACAACCAGCCGCCTCATACGAGTTACTGCTTGGAGGAGGCTCACAACGAGAGGAGTGAGCCGATAGCCATCAACGAAGGGGCAGACGGAGGCTGGGCGGCAGTATTCGCGAAGGGTCCGGTAAGCGTTCCGGAGGGAGTCGTCGTCAAGACCTATAGTTCTATGGACCAGGAGAATCAGACCGTCAGACTGAAGGACGTCACAATGGACGGCGACGTGATACCGGCAGGAACGACGTTCCTCGCATGGATGAAGAAAAAGACAGTCTTCAGGAGTGCGATGAGCGAGATGAAGGCAGCGGGCAGCAGGCTGAAGGCGTACCACTGTGACTCAGTGAAGACAAACGAGACGGACGTACTCTATGAGCTGAAGGATGGCGAGCAGGGCGTCGGGTTCTACAAGATGGAGGAAGGAGCGAAGATAGAGGCTCAGAAGCCATTCCTGCAGTTGAATGAGTCGACGGCGCAGCATGACTTCTACAGGCTAGAGGATATCGTAGAGGAGACGACGGCAGCGAAGGGCATCGTGAGAGAGAGGGGAGAAAAGGGAGAGAAGGAAGAGAATGGAGACATCTATGACATGGCGGGACGGAAGGTCGTGAAGAAGGAGAGAGGGAAGATGTATATAGTAGATGGGAAGTTGCGAATGGCGAAATAGACATAGCTGACATACAGCGAGATATTACACAGCCGGGGGTGCCGATGAGAGGCAGCTCCCGGCTGTGTCTTTGTAGTGAGTAGGAAGGAAGAAGAGTGATTTTGTTCAGTGGATTGAATAAAAATGGGGGTGGTTTTATTCAGTGGATTGAATAAAAGAGGGGTGATTTTATTCAGTTGATTGAATAAAAATGGGGTGAAATCGTTCAATGGATTGAATAAAAGAGTAGATTTGCAGACAAAGAATAGACGAAATGGAGAAAGAAGTCCTCAAGAGAGTCATAGTCGACAATCAGAAAGAAGTCGAGAGGTATGAAGTCATAGCGCGTGAGACGGCGGACTTTGATGCCTACGGTTGTCACGTATTGGTAGGAGCGAGGAGGGTCGGGAAGTCGTACATACTGTATCAGAGGATGCAGCAGTTGCTGAAAGCTGGGACAGGGTGGGATAAAATGCTTTATGTGAACATGGAGGATGAGCGGCTTGCGGACTTCAAGGCGGAGGATTTCAACAGACTATTGGAGGCGCATGGGGAGATGTATGGAGGGAGGCCCATGCTATTCATAGACGAGATACAGAACATCGAGCACTGGGAGAAGTTTGCGCGGAGGATGGCGGACACGGGTTACAAAGTTATGATAACCGGCAGCAACTCGAAGATGCTGTCGGGAGAGATAGCGAGCACGTTGGGTGGGCGATACATAGCTCACGAGATATATCCATATTCACTGAAGGAGTATCTGGACGCCAATGGAGTAGAGAGCGACGAGAGGGCGCTGCTTGGCACAGAGACACGGGCGGCGATAGTGCGGCATGCGTCGGCGTATCTACATGGGGGAGGGTTGCCTGCGGCGGCGAGGATGTCGGCGAAGAGAGATTACCTGAACAGCGTATATCAGAAGATGTACATAGGCGACATCATGCAGAGGAACGGGTTGACGAACAGCATGGGGATGAGGGTGCTAGTCAGGAAGATGGCAGAGAGCGTATGCAGGCCGATATCGTACAACAGGCTGACGAACATAATGTCCAGTGTAGGCGGGAAGATGAGCACGGCGACGACAATAAAGTATGTCGAGCATTGCGAGGATGCGTGGCTACTGATAAGACTGCGGAACATAGTGGCGCATCTTGCCGAAAAGGAGAGCAACTGCAAGTATTACTTTGTAGACAACGGGATACTGAACCTATTTATGACAGACAGCGACAGCATGTTGCTAGAGAATGTCGTAGCGCTATGGCTATTCAGGAAGTATGGTCATGACAGCGAGAAAGTATTCTTCTACAATGACGGGAGCAATGAAGTCGATTTTTACCTGCCGGAAGAGGAGACCGCTATACAGGTGAGCATGACATTGCGGGACGAAGAGACGAGGCGGAGGGAGATAGGGGCATTGGAGAAGATAGGGCGAAGGATGCCATGCAGGAGGAGGATAGTCGTCACCGGGGAGGAGACGGAGGAGAGGGAAGTCGTAGGAAAGGACGGGAATGGCATAGAGATTGTGGTATATTGGAGGTTCATAATGGGATAAAGGGCGAGAAAAGTAAGGAAAAGGGAGGAAAAAGTATAAATGTAAATAAAAATGTATAACTTAGCAGCGAAAACAGACAACAAACAGACGATCTTCCACGGGGAGACGATGCCGCAAAAGAGAAGAAAGGCGAGAAGTCGTAACGGAAGGTAGAGAGTCTCAATGAAAAACTAAAACAAAACAGAACATAAAGGAGAAAAAAAGCGATGAAAAAGTACTTACAGATGGCAATGGCAGCAGCTGTCGTTGCGACAGGCATGACGGCATGCCACAATGACGATGACGGAGACGGCAACTACGTTGCGAGCTTCGAGAGCGTAGCAGGGCTGAGCACACTTCCTGGTATGGGATACGTGGCGAATCTTGGTTTGTATCAGTATGCGATGAGTGACGCCAATGGTTACACGGACGCATACATCTTCACCTTGGCGCCATACGGCAACCTTAACAGTGAGGAGGCGACAGACGATCCAAATGCAGGTACGACGAGTGTCGACGTCACCCAGCTAGCAGAGAGCTACTACGGTGGATTCTGTCCGACAACATTTGCGGCTAACAGTGACGAGGATAACTATACACCTGCATGTGGCGAATACCACTCTGGTAATGGTGCGTTGATCTGCAACCCAGGTCTTGCATGCAAGGCACTATTCAGTCGTCACATTGGTGCAGATCTTAGCACACTGATGGGATTCATGTCTGTAGGCAAGAAGGTTTTGGGCTTGTGGGTAGCACCTACGACGGAGATGGCATACGTGGATCCTGTACGTTTCGAAGAGGCGAAGCAGAAGTTTGAACTTGACAATGTTGAGCCGCTGCCAGCGAACACGAGGATCGAGTTCGTAGTCTATGGTTATGTAGAGAGCTTTGACTTGAGCAGCTTCAAAAAGGCAGTCAAGACTATCAAAGATGCAGGAGCAGGCATGGCAAGCGGTGGCAAATTGGCAGCAGTTGTGACGCTTGTGTCGTCTGACGCCAATGGCAAGGTAACAGTCAACACAGACTGGCAGTATGTAGACTTGTCTGGCACGAAGGCATACCTCTGGGAGGCTGCACTTCGTGTAGTTGATCAGAATGGCAAGACTGTTGACAGCTACTCGTTGACAGACGAGATGACGAACTACTGTCTCGTTGATGACATCACGTATGAGAGCGCAAGCTTGTTCTAATTGACGGGATTGAATTAAGAGAAAGAAGAGTCAGCCTCGGCGGAAGTCGGGGCTGATTTTTTTTACGGAGGTTGTCGGTGTCGTAGGAATTGTTGGAGTCGTCAGTGTTGTCGTAGTCGTCAGAGGGGCGGAATTGTCGGAGTTGTTGGGAAAAGGGAAGAGAGGAGAGATGGAAAGGGTAGGTGAGAGAATGGTCAAATGTGTTTCAAATGAATTTCAAAGGGACTTTAAATGGATTTCAAAGCAGAGGTCTGAGAAGGAGGGTAGGGAAAGGAACTGCGAGGGCGTGGAGTGAGCGGAAAAGCAAAAAAAACTGGCGGAGGGGTGTCGTTACGCTGAAAAGTGGTATATTTGTATTATAAAACGGCAAGTGCTGAGCAGGGAGAAGCCGAGGCGGCACGACAGAAGAAAGGAAATAAGGATAATGAAGATAGTCTATATGGGGACGCCTGAGTTTGCGGTAGCGACATTGGAGGCGTTGATAAAGGCGGGGCATGAGATAGTCGGCGTAGTGACTATGCCGGACAAGCCGGCGGGTCGTGGACAGAAGATGACGATGTCGGCAGTCAAAGAGTATGCCGT
The DNA here is from genome assembly GCA_017417385.1 of Bacteroidales bacterium. GTDB lineage: Bacteria > Bacteroidota > Bacteroidia > Bacteroidales > Marinilabiliaceae > W3P20-009. Next base: position 68,365 of record JAFPZF010000006.1, read on the forward strand.
CGGGAAGGGGCTGCGGGTGTTGCAGCCGGAGAAGTTGAAGGACGAGAGTTTTGTCGAGGAGCTACGGTCGCTTGGGGCGGAGCTGCAGGTCGTAGTGGCGTTCAGGATGTTGCCAGAGGTCGTATGGTCGATGCCGAAGTACGGGACGATGAACATACACGCCTCGTTGCTCCCGAACTACAGGGGTGCTGCGCCGATAAACTGGGCAGTCATCAATGGGGAGAAGAAGACGGGAGTGACGTCGTTCCTCCTGAAGCACGACATAGACACGGGAGACATAATAGCCAGCAAGGAGATAGACATATTGCCGACAGACAATGCAGGGACCGTGCATGACAAACTGATGATGCTTGGTGCGGAGCTTGCAGTAGAGAGCATAGCACAGATAGAGAGCGGAACGGCGGAGATGAAGAGACAGGACGACATAGACCCCGATACGCTCAAGAAGGCGCCGAAGATATTCAAGGATGACATGCGGATAGACTGGGGAAAGAGCTCGGAGAGCGTGGTGAACCTTATCAGGGGGCTGTCGCCATATCCGGCAGCGTGGACCATCTTGACCGACGTCAAGGGCAAGGAGTATCAGACCAAGGTGTTCGCGGCAGAGAAAGTCGAAGGAGTCAGCCTCTCGGCAGGTGAGGTCAGTGCGACGTCGAAGACGCTGACAGTCGGGACGGGAGACGGGGCAGTACGTCTGACCGAGCTACAGCTCAGCGGTAAGACGAAGATGAAGACCGAGGTGATGCTTCAGGGATTTCACATAGACAGTAGTATCAGGTTGAAATGAGACTGAGGGCCGTAGGGAACATAGGCTGGAAGATAGTTGCGGTGCTGATGTCGGCTTGGCAGATGTCAGTCGGGACGGCGAGTGCACAGGGGTCGTCGTATTATGAAGACGTGCAGTACGACCCGTATCAGAGGCGGCTGTACTTCGTCGGCGAGGAGCGTCCGCATACGTCGTTGAAGAGCTATAAGATGGACGAGCTACGGGAGTATTTCGACCCCGACTCCGTCTTGTATGAAGGCATAGGGAGACTTGTCAACACACGGGCGAGGATAGTCAACGACTTCTGCAACGGTGACTTTCTGCACTGGACGTCGAAGGACAGTGCAGTGCGTGTTGCGATAAATCCGATGATGGACTTTGAGGTCGGGAGTGACAAGAATCAGACACGGAGCAGGACGACGTGGACGAACAGCCGAGGATTCTACCTTGACGGCAACCTCGGGAAGAACTTCTGGTTCTATCTAGACTTCACGGAGAATCAGGCGATCATGTCGGACTACATGATGAACGTCTTGGACTCGCTCAGGACAATGCCATGCACGGCTCATGTCAGGCACATAAACGGGATGGGTAAGGAGTTCGACTACATGACGTCGACAGGTTACATCTGTTTCAATGCCGGGGAGTGGATAGATTTTCAGGTTGGGAAGACACACACGTTCGTCGGAGACGGTTATCGGTCGCTACTGCTCAGCGATGCATCCGAGCCAGTGCCGACGTTCAAGATGAACGTCACGTTTCTCGGAGCGAAGTACATGATGATGGTGAGCCAGCTCAGGGCGGCGGAAAACAAAGTCTCGAACAATGGCGACAAGGCGAAGTACAGTTTCAGCCATTATCTCGACTGGAACATGGGGAAGCGGTTCACGCTGGGAGTGTTTGAGAACATCACCCAGGCGACATGGAGGAAGACCGGAGAGACGAGAGGCATAGACTGGGAGTATCTGAACCCGTTTATAGTCTTCAGGCCAGGCGAGCTCTCGGCGGGATCGCCGGACAACGTCTTGATAGGCATGACATCGAAGTTCGTCTGCAACAACTACGTGACGGTGTATGGGCAGTTCTTCTTTGACGAGTTCAGGATAAAAGACCTCGTGCATAATCCACATTCGTGGACAAACAAGTATGGGTTTCAGATAGGAGCTCGGGCGACGAACATCTTCAATGTCGAGGGGCTTGACGCCTTAGTCGAGATGAACAGAGTCCGGCCGTACTGCTACTCACAGTTTGACGGGATGGGGACATACATGCATAAGAAGCTGTGCATGGGTCATCCGCTCGGGGCGAATCTGAAGGAAGGCTTGGGAGTCTTGAACTATAAGCATGGGAGAGTGTCGGCAAGGCTGGAGGTGGTCGGGACCAAGTATGGCGACGACTTTCCGAAGGACAGCGTCTCGTATGGGCATAATCCGCTAATAAACTCGACAAAGAGAGTCAGTAGCAGAGACGTCAGGACGCTGCAGGGCCTCGAGACCAAGTTGCTATATGTCAATCTCAACGGTGCGTTCATCATCAATCCGAAGACGATGATGACGTTGACGGCGGGAGTACGACTCAGGAAGCGCGAGAGTGAGCGGACTAAGGAGGATTCGAAGCAGGTGTATGTCGCGTTGAGGTGGAACATAAGGCCGCGGAATTTCTCATATTAGCGCCTTTAAAAACCTAATTTCTATAACTCCCTACAAAAGAATAAAGAAAGGCCCCTGAGGAGACGAGGGGAACAATAATAACGAAGGGCGTCCGTTAGGAGGACGAGAGAAGAAAGATGACAGTAGAAGAAGAGATAAGGAGCATCATCGAGAGAGAGTCTCGAGCAGTCTCGAGCATACCGACAGACGAGAGCCTGGCGAAGGCAGTCGACATGATATACGAGTACACCCATGAGAGGGGTGGAAAGGTCATCATGAGCGGAATGGGCAAGGCGGGTCAGATAGCGGTGAACATGGCGACGACAATGAGTTCGACAGGGACACCCGCCATCTTCCTGCATCCGGCGGAGGCGCAGCATGGGGATCTCGGCGTCATACAGAGGAACGACATACTCGTCTTGATATCCAACTCGGGGAAGACGAGGGAGATACTAGAGATAATCATGCTCGCGAAAGGGCTGTATGAAGACATACCGATCATAGTCATCACGGGCAACAAGGAAGGCGAGCTGACGACCATGGCGGACCTTGTCATCTGGACGGGGAATCCGGCGGAGGTGTGTCCACTCGGTTTGACGCCGACGACGTCGACGACAGTAATGACCGTGATAGGCGACGTCATAGTAGTCCTCTTGATGAAGCGGATAGGCTTCACGGCTGAGGACTATGCGAAGCGACATCATGGAGGGTATCTCGGAGGCAAGTCGAGGAGCATATCTGGAAAGAAGTAGAACACAATAATAGGCAAAAACATGGGACAGAGTCTAAGCATATTGCAGAACAGCGGAGACGTCAGGGGAGTCGCAATGGAAGGAATCATCGGCGAGGAGGTGACGTTGACGAAGGAGCGTGCGAAGCAGATAGGACAAGGCTTTGCTGCGTGGCTGATGCAGCGGAAGCAGCATCGAGAGGACTATCATCTGCACGTAGCGATAGGCATGGACGGGAGGCTAAGTGGTCCCATGTTGGCAGATGCCGTAGTCGAGTCGCTCACGTCGGTCGGGTGTGACGTCTTGCATTGCGGGCTGTCGTCGACGCCGGCTATGCTGATGAGTACGACGTCGAGGGGTGCGGATGCGGACGGTGCGATCATGCTGACCGGCAGTCATACGACATTTAACAGGAACGGGATGAAGTTCTTCGTCGAGGGTCGGGATATCGACAGCGATGAGATGAGCGAGATATTGCGACTGGCGGAGAGCAACAGTTTGAGGAAGAGCAGTCGTGGGGACGTGCACATCTTCAACATGATGATGCTCTATGCCGAGAGCCTACGGGAGAAGATAAAGACCAGCCTTGCGGGACAGACGGAGGACGACGAGAAGCCGTTGACGGGTCTGAAGGTCGTCGTCGATGCAGGAAATGGAGCTGGGGAGTTTTACGTCTCGAGAGTCTTGCAGCCGTTGGGAGCCGACACGACGGGTAGCACATTCCTCTATCCCGACGGGAGATTTCCGAACCACAGTCCGAACCCCGAGGACTATGAGGCGCTGAAGAATGCCTCGGCGGCAGTCGTCGAGCAGGGGGCAGACATAGGCATAGTATTTGATGAAGATGTAGACAGAGTTGCTATCATAGACAAAGGCGGGAAGGCGATAAACAGGAATGAGTTTGTAGCGATGGCGGCGGCGATAGTCCAGGAGGAGCATCCGCATACCGACATCGTGACAGACTCGATAACGTCGACCGGGTTGAGCTACTTCGTCGAGAAAGTGCTTGGGGCGCATCAGTGCCGGTATCAGCGAGGGTACAGGAACGTCATAGGTGAGGCCATCAAGAAGAACGAGAATGGTGTCCCTTGCTGGTTGGCAGTAGAGACGAGCGGACATGCGGCGTTCAAGGAGAACAACTTCTGTGACGACGGGGCGTATTTTGCGACGAAAGTCATAATACGGCTTGCTCAACTCAAGAAGGAGGGGAAGACCCTCACGACGCTGATAGAGAAGTTGCCAGTCCCGATAGAGAGTTGCGAGTACAGGTTGCCAATCACCGGTTATGACTTCAGCAGGACAGCGGAGGAGACCATGCGAGGGTTGCGGCAGTACGTGGCGCAGATAGCAGACTGGGAGGAAGTGAATCAGAATCACGAGGGACTCAGAGTCATGTGCAATGGAGCGGAAGAGCAGGGGTGGTTCTTGTGCAGACTATCGTTGCACAGTCCAGTCTTGCCGTTCAACATAGAGAGTGACAAGGTCGGAGGAGTGAATGCGATAGTGAGCAAGTTGAAGCTGTATTTTAGGGGCGTAAGAGATGTCGACTCGACGTTATTTTATCAAAAGCAGAAGAAATAGAGGCGATAGGGAGAGCGAAGTAAAGCTAAATGATTAATTTTGAAGAAAAAGATATACGTATATGACGATGACATTATCAGATGGACTCAGGAAGAGCATCCAGAAGAGCAAGCAAATAGCGCTAAAGCTCGGGCATGAGAATTTACTGCCGGAGCACTTGATGTTGGGTCTGATAGACGGTCCGGAGAATACGGCCGTGCAGGCGCTCGAAAACTTAGGGGTAGAGATAGAGAAGTTGCGTGACAAGATACTCGGGAGTCTGCCATATAAATCAGGGGAAGTACTATACAAGATAGGATTGCCGATACCGATGCGGTCGACAGAAAGAATAATGCGATCCGTCCAGGGGGAGGCTAAAGTAATGGGGAGCAAAGAGATACATACAGTCCATATGCTACTCTCGATAGCTCGGGACGAGGGGACGCATGTATATCAGATATTACAGGAAGAGAACATCAGCTATACGAGCATAAAGCGTCAGGCGGCGAAGTTGACAGGGGACATGCCGAAATCAGTTTTTGATGATGACGACGAGGAGGAAGACAGCCCGTTTGAGCAGTCGAAAAAGAACGGCGGCGAGCGGACAAGTCAGAAGCCGAGCGGAAAGGCGACGTCGGACACGCCGGTCATAGACAATTACGGAGTAGACATGACGCGCGCTGCGGCGGAGGGTAAGCTCGACCCCGTCGTAGGTAGGGAGAAAGAGATAGAGAGGCTGGCTCAGATATTGAGCAGGCGCAAGAAGAACAATCCAGTCTTGATAGGCGAGCCGGGTGTCGGAAAGTCGGCGATAGCGGAGGGACTGGCGCTCAGGATACATGAGAAGAAAGTGTCGAGGGTCTTGTTTGACAAGAGAGTCGTATCTCTCGACATGCCGTCTATGGTAGCTGGAACGAAGTACAGGGGACAGTTTGAGGAGAGGATAAAGGCGTTGCTGACGGAGTTGAGCCAGCACAACAACATAATCCTATTCATCGACGAGATACACACCATAGTCGGGGCCGGAGGAGCCACGGGGAGCATGGATGCGGCGAACATGCTAAAGCCGGCGTTGGCGAGGGGAGAGATACAGTGCATAGGGGCGACGACACTCGACGAGTATCGGCAGTACATAGAGAAAGACGGAGCGCTAGAGAGGCGATTCCAGAAGGTCATAGTAGAGCCGACGACTCACGACGAGACGCTACAGATCTTGAAGAACATCAAGGAGAAGTATGAGGAGCACCACAACGTCACGTATACCGACGAGGCGCTCGAGGCGTGCGTCTCGCTGACAGAGAGGTACATAACAGACCGACAGCTACCGGACAAGGCGATAGATGCGCTCGACGAGAGCGGGAGCAGGGTCCACATAGCAAATATAGTCGTCCCGCAGGAGATAACAGAGCTCGAGCAGAAGTATGAGAAGATAAAGAAGAGCAAGCACAATGCCGTCACGGCGCAGAACTTCGAGCTTGCAGCCAGCTTCAGGGACCAGGAGAAGGCCGTAGATAGCGAGTTGAGGGCGGCGAAGGAGGCATGGCAGGAGGAGCTTCGCAACCACAGGGAGGTTGTCGACGAGGATAAAGTCTCGGAAGTCGTCGCCATGATGACGGGAGTGCCGGTACAGAGGATAGCTCAGGGCGAGAGCAAGAGACTCGCGAACATGGGGCAGGAGCTCAAGGGCAGCGTCATAGGACAGGACGAGGCGATAGGGAAGGTAGTCAAGGCCATATTGAGGAACAGGGCTGGGCTGAAGGACCCGAACAGGCCGATAGGGTCGTTCATATTCCTGGGGCCTACGGGAGTCGGCAAGACACACCTGGCGCAAGTCCTGGCGAAGTATCTTTTCGGATCGGTAGATTCGCTGATCAGAATAGACATGAGCGAGTACATGGAGAAGTTTTCAGTCTCGCGTCTTGTCGGGGCGCCTCCGGGATACGTCGGGTATGAGGAGGGCGGCCAGTTGACAGAGAAAGTCAGGCGGAAGCCATATTCAGTAGTGTTGCTGGACGAGATCGAGAAGGCTCATCATGACGTATTCAACATGCTTCTGCAGGTACTCGACGAGGGGCGGTTGACGGACAGCTTTGGGCGGACAGTCGATTTCAAGAACACGATAGTCATAATGACGTCGAACGTCGGCAGCAGGGAGGTGAGTGATTTCGGCAAGGGTCTCGGATTCAGTCAGAAGAATGCGGTGAGCGACGAGGAGCGGACAGCGGCGATACTCCAGAAGGCGATGCAGAAGGCTTTTGCGCCGGAGTTTATCAACAGGATAGATGACGTCGTGATATTCAACGAGCTAAGTAAGGAAGATATCATCAAGATAGTCGACATCGAGCTTGAGGGACTGAGGGGACGAGTAGAGGCCATGGGTTATGAGATGGAGTTGACGGCGGCGGCGAAGGAGTTCCTTGCGGACGTCAGCTATGATGCGAAGTATGGAGCGCGTCCGTTGAGGAGAGCAGTGCAGAAATACGTCGAGGACGAGCTTGCGGAGAAGATAATAGAGGCCAAGCTAGCAGTCAACCAGAAGATAGTCATAGACTACACGGAAGGCGAGGAGAAGTTGACGATGAGGACCGAATAGGGAAACGTCGACGAAAGGGATAGCGCCGCCGAAGCAGGAGAAAGAAACCTGTTTCGGCGGCGTCTCTTTTACATAGCGACAGAGAAGCGGAAGGTGTGAGGGAAGAACTTTGAGGGGAATTTGAGAACTGTTTGAGGACAATTAGAGAACAGGGATAGAGGGGGAAAGAAAGGGGGCGCAACGGAGAAAAACCATTGCGCCCCGAATAATCATTCAGAGGGAGAAGAGAAGATGATTAGAAGCGGACGGCGAGGTCGTCGAAGGCGAAGTAGGACGGGGTAGCGAGACCGTAGTCGTTGGTGATAGAGCCATCGACGAAGAACTTGACAGACACGACGTTGCCGAGTTTGGTGAGGTCCCAGCAAACCCAGTCGTTGATGATGTGTCCGTTCTGAGCGAGGAAGCAGGTCGTTGAGTCAGTCTTGTTGCCAGCGGCGTCGAAGCCGACAGCCTTGACAGAGTACCAGTCCTCTTGGGTAGCCTTAGGAGTGTAGTCGTCGCCGTTGAGGAGGCTGTTGTAGGTGTAGGACGTGTTGGTGATGTACATGTGGTCGAGCGTGCGAGCGACGCCGTCGGAGAAGGAGAGCGAAGGCACGTCCCCATAGCTGCCGATGAAAGCGACGCAGAAGTTCTTGCTGCCGTTGTGGCCGGCAGGAGCTGCGAACGGGACAGCGAGCTGCGCTGTGTAGTCGGCCTTAGTCAGGTCGGTCAGGGAGTAGTTGGAGACAGCGAAGCCGCCGTTGTAGTACACTTTAGCGCCCCAGGCGTCGACGAGGCCGCTAGACTTGATAAGTGTGTTGTTCTTGTCTTCCCAGACGTAGTCGACTCCCTCATCCAAACCAAAGCCATTTGGACCGTAGAGAAGTTCGCCGCCATACTGCTTGGAATCGATGAGGGAGGTCCAGTAGGAAGAGCCCTCAGCGTCCTCGAAAGAGAGAGTGCGGAGAGAGTAGCCCTCGTCGTCGTCGGAGCAGGCACCGAGAGCGAGGAGCGAAGCGCAAGCAAATGCAGAAAATAGTTTGTTGAACATAATTAGTTATGAATTGAATAGTTGGTTAATCTGAAGAAAAAGGGAGAAGAATTTGCAGACCTGGAGGAACATGTCTCGGATGGTGACGGGAAGCAACAGAAGTAGCGTCCCGCAAGGTAACGGAATACAGATGGAAACATGCCGAGGAGGCTGCTGAAATGTGATTGAATGGTAAGAGAGTCGATATTATCGAATGATGATGGGGAGGAAAGAAGTCGGGAAAAGCGCTGAAAGACAGCGGGGAAGAGACGTGAAAGTAGGAGCAAACGAGAAAGAGTGTCGGCGGAGAAAGCCGACAAGGAACCCATAGACAGGTCTAATACAGGTCTAACCCTGCGAGGTGAATTCAGTACAGATACGTATATCTCGTTCATATCATTTTCATCGCTGTAGCTCCCGCAGAGAATGAAAAGAAAAAAGTCTTAGTCAGGCATTCCGGCTGATCTCGTCTGGGCGAGAAACACGGTAGCGGGTACTGTCGCCGAGTTGGACGGCGTTTCCCTGAAGAGACGGGCTTGAAAAACAAGCACATCGTCAAAGACTGGGGCAAAATTAAGAGAAAGTTATCAGAAAGAGAGCGGTGAGGCGATAATAATTGCGTGAAATGTGTTGTAAGGACATTAAAAAGCGTTATTTTTGCGAGCAAATAGACGACAAAATGGCATCATTGACGCTAACGGAGTTGATAGATCCGGCGATATTGCAGGAGATACAGGATGGATTTGCGCACGTGACGGGGATGGCAGCGCTAACGACAGACGAGAGTGGTAGTCCGGTCACGGAGGGGAGCAATTTCACGGACTTCTGCATGAAGTATACACGCAAGTCGGCAGCTGGCTGCAAGGCTTGTGAGGAGTGTGACAGGCATGGAGGCGAGGTGACCCAGAAGACAGGGAAGGCCGCTGCATACGTCTGTCATGCTGGGTTGATGGACTTTGCGGCTCCGATAGAGTTGAACGGCCAGTTCATAGGTTCGTTCATAGGTGGTCAGGTCTTGATAGAGCAGCCTGACGAGCAGACGTTCAGACAGATTGCTAGGGGGTATGGCATCAATGAGGACGAGTATGTCGAGGCGGTCAAGAAGGTGAATGTCGTCGAGCGTAAGCGGATAGAGGCGGCGGCGGACTTTCTGCAGACGATAGCGAAGATATTGTCGTCGATGGCGTATACGAGCTACAATGAGACGCGGACGAACGAGAGCCTGCGGAGCAGCATGGAGTATACGGCGGGAATCATAAGGGAGGTGCGCCGGGTGGCGGACGAGAATGTACGTTCGGTCCGACAGATGGAGGAGAAGTTCAAGCAGCTGTCGTCGCTTGCCACGGAGTGCAAGGATGAGGTCGAGAACTGCACAGACATAGTGAACGGAATCCAGGACAATGCGACGACGACCCATATATTGGGTCTTAATGCGTCAATCGAGGCGTCGAGGGCTAAGGAGGGCGGCAAGGGTTTTGCCGTGATAGCTCAGGAGGTGCGCGGACTGGCGGACACGTCGAGGACGTCGGCGGACACCATAAAGAGGAAGATAGAGGGAATAGGCGAGAGGACGAGGGAGATGACGGAGAGCACGATAGAGGCGAAGGTACTTGTCGACCAGTGTCTGAAGGACATAGAGCAGCTGAAGGACATAATAGTGAAGTTACAGAACAATAGATAGGAAATAAAACACATAACCACTAAACAGAATGACGAAGAGTGCATTGCAGACGGAGCGTAGCACATACGCACCGAAAGTGCCGGCCACGATAGCAGGCGGCACCACGCTAAAGGAGGGCAAGGCTACGGAATCTGTAGCAGACCAGGCAGAGATCAAGAAGTTGTTCCCGAACACGTACGGGATGCCGATAGTAACCTTCGAGAAGGGCAGCGCGGCAGTGAAGGGCGAGGCCATCAACGTCGGTGTCATCCTCTCGGGTGGTCAGGCGCCGGGCGGACATAATGTCATCTCGGGTATCTTTGACGGCATCAAGGCAATCAACAAGGACAGCAAGCTGTATGGCTTCCTCGGTGGACCTAGTGGACTCGTAGACCACAAGTATATAGAGTTGACAGACAAGATCGTCGACGAGTACAGGAACACTGGTGGATTTGACATCATCGGTTCTGGCAGGACGAAGCTCGAGGAGACCGAGCAGTTCGACAAGGGCCTCGAGATCTGCAAGAAGCTGAACATCAAGGCGCTCGTCATCATTGGTGGTGATGATTCGAACACCAACGCATGTGTCCTTGCGGAGTACTACCTCGCGAAGAAGAGCGGCGTGCAGGTCATCGGCTGCCCGAAGACCATCGATGGCGACCTCAAGAACGAGATGATCGAGACGTCGTTTGGCTTTGACACGGCGACGAAGGTGTACTCGGAGGTAATTGGCAACATCGAGAGGGATGCCAACTCGGCAAAGAAGTACTGGCACTTCATCAAGTTGATGGGTAGGTCGGCGAGCCATGTCACCCTCGAGTGCGCGCTCCAGACACAGCCGAACATCACGCTCATCGGTGAGGAGGTTGAGGCAAAGAACCAGACGCTTGACGACATCGTCACGTACATAGCTAAGGTCGTTGCAGCACGTGCAGACAAGGGACTTAACTTCGGTACGGTCCTCGTGCCGGAGGGACTCATAGAGTTCATCCCAGCGATCAAGAAGCTCATAGCAGAGCTGAACGACATGCTCGCAGCGAACCAGGCGGAGTTCGACAAGGTAGCTGACGACGCGAAGATCGACTATGTCGTAGCACATCTCTCGGCGGCAAATGCAGCAATCTTCAAGAGCCTGCCGGCGGGCGTATCGAGGCAGTTGGCACTTGAGAGGGATCCTCACGGAAACGTACAGGTGAGCCTCATCGAGACAGAGCAGCTCTTGGCAGACATGGTCGGCAAGAAGCTCGCAGAGTGGAAGAAGGAGGGCAAGTTCAAGGGCAAGTTTGCTACTCAGCATCACTTCTTCGGATACGAGGGACGTTGTGCAGCGCCATCGAACTTCGATGCAGACTACTGCTACTCACTCGGAAGAGTTGCAGCGTTGCTCATAGCAAGCGGCAAGACCGGATACATGTCGTCTGTCAGGAATACCGTCAAGCCGGCGAGCGAGTGGCTTGCAGGAGGTATCCCAATCACAGCGATGATGAACATGGAGAAGAGGAATGGCAAGATGAAGCCAGTTATCCAGAAGGCACTCGTCAAGCTCGACGGAGGTCCGTTCAAGTTCTTCGCATCGAAGAGGGACGAGTGGGCAATCGAGACGGCGTATGTCTATCCGGGCCCAATCCAGTACTGGGGACCTGCGAGCGTAGCAGACAGGCCATCTAAGACCCTTGAGCTCGAGCACAAGTAGAAATTGACACACTCGATAGAGAAGAAGTGGGGTGAGAAGCAATTCTTGCTCCACTTCTTTGTAATGTGTAGAGTGGAGCACGTGCTGGAAGAGAGACAGAACAGAAAAGCCGAGCCTGAAGCTGATGAAGATGCTTCAGGCTCGGTCAGTATTGTAGGGGAGGTGAGGACGGGGAGGAGGATTATTTAGCTGGGTGGAATACGAAGCGGAAGCCGAGGTTGGCGTTATTGTATAGAGGCTGAGAAGCACCGCGAGCAGTCACGCGACAGCTATTGACGTTGCCATAGAAGCCGCCACCGCGCAGGACATGAGCTTCGCCCGATTCGGGACCGGTAGGGTCGGTGACAGAGTCGGCGGAGTAGGTGTCATAGAAATCTTGGCACCATTCCCAGACGTTACCCGACATGTCGTAGAGACCTAGCTCGTTTGGGGCATAGGAGGCGACAGGGATAGTCTCGTCGGGGCTATTGTCCCCGTTGCAGGAGACCTCATCGGCGTCGTCAGAGCCGGCGAAGCGGTAGCCCTTGGAACTGTTGCCGCCACGGGCAGCGAACTCCCATTCAGCCTCAGTCGGGAGGGAGAAAGAGCCATCGGGGATCAGCTTGTTGAGCTTAGAGACGAACTTCTGGCAGCTATTCCAGTTGACCTGCTCGACAGGATGCTTAGGGCTGAAAAAGAAATTGGCAGGGTTTTCGCCCATGACAGCCTCGTAGAGTTCCTGGGTGACGAGCGTCTCGGCGACATAGTAGTCGCGGGAGATAGAGACCTCGTGGACAGGGCCTTCCCAGTCGCAGGCGTCGGGGTCGGTAGATTTGTCGGCGCCCATAAGGAAAGTCCCGTGAGTGACGAGACAGAGCTTGAAGGAGACACCATTGACAGTGAAGGAGAGATGTTTTTTGAGTTGCATAATGAATAGGATATAATTAGTTTGCCTTATTGAGAAAGGGGAAGGGAGAGTGGACTAATACAAGTCAAAGCATGGACGGGCGAAAGGCAGGTCAGGGCTTGTCGATGCGGGTGATGATACGGAAGCCGTTGAAGCCAATCTTGCTGTCGCATCTGAAGCCGAAACGGTAGGTCGAGCGGCAGCGGCGAGCCTCGAAGTAGTAGCTACCGCCGCGGGCGACAGTCGTCCCGCCGAGATTTGAGCCATTGGGGTCGGTGACAGGGGCGGAGGAAGAGTAGCTGTCCCAGAAGTTGTCAAGACACCATTCGCAGACGTTGCCAGACATGTCGTAGAGACCGAGCTCGTTAGGCTTCTTCTGGGCGACGGGATGAGGATGGAGGTCGCTGTTGTCCTCGTACCAAGCGACCTCGTCGATGACGTCGGAGCCGGCGTACTTGAAGCCCTTGGAGAGGATGCCGCCACGGGCAGCGAACTCCCATTCAGCCTCAGTCGGGAGGGAGAATTTGACGTCGGGGATCAGCTTGTTGAGCTTAGAGATGAAGCTGACACAGTTCTTGATCGTGACGCGCTCGACAGGGAGAGAGGGATCGCCCTTGAAGGAAGAAGGGTTGGCACCCATGACAGCCTCATAGAGAGCCTGGGTGACGGGAGTTTCGGCGACATAGAAGTCTCGGGTAAGGGTGACCGTATGCACAGGCGACTCGACTTTATCGGCATCGGGGTCGGTAGAGGCATCGGCGCCCATCTGGAAAGAGCCGTGAGATACGAGGCGGAGGGAGAAGGAGACGTCGGAGACGGAGAATGATAGATGGTCTGGTAGATTTGCCATAGAAAACGGGAATAGCAATTGATACAGTATGCTAAGTTAGCGAAAAATAGCGGGAAAACAATAGATAGCGGGAGGAGGGGAGAAGGGAAGAGGAAGGGAAGAGGAAGGGAAGAAGAAGGGAGACGTTACAGAGTAGAGGGGCGGAAGAGGAGGCGGAAGCCGAAACAGTCGTAATTGTTGGTTGGGAAGAAGCCGTCGCGAAAGGTGTTTCGACAAGACTCTAGGACAGTATGGTAGCCTCCGCCACGCTGGACGCGGTAGATACCCTCAGCAGGGCCAACAGGGTCGGTGACCGCGTCGGATGGATAATCATCGGTCCACCAGTCCTGGCACCATTCTATCACGTTGCCAGTCATATCGTAGAGACCGAGCTCGTTAGGAAGCTTTTGTGCTACGGGACAGGTTGAAGTGTTGCAGTTGAAATAATACCAGGCGACCTCGTCGATATCGTCTGAGCCAGCGTACTTGAAGCCCTTGGAGAGGTTGCCGCCACGGGCAGCGAACTCCCATTCAGCCTCAGTCGGGAGGGAGAAAGAGCCGTCCGGGATGATGGAGTTGAGTTTCTCAATAAATGCCTGAGAGTCGAACCATGAGACGCTGTCGACAGGGCGTGAAGAGGCACCCTTGTAAACAGACGGGTTGCAGTCCATGACAGCCTCGTAGAGAGCCTGGGTGACAGGAGTCTCGGCGAGGTAGAAGTCGCGAGAGATAGTGACAGGGTGGACAGGAGATTCGACTTCGTCAGCATCGGGGTCGACATCTGGGTCGGCACCCATAAGGAAGGTGCCGTGAGAGATGAGGCGGAGGGAGAAGGAGACGCCGCGGACGGAGAAAGTGAGTCGATCAGGTAGAGTAGACATAAAGAATGGTGTTTTTTTCACTTGCAAATATACGCAGAATAAACGAGAAGAAGAGCCGTTATTGAGAATTATGAGAACGAAGAAGAAAGCAGGAAAAGATGGGCGAAGAGTAAACACGATAAAAAGATGCGAAACAATAATTAGTAAAAAACGTATAAATAGGATGTGGACTCGTAAAAGCGAGTCGAAAGCAGAGAAACATAAAGGAGGGTGCTCCCCGCCCCGACAACTATACAACGGTTGATGAAGAGAAGATTAGAAATACACTACGGAGTTGGCGCGAACGAGCGTCTGCTTGTCGAGTTTTGTCGCAAGATGGGTGACAAGACGTGGGAAGAAGAGATGACCAAGGGGGCTGACGGATTGAATTATTTCGAGACGGATGACTCGCAGGTCTGCTTCTACAGATATATAGTCGAGCTTGTGGATGGTCGGATAACGGAGCGCCACTGGCGTTTTTCGCCGCAGATAGAGACGCCCGTGATCATCAAGGACATGTGGCGCAGTCCGCAGGACGAGAGTGACGTGCTGTGTGCATCGGCATTCAGGCGAGCAGTATTCACGACAGATGATGGATTTGGGATGCCGCCGACGCCACAGCAGGGGTCGCTTGTCATAGTCTTGAATGACCCGAGAATCAGCGATGACGAGGAGTTCTGCATAGTCTCGAAGCAGTTCATCAATTGGAACACGGAGAGTGCGATGAGGATGTCTCATTACGTCAACGACACGTGGGTGCTTGACCTCGGGACGATACCGTTCATGAAGGAGTTCGAGTTCAAGTTCGGCATACTGGACAAGAAGACCCAGAAGTTCAAGGCATACGAGGTCGGAGACAACAGGATAGCAGTCCCGGAGCGAGGGGCTACGACGATCGTCGCGTACAACGGGTATCATTATGAGCGTCCGTGGAGGGCAGCGGGAGTGGCGGTGCCAGTATTCTCGTTGAGGACACACAGGAGTCGAGGGTGCGGAGAGTTCCTAGACCTGAAAGACTTGGCGGACTGGTGCGTAGCGGCGGGGTTGAAAGTCATACAGCTCCTGCCGATCAACGACACGACGGCGGTGAGGGGCTGGAGGGACTCTTATCCGTATAATGCCATATCGGTACATGCGTTACATCCAAGCTATATCTCAGTCGAGGAGGTCTATAAGTATTACGGCAAGAGGATATCGGCGTTGGAGAAGGAGACAGGCCTCTTCCTGAACGACTCGAACTTCCTGGACTACAACAGGACGCGTGACTGGAAGGACAAGAATCTGCGGTCGATATTCACCGAGTGTTTTGACAAGGTAGTCAGTGATCCGGCGATACAGAAGTACATGGATGCCAATGAGAGTTGGCTGAGGGACTATGCTGCGTTTGCGATGCTGAGGGACAGGTATCACACGCCGGACTTCAGGATATGGCCGTCGATGAGCAGGTATTCGTCATCTGATGTCGAGGCGATGTTCCAGCCGTCGAACTACAGTTACAGGGAGGTATGGTATAGAGTATTCCTGCAGTATCACCTGGAGCGGCAGCTACGCGAGGCCGTCAGCTATTGCCACAACAAGGGCGTAGCTCTCAAGGGAGACCTGCCGATAGGCATCAATCCAAACTCGGCCGATGCGTGGACCAACCCGCAGTATTTCGACTTCACGCTGCAGGCGGGGGCGCCACCCGACTTCTTCTCGCGAGACGGACAGAACTGGGGATTCCCGATATACAAGTGGGAGGAGATGAAGAAGGACGGCTACACATGGTGGAGGGCTCGCATGGAGCGCATGCAGCAGTTCTTCGATGCGTTCAGGATCGACCACATCCTCGGGTTCTTCAGGATCTGGTCTATACCACGTCCGTTCCGCAGCGGGCTGATGGGTATATTCTCGCCGGCGATACCACTCAAGCGAGAGGAGGTCGAGGCGTGGGGCTTCAAGGGGAGCCTTGAGCGTTATACACGTCCGGAGGTGACAAGAGACTATCTTAGTCAGCAGCTTGGGGAGTATGCGTCGTTGGCGAAGGCATGTTTTGACGAGACAGAATACGGCGAGTTGCGCCTAAAGGCGAGCATGTTTTCGCCGGAGAGCGTTGACGAGTGGGTGGAGAACAATGTCCAGCCGACGTCTCGCGAGCGGATACGTCAAGGTTTTGCGAACATACTACATGAGGTGCTCTTCGTCAGCGTGAAGGATGGGGAGTGGCATCCGCGCATCATGTTGACAGAGACCGACAGGTATAGAAGGTTGTCGGAGTCGGACAAGTCGGTGATGAAGGCGTTGTCTCATTATTTCTTTTTCGAGCGTCACAATCAGTTCTGGAAGGAGCAGGCGGAGTCGAACCTTGGGGCCATGCTCCAGCACTGCAAGATGCTCGTATGCGGTGAGGATCTTGGGATGATACCGTCGAGTGTCCCGTCGATCATGCAGAGGATGCAGATACTGTCACTTGAGCTGCAGAGGATGCCGAAGCAGTTCTGGGAGAGATATGGAGACACGTCGAAGTATCCGTACATGTCAGTATGTGCGACGTCGTCTCATGACATCTCGAGCATACGAGGCTGGTGGGAGGAAGAGCCGGATAACGTCGACTGGTATTATAAGAACGTCTTGAAGATGCAGGGCGAGACGCCACGTGTAGCGACGGAGAACATCGTCTCGGCCATCGTCGAGCAGCATCTCGAAGCGCCGTCGATGCTGTGCATCAACCCGATACAGGATTATGCCGGTATGATAGACAACATGCCGCACCTGCTACCGTTTGAGGAGCGCATCAACGTCCCATCGAATCAGAATCAGATGTGGCGGTACAGAGTTCCGTTCTGCATAGATGACCTCGTGAAGAACTATCCGCAGTTCCACGGCAAGGTAAGGTATTACGTCGAGAAGAGTGGGAGACTATGAGCGAGAAGAAGTATTACAGTGCGGAGGCGAAGGTCGCCTTCACTCCGACAGAGGAAGGGCGAGAGGAGATAGAGAAGTTGACAGCTGAGGCAGAAGCTGCGGCTCGGAAGGCGTATGCGCCATATTCGAAGTTCAAGGTAGGGGCGGCTGTGCTGCTTGCCAATGGCGAGATCGTAGCGGCGTCTAACCAGGAGAATGCCGCGTATCCGTCGGGGTTGTGCGCAGAGCGAGTCACCTTGTTCTATGCCAACGCGAAGTATCCCGACGTGGCGGTGCGTCATCTGCTCATCTATGCGGAGAACGAGAACGGACCTGTCGAGCCGTTCATCACGCCATGTGGGGCGTGTCGGCAGGTCATGACCGAGAAGGAGTACATACAGAAGAGCCCGATGAAAGTCACGCTGGTCGGCAAGACGAAGGTCGTGACAGTGCCGTCGGTCGAGCATTTACTCCCGTTCACCTTTACGACTGATAACTTATTTTAGGATAAGGAGCGTTGTAGTAAGGAAAATTTATAATAAAAAAGTTACCGATAGTTATTGCGGGGAAGATAAAAATCAGTAACTTTAGGTGTCGGAAGGAAATAGCATGCCGACAACACGGATAGGTAAACAATAAAAAATCATAGAAGAATGGCAAGTACGAGTGCAGATGCAATGGCGGACTACTGGGCAAAGCGCATTGCGGAGGAGCAGGCTAAGCAGGCAGCCAAGACACAGGAGTCGGAGAAATCGTCTAACACGACGAACACGACAATTTCTGGGACGACGACGAAGGCTGCTGACGGGACAGTAGATTGGAACGTAGAGAATCAGGTGGCTATAAGCCGACTTGACGCTGCGACGATCAAGGCCATCCAGACGAAGATTGGAGCTACGGCGGACGGCAACTTTGGTCCGGCATCTAAGAAGGCGTTGCAGACGAAGGTAGGCGCGACGGCTGACGGCATCATCGGGCCGAAGACGGCACAGGCCATTCAGAAGATGCTTCAGGAGGAGAATCTCTATGCTGGAGCGATAGACGGAAAGATCGGATACAACACGCTTCGCGGACTTGCAGCGTGGGCAACAGGACAGAGTCTCGAATCAATAACAAATACTATGGCAGAAACAGTAGATTGGGTAAAGGAAAACCAGCTTGCTATCAACAAGAACTTGGACAAGGATAGCATCAAGGCGCTTCAGACGAAGCTCGGAGTTACGGCGGACGGTGACTTTGGACCGGCATCTAAGAAGGCACTGCAGAAGTTGCTTGGTGTCAAGGAGGACGGCATAGTAGGTCCGGCTACAGTCAAGGCACTTCAGGAGAAGTTGAAGGCAGAGGGTCTCTACACGGGCGCTGTCGATGGACTCTTCGGCAAGGGCACGGGTGCAGCACTCGCGGCATACGCCAAGAAGTAGGGAACAGACAGCTACGCGAATAGCAAAGAGGGCAGTATGGGGAACACCATGCTGCCCTTTCTTGGTACGCTCGGCATAAAGAAAGAGGGGACGGGTGGCAGACAGATAGGGGACGTGACGGGGAGAAAACGGAGACAAAGAAGAGAGACAGAGCGAAAGAGGGCGGGGAGGAGAGAGAGGTGTGCCGGGGAGGTGGCGGGATGTGGACGTCAAAAAAAAGGATAGAAAGACAGCGGTTTTGCGCTTTACTTACTATATTTGCAAACTGCAAGAAGATTATAAATGAACAGAATTGCAATTAGCATAGCATCGCTGCTGATGTCTCTTTGTGTGCAAAACGTGGCGGCTCAGACGTGGATATGGTATCCCGGGGACTATGAAATATGGCTCGGGAACGAGATGAACAATCGGCGAACAGACAGAGGGGCGTATTTCCCTCCGTTCTGGAAGCAGGACAGCCATTACGTTACGGTAGAGTTCTCGAAGGAGGTAGAGATAGCAGCGTCCGAGACGATTAGCATAGCCGTCGAGGGGAAGTATAACGTGAAGATAGACGGGCGGATGCTGTTTGGCATGCCGAAGGAAGTGCAGTTGGCGCCTGGTCGTCATAAGATAAACATCAAGGTCCACAATCAGGCGACGCCGCCGGCGCTTTTCGTCAAGGGCAAGGAAGTCGTCACAGACGGGACGTGGCGAGTCACGTATGAGGACAAGGAGTGGATAGACGAGAGCGGGAAGGCGAGTGACACGTCGGTTTCGACATACGTCGATGCCGGGTATTGGAATTTCAACACGGCGACGGACGTCCCGAGCCGATTCAGACTGAAGACGACGAGGGCGGAGGCTATTGGCAGCAAAGACGGCATATATGACTTTGGCAAGGAGACCTTCGGGTATCTACGCCTTGACGGAGTCGAGGGCAATGGCAGCATAGAGATACGATATGGCGAGAGCCGTGAGGAGGCGTCAGACGGGGAGCATTGCGAGACACTCGACAGGCTGAAGGTAGAGAATGGCGTCGTCACAGACCTCTGCACAGGCGAGGAGCGCAGGGTAGGGGAGACCTTCGTCTTCGGGAACAGCAAGGCGTTCAGGTATGTAGGCGTCGAATGCAGTGGGACGGCAAAAGTGCAGGGAGTCTCGATGGACTATGAGTACATGCCGGAGGTCGAGCGGGGAACGTTCAGTTGCAGCGACGAGATGGTCAACAAGATGTGGGAGATAGGCGTCTATACGCTACAGTTGACGACGAGGGAGTTCTTCATAGACGGCATCAAGAGAGACAGGTGGGTCTGGAGTGGGGACGCATCGCAGAGTTACCTGATGAACTACTACCTATTCAACGATAACGAAGAAGTAAAGCGCACGATGTGGCTCTTGGCGGGGAAGCAGCCAATCACGAGCCATATCAACACAATAATGGACTACACACTGTACTGGTTCATCTCAGTCTGGGACTACTACCAGTACAGTGGAGACGAGCATTTCCTGCGGCAGATATATCCAGTCATGACAGCATACATAGAGTTCGTCAACTCTCGTCGGGATGCGGACGGCATGCTACAGGGGTTGGCAGGCGACTGGGTATTCGTCGACTGGGCGGACAAGCCGATGGACAAGCGGGGGCAGCTCAGTTTCGAGCAGATACTGTTCGTCAGGGCAGTCGAGTCGATGGCGTCGGTAGCCAAGACAATAGGCGAGAAAGGAGATGCGGAGAAGTATGAGAGACAGGCGCGAGAGCTGAAGGGCAAGATAAAAGAGTTCTTCTGGGACGAAGGGAAGAAAGCCATAGTCCACAACAGACTCAATGGAGTGAAGAGCGAGGAAGTCTTCAAATTCAGCAGCATATTTGCCATCCTGTTTGACACGATGACAGACGCAGACAAGGAGACGCTGAAGACCAGTGTCGTCATGAACGACGACATACTGAAGATCACGACGCCGTACATGCGATTCTACGAGATGGAGGCGTTGTGCAGGCTCGGCGAGCAGCAGAGAGTCATGAAAGAGATGAAGGACTATTGGGGAGGCATGATACAGCAGGGGGCGACGACATTCTGGGAGAAGTACAATCCGACGGACAGTGGGCGCAGTCATCTGCAGATGTATGGACGTCCGTATGGGAAGAGCCTGTGTCATGCGTGGGGAGCGAGCCCCATATACCTATTAGGCAGATACTTCCTCGGAGTTAGTCCGACGAAACCCGGATATGAGGAGTATGAGGTAAGGCCATCGCTAGCAGACCTGAAGTGGATGGAGGGGGACGTCCCGACGCCATTTGGAAAGGTTCACGTCAGGATGGACAAGAAGACCGTCAGCGTCAAGAGTGACGGAGGCAAGGGAGTCCTCGTCATTGGAGGAAAGCGAGTCGATATCCCCGTAGGAAAAGAAATCAAGATAAAGTACTAATAGACCAAACAGATGATCAACAGTTCACATATAAGAAAGTCATTGATGAGTGCCGTCGCGGGCATCATGCTAGCATCGTGCAGTCATGTGACAGTGAACATCACGAGTGACACACCACAGACGCGCTATGCGGCGTCGCTGATAGAAGGGCAGAAGGGCAACTACGTCGTCAACATAGAAGTCAGGAAGCATGGGCCTGCTGAAGGTTTTTCCATCAAGAGGGACGGTTATATCGTGACCGTCACCGGCAACGATGGGGCGGGAGCCATCTACGGAGTCAACAAGTTGAAGGAGTTGATGGCGCAGTATGGGCAGCTTGACAGCGTCAGGGACATAACCGAAGTGCCGGAGATGAAGATGCGCGGAGCGTGTGTCGGACTACAGAAGACAGTGTACCTCCCGGGACACAAAGTCTATGAGTATCCTTATACGCCAGAGAATTTCCCATGGTTTTATGACAAAGAGCTATGGATCAGATATCTAGACATGTTGGCGGCGAACAACATGAATAGCGTCTATCTGTGGAACGGACATCCATTTGCGTCGCTCGTCAAGCTCGAGGACTATCCATTTGCGCCAGAGGTAGATGACGAGACGATGGCGAAGAATCAGGAGATGTTCGACTTCCTGACGACAGAGGCGGACCGACGGGGCATCAGGGTGATCCAGATGTTCTACAATATCATAGTCTCCAAGCCGTTTGCGGATCATTATGGCATAGCGACGCAGGATAGGAATCGTCCGATAACCGACCTCGTCAGCGACTATACACGGAAGAGCATAGCGGCCTTCGTCCAGAAGTATCCCAAGGTAGGGTTCCTCGTATGCCTAGGGGAGGCGATGGCGACGATAGACGACGACGTCAACTGGATGACAAACACCATCATACCGGGCATCAAGGACGGGCTGTCGGCCTCGGGGAGGACAGACATGCCGCCAATCATACTGAGGAGCCATGACACAGACTGTCCGCGAGTCCTCAAGGCGGCGTTGCCGATATACCCGAACATCTATACAATGTCGAAGTACACGGGCGAGAGCCTCACGACGTATGAGCCGGGCGGACCTTGGGGAGAGACACATAGGCAGCTCAGTGCGGCTGCGCCTATACATATCGACAACGTCCACATATTGGCGAATCTCGAGCCGTGGCGCTGGTCGTCGCCATCGTTCACGCAGAAGGCAGTCATGGCCATGCATCGAGTACACGGGGCTAGTGGACTGCACCTGTATCCTCAGGCGTCGTATTGGGACTGGCCATACACGGCGGACAACACAGGCTGTGACAAGCGGCTTCTGCAGATAGACAGGGACTGGATGTGGTATGCAGTCTGGGGGCGTTATGCGTGGAAAGCAGAGAGGAAGAACGAGATGAGCTATTGGGCATCGAGAGTTGCGGAGCAGTATGGGACAGACCTACAGTCGGCGGAGAAGATAATCAAGGCGCTCGACGAGAGTGGCGAGATAGCGCCGAAGCTCATACGGCGGTTTGGCATAACAGAGGGAAACAGGCAGACGCTATTGCTCGGGATGAAGATGAGCGAGCTTGTCAACCCGTATAAGTATACAATATATCCGGGCTTCTACGAGAGCTGTGGACCGGAGGGCGAGAAGCTGATAGAGTACGTCGAGAAAGAGTATAAGGGACAGAAGCACGTAGGTGAGCTGCCGCTAAGAATCGTCGATGAGTGCGTAGCGCATGCCGAGGCTGCGGTAGCCTCGATACTCGAGGCGCAGAGCTCGGTCAGCAGGAACAAAGACGAGTTTATGCGTCTGGTCTCCGACATGGAGTGCTATAGGCATTTTGCGCTTGCGTTCCGATTCAAAGTCTATGCGGCGGAGCGCGTCCTGATGTACAAGTGGACGAAGGACACGAAGTATCTACACGAGGCCATACCCCTAATGGAGAAAGGCCTGACAAGCTGGGCGGCACTGTCGGAACTCACCGATGCGAGGTATCTGTATGCGAACAGCATGCAGACGTCGCAGAGACGAATACCAGTAGGCGGAGACAACGGGAACTACAAGAAATGGAGCGAGATGCAGCCAGTCTATGAGGCAGAGCTCAAAAGCCTGAGGGAGAATCTCGACAAGATAGAGAACCCAGTCGTCGAGGGCGAGCAGAGCGTCAAGAACAAAGTCGCTCGGAATGCCAACGTCACGTTGATATCCAACTACAAGATGGTCGAGTTGGCGAAGGGTGCGAGACTATATGAGGGGCGCAATGAAGTCGTAGACTCAGTGGCTGCGGAGCTCGTCGGGCTGAAGGCTCTCGTCCTGAACAGAGACACAACGCGCATCAAAGGCACGACAGTAGAGTTCGAGTCAGCGAAGGACGTCAAGGTCCTCGTCGGGTTCTATGTCGATGACGACCCAAAATGGGCGAATCCGCCAAAGCTCGAGACAGATGCCACGGGCAACGAGTATGGGCAGGCGGAGCCAGTCATCAGTGGAGCCATCAATATCACGAAGATGCCGATAGTCAACATACACGTCTACAACATGCCGGCTGGCAGACACACGTTGAGACTGCCGAAGGGAATCATCATGGTAGCAGGATTCACAGACAGCGAGTTGAAGCCGAGGGATGCAGGTCTCAACGGAGCAGGAGACGAGGTAGACTGGTTGTTCAATTAGAGAGGACCGTTTCAGGAGGAGTGTGGACGCATAACGACGTGAAAGGGCTGAAGTTATGGAGTGTGAACTGATAGAGAACATACGTAGAGTCCATACGACAGAAATGGGGGTTGATAGAATCAGGAGGAATCTTGGGCTAAAGGACGTTGACGTCGTAGAGTGGTGCAAGGAGCGAATCCTTGATGAGAGCTCAGTCCGGGAGCGACGAGGTAAGAACTGGTATGTCCATATAGACGGGTGCGTGATAACCGTTAATGCAAGTAGTTACACCATCATCACCTGTCATAGAGAATAAGGATAGGAGCAGAATCCCGTAAAAGAGGAAATAGAAATAGACAATACAGATGAAGATAGTAAGGAGTGTGCTTGCGGCAGTCGTCGGGGCATTGATGGTCGAAGTGACGGCATTAGCAGAGGAGATATGGGTGTCGACCTCGTTTCATGAGCCAGCCACAGAGGGTTTGAGGTTCATATATAGCGAAGACGGGTTGAAGTGGGACAGCATCGAGGGCGTCTTTCTTCGTCCGGAGGTAGGCAAGCAGAAAGTCATGCGAGACCCGTCGATAGTCAAAGGGCCGGACGGAGTCTTTCATCTCGTCTGGACGAGCAGTTGGCGGGGAGACAGAGGATTCGGCTATTCATCGTCGAGGGACCTGATACACTGGGAGAAGAGCAGATTCATCGAGGTCATGGACGACACGACGACCGTCAACGTATGGGCGCCGGAGTTGTTTTATGATGACGAGAAGAAGCAGTACTTGATAATATGGGCATCATGTGTGCCGGGGAAGTTCCCGGACGGGCAGGAGGACCACAAGAACAATCATCGACTCTACTACGTGACGACGAAAGACTTCAAGAAGTTCTCGAAGGCACAGCTGTTCTATGAGCCAGGGTTCAGTTCGATAGATGCGACCCTCGTAAAGCGAGGCAAGGGGGACTATGTCATGGTCGTGAAAGACAACACGCGGCCAGAGCGGAACATAAAAGTAGCATTTGCGAAGACACCGTACGGGCCGTGGGGGAAGGCGTCGGAACCATTTACAGATCATTTCACCGAAGGGCCGTCGACGGCACACGTCGGACAGTACTGGTACATATATTACGACAGCTATCGTACGAAGACATACGGTATGCACAGGACAAAAGACTTCGTACACTTTCAGAACCAGGCTGGGGAAGTAAAGTTCCCCGTCGGGCATAAGCATGGGACCATCTTCAGGGCGGACAGGAAGATCGTCGAAGGCTTGAAGGGGTATAATCGAGACAGGGTGCATTATACGGGAAGCGTCGTTGCGAAGCCAGAGAGGCATGACGGAGCACTCCCGCCGACAGTCGGGGTCCACAGCATACAGATCATGAGAGGCGAGAAGCCGTGGACATACAATCATCAGCCGATGATAGCCTATTGGGGAGGGCGATACTGGGTCAGCTACTTGACAGACCCACGCAGTGAGCATGAGGCGCCAGGGAAGACCATGTTCCTATCGTCGGCTGACGGGTATGAGTGGAGCGAAGTCAGGGAACTATTCCCGGTGTACAAAGTCCCAGACGGGTTGACAAAAGAGACAGTGCCGGGAGTCGTCGCGAAAGACCTGAAGGCCATAATGCATCAGAGAGTAGGTTTCTACGTCTATACACCGAAGAGCAAAGGCGAGAGGAGCAGACTGATAGCCATAGGAAACTACGGGATAGCGTTGACTCCGAAGGATGACCCGAACGACGGGAACGGGATAGGACGAGTCGTCAGAGAGATAAGAGAGGACGGGAGCCTAGGAGAGGTGTATTTCGTATACTACAATCACGGATTCAACGAGAAGAATACAGACTTCCCATATTATAAGAAGAGCAAGGACAAAGGATTCGTCAAGGCCGTCGATGCCATGTTGGCAGACCCCATGCAGAGGATGCAGTGGGTAGAGGAGGCGGACAGGAACGACCCGTTGATCCCGCTGACAAAACCGTATAAAGCATTTTCGGGGTACACATTGCCAGACGGAAGGAAGGTCGGGCTCTGGAAGCACGCCGTGACCAGCCTCAGTGCAGACGGAGGTAACACGTGGAGACTACCAATCGACAGGGCTCCCGGGTTCGTCAACAGCAATGCGAAGATATGGGGGCAGAGGTTGACAGACGGGATGTATGCGACAGTCTATAATCCGGCGGAGTACAGGTGGCCACTCGGCATCAGCCTCAGTGTTGACGGGCTCGAGTATACAACACTATCACTAGTAAACGGCGAGGTGACGCCGGAGCGACATGGCGGAAACTATAAGAGCTATGGTCCGCAGTACACGCGAGGCATCTGGGAAGGCAACGGGACGCCGGTAGACAGCAATCTCTGGGTCTCGTATAGCAACAACAAGGAAGATATATGGGTCAGCAGAATAGTAGTCCCGGTGCGGCTTGCAGCGACACGGCATGCGGAGAGCGAGCCACAGAACGTCGGCAAGCTCAGCGAGCTAACAGAATGGAACGTATACTCACCGAAGTGGGCGAGGGTCACAGTCTCGGGCGACCGAATAACCCTCAGAGACAGTGACCCGTTCGACTATGCGAAGGTAGAGAGGGTTGTCCCCAAGACCAGTGAATTGGCAGTCGAGATGGACATTCGTTCGACAGTCAGGAAAGACGGAAGACTCTGCATCGAGTTCGCGGACGACGAGGGGACAGTGTGCAGCAAGATCGTCATTGACGAGGAGAACATGAGAGTCAAGGGCGGTGCACGGTATGGGACAATGCAGAAGACATATCAGCAGGGGAAGAGCTATCACATACGTGCGGAGCTCAGCTGCGAGAAGCATCAGGCGACATATTACGTCGATGGCAAGAAGGCATGCGTCAGGATGTATGACACACCAGTCAAGACCATATCGAGAGTAATATGGAGGACAGGAGAACTCTTTGCGGAGCCCAACATAAACACGCCGGCGGACCAGTATGACGATATGCCGAGGGCGGACGAGAGGGACGAGGAGAGCGTCTTTGAGCTAAAGAACGTCACGACGAGCGACATAGGCAAACACTCGCGACAGACATCCGTCTTGAAGTATGCAGACTACTCACACTACGTCGACTACTTCAACGCAATGGAGGACGAGAACATAGTCACCGACATCCCAAATGCGAAAGCGCAGGAGTGGATGGAGGCGAACGTCCCGCTATTCGACTGTCCGCAGGAGAACTTCAGAGAGATGTACTACTATCGTTGGTGGAGCCTCAGGAAGCATATCGAGAGGACGCCAGCCGGGTATGGCATGACCGAGTTCCTCGTCAAGCGCAGTTATGCAGACCTTTACAACCTGATAGCATGTGCAATCGGGCATCACGTCATGGAGATGAGATGGGCGAGGGACACCACATACCTACACCAGATACTCCGCACGTGGTACTATGGCAACAATGGGCAGGCCATGAACAAGATGAAGAATTTCTCGTCTTGGAATCCGGCGGCAGTATATGAAGCCTATAAGGTCAGTGGTGACACAACATTCACACTCTCGCTGCTTGGTAGACTTGACGAGGAGTATGCTAGATGGCAGAAGACCAACAGACTTGACAACGGACTCTACTGGCAGGGGGACGTACAGGACGGCATGGAGGAGAGCATATCAGGAGGGAGGAAGAAGAAGTTTGCGCGTCCGACGATCAACAGCTACATGTATGGCAATGCCGTTGCACTGGAGGCGCTACATAGGATGAAGGGAGAGACAGAGACAGCAGAGAAATACAGGAAGGACGCTGAGGAGATGAGGTTGCTGGTCGAGAGCAAGCTATGGAGCGAGGAGGACAAGTTCTACGAGACGCAGAGGGGTGACACCTTGGCGAGAGTGAGGGAGGCAATCGGATACATACCATGGTACTTCAACCTCCCGAAAAAGGACGGACGAGGAGAGAAGGCGTGGAAGCAGGTCAACGACGAGAAAGGATTCTCGGCGCCGTATGGACTGACTACGGCAGAGAGACGGCATCCGCAGTTCAGGAGCCATGGGGTAGGCAAATGCGAGTGGGACGGGGCCATTTGGCCGTTTGCGACCAGCCAGACGCTGACAGCGATGGGCAACTACCTGACAGAGTATGGCTCGGGAGTCGTCAGTGACACTACCTACTACAGGCAGATGGAGCTATACGTCGAGAGCCAGCATCACAGAGGGCGGCCATACATTGGCGAGTACCTAGACGAGACGAACGGGGCTTGGCTTATGGGTGACAGGGAGCGGAGCAGGTATTACAACCATTCCACCTTTGCCGACCTAGTGATAACTGGCATCTGCGGAATCAGGCCACAGGCAGACAACACGTTGGTCGTGCAGCCGTTGATACCAGAGGGGCAGTGGGAGTATTTTTGTCTTGACGGAATCGACTACAAGGGTCATGTAGTCACAGTAGTATGGGACGCGAGCGGTAGTCGTTATCATGTCGGGAAAGGGATGACGATAATAGTCGATGGAGTCGTCAGGAAGAGACAAAACCATTTGGAAAGAGTAAAAATTGCGCTTTAGAGATAAAAAAGCGTAATAATTGGTTTCACACAGAAAAATTATCAGTATATTTGCCGTGTGAAACTGCGGCATAAGAGCAGATATGGAGTTTAATATGGATAGGTGGATGGCTGACAAGCGCAGCGGCGAGGTACTCATAGAGTACGTCGGCGATGTGACATCCTCATATATAGACTCAGTTCTGCCGGTTATGGAACAGGAATTGCATGACAAGATAGAGGTAGATGGAGTGAGGAAGAAGGCATTCCACTGCTTTGTCGAGTGTGCGCAGAACTTGTTTCATCACATAGAGCCGGAGAGTGGAGTGGAAGAACGTTTTGGATGTGGCAGGATGGGAGTTATTGTCATGTCGAAGGAGGGCGAGCAGTGCCGGATAACGACGGGCAATTTCATACCGAAGGAGAAGCAGCCAATACTTCAGAAGCAGATAGACAGGATCAACGCTCTTGATGAGACGGAGTTGAGGAGTCTGTATCGAGAGACGATGAACAACAAGAGGTTTTCAGAGAAAGGTGGAGCCGGGATAGGGATGATAGACATGGCGCGCAAGAGCGGGAACAAGCTCAAGTGTGACTTCTACACCATCAAGGAGTTGCCTTTGCTGCTGTTCTTCTCGTTTGATGTCTTCATTAGTTAAAAAAAGGGTGAAACACAATAGGGAAAAACAAACATAAACGGAATATGGAAACTATCACAATAGAGGAGAGCTCAAAGACGCCATATATCTTTATGGATCCTGAGAAGGGTCAGATAGAGATCAAGGGGCGTTCGATACCGGAGAACTCTGTCGAGTTCTACAAGCCGCTCATAGGGTGGCTTACGGAGTATTCGCTTCAGGACATGAAGCCTACCAAGGTTCGCTTTCAGTTGGAGTACTTCAATACCAGTAGTTCCAAGTGTATCCTTGATATATTCAAACGACTTGAGGCGATGTCTCGCAAGGGTTGGGACATCAACATTGCGTGGTGCTATGACGAGGACGACGAGGACATGTATGAGTCTGGGGAGGACTACCAGTCAATCTTGTCATGTCCGATAACCCTCGAGAAGATTAGCAGCGGTATTTAATAAGGGTCTGGGGCGTATTGCCTTATGGCTTTCTGAGAATTGTAAGCGGCTAATCGTCGGTAGATTGGTCGCTTATGTTTGTAGGGGAGAGCCTTAACAGAGGGCAAGTATGCCATAAGGCTGGCGGCGCGTAGTCTAGAGAGTAGAAGAGGAGAATATTTAGACGAAGGAGATGCTGAAGATTAACTGTATCGTAGTAGATGATGATTCGTTCTCGAGCAAAGTGATGACGAGTTTCATCAGTCGGACGAGTAGCTTGTCGTTGGCGGGCTACTTTGCGAGCGCTATTGATGCGGTGAACTTCCTGTTGAGCAAAGAGGCGGAGAACATAGGGATAGTGTTTCTCGACATAGAGATGCCTGAGATGAGCGGGATAGAGTTTATGCGAACGGTAGATCTCTCACACATAGAGGTGATCATGTACTCGTCTCAGGAGAAGTATGCGTTGGAGTCGTATGAGTATGACGTGTGCGACTATCTACTCAAGCCAGTCAGCTATGCAAGGTTTATCAAGTCGGTAAACAAGGCGAAGCTACGGATAGACCAGAAGGGCAGTGGAGTCATCAGTGAGACTGCGAAGAATGTAGTCGAGAATGACACGAGGCCGTCGATATGTCTGAAGGACATAAATGGTCAGACTCACAAGATACATCAGGATGACATTGCCTTGATACAGGCGATGGAGAATTATATCAAGATATCTACACCATACGCACAGTTGACGATACACATGACAATGAAGAGGATCATGGACTTGTTGTCGACGGATGAAGTTGTGAGGGTACACAGGTCGTTTGCGGTAGGTCGTCGATACGTCGTTCGTGCGAGTGCGGATGAGGTAGTCGCACAGATAGGGACAAAGGAGACGAAGATGCCACTGAGCAGGACGTATCGTGTAGTCATAAAGAGTTTGATGGAGGGCAAGGATGTATGGTCGGAAGGTTGAGCAGCTTTCTGGTAAAATCATCTATTGTTTTAATGAGCTTAGTCTCTTGTCTCTACGTCGGTGCACAGCCGAGGGACAAGGGACATTTTCTTGTCAAAGTAGGGGAAAAGCTGCCTCATTTCCAGTACGTCAGCATAGAGGGTGATACACTTGACACAGATTTCCTGAAAGGGCAGGTTGTCGTCGTAGTATTTGCTGCGAGCTGGTGTCCGTTCAGTGGTCATCAGTTGCAGGTGCTCGAGAGCAAGCTATGGGGGAGACGGAAGGGAAATCCGGACTTCACGATGATAGGGATATGCGAGGACAACGATAAAGAGAGTCGGGAAGAGTTTCTTCGTCAACGCAAGGAGAACGGGATCACAATACCGTTTGCATTTGACGAGGATGAGAAGATATATCGACAGTTTGTGACGCCGCATGGAAGTGTGACGCGGACGGTGCTTGTAGACAGGAACGGGATAATAGCAGACATGCACGATGTACACACTCGGCGAGATGAGTGGCAGTTGAGGCGAATGGTTAGTTATCTATTGAAGCATTAGTTAGATGGAGGTTGTAAGTGTAGTTCGCCTTTGGGTAGAGGGACTGATGATAGGGTTTGTAGCGTCGATACCGTTAGGTCCGATAGGAGTGTTGTGCATACAGAGGACGCTTAGCAAGGGGCGAATGTCAGGGTTTGTAAGTGGCGCAGGGGCAGCGACGTCGGACTTCCTGTATGCGGTAGTGGCGGCGTTCAGCGTCTCGATAGTAACGGATTTCATCAATGAGCATCAGCGGTTGCTAGAGATAGTAGGGGCGGTAGTCCTGATATGTCTTGGAGTGAACATGTTGATGGCGAAGCCGGCGAAGTTTAGACGTCGGAACAACAGGACGAACATCAACTTGTGGCAGGACTATGTGTCGACACTCTTTTTGACGTTGTCGAATCCGATGGCGTTAATAGTATTTCTGGCGGCCTTCAGTCTGATAGGGGCGTCTGGGAGTCGGGCCCAGCAGGCGATGATGGTGTGCGGGGTGCTTATGGGGGCGTTGTGCTGGTGGCTATGTCTGACGTTGATGGTTGGGCTGTTCAGGCATAAGCTGACCATACGAAGGTTGTTGTACATCAACAGGATAGCGGGAGCTGTGATAATAGTCCTAGTGTTGTCGACAGTCATAATAGAGTTTGCACGGATTGTTGCGGCATAAATAGAGCACGTGAGGAACATCTTCCACATATTAGGGAAAAAGTTCAGGAGCAGAGATTTCAAGATCTTTCTGTTGTTTCTATTGTTGTCCGTCCTCATGTGGTCGGCAGAGAAGCTACGTCAGCAGTATCGGGTAAACATCCCATTTGAGATAGAGAGCGTAAACGTCCCCGAGAGCTATGTCGTTCCGGGGCGGGAGGTAGATAAAGTAAATGTCACAATAGAGGGTAGTGGCTTTAGCATATTATTGTCCAGTTTCAGGTCGAACACAGTCACGGTGCCCGTTTCAGGGTTGGGAAGACTACAGATAGGAGGAGAGACGTGGGCAGTGTTCCTACCACGGAGGAAGCATGATTTTCAGGAGGTGATGCCGGAGGGGATACGATTTGTAGAAGTCTCGACAGATACGATACTCATACCATTATTGAAAGTCAGGCAGAAGTTGCTTCCAGTCAGGGTGCGACAGGAGGTCATGTTGTCGCCTCAGCATCAGATGTCGTCGCCGGTAGTCGTCAGTCCGGACAGCATCTTAGTTAAGGGGACGAACAATGTCATGGATACATTGAGTTGCATATACACGGAGGATTTAGAACCGTTGTTGATAAGCGACACGACAAAGTTCGAGGCGAGACTAGTCATGCCGAGCAACACGCTGTCCAACGATAAGGTAGTGTCGGTCACATATAATGTAGAGCCGTATACAGAGAAGAATCTGTCGGTAGGAATCAGATGCATAAACGTCCCGAGGAATTACGAGGCGACATTGTTCCCGCCGGCAGTGCGGATGACGTTCAGGGTAGGGCTGAGCAGGTTTGAGGAGGCTGAGAAGGAGATGTTTGACGTAGTGGCCGATTTCAAGGGGATACATCCAGGGGACGGTAAGACCCAGGTGAAGTTGTCTGTCGAGTCGTCGCCGTCGTTTGTCAGTCATATAGTCTCGTATCCAGTTGCAGCAGAGTTTTTGCTGCAGAAAAGGCGGTAAAGGCAAAGAAAATCATTAAATAAAGTGAAAAGTGACTAAAAGCCTTTCCGAATTTAATGAAGCATAACTAATTTTGCGGCAGAAAAGTACGTACAGACTAAAGAGGCAGATGAACATATTAGTCATAAACGGTCCAAATCTCAATTTACTCGGAGTCAGAGAGCCTGGGATTTATGGAAGTCAAGGCTTTGACAGCTATTTGCAGGAGCTTCGTGAGAAGTACAGCGACAGGCAGATAGAGTATTTCCAGAGCAATCATGAGGGAGCCATAATAGACAAGCTTCACGAGGTTGGTTTCGGTGATTATGGAGTTGTTCTCAATGCGGGAGCGTATACACATACGAGTGTTGCGATAGCGGATGCGATATCAGCGATCAAGGCACCGGTCATCGAGGTTCACATCAGCAATGTCATGAGGCGTGAGGAGTTTCGTCATCATTCGTACATTTCGCCGGTCTGTGTAGGTACGATAGCCGGATTTGGCCTTGACTCGTATCGTCTTGGGGTCGAGGCGTTGCTAAGAATAGAGAAGAAAAGTCTTTAAAAAGCAAAATAAATAACCACAATAAAGATGAAGAAAAAGTTCACAAAGATTGTCACGACTATCTCGGACATCCGTTGCGACGTTGAGTTCCTTCGCAAGTTGCACGAGGCAGGAATGAATGTAGTCCGTTGTAACACGGCACACATGACCACGGAGTCGATCAACGCCATCCTCAAGAACACGCGTGCTGTCTCTGACAAGATTGCGATACTTGTTGACACGAAGGGTCCGGAGATCCGTACTACTCCTTGCGAGCAGCCAATCATCTTTGAGGCTGGAAAGAAGATTATCGTCAAGGGCGATCCGAAGCAGACCTCATCAAGCGAGCTCTTGTGTGTGTCGTATGCAGGATTCGTCAACGACCTCTCGGTCGGCAAGCAGATCTTGATTGACGACGGAGACGTCTCGCTCAGGGTAGACGAGAAGCATGAGGACTACCTTGTATGTACGATTGAGAACAGTGGTCGCATCAAGGACGGCAGGAAGAGTGTCAACGTTCCTGGAGTCAGCATCAGCCTTCCATCATTGACAGAGAAGGATAAGAGCTTCGTCCTATGGGCAATCGAGAACAACGTAGACTTCATTGCACACTCGTTCGTACGCAGTGCGAAGGATGTCAAGGAGATTCAGGACATACTCGACGCACACAACAGCCCTATCAAGATCATCGCGAAGATCGAGAACGAGGATGGCGTCAACAACATAGATGAGATCATCAACTGCACATATGGTATCATGGTTGCACGTGGTGACCTTGGTATCGAGGTGCCGATCGAGCGTATCCCATTCATTCAGCGTGCACTTATCCGCAAGTGTATCGAGGCTAAGAAGCCGGTCATCGTAGCTACGCAGATGCTTCACACGATGATCGAGAATCCGCGTCCGACGCGTGCAGAGGTCACCGATATTGCAAACGCAATCTACCACAGGACTGACGCTATTATGCTCAGCGGTGAGACGACGTATGGCAAGTATCCGGTCGAGGCAGTTCAGACGATGGCACGTGTAGCTAATGTAGCTGAGGATGCCAAGGACTCTCGTAACGACATTCCAGTTCCTCCGGTCAAGAACGAGATTGCTACGTACCTTGCAGAGTCGGTAGTCGGTGCATCTAAGGAGCTTCCTATCAAGGCTATCATAGCAGACAGTTTCACAGGCAAGACGGCACGTTACATAGCAGCATTCCGTAGCCCGATCCCGGTTTACTCGCTTTGCTATGAGGCACGTGTGGCGCGTGAGCTTTCGCTCTCGTATGGTGTCTTTGCAGATGTCGTAGAGGAGGGCAAGACGAAGAGCGAGACGCTTCGCAACACCGTCAAGAGCCTTCAGGCAAGTGGCGATCTGAACCTTGGCGACCTCGTCGCATATATTGGTGGCAGCATCGGTGCAGGCACGTCGTTCCTTGAGATTCTCACAGTCGAGAACCTTCTCAAGAAGATTGACAGCTACATCAACTAATAGTTGACAGACTACATAGTAAAATGCCCTCGGTGCGAAAGCATCGGGGGCGTTTTCGGTACGCTCGGCATGAGCAGTGTCTAACGGGTGCAAGTCCCGAGTGCGGCCTAATAGCGGCAAGCACATAGCCCAAGGCAAGGGTGTCCATCGTGAGGTGGAATCTGAAGGAAGCCGGCGGCAAACATCTGGCCTGACGC
>JAFPZF010000067.1 GCA_017417385.1 Bacteroidales bacterium
AAATTACAATTTGAAACTATAACAGGCCTTACAAACGTCTCATGAACATTATTCGGATGAAATAAGGCATATTTAGACCTATTACGGTTTCAATTTGAAAGTCGATTCTTTAAGAAAACGAGTTTTCGGACAGTCTCCCCCAAAATCACTACTTCCTGCCACCTCTTCGCCACTCTCCCGTCCTTCTTCACCTCAACTACTACTCACTCCCTACATTCCATCGTCGGCTTCTCATTACTCTCCTCTACAAAACTAGTCGGGACACTAGAAATGTCACCGCATTTCCAGCATCCCGACTATGAGAGAACGAATCCTGCTATGCTCCTACGACTTCACTCCTTCCAGGAATGTCTTCGCAGCAGCTGCGTCCTGAGCCTTGTAAACCCTCAGTATCCCTACTGGTTTATACTCGTAGGGGACGTATTCGAGCAACTGTATCCCGACAAAGTCTGCCTTCTCTGCCACGTAAGCCCGTATGCACACGGGCTGCTGGCTCTTCGTCGGCTTCAGTCCCTGCAGTCCCTTGAAGTCCCGCGCCTCGAGTAGCGTCTCCGCCTTCTCCTTGCTCGCCGATGGTAGGAAGATGTTCTCGACTTCTATCCTGCCTCCGCCGTCTGTCAGATACATCGACTCGCTCCCGAACGCCAGGCAGATCCCGCCGTATATGGCGGTCAGGCTGCCCGCTATAAGTAGCAGGTAGCCTACCGAACTGTCGGTGTCTGTGATGAATGATACGAGTGCTGCAGCAATCCCCACTGCCATGATGATGGAGCTCTTGGCTGTCTTCTTGCTGTCCCTCCCTTGACGGACGTACGAGACTATGCCCTCCGTTATTTCCTTGTTCATTTGTTTCGTTTGTTTTGGTTCCTTGTCGTTTCTGTATGTGCATGACATACCTTCCCCATGCCTTCTTTCAAGGCACGGTCGGGGCGAAGGGTCACTCAAACGAAACTCTAAATAAGGAGTATGCCGACACGCAATATGTACGCGTGACTGGCATACAAAAGTGCATATAATGGGGTTCGACTTGCCGAATGTCTATACGACGGAGTCTCCGTGGAGCTCCATCGCTGGATGTATTGTCTGATGTGTCTATGATGATGCCATGTTGTGGTCTGTGTCCGTGTCGCTATGCTCAGCGGACTGAACCCGCAGTCGAGCTCCGCCGCCAATGGTGTCTGCTGATGCCGATCGACGACTACGACTGCCGCTTCTGTGGCTCCGCCGCTCGTGTCCCTAATGTCGACCATCTCCCATCTGTCTCCCGTGCACGCTGTCGAGACGACGATGAAGAACAGCAGAACTAACGCCTTTTGCAACACTCTCGCCATCCTTACCCTACAAATCTCCTGACCCACTCAAACAACGCTACGCACGCCGCATGAGACACGTTCATGCTCGTATCGGGTCCTGTCATCGGGATATGCACGTGGGTCTTGCACATCGCAAGTATTTCTGAACTTACTCCGTGTACCTCGCTGCCAAGAACCAACGCCACTCTCCTCGGCATCTCTGTCTTGTATATGGATACTGATTGTGCCGACGTCTCGACGGCTACCATCTCATACCCCTCCGGGATATGCTCCCCGAGCTCCCCCGCCTCGCACGTCTCTATCTTTACATAGTCCCACGCCATGCAGGCTGTCCGCTTGACTTTCGCCATGTTCATCTGCTCGCTGTTGACGAGTATCAGCTTCTCCGAGCCTATGTTTGCCAACAGTCTGACCAGTGCACCGACGCTCTCCGGCGTCCGTAGTCCG
The DNA here is from genome assembly GCA_017417385.1 of Bacteroidales bacterium. GTDB lineage: Bacteria > Bacteroidota > Bacteroidia > Bacteroidales > Marinilabiliaceae > W3P20-009. Next base: position 1,761 of record JAFPZF010000067.1, read on the forward strand.
TCGGCTACGACGATCGGAGCATCCGTCGGACGCTCTCCCTTGCCGTCGTTGAACAGCACTCTCGAGTCGTTCTCTTTCATTCTCTGTACACTAATCCGAGCTTCTCGCCCTCTGCCTTCATCAGCGCTATGGCCTCTTCCCTGTCGTTGTGGATGACTCCGTCGAGTATCGCGTCTTTTATCGCATTCTTTATCAGCCCGACTTCCTTAGACGGCTGTATCCCGAAGAACGCCATTATCTCCTCCCCGCTAACTGGTGGCTGGAAGTTCCTGATGTGGTCCTTCTCCTCGATCTCCTTCATCTTCCGGCGGACTATCTTGAAGTTCCTCATGTATTTCTGGACCTTCTCCTCGTTCTTGCTCGTGATGTCCGCCTCGCATAGTATCATGAGCTTCTCGACGTCGTCACCAGCCTCAAACAGTAGCCTTCTGACTGCCGAGTCTGTCACCTCGTCCTCGCTCAGCACTATCGGCCGCATGTGCAGATCGACCATCTTCACGACGAACTTCATCGGGTCCCCGAGCGGCAGCTTCAGCCTCGTGAATATCTTTGGGACCATCTTCGCCCCTATGTAGTTGTGGTTGTGGAATGTCCACCCGAGCTTCTCGTCATATCTCTTAGACCGCGGCTTCCCGATGTCGTGGAACAGCGCCGCCCACCTCAGCCATTCGTCATCCGACTGCGCCGCTACTCCGTCCAATACCTGCATGGTGTGATAGAAGTTGTCCTTATGACCATGGCTTCCACGCCTCTCGACGCCTTTCAGCGCCGAGAGCTCTGGCAATATCTTCTGCAGTAGCCCGACTTTGTCGAGTAGCTTCCATGCTGTCGACGGCTGCTTAGCGGTCTTCATGGTCTTCTCGAGCTCGTCTGTTATCCGCTCCTGCGAGACTATCGAGATCCGGTCCGCCATCCTCGTCATTCCCTCTATGGTCTCGTCCGCTATGGTGAACCCTAGTCTCGTCGCAAACCTTACGCCCCTCAGCATCCTCAGCGGGTCGTCCGAGAAGGTGATGCCCGGCTCCAGCGGCGTCCTTATTATCCCGTTCTTGAGGTCTTCGAGGCCCCCAAACGGATCTACGAGGTCCCCAAAGGTGTCCTTGTTTAGGCTCAGCGCCAACGCATTGATGGTGAAGTCCCTCCGCTTCTGGTCGTCCTCTATGCTCCCGTCCTCGACGATGGGTTTCCTCGACCCTCTGTTATACGACTCTCTCCTCGCCCCGACGAACTCTACCTCCTCGTGCCCTATCTTTAGCATCGCCGTCCCGAAGTTCTTGAAGACGGATAGGTTCGAGTGCCGGAACTTCTTCCCGACGGCTTCCGCTAGTCGTATGCCACTGCCCTCGACGACTATGTCGATGTCTTTCGACGGTATCCCGAGCAGCAGGTCCCTGACGAAACCGCCTATGACGTACGCGCGCTGCCCATTCTCCTCCGCTATGTCGCAGACGACGTCAAATACTCTGTGCTGCAGCGCCTCTGAGTAATTCTGTGGCATATCTCCTCCCTTCTCGTTATTCTATCTTCTCGGATATCAGGTACTTGTTCCTGTCAGGCGCATTCCTCGTGACGAGCTCCGCCGTGAATCCTGTCAGGAACAGCTGCGTGCCGAGTATCATGAAGACGAGCGCAAGATAGAAATATGGGCTCGACGTCACTAACGGCGCATTCCAGTCATGATATACGAACCACAGCTTCTTCGCACCAAGCCACCCCGCCGCTATGAAGCCGAAGAAGAACATCAGCGTGCCAAGCGCACCGAAGAAATGCATTGGCCGCTTCCCGAACTTCCCCATGAACGAGACGCTCAGCAGGTCTAGGAAGCCTTTCACGGTCCGCTCTATGCCGAACTTGGACTTCCCGAACTTCCGCTCGTAGTGCTGGACTACTTTCTCGCCTATCTTCTTGAATCCTGCCTCCTTTGCCAGTAGCGGGACGTACCTGTGCATCTCCCCATATACTTCTATGGTCTTCACGACGTCCGCCCTGTATGCCTTCAGCCCACAGTTGAAGTCGTGTAGCTTGATGCCGCTCATCCGCCTGACGACATTGTTGAATATCTTCGATGGTATGGTCTTCGACAATGGGTCGTGGCGCACTTTCTTCCATCCGCTGACCATGTCATACCCTTCCTTCTCTATCATCGCCATCAACGCCGGTATCTCGTCCGGACTGTCCTGAAGGTCCGCATCCATCGTGATCACTATCTTCCCCTTCGCCGCCGCAAATCCCTCGCTCAGCGCCGCCGACTTCCCATAGTTCCTCCTGAATCGTATGCCCTTTACCCGACTGTCCTCCTGGCTTATCCTTTTCACCTCTGCCCACGTCCCGTCGTCACTGCCGTCGTCTACGACTATCACCTCGTAGCTCCGACCCTCCGCTTCCACGACTTGCGCTATCCACGCCGTCAACTCTCCTAACGACTCCTCCTCGTCGTACGCCGGTACGACTATCGACAAGTCCAACGCTTTTTCTCTTTCCATTGCTCTGTTCTTCTGCTTGCTACCCTGTTGTAGCTCCTTCTGCAAAGTTAGCTTATTTTGCGGACATCAGCCGTCTGCACCCTATATACACCCCTTTTTTTCTCATTCCACCTTCTCCTCCTACTTGCCGTCCTGCCAAGTCATACGTCTTTCCGACTCCCCTTCTCTTCTCGTCGACTAACTCTTTCCGCCCTGATCCTATCCTAGCCCCTGCAGCCTGCAACTGCGTCGGGACTGGACCCTCCATCGGTCTGAACACGCAGACGAAACCACTGCCACTGTCGACGTGGACCTCCAGATTGTCCGTTCTCCTCCAATGCTCCGTCGTCTCGTCTGTCACACTGAACGTCCTACCCTTGTCGTCAAAATACATCGTCATACTGTAGTCGATTCCCTCCTCTAGAAAGTCTAGCGCTATACTCTGCTCACGCGCCGCATTTGTCGCCGTCGCCAGAAACCACGTATCACCGCTCTGCCTCGCCATCGTCAGATGACTCCCAGGCCGCCCCTCTATCAGCACATAGTCGTCCCACACTGTCGGCAATATGTCAAAGAATCGTATCTCCCTCGAATCTTTCTTCCAATGCCAGTGACGTCCATACCACAACACATGTTGGAACGGACTGAAATATAGCACAGACAATGCCAACATGTGAGACTTCGTCACCTGGAGTTTATACGTATTCTCGTCTTCATGACCATAGATGATGGTGTAGTCTGCCGGCCCTGTCATGAACCGAGTGAATGGCAAGGTAGTCGTATGCCATGCGTCATTCTTGTCCCTATACTCTCCTCCACGAACACCCTCCGTAGTCATCAGGTTCGGCAACGTCCGCTCTACTCCGCTCGGCCGCATCTCGTCATGTACGTTCACCATCAGACCGCTTTCCATACACCGACTGATATTCGTATACACTGCCGCCAAATCATCCGCGTCTGTGCTGTTCATGAACCCCATCTTGATTCCCTTGACTCCCCATTCTGAATACTGCCTTATCATGGCCTCATTGTCATAATTCCTCCACGCAGACTGGTTGACATACACTATCACTCCGACTCCATGCTCCTCCCCGTACCTGCAAACCTCTTCTATGTCAAGGGTCTCCAATGGCACAAACGGATCCGACCTCCCATTGTGCTCCTGAGAATACCCCATCCCATACCACCCGGCATCTAGCAACAAATACTTGAAGTTGTGCTTCTCACACCAGTCTATCTGCACCTTTATGGTGTCCGTCACGAACGCCTGATTGTCCTGCAGACTCCGAAACACTGTTCCGGGCTTTATCCACTCTGGCTCCATAGTCCCCGATGGCACCGACTTCGGCGGCTCGTTCAGCGACCACAAGACATACTTCCCGTCGATAAGTTTTAGCGGCGTCCGAGAAAAAAGGACATAACGCCATGTGCTCCTCATCTCTTCATCTTCGGGTTGCTCCTGTATGAATCTTATCTTCTTGTCCCTACATGCCAGCCGCATGTCGTCGGCTCTCCCGTCATTACCCGCCTCGTTTACGAGATACCACCAGCGTGACGTCTCTATCAACGCCGGACGCAGCGTCTTCGGATAACTCTTGCCGTCCATCCTCTGCCGCAAATACACTGCCTCTGCATTAGCGTTCGTATAGAGCCACCCGTCCTCCGTATCCGTCAGGTTGACCTCCGTCATGTCGGTCTCCATCCCTATACTCTCCCCTGCCGTGTCTGCCAGCTCATACCGCAGCCCATAACCCTCGTTATACAACCTGACTTCCAACGTGAAATCGACTCGACCACTCCTGAAACGTATCCGCCCCGATGCATATTGATCCACCTGCACCTTTCGCTCTGCTATCCTCCTGATCATAAACGTGTCCACCGCACTCACCTCCGTAGTCATCACGCTGTCTGTCCACAATCCAACCTCCTCTGACTCCTCTTCATCTGGATTCTCTGCTCCCCTCTTAGTCCTCAACCCGATCCTCGACTGACCAACGATTCCCTCGCCTGACACTGTCGTTACCTCATACGTCAACCCGCTATCCTCGGTCCTCCCGATTCTGAACAACACCTCCCCGTCTGGCGACATCAACGTCATCAACGTCTCCGCCGTCATACTACACGTCGCTACCTGCAGTAGCAACAGCAACACTATCACGCCATCCCTCCATATCATTGTCGCAAAGATACTATAAATTGTCTTATCGTATAAAATGTCGATTCTCAAAAATATAGTGACAGATGAAGTCCAAGACAGTACCTTCGCTTCCTCTGGGAGGTTGACTGAACAACTACACACTCCAGTCGGCCTCCCACAGGCGAAATACAGCCATAGTAAACTTATCTCACGATTTAAACCATCAGAGTAATCCTATAGTACTAAGCTGACACTAACAGAGTCAACCAGGATCAGGGAAAGACATCCGGTGGAGCCATGAAAACATCTCTTTCTTACCGTGACTTTCCTCTTCGCCGTAGGTGTCCTCTGTACTCCCTCCGTCCACGTCAGGCGACCCCTCTGTCAACCTCTCCGCCGTATGCGCCTCTGTGTCCTCTCCGCGAGCGTCAGCTCGTCTCTTTGCTCTAAAAAACTCTGTGTCTCCGTGCCCTCTGTGTGAGGCCTTTTCTCCCACGTGTCGATCTCCCCGCTTCCATGACGATTCCGACCCTTCCGACGTCTCCTCCCCCCTCACTCCTCTCTCTATAACAACAAAACACAACAACAAACAGTGGCGAGGCAACTTTTAGCTGCCCCGCCACCTGTGACCTTCGATCTATTGTATTAGTCGAGCTGTGCCAACTTGTTGTCAGAACCCAGCACGTCTACGATCTTCTGCTTGTACATGACCTCCATGAGATCCCTTGCTGGTCCGCAGAACTTACGTGGGTCGAACTCTGCCGGCTTCTCTGCGAGAGTCTTACGAACTGCTGCCGTGAATGCCAAGCGTGAGTCAGAGTCGATGTTGATCTTGCAGACTGCACTCTTTGCTGCCTTCCTGAGCTGCTCCTCTGGGATACCGACTGCGTCCGGCAACTTGCCACCGTACTTGTTGATGATATCGACATACTCCTGTGGAACCGACGAAGATCCGTGGAGGACGATTGGGAAGCCCGGGAGCTTCTGCATGATGGCGTCAAGAACGTCGAATGCCAATGGCGGCGGTACGAGACGACCCGTCTTCGGATCCCTCGTGCACTGCTCCGGCTTGAACTTGTATGCACCATGGCTCGTGCCAATAGAGATTGCCAACGAGTCTACACCCGTCTTGCTCGTGAAGTCGATGACCTCCTCTGGCTTCGTGTAGTGGCTCTCCTCTGCCTGGACCTCGTCCTCGACACCTGCCAAGACTCCAAGCTCGCCCTCTACCGTGACGTCATACTTGTGTGCGTACTCTACGACCTGACGCGTCAACTCGACGTTCTTGTCGTATGGGAGCGACGAACCATCGATCATGACCGACGAGAAGCCCATGTCTACGCAGTTCTTGCAGAGCTCGAAGCTATCTCCATGATCCAGGTGCAATACGATCTCTGGATGCTTGCAGCCGATCTCCTTTGCATACTCGACTGCACCCTCTGCCATGTAGCGCAGAAGCGTCGCGTTAGCATAGCTCCTCGCACCCTTGCTCACCTGAAGGATGACCGGCGACTTCAACTCTGAAGACGCCTTGATGATTGCCTGAAGCTGCTCGAGGTTGTTGAAGTTGAATGCTGGTACAGCCCAGCCTCCGTTGATGGCCCTCTTGAACATCTCTTTCGTGTTCACAAGGCCAATGGTTTTGTAACTAACTGCCATTGCTTTAACTATATTTGCCCCAAATTTACGCTTTTTCTATGATATATGCACCCCGTTCGCCTCTTTTTTTTGTCCGTGATATTCCGCCATCCCCTCTATCGGCCTCTTTATCACCTTTATTACTTTTATCCCGCCTCCCTCACAAACTTCTCTCAATTCCTTCTCGAACTCTGTCGCTATCCCACCGACGAACGCTACTCCGCATCTCTTGTACTCCTCGGGATAACACCCGAGTGTCGACCCTACATACTCCTTCAGCCGAGACTTTACTATGAGCTCCATGTACTTGCTCTCCCTGTTCTCCTTGACGAACCCGACGACCGACGCCAGGAACGCCCCTGTCCCCTCCTTGCTATATACTTTCTTTATTATGTCCCCCTCGCTCATCCTCATGTATCGTATCAGCTTCGTCTTCATCTCTTCCCCGCAATATCCCCTGAGGACGCATTTTAGCACTGTCTTCCCTATGTCGGCACCGCTCCCCTCGTCGCCCAATATGTACCCGAGTGGCGATATGTTCTCTCTTATCACCACCCCGTCATAACAGCAGGAGTTCGCCCCCGTCCCGAGGATCCCGACCATTCCGCGCCGGTCCCCGAGGGCTGCTATCGCCGCTCCCTTCATGTCGCTCTCGACTATTATCTTCCCAGCCCCTGTCAGTGTGCGCAGGACGTCCTCCATGGTCCTCCGGGGCTCCTCATATTTGCACCCCGCTCCATAATAATATACCGCCTCGACCGCTCCTGTCTTCTCCGGGTTCAGCGCCTCCCTCAGTGTCTCCGCTATCTCTTCCCCGCTCTGCTGTATGGGGTTGACTCCCTCGGTCTCGAATGTCTTGACGACTTGCCCGCCTTCTACGAGCGCCCACTCTACCTTCGTCGACCCTCCGTCTGCTATCAGTATCATCGCCGTCCTATTCTACTCCGTATACTACCTTTCCCTTCCATTCCAATATCCCGCCGCCCATCTCTCTGACGTCATACCCCATGTCCGAGAGTATCCGGCCCGCCGCATTGCTCCGCTTTCCGCTCCTGCAGTATATCGCGACGACCTTCCGCTTCTCCAGTATCGCAGCACACCGCTCCGCAAAGTTAGGCAGCTTGAAGTCTATGTTTATCGACTTCTTTAGGTGCCCCTTGGCGTATTCATCCGCGGTACGGACGTCTAATATCTGGCATTCCCCCTCCTCTACGAGTGTCGCAAACTCGCTCTGTGCCAGCGTCTGCATGCTCTGAACCTGCTTCCCGCAACCGATCAGCAGGACTATCACTATGCACGTGGCTATTCTCCTTAGCTCTTGCATATCTTTTCCTCTTCTTTTTCCTTTATATATATATATATA
>JAFPZF010000068.1 GCA_017417385.1 Bacteroidales bacterium
CCCCCGCCGCTTCGGCAAGAGTCTTCTTCTAAGTACTCTAAAGGCATATTTCCTCGGCAAAAAGGAACTATTCCACGGTCTCGCTATCGAGAGTCTCGAGTCCGACTGGAAAGAGTATCCTGTCCTCTATCTCGACCTCAATTCTGCTAACTATCGTGATGAAGAGTCGCTTAGACTGACGCTCCACAAGGCTCTCGTGTCTTGGGAAGAGGAGTATGGCAGTAATGCGGCTGAGGTGTTGCTCGAACATCGTTTCCAAGGCGTCATCCGCCGCGCCTACGAGAAGGCTGGCCGCCAGGTCGTCATCCTTGTCGACGAGTACGAGAAGCCTCTTCTTGAAGCTATTGAAAAGCCTGAACTTCAAGATACGTTCCGCAATATCCTCCGAGCCTTCTACTCTGTCCTCAAGAGTATGGACGCCTGCATCCGATTCGCCCTACTCACCGGTGTCACTAAGTTCGGTCACCTCAGTATCTTCAGCAGCCTAAACAACCTGAAGGATATATCGATGGATAGCCGTTATTTCAATGTTTGTGGCATCGACAAGGATGAGATGACGACCGTGTTGCGCCCCTATGTCGAGCGCCTCGCCGAGAAGCAGTGCTTGTCTGTAGATGAGACCTACACCGAGATCAAGCGTCGTTACGATGGCTACCGTTTCACTAAGGATGCTCTTGATGGCATCTACAATCCCTTCAGCGTTCTTTGGGCTCTAGACAGTCTCGACTTCGGCAGTTACTGGTTCTCCACTGGCACCCCCTCCTATCTCGTCACGCTGCTAAAGAGTCACGACTACAACCTCGAACGTCTGACGACCGAGGAGGTCACAGCAGACGTCCTATCTGCTATCGACTCAGACGATCCCGTCCCCCTCTTTTTCCAGAGCGGTTACCTGACTATCAAAGGCTACGACCCCGAGTTCTGCTCCTATAGTCTCGGCTTCCCTAACGAGGAGGTCCGCGAGGGTTTCTTCAGGTATCTCATGCCCGCCTATGTCCCCAAGGAGGTCGGTAACTCCGGTTTCCAGATTATGAACTTCGTCAAGGAACTCCGCTCCGGCAGAGTCGACGACTTCATGACCCGTCTCAAGAGCTTCCTTGCGGAATCCCCCTACTTGCTCGTCCGCGAACTTGAAAACCATTACCAGAACGTTCTGTATATTTTATGTAATTTGTGCGGTCTCTACACCCGTGCGGAATACCACACCTCCCAGGGGCGTATCGACATGACTATCGAGACCGACAATTACGTCTACATCTTCGAGTTTAAGTTCGACAAGACTGCTAAGGAGGCCCTCCAGCAAATCAAGGACAACAACTACGCCCTCCCTTTCCAAGCCTCTGGCAAGAAAATTATCTGCCTCGGCGTCAACTTCTCTTCAAAAATTCGTAATATTGATAGTTACTTAGTAGATTAAGGCATTATGAAATACTTTCTTCGATTACTCACGCTCCTCCTCTTCCCCCTGTCTCTGACCGCTCAGGTCCCAGAGGCTGTCGACCTCGGGCTCTCTGTCAAGTGGGCATCCTTCAACCTCGGCGCATCTAAGCCTGAAGACGCTGGCAGCTATTTCGCCTGGGGAGAGACTGAACCTAAGGAGGTCTACAATTGGTTGACGTATAGGCTTTGCGAAGGCTCTGAAAAGTCGTTCACTAAGTACGTCCCGATGTCCAAGGCTTATAAAAATGGCGCCAACGGCTTCTATGACGACAAGTCCACTCTCGAATTGTGCGACGACGCAGCTGCCGTCGCCCTCCATGATAAGTGGCGTACTCCGACTCTCGCCGAGTGGCAGGAACTCTACGATGAGTGTGTCTGGGTTTGGGCTCCTCTCAATGGCGTCAATGGCTACAAGATTAGCAACAAGTCGGATGCTACTAAGTGGATTTTCCTCCCTGCTGCTGACAGCCGGTTCGGTGACAGTCCTTTTGCTTCGGCAGGATGGGGCCATTATTGGTCCTCCACTCGCAGAAACGAGCGCGCCATTTCTGCCTACGATTGCCGTTTCACAAAGGGTCGTATCGGAATAGGTCGCAGCGTCGAGAGGTGCTACGGTTACTCTGTCCGCCCTGTATGCGACAGATGACGCAATTTCCTCCCTTTTTTTAGCCGTCTGGATTAGACTTGGTATAGACCTGTCTGGGTCTTTCTTCGTTGTAAGATGAAACTTGATTCTCTCATTGACAGAAGTCGCGCTGTCCTCGTCGCTATCAGTGGCGGGGCTGACAGTGTGGCACTTCTCCATAAGCTGGTCTCCGCAGGCTTCCATTGCGTGGCAGCTCACTGCAACTTCCACCTCCGTGGAGCCGAGAGCGACCGCGACGAGCAGTTTGTCCGCTCTTTCTGCGACAGTCTGTCGGTCCCCCTCCGTGTCGCGCATTTCGATACCCGTGCCTTCGCCGAACAGAACCACCTCTCTATCGAGATGGCGGCCCGTCAGCTCCGCTACGAGTGGTTCGAGTCGATTATGAGGGAGGATAATATCCCGACCCTCGCTGTTGGTCACCACGCCGACGACGACGTTGAGACTTTCTTCCTCAACCTCGTCCGTGGCACCGGCCCCCGAGGTCTCTCCGGCATGAAGCCTGTCAACGGTCATGTGGTCCGACCTCTCCTCGATATGTCCCGAGAGTCTGTCGAACTGTACTGTAAGGCTCATAGGCTCAGCTTCGTGACGGACTCTACTAACCTCCACGACGAATACTCTCGCAACCGTATTCGCCACCACGTCGTCCCCGAACTCAAGGCGCTCAACCCTGCCTTCCTTCGGACGATGCAGCACAATATGCACCACCTCGACGATGTCTACCGCCTCTTCCTCTCGATGGTGGCCGACTTCGAGCAGCGGTGCGTGACGGAGTTCGATGGTCAGCTCCTCATCCCTGTCGAGCACCTCGTCGCCCTGCCTAATATGGAGCCTTATCTCTTCGAGATTCTCCAGCGTAGGGGCTTCTCCTCCGCCAGCGTCCGCGGTATCGCTATCTGCGTCGCGCTCTCCAAGTGGGGTAGGGTGTTCTACTCCCCCTCCGCCCGAGCCGTCGTCGACCGCTTCAACCTTATCGTGACTCCTCTCTCCTCTCAGTCGGATGCCGCGACCTCTATCGAGATCCCTGATGGGACCGACGAGCTTTTCTTCCCTCTCCACCTCCGTCTCCGCCGTGTCGAGGTCTCCGATGATTTCCGCCTATCTAAGGACCCCTCCCTCGTCCATCTCAACGCCGATAAGCTCCAGTTTCCTCTCGTCCTCCGTCATTGGCGGACTGGCGACTTCTTCCGCCCTCTCGGTATGCGCGGCTTCAAGAAACTGTCGGACTTCTTCGTCGACTCCAAGATGAGCGTCGTCGAGAAGGAGAACACTTGGATCCTCGAGTCCGCCGGCGAGATCGTCTGGATCCTCGGCCGACGTATCGACGACCGTTTCAAGTTTACTGACTCCTGCCGCAATGTCCTCGAAATTCATCTTCTCTGATGTTGTTCGGCACATTTAGTATTATTAACGCCCTCTTTTTGTATCTTCGCCCTACTTATAATAACTTCGTGTCACATTTCCCCGCTTTCTTGTGTACGTAGTCAGTGTCAAACATCTAATCTTTTGACCTATGAACACTAAACTTAGAAACGCTATCATCAGCACCGTCGCCGCCAAGGCCCTCATCCGCGAGCAGATCACTCGTCAGCTCGAGGATAGCTTCGAGGTGCTTTGCGCCCTCCTTCAGGAACTCGCTGCCGAGTACAACAAGCTCCTCAAGGGATACACTGTCGTTTCCTACGAGCGCCCTGCTCAGCACGTCGCTCAGTTCACTATCAACGAGGATACGCTTATCTTCGCTCAGCACACTGACGTCTTCCAGTTCGACCGCGACCACGAGGCTTGGAAGACTCCCTACGTCACCGAGGACGCCGGACGCTCCTATGCCGGCATTGTCAACGTCTACAACTTCCTAGCCGAGTCTTTCAAGTACGACCGCGACGAGGATATCGGATACCTTATCGCCCGTATCTTTATCAACAAGGACGGCGCCTTCTTCGTCGAGGGTAAGCGCCAGAGGAATATGGGCGTCGCTCACTACGGCGAGCAGCCTATCGACAAGAACAACTGGCGACGCTTCGTCGAGACGGCTATCAAGTACGCCGCCGAGTTCGACCTCCTCGCTCCTCCCTACGAGACTGAGAAACTTACTGACCTTATTCACCTCAAGGACAAGATCCTTAAGTCTAAGACTAAGACGGCCAAGCGTCTCGGCTTCTCCTTCAACTCCGACGACGTCTCTTAGCCCTCTCCGTCAACTCCTCTCCCCGACTTATTTCACGATTTTCCTAACACAACAATGAAAAATATAGTCGACAGATTCCTTTCCTATACCGCCTTCGATACTCAGAGCTCTGAGACGGCTGATACTACTCCTTCTACCCCTAACCAGAAGGTCTTCGCTAACGCTCTCGCCGACGAACTCCGCTCTATCGGTCTCGCCGACGTCGCCGTTAGTCAGCAAGGCTACCTGACGGCAACGGTCCCTGCTAATATCGACGCCGATGTGCCTGTCGTCGGCTTTATCGCTCACCTCGACACCTCCCCAGACTGTAGCGGCGCCAACGTCCGACCTCAGATTGTCAGGTACGACGGTGGCGACGTCCGCCTCAACCCCAACCTCACTATGAAGGTTGCCGACTATCCGGAACTCCTCCTCTACAAGGGCGAGGATATTATATTTACTGACGGTAACACTCTCCTCGGCGCCGACGACAAGGCTGGCGTAGCCGCTATCGTGTCCGCCGCAGAGCGCCTCCTCAACGACGACTCTATCAAGCACGGCAAGATCCGTATCTGCTTCACACCAGACGAGGAGATTGGTCAGGGCGCCGACCACTTCGACGTCTCTGGCTTCAATGCCGACTTCGCCTACACGCTCGACGGCGGCCGCCGTGGCGAACTGGAATACGAGTCTTTCAACGCTGCCGCAGCTACGGTCACCTGCCGCGGCATCAGCGTCCACCCGGGCTCGGCCCTCGGCAAGATGAAGAACGCTCAGCTTATCGCTATGGATTTCTACAAGCGTCTCCCCGCCGACGAAATTCCTCAGATGACTTCAGACCGTCAGGGCTTCTTCCATATCACTCACGTCGAGGGCGACGTCGAGAAGGCTGTCATGAACTTTATTATCCGCGACTTCGATATCCGCGACTTCGAGAACCGTAAGCAGCTGATGTCGAAGATTGCTGCCGATATCAACTCCGAGCTCGATGGCGACTTCGTCTCTGTCGAGATTCGAGACCAGTACTACAATATGCGCTCCTGCCTCGAGCCTGTCATGTATGTCGTCGACTACGCTCGCGAGGCTATCCGCTCTCTCGGTATCGAGACTATCGAGAAGCCTATCCGTGGCGGCACGGACGGAGCCCGTCTGTCTTTCATGGGGCTGCCGACGCCTAACGTCTTCGCTGGTGGCGAGAACTTCCACGGCCGCTACGAGTTCCTCCCTGTCAAGAGTCTCGAGATGGCTTCTGCTGTCGTTGTTAAAATTGCTGAGATTGTAGCGCAAAAGGGTTCTAAATGAGGTCTCTCCGTCTATCTCTCCTCCTCGCTCTGCTCCTCCAGGCGCTCATCGGCTCCGCCGAGCATACTCTCGCCTGGCAGACGCTGAGGACGCCGGTCACGGTCCCCGTCATGGTCGTCGATACTATCGTCGGCCGCGATACTGTGTGGCGTCAGGAGTCGCGCATCGTCCCCGGACAGTTCAACTCTCTCCTCTGTTCGGACTCTCTCCACTCCGTATCTATGATTCCCTCTGCCCTCACATTCCGCTGCCCAACCAAGCCTATCTCTTTCCAACCTCGTGATTGGCGAGACTTGGCTCACCCGGACACTTTCTCTATCTCCCGCTCTCTCCCTCAGGACGTCGTCGGCCTCTCTGCCCTCGATAGGGCTAAGTACGACTATATGATCGCTCACCCCGAGAAGGTCGACTATACCTGGGACGTCGTCCCCGAGCCCTGGCGAGACTTTAGTGAGGGACGTCGCGCTAAGACTAAGGCTAGCGACAATAAGTCTATATCTAAGATCTTCCAGACCGACGACTACGACGCTCGCAATGAGAAGCTCCGTAAGAAGGCTGCCGAACCTGTCGGCCCTTGGAAGACGTCCGGCGAGGAAAACCTTCAGTTCTCTCAGCTCTACGTCAACAACTGGATCAAGGGTGGCGAGAACTCGGCGACGCTCACGCACGACCTCCGTATGAAGGCCAACTACTCCAAGAACCGCTCGCAGTGGGATAATAGTCTGACTAACAAGCTCAGCATTACTTACACTTCCGCCCTCGGTACTCGCGTCAGTAGCGACGCCTTCGACGCTGTCTCTAAGTATGGCTTCAAGGCGGTCAACAAGTGGTACTACTCTTTCGCTTTCTCCCTCAAGACGCAGCTCTTCCGCAACTACGACAAGAGCGACGTCGACAAGGTTAAGCCGAAGTCTAAGCTGATGTCTCCTGTCTACCTCCAGTTCATCTTCGGTATGGACTACAAGACTGACAACCTCTCACTCCTCCTCTCTCCTTACACTGGCGTCATCACCGCTGTCGCCGATACTGATATGGTCGACCAGACTAAGTACGGCATCAGCCAGGACCGTAAGGCTGACTTCAACAATGGTTTCTCGGTCACCCTCAACTGGAAGAAGGAGATTACCTACGGCGTCAACTACTCGACTAAGCTCGAGCTCTTCTACGAGTACTTCAAGAAGGACGGCGACAAGCGTTTCAACTGGGAGAATGTCATGGACGTCCAGATTAACCGCTATCTCTCGACTCGCTTCCTCGTCGAGCTTCGCTACTACGACAACGAGAGTAAACGTTTCCAGATCAAGGAGAACTTCTCCGTGGGCTTTAAATACGCTTTCTGACGCTATGAACAACTCTGAAAAGCTTTCCGACGAACTTCTGTTCTCTTCTGTGAGGACTGACGGAGACGTCAATGCTTTTCGAGTGCTCTTCGACCGCTATTTCACCCCCCTCTCTACTTTTGCCGCAAAACTTCTCGGCGACTCCGACAAGGCTTCGGATGTGGTCCAGAATGTTTTCGTCAACCTCTATCAGAAACGCTCCGAGACTATCGTCGCCAACGTCCGCTCCTTCCTCTTCAGCTCGACGCGCAACGGCTGTCTCAACGTTATCAAGCACGAGAAGATTCAGCTCGCCTTCGTCGGACAGGCTGTCGCCGAGGCTGCTCAGTTTAGCGACGACAACGCTGACCGTATGGTCGAGGAGAGCGAGGCTGAGGCTAAGGTCGCCGCTGCCCTCATGAAGCTCCCACCTCAATGCCGCAATGTCTTTGTCATGAGCCGCTTCGACGGTCTCTCCAACGACGAGATTGCCCTGCGTCTGCAGATTTCCAAGCGTACTGTCGAGACGCAGATCTCCAACGCTCTCAAGGCTCTCAGGCAGATCCTCCTCTCCCTTATCATATTCTCTCCCCTCTTCTCTTCCCTCCTTCTGTCTCATTTCTAAAACTCTTGTCTTTATGAGATTTAACGAGAATTCTAGGCTCGGTGATATCGCTGCTGAGAGCACTCACCTCTTTATGCTCCTCAGCCGTTTTGAAATCCCGCTTGGCTTCGGCGACAAGTCGGTCAAGACGGTCTGCGACGAGCTCGGCGTCGACTGTCGGACGTTTCTCGCTATCGCTAACTTCGTCGCGACCAACGACGGGACGGTCTACCACTCTGTCTCCGTCGCTTCTCTCCTATACTACCTCCGTGCCTCACACCGCTACTATTGCGACTTCCTCCTCCCTAAGCTACGGGAGGAACTGCTGAGCGTGACGGACCTCGTCGATGATAGGAAGCTCGCCTCTCTCATCATCCGTCTCTTCGACGACTACGCAGCCAGCGCCCGCCGTCACCTCGACTTCGAGAACGACAAGGTATTCCCCTATGTCGAGGCCCTCGTCAAGGGCAGTAGGCTCAACGACGGTAAGCAGTTGTCCGACGTCATCCGTCAGCACGACTCTATCGACGGCGATATGTCCGAGCTTAAGACGGTCCTCGTCAAGTATTTCCCTTTCAACGACCGCACTCGCGACGGCGTCAGCCGCATCCTCTGCGACCTCTTCGTCTGCGAGGACGACCTCAACGTCCATTCGAATATCGAGGATACTATCTTTATCCCCGCCGCTATGGATCTCGAGAAGTCTCTATCTTCTTCTGTATCCGCTGTGGGAGGGGCGCAGTCTCGATAAGATGAGTAAGGTCTCCGCTAATTCTGTCGTCAAGATTGTTGTCGCCGAGGTCTCTCCTGTTATCCGTATGGGTGTCGTCGCCGCTATCAAGCGCGTCGCCGGCTCCTCCGCTATCCTCTTCGAGATAGCCTCCCCTGGCGACCTCCAGACTCGCATCAAGTCCTACCAGCCTGATGTCCTTGTCATCAACCCTCTCTTCGCCCCAGGCCTCGACGTCGCTCAGCTTCGCGCTAACCCTGACCTCGACCTCGCCGACGCCTGTATCGTTGCCCTCCTCTCTACCCCCCCCTCTCGTCTGGCCCTCGCTGCCTACGACAACTGGCTCTCTATCTACGACTCCGAGAACGATATCCAGTCGCTCCTCGACGCCCTATCGAAGGCTGAGCCTGCCAAGGCTGACAGCGACGACGATGACGAACAACTCTCCGCTCGCGAGAAGGAGGTGGTCCGCTACGTCGTCAAGGGTCTGCCCAACAAGGAGATTGCCGACGTTATGAATATCTCCCTCTTCACTGTCCTCACTCACCGTCGCAATATCTCCCGCAAACTGAAGATTCACTCCTCTATCGCTCTCGCTATCTATGCTATTAGCAACAAGATAGCTACTGTCGACGAGGTTAAGTAATTTCCCCTGTCCTATGATTGATCTCAACTGTGTCCTCGGCTGCAAGTCTATCCTCAACCTCCATCGGACGGCCTTCCTCTGCTCTAAGGGGGTTAGTCCTGATACGGTCCCGATCATCTCCCGCTGGGCTGAGTCTCTCGACAAGTCTTCTACTTGCGTCGTCTGTGGCTATCTGATGCAGATTGAGCAACAGCTGGCTCATAAGCTGATGTGGGACAAGGTGCCTCTCCTCCTCGTCCTCGACGAGCCTCTCCCTCGCTTCTTCCCCTCTGTCTTCCTCCAGGCTGCCGCCGATGGGCTCCTCGCTATCGTCTCCACTGCGGTCTCCCCAGACCAGTCTCTCGATAGGCTTGTCTCCGCCCGGATTCGCAACGCCTTCATGATTGACAACTCTGACGATATTGTCGTCGGCTATCTTAACCCGAATGGGACTATCCACTCGCAGTTAGATGGTCATGACAACGTCACTATCCTCGGACAAGATGGTCTTTAACGACGACCTTGTCGCCTTCGCCGTCGATACTCAGGTCCCGCCTGTCTCTATCGGCGACGTCTCCCTCCTCTCCGCCGAGCGCTCTCTCGCTATCTTCCTCGACCCTTCTCGCCCGCTCTCCTCCTCGTTCCGCTCCTCTGTCCTCTCCTTCTACCACGATGTTGTCCTCTTCTCTCCGCTCTCGACTCCCCAGGAGCGCTCCCTCGTCCTCTCTCTCCTCTCTGCCGACTTCTCTGTCGTCGCCGTCAGCCGCGATTTGCTCTCGCCGGTCTACCGTACTGAGTTCCTCTCCGCTGCCGCCGACCATCGTCTCCTCCTCCTCGATGTCTGTCTCCTGACTGGCGTCAGCTCTCCTTCCCCCGAGGCTTTCTCTCTTCTCTGCCACCGTTTTATGGCCGCCAATGCTGAGTGCGCCCTCTGTAACTCTCCGCGAGACGCCTTCGCCGATGTCTTTCCCTCTCTCTCCTATCCTGTCTCCTTCCTCTCTTGATTCTATTATCTTCTCTTCTTAATGGATTTATTATGAGTCACTTTTCGCTTCGTCATCTATCTGCCGCCTTTTTCTCGTCTCTCCTCTTGGCGGTCTCTCACGGCTGCTCTCCCGATTCGCCTTCTTCCGAATATCATGAGTGGGAGGACCAGTCTCTTCTGCATATCAACCGCGAGGCACCACGTGCCGCCTTCTTCCCCTATTCCGAGACTCCTGGCGATAGGCAGCTATCTCTCGATGGTCTCTGGCGTTTTCATTGGACCCGTACCCCAGACGAGCAGCCCTCCGACTTCTTCCGCACTGGCTTCTCGGACTCGGGCTGGGACCTCATCCCCGTCCCCGGCGACTGGGAGATGCTTGGCTACGGGACTCCTATCTATAGTAGCTCTGGCTATACTTTCAAGATCGACCCGCCTCGTGTCATGGGCGAGCCTAAGAAGGACTACACGGCTTTCGTCGAGCGTAACCCGACGGGCTGCTACCGCCGCTCTTTCCGTCTCCCGGCCGACTGGAAGGGGCGCGAGGTCTTCGTCCGCTTCGGCTCTGTCTCTTCGGCTTTCTATCTCTATGTCAACGGCTCTTTCGTGGGCTACTCTCAGGGTAGCATGGAGCCCGCCGAGTTCCGTCTGACGCCTTTCCTCCGCCCGGACGCTGACAATCTTATTGCTCTCAAGGTCCTGAAGTACTCCGATGGTAGCTACCTCGAGGATCAGGATATGTGGCGCATCGCCGGCCTCCACCGTGGCGTCTCTCTCTTTGCGACTGACTCTATCCGCATCCGCGACTTCGCTGTCCGTACTTCTATCTCTGGCTCGACGGCTCTCGTCTCTGTCCACCCTGAGCTCGAGTCTCTCGACGGCTTCTCTGGCCACGGCTACCGTCTCTCCCTCTCCCTCACCGATGCCGATGGTCGCGACGTCGCTTCCGGCGACTTCCTCTCTGCCGACGCCGAGGCTATGCTCAACGTCAATCACAAGGCGGCTATTATGAATCTCCGGACTCCTCAGCGTGGCTATCCTATGTGGGGCTGGCTCCAGACGCCTGTCGACAATCCTAAGCTCTGGTCGCCCGAGAACCCTTACCTCTACTCGCTCACTCTCACCCTCTCCGATAGTCTCGGCAACGTTGTCGAGAAGGTCCGCCACAATATTGGCGTCCGCTCTGTCGAGATTGCCGGCGGTCAGCTTCTTGTCAATGGTATTCCGACTCGTCTCCGTGGAGTCAATCGCCACGAGATGCACCCTGTCTCGGGTCATGTCATGTCGGACTCTCTCATGATTCGGGACATCCTTCTGATGAAACGTGCTAATATCAACGCTGTCCGGACTTGCCACTATCCGAATGTGGAACGCTGGTACGAACTCTGCGACAGTCTCGGTCTCTTCGTCCTCGACGAGGCGGACATCGAGGAGCATGGTCTCCGCGGTGGTCTCGCTAGTGACCCTTCTTGGACTGCCGCTTGGCTCGACCGTACTCAGCGCCTCGTCCTTCGCGACCGCAACTACGCCTGCGTCATCGGCTGGAGTCTCGGCAACGAGGCAGGGTGGGGGAGTAACTTCGCCTCCTCCGCCGCGTGGATTCGCGAGACTGACCCGACGCGCTTTATCCACTACGAGGGTGCTCAGGGCTCCCGCTCTCTCCTCGACGGCTCTGTCTCTAAGTCCCCTGACCCTTCCTATGTCGATGTGATTAGTCGCTTCTACCCCCGTACTCAGGACGAGTACCTCAACCCGGGTGTTGCCGACAATAATATGGAGCGCCCAGAGAATGCTCGTTGGGAACGTCTCCTCTCTATCGCCCGAGATAACTCTGATTCCCGCCCTGTCCTGACGAGCGAGTACGCCCACGCTATGGGCAACGCCCTCGGCAATATGAAGGAGTACTGGGGCGAGATTTATAGCACCCCCCGTATGCTCGGCGGCTTCATCTGGGAGTGGGCCGACGAGGGTATCCTCAAGAAGACGGATAGCGTCAGCTTCATCGCCTATGGCGGCGACTTCGGCGATAAGCCTAACCTGAAGGCTTTCTGTATCAAGGGAGTCGTCTCGAGCTTCCGAGAGACTGGCGCTAAGTACGAGGAGGTCAAGGCGGTCTACTCCCCTGTCACTGTGGCCTCCGTCGGCGGCAAACTGTCTCTCGTCAAGCGAGACCCTCACGTCTCCCTGTCTGACTATGTCCTCTCCGAGGAGACGGATCCTGAGACGGGCTTCCGGCAGGCTTCGGTTAGACTTGGTATAGACAAGCCCTGGGCTAAGGCCGGTCACGAGGTCTACCATTGTGTGATCTCCTCCGGGCATCCTAAGAAGGCCCCGGCTCCACCTGCAACTGTCGCCGCCGACATCTCACAGGAGGCTATCGACTGGTTCGAGTCTACTGTCCACCCTCACCTCTATCGCGCTCCACTCGACAACGACCGTGGCTTCGGCAACTGGATCGCCAAGGACTGGACCCGTCAGGGGCTCGACTCTCTCGTCGACTCTGTCGCCATCCCCCTCCGTGTCCTCAAGTCCTGCCCAGACGAACCTGTCTGGCTTTCCTCCAAGCATGTCTACAAGACTCGCAATGGCTCTGTCGACGTGGTCTATAGTGTCCTCTACTTCTCTTCTTCCTACGTCCACTTCACGGCTACTTTCTCCCAGCACGGCTCGCTGCCGACTCTCCCTTGTCTCGGCGTCTCTTTCCGTCTCCCGCTGTCTATGGATTCTGTCGCCTACACCGGCATGGGCCCTGTCGACAACTACCCAGATCGTCTCTGCGGCTCCCGCTATGGCGCCTTCCGTAGCTCCGTCGCCGACCAGTATGTCCACTATCCTCGCCCTCAGGACTGTGGCAATCACATGTCTACTGATTATGTCTGCGTCTTCGGTGGCGGCAAGTCCTTCTCTGTCATGCCCGCCGCTGGCGATTTCTTCTCCTTCTCTGCTCTCCCCTTCTCTGCCCACGAGATCGCCTCTGTCAAGCACGACCACGAGCTCCCAGCCCCTTCCGCAACCTACCTTAACGTCGATGCCGCCCTCCTCGGGACTGGCAACGGCTCCTGTGGCCCCGGAGTCCTCAAGAAATACTCTATCGACTCCTCCACCCGCCGCCTCGACCTCATCCTCATCTCCGAGCCTTCCCGCCCTTAGCTATCTCTCCTTCCTCTTCACATAATACAATCAGAGGAGACGACCCCGCCGTCTCCTCTGTCATTGAATGTCTATGAAATAGGTGTGCGAAACTTGGTATTCTATCGATGGCAGATTCCTATCTCCTCCAAAAACTCATAAACGGCAGTGACTGATTCTTGGAACTCTGCTCCCATTGACTTCTTCATTTCGTGTATCGTCATCGCTCGTCTGAAGGCTATGTCTACTCTCCTTTCCTTTGTCGTCGGGTCAAGTGCAAACATCAGGTCAAAGAAGTCCTCCCCGACTTCTTTCTTCTCTGGGTCGAAGTGTTGCACCTTGTCTTCGTCCTTGCGCCCTTTGTTGTACTTGTCTATGTGCCTGTTCAGCATTTGTATGTGCCTGTCCGAACAACCACCCTCCCCTGGTGCTTTCAGTTTCCCCATCTCATCTTCTTGGAAATGTAGCAGAAACCAGTACTCTATGCACATGTTTGAGAATGCCACCTTAAAGCCGTTTTTCCGCGCTTTCTTCACTGCTTCCCAAAAGTCTCCATGTCTGTCACAATCGAACATCAGCCACTTCTGGTCGTATTTCCCCTGCTGAAGTGTGTTGAGATTGCCGAACGCTCTGTCTGCCCAATCTACAAAAGCTATGCAGCAGCCAATTCCACTGCCCTCTCTCGCGACTACCTCGACATTGGGGTGACACTTCTTCAGGAGTTTTATGTATGACGGCTCTGTCTTCTCGCCTTCGCAGTAGACTATTATCTTCCTCTTCTGCTTTCTCCCCTTGAGACGAACGTCATTCTTCATTGTGCCACTTCTCTTAGGTTGATTGCGTCCTCGTCAATGGCTGGGACTCCTTCCAGATAGCCATCTAAATACTTCCGCTCCAGGTTCGACCGCAGATTCCCTTCGTACTCTTGCATGGCGGTCAGGCTGGATTCTCCATACATGTTCTTGTTGACAAAATAGACCTGGTCTTTGTTCAGGAGTCTCCCCGCCGTTGAACTATCCATCCCTAACAATGGCGTGCAGTGGGTGTTGAACACGATTTGTGCTGATTTCGACTTTCTGTAGAAGGTCTCTATGATGCTCTTCAGCACTAGGGTGTGAATCCCGCTGTCTATCTCGTCGACAAGCAACACTGTGTTGTTCCGTAGCGCATTGACTATCGGATGACTTAGTAGCATGAGTCTGTTCGTCCCGAACGACTCTTCCTGCTCCATCGAGAACCATACTGACCCGTCGCGCTCATAGAGGTCGTTGTAAACTCTATGACGTGCTATTATCCCGTCATAGACTTGTCCTTTGAGCCTGTCTAGTCCCAATATGGCTTTTATCTTGTCCGGTATCTGCTCCACCCCTATCTCGTGCGGCATCAAATCCTCTATCCCGATGTCAAACATCTTTACGAACGATAGCATCGACGACTTCCACTCCTCGTTTTGGAGTGCTGACACGCTCAGCCCCATGTCGTTCGCGGAAACTATGACAACTGACGAAAACCACGCACGCAATCTATTCGCTAACGGCTCGTTAAATGCCGCAAGCGCCCCGAGAAAGGTGGTAGAGGATGAGACCATGTGCGCATCTATGAGGGTTTTCGCAATCCTCTCATTGATGTTCGCTTTCGCACATGTTATGTCATTGCCTTCTCTCGTGAACAACGTCGTCCACCTTTGCGTCTTCCTGAGTAGCCACTCCTTGAGGATGACGTCTTTGTTCAACTCAAACCCGTACTTGAACTGTTCCCCGTCCATTATGAAGACGACCTCAAACAACGATGGAGATGCCGCGGAACTCGATGACAACCGAAATGGTGAATATAGATGCTTCCAATAGTCAAACATGGGTAGGTTGTCTGTCTGGGGGGGACATACGACCATCTTCATGAATTTGAGCGCGTCGAAGAGCTTTGTCTTGCCGCTTGCGTTCGCCCCATAGACTGCAACTGCTTTCAAGACGGAATACCCGAAGCCCGACGCACACGCTCTCGCTTCGTCTGCCTTGGAGGTGGACGCCTTAAGGTTGAGTGTCACCTTGTCCTTGAACGACTTGTAATTCGAGAATGAAAATTGAACTAACATTTCTTTACGCTTTGCCTTTACAAATCTACGCATTAAATCGCATATTCTGGCTGTCTTATCCGTGTTTTCTGCAAATAAATGCAGAATTTGTAAATAAGACCAACAAAATTGAAGGTCTACGTCCTTTCACATTGCCTCGTTTCTCTCTTTTGAGAGTAATAGGAAAGCAATTCAAGGCGTGCTCTCTTTTTCTCTCCCCCGAAATCTCCCTTTTCTACGCCCCCTCTTTACCTTTTTCTCTTTTTTCATTAACTTTGAACTCGGATTATGTTAATGCAATGAGCAATAGCAAGACACTTCAGGAGTACGACCAGCAGACCGCTCTATGCCGTGAACTATTCGTCAAGAAGGCTCACGACTACGGGACGGCTTGGCGTGTCCTCAGACCAGCCTCCCTCACCGACCAGATCTTTATCAAGGTCAGCAGGATCCGAACCCTCCAGACTACCGGCGACGCTAAAATCGACGAGGGGCAGAGGACCGAGTTCATCGGAGTCGTCAACTATGCCGCTATGGCCCTCATCCAGACCGAGAAGGGCTACTCCGACTGGGCGGACATATCACCAGACGACGCTATCAAGGCCTACGACGACAAGATCGCTCAGGCCAAGAACCTTATGTGTCTCAAGAATCACGACTACGACGAGGCCTGGCGCCGTATGCGCGTCGAGTCTATCACAGATATTATCATGATGAAAATCCTCCGTACCAAGGAGATCGAGGACAACAACGGCAATACTCTCGTCAGCGAGGGCGTCGACGCTAATTACCTCGATATGATAAATTATTCTATATTTGCACTCATAAAAACTGCTTAGCAAAGAGACTACTATGGGCAACAGCATCAAGCAAGGGTTCTTTAATCTTATGAGGGTAGCCCTCGGGCTCCTCTTCGTCTTCTCCGGCTTCGTCAAGTGTGTCGACCCTACCGGTGGCGCTATCAAGATTGAAGATTACTTCATCGCTTGGGGTCTCGATTTTATCCCCTGGTCGCTCTGCCTCGTCCTCTCCGCCGTCCAGTCGGTCCTCGAGTTCTCCGCTGGCTTCGCCCTCCTCGTCGGCGCCTACCTCCGCGTATCCTCCGCCGTCGTCCTCGCTTTTATGGCTTTCTTCACTCCCCTCACTCTCTATATCGCTATCGCTAACCCCGTCAGCGACTGCGGCTGCTTCGGCGACGCTGTCAAACTGACCAACTGGGAGACGTTCTTCAAGAATCTTGTCTTCCTCCCGATGGCGGTCCTCGTCTTCCTCTGGAGCCGCGAGTTCGCCCCCAATGTCAAGAAGTGGCGCCAGTCCGCACTCTTCGCCTGCGGCCTCCTCATCTCTATCCTCGTGACTATCAAGGGCCTTACTGACGAGCCTATGATCGACTTCCGACCTTTCTCGGTCGGGACGGATATCAAGCGCTCTATGTCTATCCCCGAGGACGCTCCGATGGGCGAGTTCAAGACGACTTTCCTCCTCGAGAAGAACGGCGAGGTCAAGGAGTTCGACGAGAACAACTACCCATACGAGGACTCTACATGGGTCTTCCGCGAGACACGCACGGTCGTCATCAAGGAAGGCTACACTCCTGCAATAGCTGACTTTACTTTTATCGACGTCGAGGGTGACGAGCATACCGAAGAACTCCTCTCCAGCACCGAACCCGTCCTCCTCGCTATTTCACCTAAGGTCGAGATGGCAGACTCCACCGGCCTCAAGAAAATGGCTCGCCTCAGCGACCGCGCACGTGCCAAGGGGCTCAAGTTCTTCGTCTGCACTTCCTCGACGGCCGACGTCTGCGCACGTGTCCAGGCTGAGTCCGGCTCCGCACTCGACTTCCTCTTCGCCGACGAGGTCATGCTCAAGACAATGGCCCGCAGCAACCCCGCCATCATGGTGCTCAAGGATGGCGTCGTCGTCGCTAAATACCATATAGACCACGTCCCAGAAGACAGCTTCCTCGATGCCCCTCTGTCGACATATCTGCTCGGCATCGAGAGGAGCTACGACTGGCTCCAGGTCCTCTGCCTTGCTCTCGTCGGCTCGATGGTCTACTTCCTCGTCTTCAAAAAACGTAAGAAACAAAATCGTTAAACTAATTAGTAATAACTTCATACTGAAATGAGAGAGAAAATTGTTGCTGGCAACTGGAAGATGAACAACACCCTTGAGGAGGGCGTCCAGTTGGCTAAGGAGGTCAACGAGATCCTTAAGAAGAACGCACCTAAGTGCACCGTTATCCTCGGCACTCCGTTCATCCACCTCGCTGATGTCGTACGCACTGTCGACAGCAAGCTCGTCAAGGTCTCTGCTGAGAACTGCGCAGACAAGGAGAAGGGCGCCTTCACCGGCGAGGTCTCTGCTGCTATGGTTAAGTCGACTGGCGCCCAGTACGTCATCCTCGGCCACTCAGAGCGCCGCGCTTACTACCACGAGACCGACGAGATCCTCAAGGAGAAGGTCAACCTCGCTCTCGCTAACGGCCTCAAGGTCATCTTCTGCATCGGCGAGGTCCTCGAGCAGCGCGAGGCCGGCAAGCAGAACGACGTCGTAAAGGCGCAGATCGAGAACGCTCTCTTCCACCTCTCTGCCGACGACTTCGCTAAGATCGTCCTCGCCTACGAGCCTGTATGGGCTATCGGCACCGGCAAGACGGCTACGAGTGCTCAGGCTGAGGAGATCCACGCCTTCATCCGTAGCATCGTCGCTAAGAAGTACGGCCAGAAGGTAGCTGACGACACCACGATCCTCTACGGCGGTAGCTGCAAGGCTTCCAACGCTAAGGAACTCTTCGCTCAGCCTGACGTCGACGGTGGTCTCATCGGTGGCGCTTCTCTCAAGGCTGCCGACTTCTACGGCATCATCGAGGCCTTCAATTAATTTGTTTATGCCCGGCTTGTCCGGACTGGCATACAGAGAGCCGGGGACGTCTGCCCCCGGCTCTCTTCGTCTCCACTCTCCACAATCCTGACAACATGATCCTCTGACTCTCTATCATTATTCAACTAGACTCTGGGTACAACTACAACCTTTTCTGTCTCCTTTCGTATATCCTCCTTGATGTAATAAATCTGTTATGAAAGACAATAGGTTTCTTAGGCTGCTCTCAGCCCTCCTGCTCGTCCTCTTAGCGTTCTCCTCCTGCTCCAAGGACGATGACCCAACTCCAGAGTCCGACGCTGAATATACTGGCATTCCTGGTGTCATCTACGATACTGACATCGGCTCCTCTACCGACGACCTCTTCGCCCTCCGCATCATATACGACCAGGCCGACAAGGGCAACTGCCACCTCCTCGGCGGCATCGTGTGCCGTATGGGAGAAGATAAAATCGCTCTGGCTGACCTTATGAACACTTTCTATGGCTACGGTTCTATCCCTATGGGGGTCGAGCGCAACGGGGTGGAAAACCCTAACGCCTACATCCCCTATTCCGATATCTGCTACTATACTGACCTCAACGACAACCCGATCTTCCCGCGCTCTATCTCCGACTATTCCGCTCTCCCTGACGGGTGGAAACTATATAGGCAGCTCCTCGCCGGACAGCCAGACCACTCCGTCATCATCTGCGCTATCGGCTTCATGTCGACTGTGTCTCAACTGCTCGACTCGCAACCAGATGAACTCTCTAATCTCAACGGCGTCGACCTCGTCGCCAAGAAGGTTAAGGGAATCTACGTGATGGGGGGCAAGTTCGAAGAAAACAACAATGGAACTGGCTACAACTTTGGTCACAACGAACAAGCCCTCAACTTCTCTCGCAACTTCCTCCAGAAATGGCCTGCATCTGTCAATATTTATTTCTCTCCAAGCCAGATCGGTGACGCAGTCGACTACTCCCCTGAACAAGTGATTGCTGATATCAACTGGACCGACACCCATCCTATCAAGAGCGTCTACTCGAACTTCAACTGCAATACGGGACAACGTATGTGGGATGCTCTCTCTGCTATTCAGGCTCTCTATGGTGACGACTACTTCAACCTCTCACCGAGAGGAACTGTCACAATTACGACCGACAAGCAGATGCTCTTCACTCCAGACCCGAATGGCAACTGCTTCTATCAGATCTACGAGCCTTCTCAATCTGATACATACCTCCAACTTATCAGAGACGTAACTAAACGTCACTGATCCTTCTTGTTTATAATGCATTTGGGCGGTGCGTCTCTCTCTGAGTGCGCACCGCCTTCTTCTCTTCTCCCCTCCTCCCCTCCTTTTACTCGCTTGTTTCGCCCCCCACCTCTCAACCCTACGCCCCTGTCGTCATGCCCTGAGTTGCATTTTTTGCCGACGTGTCTCGTCTGTATGTCAAGGCTCTCCAACGCTATGCCCATCGACTCCTTAGCTCACTTTTTTTCGCCACTCCTTCGCAATTTGTTTTTGCATTGTTACAACTTTGAGATTATTTCCGTATCATTGCATTATGAAACTGAAATTATTTTCGCTCGTAGCTCTCCTATGCGCCAGCCTCGCCGCTGCCGCTCAGGAGTTTAGCCTGGCCAAGTTTACCAACTCTTCTGGCCTGCCTCAGAACTATGTCTATAGCGTCGTTCAAGACCTCGACGGCTTCGTGTGGATCGGTATGGCCGAGGGACTCTCGAAATACGACGGCGTGCACTTTAGCAACTACTCCGTCCGAGACTCCCTCGCCGACAACTACGTCTCGCGTATGCTCCTCGATACCGACGGCAACCTCTGGCTCGGTCACGGCAATGGGCGTTTCTCTTTCTACGACGGGCATAACTTCCACGCCCTCCCCGCTGTCGAGGAAATGTCAGCCCCTATCAAGGCTATGTCTCTCGACGATAAGGGCAACATCTGGGCTGTCGAGCAGAACATGGGTCTCGTCAAGATTACACCAGATCATAAGATTGTCACCTATTTCGACGAGGAGAAATTCGGCTCGGTCGTATTCTCCTCCGTCGCCGCTATCAACTCGATGTCCCTCCTCGTCGGTACTGACGAGGGCATGATGTCTGTCAAGGTCGATATCGACGGCAGTCTCTCCAACCCTCACCTCATCGACGGTCTCGACGAGGCCGGTGTCAATTGTATCTCTCGCGCCAAGGACGGCGGCTACTGGATCGGTATGAGCGACGGCTCCATCTTCCGCTACACTCTCGGCAGCGAGGTCAAGAAGATTGAACGTAACACTGAGTCCTGCACAACCGACGGCGCTGCTACTGACTACGACATCCGCGCTCTCTACGAGGACGCTATGGGCGACCTCTACGTCGGCACCTGGGGCAGCGGTCTCAAGGAATGGAAGTACCGAGAGGCAACGGACGACTATGTCGAGGCCCTCTCGCTCGGCGCTGACAACGGTCTCGGCAACGACTTTGTCGCCGACATCATGGGCGACCGAGAGGGCATCCTCTGGTTCGGTACCTACGGCGGTGGCGTCGTCGCATGGATCAACAACTACTTCGCCGAGTATGGCATCGCCAACATTGGCTTCGTACGCAACAAGATTACTTCCGCTCAGGTCGATGGCGATCGCCTCTGGCTCGGTCTCAACGAGGGCATCATATCCCTCGACACTCAGTGTAGCACAAATTTCGAGTATTTCGACACGTCTTCAGGCCTCCCGGCTCAGACTGACGTGACGGCTATCGTCTTCGACAAGAACCGCAAGCGTCAGTACGTCGGCACCCGTGGCCGCGGCATCTACGTCCGCAACGACGTGGACGGCAGATATCGCCCTGTCGACGTCGGCGCCTCGCAGCAGAGCCTCCGTATCGTCAACGGAATGGTCAACAACGACTCGACTCTCTTTATCGCTACCCAGGGTGGCCTCATTGTCTACTCGATCGTCAGCGGTGAGTCGAAGGTCTACAACACCAACAACGGCCTGCCTCACAACAATATCAATTTCGTGTTCCTCGACGAGGACGGGCAGCTATGGCTCGGCCCCAAGGATAGCGGCATCGCTATGCTAGTCGAGGATGGCGCTTTCGATATCCATAGGCTCGCCAACGTCCCGGTCGACGTCGCTGGCATGACTATCGACCGTATCGGCCGCTTCTGGCTCGCCACTGTCAACGGCGGCGTCCTCTGCCCGAGCAACGACTCTATCGTGACTATCACCACTGTCGAGGGCCTCGAGAAAAACTACTGCTATGGCATCGCCAAGGACGCCAACGAGCATATCTGGGTCTGCCACCAGCCTGGCCTCAGCTGCATCGACCTCTCGACGGGTAACATCAGGACCTACGGCATCAACCAGGGCATGTCCTACGAGTTCGACGGCGTCGCAGTCAGCTCCGATGGAGACCTCTGGTTCCCATCCTCCAATGGCGTTGTCCACTACATCTCCGCCTACGACCGTCGTAACTCCGTCCCCCCTATCATCAACCTGACCAACGTCGTCGTCGACGGCAAGAAGAAGAGTACGGCTAAGCCTATCAGCCTCCCGTATCCCTACGACGGCAACGTCGCCAAGCTCGAGTTCGACTTCGTCGGCATAAGCATGAGAGACCCTGCCAACGTCTCCTACGAGTATTGGCTCCAGATGGGCGACGAGGAGACAGAGCGCTGGATGCCACTCGGACATCAGAGCCACAAGGAATTCGACTTCCTCCCGGAGGGCGACTACAAGCTCCACATCCGTGCCTTCAACGGCGAGGGCATAACGTGCGAGCAGCCTCTCGTCATCTCCATTCATATCGACAAGCCTTTCTGGAAGACTATATGGTTCCCGTTCCTCGCTCTCGGCGCACTGCTCTGGGGCTTCAGGCTCTTCTCTAAGTGGCGCGAGAGGAAGCTCCTCCGCAGACAGAAGGAACTGCAGGACGAGGTCAACAGGCAGACGAAGGAGATAAGCGACCAGAAGGACGAGATCGAGCGGAAGAACAACGACATAATGGACAGCATCAACTACGCCAACCTCATACAGACGTCGGTGCTGCCATCGCAGGATGGACTCAAGGACTATCCTTTCCAGGACTCCTTCATCCTCTACCTCCCGAGGGATGTCGTCAGCGGCGACTTCTACTGGTTCACTCGCCACGAGAATCATGTCATCATCTGCTGCGGCGACTGTACGGGGCACGGCGTCCATGGCGCCTTCCTGACTATGATCGGGACGACTATCCTCAACGACGCCGCTCACGACCCCGCGATGCTGACGCCATGCAAGCTCCTCGACAAGCTCGACAAGGAGATCAAGGCGACACTCAACAAGAACGTGACGACCGAGGAGAAGAGGGACGGCATGGACTGCGTCATCATAGACATAAACCTCGACACATTGGAGGTCGTCTCGGCTGCTGCGCGTCGCCCGGTGAACTTCATCGTCAAGGGTAACCTCGAGACTGTCAAGGGAACGAGGCGTGGCATCGGCGAGCCGAGGACTGCCAACGAGTTCGTCGAGACTATCACGCAGCTGCACAAGGGAGACTACATCTACATGTGCTCTGACGGATTCGGCGACCAGATGGGTGGCTCGCCTAACGACGACGACCTCATCAAGTTCTCTACGAAGAGGTACAACGAGATGCTGATGAACCTCCACGAGCTCCCGATGAGCGAGCAGAAGGTCGAGATGGACAGGATCCTCAAGGAGTGGTGTGGCCACTATGAGCGAGTCGACGACGTCATAGTAATGGGAATCAAGCTTTGATGAGCGGACGGAAACAGGTGTTGCACGAGGTCTTGAATGGTCTCGTGCAACTTTTTTTACCGTCAGTCTGCATGCTGTGTGGCGAGAGGCTGATGGATGCCGAGAGACACGTCTGCAGGGTGTGTCTTGACGGGTTGCCGGCGACGGGCTTCGAGGACCATCCGACAGACAACGAGATGACCGACAAGATGAGGGAATGGATGGACGTCGAGCGCGGAATCTCGTTCTTCTACTATCGAAGTGGGGAGGGCGCCTCTACCATTGTCGAGGACTTCAAGTACAGGGGGCAGTCGAGCCTCGCGTATGAGATGGGGAGGGAGATAGGGATGAGGGGAAGGTATGCAGGGGCGTTTGACGGGATTGACTATCTCGTGCCCGTCCCGCTACACAAGGATAGAATAGCATCGAGAGGATACAATCAGAGTGAGCTGATAGCTAAGGGAATAGGAGCGGCGACAGGGATAGAGGTCTTGACGGACGTACTCTGGCGCAGTACGTTCAAGGGGACGCAGACGCGGCTGAACGGGGAGGAGCGTCGGAAGAATGTCAAAGGGAGTTTTGAGTTGACGAGTAGGAGCTCGTGTCTGGCAGGGAGGCACGTGGCGATAGTAGATGATGTGTTTACGACGGGTGCGACCGTCGAGGCGTGTGCCGAGACGCTACGTGGCGCTGGCGAGGTCAGAGTGAGTGTCGTGACCCTGTGTTTCTCGTATAACGGTTAGTAGGTAGTACGCCAGGACTTTATCTCCGCCTCGAGCTGGTCGATTTTACCATTGCAGAGGGCGTTGAGGTCTTCCCAGAACTGGTCGTTGTCATCGATATGGCGAATGTGGTTGAGTTCGTGGAGGATGACCATGTCGATGAGATGGTCTGGCAGTCTCATGAGCTGGACGTTGAGATGGATACGCCCGTCGGTCGTGCAGCTGCCCCAGCGGCTCGTCATGTTGCGGAACTCGACGTCGCTATATTTCAGACCAGTCTTTTCAGACAGTTCCTTGACGCGTTGCGGGAGGTACTGCTCAGCCTCCTTCTTCAGAGTCGCGTCGATAGCCTTGCGGACGAAGTCCTGAAGCTGCTTGCTCTTGGCGGGCATGGCGCGGGGGTACTGTATAGAGAGCGTCTGCTGCTCGAGGCGGTAGCGCATACGGTTGTCGGTAGCCTCGGGCTTGAGGGAGAGAGTATGGAAACGAGTCTTGAACACCGTCTCTGGGGTGAAGACGATAGGCTCGACCTCTGACTGCTTGTCGAGACAGCGGTCGATGTCGGCAGTATGCGAGCGGACGTAGTCGACAATCTCCTGTTCCTTAGTGTTAGGTGGGGCGGCGAGACGTATAGTCAAGTCGTCAGCTACCTTGATAGAGATGCGTCGGCATCTTGCGCTTTCTATGACTTCGATGTTGCCGTATGGTCTGACGAGAACAGTGTAAGGATTTGTCATTGTAAGGATGCTGCTGCTAAAGTGAAGATGATGAGCCGTTTTCTATGTCGTCGAAGTTACGGCGACGCAGGATGAAGTCTCTACCGAGGTAAACTTCGCGGACCTTTTCGTCTTGGGCGAGCTGTTCGGCTGAGCCGGCGCGGAAGAGCATACCGCTCACCTGGATATAAGCGCGGTCGCAGATAGCGAGAGTCTCACCGACGTTGTGGTCGGAGATGAGGACGCCGATATTCTTGTCCTTGAGGTGCCAGACGATTTTCTGAATGTCGTAGACGGCGATAGGGTCGACGCCTGCGAAAGGCTCGTCGAGCATGATGAACTTAGGGTTGATAGCGAGGGCGCGAGCGATCTCAGTACGTCGGCGTTCGCCGCCGGAGAGCTGAATACCCTTACTCTTGCGGATATGGCCGAGGCCGAACTCCGAGATAAGTTCTTCGAGTCGTTGTTTCTGGTAGTCCTTAGGGAAGTTCGTCATCTCGAGGACGCCCATGATATTGTCTTCGACGCTGAGGGTGCGGAACACGCTGGCCTCCTGGGCGAGGTAGCCGACGCCGAGCTGAGCGCGCTTGTAGACGGGGAACTTAGTGATATCCTGGTCGTTGAGGTAGATATGCCCCTCGTTTGGCTCGATAAGGCCGACCGTCATATAGAACGTCGTCGTCTTGCCGGCGCCGTTAGGACCGAGGAGACCGACGATCTCGCCCTGGCGGACCATGATAGAAGGTCCGTCGACGACCTTACGCTTGCCGTAGATCTTGACAAGTTTCTCAGTCCGGAGGACCATGTGGTCCTCGTCGGGCGTCGGGTCGGGCTCGTCGTAGATAGTTCCGATAGTGACCTCGCCGGCCTCGACCATAGCTCGGACGGCGTCGGAGGCGGACATTGCCCGTCTGTCGTCCTGCGGAGTAGTATTCTTAGTAACCTCGTTCATTGTCTGTCAGCTCTAAGCGTCTGGTGCGCCAAATTCCATGAGGAAAGCCTTTATGAAGCCGTCGATATTGCCGTCCATGACCGACTGGACGTCGGACGTCTGGAAGCCAGTACGATGGTCTTTGACACGTCGGTCGTCGAAGACGTAGCTACGTATCTGTGCGCCCCATTCGATCTTCTTCTTGCTGGCCTCGATTTTAGCCTTGGCAGCGTTACGGCGGCGGAGCTCGCGTTCGTATAGCTGGGAGCGGAGGAGGCGCATAGCGTTCTCGCGGTTCTCAGTCTGCTTGCGAGTCTCGGTGTTCTCGATAAGAATCTCCTCAGTCTCGCCGGTGTCGGGGTCGGTGTACTGGTAGCGGAGACGGACACCCGTCTCGACCTTGTTGACATTCTGACCGCCGGCGCCGCCGGCGCGGAAGAGGTCCCAGGAGACCTTGGAGGGGTCCACGTGGACTTCGATAGTGTCGTCGACGAGGGGGGTGACGAAGACGGAGGCGAAGGACGTCATACGTTTACCTTGCGCGTTGAATGGGGAGACGCGGACGAGGCGGTGGACGCCGTTCTCGCTCTTGAGGTAGCCGTAGGCCGTGTCTCCCTCGATCTCGAAGGTGACAGTCTTGATGCCGGCGTCGTCGCCGTCCTGGAGGTTGGTGATAGTCACCTTGTAGTCGTGGGCCTCTGCCCATCTCATATATAGCCTCATGAGCATTTGCGCCCAGTCCTGGCTCTCGGTGCCGCCTGCGCCGGCGACAATCTTGAGGACAGCGCTCATCTGGTCCTCCTCACCCTGGAGCATGTTGGCCAGTTCGGCTTCCTCGGTGACCTTGAGAGCGTTGGCATAGGCGGTATCGACTTCGTCTTCGGAGACGATGCCTTCGCGGATATATTCGACGGCGAGAGTCAGTTCCTCGATAGCGGAGTGGACGTTCTCGTAGTTGGAGATCCACTTCTTGTTGGTCTTGACGCGAGCCATGACCTCGTCGGAGCGTTTACGGTCGTCCCAGAAGCCAGGCTCCTGACTTCTCAGTTCGTCTTCTTGGAGTTGTAGTCTTCTATTGTCGACGTCAAAGATACCTCCTTAACGCGAGCTCGCGTCCATTGAGGTCTTTGATCTGCTCTTGAGTGACCATATTGAAAATGAGTGAATTTAATCGAAATCGTTAATTTTGTAGTCAATAACAAAATGCAAATATAAAACTTTCAGCGAGAACACCAAAATAAAGATAGATAGCGGGCGGGGGTCTGGTGTCGTTGAAAAAGTTGTAAATAAGGAGATTATATGTCTAATAATTTTTTTCGGTTCAAGCGATTTGTAGTGTATCAGGACCGGGCGGCGATGAAGGTAGGGACGGACGGGGTGCTACTTGGGGGACTCGTGAGGATGGAGAGCGGGGAGGAGCCGCGGAGGATACTTGACATAGGGACGGGGACCGGGCTAGTCGCGTTGATGCTTGCTCAGCGGTATGAACGGGCGGAGGTTGTCGGGATAGACATCGACGAGTCGGCCGTCGGACAGTCGCGGGATAATTTCGAGATGTCGGAGTTCAGTAGTCGGCTACGGGCGGAGATAGCGGACGTCAGGGATTATGACGGTGGGCGGTTTGACATGATAGTCTCGAATCCGCCGTTCTTCACGTCGTCGCTGGAGTGTCCCGATGACCGCAGGACGATGGCACGGCATGCGAGTCAGATGCCGATGGAGGTTCTCGTCGGAGGGATGGCGAGGATGCTGAACGAAGGAGGGACGGCGGCCGTGATATTGCCATACGACCAGGCGGAGCGGATAGTCGAGCAGATGGGGCGGAAGGGACTCGTCGAGAAGAGCAGGACGACGATATACACGACGAGCCGGAAGCCGCCGAAGCGAGTCGTCAGCACGTTCGTCTGGGGGAAGGATGGAGAGGTGAAGACAGAGTATGGTCAGCTGACGCTACTGAATGGAGACGGGACGCGGAGCGACGAGTATCAGGAGGCGTTGAAGGACTACTATCTGTAGGTCGGCGTCTCGGTCGGAGCCAGAAGAGCAAAAAGAAAGCCCCGGGGTCGTCGGACCTCGGGGCTTAGTCGTAGATAAATCAAACTTATTTGACGAGCACCTTAGCGCTCTTGTCGCCAGACGTGACGACGTAGAGGCCAGCGGCGGCGACTCGGACAGAGCCAGTCGCGTCTGCAGCTATCTCACGGCCAGAGAGGTCGTAGACAGAGAACTTGTCAGCGCCTGAGACGTTGATAGACTTGTCGTCGACAGAGACGTTGAAGTCGTCGGCAGCAGTAGCGGTGAGGAAGGTAGCATCAGAGCCGTCGCTGAGGAAAGTAGCTGTGATGAGGACCGTCGAGGCAGCATTATCTGAGACCACGTAGGTATATGTGCCGTCGTTGTTCTTCACGAGAGCGGCATTGTCGCCGTCGACAGAGATGGACTCGAGCGTGTAGCCCTTGTCTGGCGTGACAGTGATCGTGACCTTGCTCTTGTCGTAGGCAGTAAGCTTGTCAGCCGAGATGGTGCCGCCCAGTACGAGGTCGGTGTAGATAGAGACACGCTTAGTGCCAGAGGTGAAGTAGATAGAGACATCAGAGTCTTTGGCCGGCATTTTCCAATCGTCGCCAGTATTGACGTTTTTGTCGTTGAAGACGATGCTTTCGATGTTGTAGATATCAGAGAATCGTTGTTCTTCGGCCGTCATGCAAGCGTCGGCGATATCCTTGTTAATTCCAAGGAGAACTGAGGTGACCGTCTCGTAGCCTCCAACCCACTCATTCCAGAATTTGCCTTCGGAAGCGGAGGAAGCGACGATGTTGACGAGTTCATCGTCGATGTAGATGTAGGCTGTCAGCTCGTAGGATATGGGTTCGGCAGTCTCATTCTTGTTGCTAACGACGACAGTGACGTCCTTGTCGGGCATCTGGAAGCGGAAATACGCATCATCGGTAGGGTCGAGGAGTTTGTCGTCGACTTTGACAGACATTCCGTAGCCCTCCTTGAAGTGGTTGATGATGAGATCTCTAATCTTTTCCATTATCGGGAGTGTGCTGTTGGCTTCAGCCAACTTCGCTATGTCTACGTAGCTGCCGACAACAACACTCTCGAAGATGTGTTGGCTTTCCTGAGAGCCTTCATCGGAGGTCTCGACAAGTTTGACCGTAAGTTGCTTTGTCTTTGTCGTGGTGTATGACACGACGAGCGTAGCATTTTCGAACGGCATAGCGAGTTCGCCCAGCAATAGTTTTTCAGTGACATCTTGCCCGTTGAGAGAGGCAGAGGCTATCGAGTAGCCCGTGAGGTCGGTAGCGAAAGAGAGGTCGGAGGTGGAGATGATATCGCCACCATTAGCAGAGACATCGGCAGATTCTTTTTCAATGTTGTCAATGACGGCCTTCTTGATCAAGACGAACTGCTTGTCGGAGGTATAGTAGACAGAGATGTCGACATGGTCTTTCTCTGGGAGCGGAGCGTAGAGACCATAGTAATCGTCGTTTACTTCGGGCCAGTCGGCGCGGTAGATCTTGTTGTCGTCGATGACGTAGAAGGCCTCGTTGTAGCCAGCTTTTTCCAAATCTGCAGCCTCTTTGTATTCGAGGAACTTATAGCGAACATTTTCGAGCATGAATGGTTGACCGTCGCGGAGGAGAGTCGAGAATTCAGTGACTTTCTCGTCGTTGTCGAAGATAGAAGCGTTGACCAGAGTGCCAGTAGCGAGGTCTATATGGATAGTGACATCCTTGTCTGGCATAGTGACGATTGGGATATTGTCGTTGTCCCAGCCCAAGTCTACGGCATTTCCATCATTGTCTACTGCGGAGCAGTTGTAGGTGATGTAGAGGTTGTCTGCGCCACCGTTGAGGTCGTATTTCTCCAAGAGAGTTTTCAGACTATACTGCAAGTCTGTCTCGAGGTCGATGTCGGTTTTGCCTATAATTGCGCCGTTGAGAGTAGCGAAGATGTGCGCCTTGTGAGGATTAGACGGAGCTACGTCGGCAGTGAGGATAATGACGTTGTCGTTAGGGTTGTAGGAGAACATGACGGTGTATGTGTTGTCCTTGTTGTCTCTAACACGAACCCAGTCGTCGCCCTTTACGGAGAGGCCTTTGCAGACGTAGCCTTCGTCGGTGGTGACAGTAGCGGTGATGGAGCTCGAAGCCGCCGCCTTGGTCCTGTCTACAGAAATAGAAGCATGTTCGTCGGCGTCGGAGAAGATGTAGAGTTTTTTACTGTCGTAGTCGGCATAATATAGTTCGAGTACTGCATCTTCGGCAGGCATTTCCCACTCTTCTTCAGGCGAGTAGGTGACGCCATTAACGACGACGTAGCTGAGGTAGAAATATTCTGATGCAGTCAAACTCCCATTTAACCTTTCGACGTAGGTAAAGTCGGCGATGTCAGAAATGTTAATAATGTATTGGAAGCTGTAGTATCCGATACCGGTTTGACCATTTTGGACTTTACCAGCGGTGTGTGTTGTCTTGCCAGAATTGACCAATTCAGTCGTGGACGAGTAGGGCGTCATATAGGTCTTGACGGAGAGGTCGTACTCGGTCTCTTCCATGTAGCAGGATGTCACATTGACATCGACTACGGCATCTTCTTCGGGCATGGTGAAGTCCCAGGTTTCTACAGGTTCGCTACCGTTGACAGAGATAGTGAAGGATTCTTCCTTGAGGAGAGAGGAAAGAGCATTGAAGCTCGTCGGGGCGATGATGGAGCCCGAGGCTATGTTAGACTCAGTGACCTGAGCCGTCTCGCCGCACTTATTGACATTGATAGTCAGATTGTGGTTGGAATTAGGTGCGTAGGAAACGGAGAGTGTAGCGTCGTGCATAGGCATTCTTACGCCATCATATTCACTGAGGAATTTAGACTTCACGTCCTTGCCGTCGAGCGTAATAGACTTGATGTGGTAGCCTTCGAAGGTTGGGATGGAAATGTTAGAGTAGTTGAAATCTGAGCCGTAATTTATCTCGGACTTCTTGTCGATTTGAGTTGTCGTGCCATCTTTGACGGCATTAATAGTGAGGTCGAATTTGTTCTTGTCGGTGAGATAGAAGACAAGGTCGACAGGACCTTTGTCTGGGAGTGTATAGTAAGAGTCCTCTTCGTAAGAGCTGGGCAGGTCCTCAAAGTAGGTTATTTCGCCATTGATGGAGATGCTGGCAATGCCGCCCTCTTTGAAATCTTGTCCGACGGTGTTCTCGTAGAGCGAGACACCTTCGTAGGGAGAACCGGTCGAGCCAGGTGTGCGTAGCTCGGACTTTTCGGCGACTTTCTCGTTGTTGAACATGACCGTCATGTTGACCTGGATGCCGTAGTGGAGGTTGATGATGACGACACCATTTCTCGTGTTGGAATAGGTCGTGTATTTCAACTCGCTGTTGTAGCCGATGTGGCTTTCGTTGGAGTATTCCGTATAGCGGTTCCATCTATCGGGGAAGTAGCTGTCGGTAAGCCCCTTGAGCAGAGTTGCCTTTTCGACGATTTCATCGAGTGAGTACTCGGTGTTGCTGTAGAGGACCGTATCCTTCTTGGCGAGGATGTCGTTGTTGTCTTGGTCTACGGCGAGGATGGAGAGAGTGTAGGGGTACTCTGATTCCGCCAAAGCGGGGAAGCTCATGATGAGAGTGAGCAGTGCGAGTAGTCCTCCGCTAAAAAATGAGTGTATTCTTCTCATAACAGTCTGTTGTTAGTTAGTAATTGTTGTTCTCTACGTAGAGATGTGGCAAAGTTCGTGCCACATCGCCTCGTATATTATACGGATGTGTGTCACAATATGTTGCAGTTTGTGAAGAGTTTTTGAGGGAGGGCGGGGGAAAAATGGGTCAGGGCTAATGCAGGGCTAATTCAATATAGGAATTAGCAATTAGCAAAGAGGAGAGAAAGTGGTTGGAAGTTGGCTGAAAGTTGGTTGAGCGAAATGGAGAGGTCGGCTGAAAGTTGTTGAGCGAAATGGAGAGGTCGGCTGAAAGTTGGTTGAGCGAAATGGATAGGTTGGCTGAGCGAAGTCGGAAAGTTGGCTGAGCGAAATGGAGAAATTGGCTGGGTAAATATAAAATAAAAGAAAAAAGAAAATAATACCCCCTAAATCCCCCAAGGGGGAGTGGGGGAGGCAAAGAAGGAAAAGAATAAGTCGAAACATAGTTGGACTACCGAAAAGATTTTGGTAAATTTGCCGTTGATATAGAAAGGATTTACAAGAAAGAATTTTAAGGAAAGGAAATGGTAAAACCAACACCAGTAGAGCAGGTCATAGACTTGGGAGATGGAAGGACCATCACCATAGAGACCGGGAAGCTCGCAAAGCAGGCCGATGGGTCGGTCATGGTCAAGTGTGGAGGCACGTATCTGCTAGCGGCAGTGACGAGTGCCACGGAGGCGAAGCCGGATACGGACTTCATGCCGTTGACCGTCGAGTACAAGGAGAAATTTGCGTCGGCGGGTCGTTTCCCGGGCGGCTTCACGAAGCGTGAGGGCAGGGCGAGCGACTATGAGATACTGATAGCGCGACTGGTCGACAGGGCACTGAGGCCGTTGTTCCCGGACGACTATCATGCAGACACGTTCGTAAACATCACACTGTTCAGTGCAGACGAGAACGTCATGCCGGACTCTTTGGCAGGACTAGCAGCGTCGGCGGCGATGGCAGTGAGCGACATACCGTTCAACGGTCCGATATCGGAGGTTCGAGTAGCTAGGATCAATGGCGAGTTCGTCATCAATCCGTCGGCTAAGGAGCTGGAGAATGCGGATCTCGAGTTGATGGTAGCAGCATCTGAGAAGGACATCAACATGGTCGAGGGCGAGATGGACGAGGTATCGGAGTCCGTCATGCTCGAGGCGTTGAAGTTCGCGCATGAGGCAATCAAGAAGCAGTGCCAGGCGCAGAACGAGCTCGTAGCGAAGTTGAAGGCGCTCGCGGAGAGTGGCGAGAGGCCGGAGCTCTACAAGCCGAAGCGCACTTACTGCCATGAGGAGAACGACGAGGAGCTCAGGGCGAAGGTTCGTGAGCAGTGCTACGAGAAGGCGAAGGACGTCGCGAGGAGCCAGATAGCCAACAAGGCAGAGCGTGGCAGGCGTTTTGATGCCATCAAGGAGGAGTTCATAGCCAACAATTATCCGGAGGGATATGAGGGTGAGATACCGACGGCGCTGATAGACAGGTACTATCATGACGTCGAGAGGGATGCCGTCAGGAGGGTATTGCTCGACGAGCAGGTACGCCTGGACGGCAGGAAGACCGACGAGATACGTCCGATATGGTGTGAGGTAGGTTATCTGCCTGGGCCTCATGGATCGGCGATATTCACACGAGGCGAGACGCAGTCACTCTCGACCGTGACGCTCGGCACGAAGCTCGACGAGAAGCTCATCGACGAGGCTACAGTCCAGGGGAGCGAGAAGTTCATGCTTCACTATAACTTCCCGCCATTCTCGACGAACGACCCGAAGGCGCCGAGGGGTGTCGGTAGGCGTGAGATAGGACACGGAAACCTCGCATTGAGGGCGCTGAAGCGCATGATACCTGAGGACCTCCCATACACAGTTCGTGTAGTCAGTGACATCCTCGAGAGCAACGGATCGTCTTCTATGGCGACAGTCTGTGCAGGCACGCTTGCGTTGATGGATGCTGGTGTCAAGATAAAGAAGCCAGTTGCAGGTATCGCGATGGGTCTCATCACCGACACGACGAGCGACAAGTACTGCGTCCTCTCGGACATCCTTGGTGACGAGGATCACCTCGGCGACATGGACTTCAAGGTCACGGGTACGAGGGATGGCATCACGGCGACTCAGATGGATATCAAGGTCGACGGACTGAGCTACGAGGTGCTTGAGAAGGCGCTTGCACAGGCAAAGGCAGGCAGACTCCACATCCTCGACTGCATCAAGGAGACGATAGCAGAGCCGAGGGAGGACTACAAGCCTCATGCTCCGAGAATCGTGACGATCACGATCCCGAAGGACATGATAGGTGCCGTAATCGGCCCGGGCGGAAAGATCATCCAGGACATCCAGGCGACGACTGGCACGACGATAGCTATCGACGAGGACGACAAGTGCGGAATCGTCAACATAGCAGCGGCAAGCAAGTCGAGCATAGATGCAGCGCTTGAGAGGATTAACCAGATCGTAGCAATCCCTGAGGTTGGCAAGACGTATAAGGGCAAGGTAAAGACCTTGACGACGTTCGGTGCGTTCCTCGAGATCTTGCCGGGCAAGGACGGACTCCTGCACGTCAGCGAGATGGACTGGAAGCGCATCGAGGATCCGACGACGTTCTGCAAGGAGGGTGACATCATCGAGGTCTTGTTGAAGGAGATCGACCCGAAGACAGGCAAGATGAGGCTCTCTCACAAGGAGTTGATCCCGAAGCCGGAGGGCTACGTCGAGAGGCCGGAGAGGCCGAGGAACAATGGCGGAGACAGGCCACGTGGCGACAGGGGCGACAGAGGTGACAGGAGAGACAGAAGGGACGATAGAGGGGAGAGAAGAGAGAGAAGGGAAGAGTAAGCGACCGTCTATAAATTGCTTTTTCTACGTTACACTCAACTTTGAAATCCTCATGTACTATAGAACACTCCGGTATTCAAAGTCTCGTGTGCCTTGAAAAATCTAATTTATAGAGAGTTGTCCTAAACAAGATAGGTAAGCAGCGGGATAGAGCTCGAAAGGGCTCTATCCCGCTTTCATTTTATATGTTGTAGAGGGCAGAGAGGAAGAGGAGTGGACAAAAAGAATCCCCCGTCTTGCGGAGTTGCAAGACGGGGGATTGGTTGTTATGCCTGAAGCTCTAGATTAAGCCTCGAGAGCCTTTGGGTCTGGACCCTTAGGGTTGTCACCTTTGTCGCCTGGCTGTGCCCACCAGTAGATGAGGAGGATTATACCTATGAGAGGTATAATGCCAAGAAGCTGAAGCCATCCAGACTTGTTGATGTCGTGGAGACGGCGAGCGCCTACGCTGAGACCAGGGAGGAGCAGAGCGAGCGAGTAGAGATAGCTGAGCCACTGACCAATCATGCCAGCGATAATGCTTACGACGATAGAAATGACGAAGTTCACGAGAATGAACTGCCAAAACTCCTTACGACGAGCACGACCGTTGAAGTTAACGTAGTTCTCGAGGACTACTTTTTTGAAATTAGAGATGTACTCTTCCATTTCTTGATAGAGATTTATAGTTCTTGGAAGTCTTGAGTAGCTGAATCAAAGGAGAAGATGTTATCTGGCGGAGAGACTTCCGTTAGGCTCCGCCAAATGAACAATGCGAATTTAAGAAAAGTTATAATATGTTGTTAGAGTGGTAGTGTGTTTTTTTGACGAAAATTAAAGATTTGGCATATAAAGGAACGTAAAAGGCAAGGAGAGGGGCAAAAGAAAGAGGCATCTCGGCGAAAGTCGAGATGCCTCATGGTAGAAATATCAAGTGGTATGGGAATTACTTGATGATGACGATACGGCTGCCGGCGTCGGAGCGGCGGATGAAGCAGCCACGTGTCGGGTTGGCGACAGGGCGACCAGCGAGGTCGAAGAGCTGCACGTTGTCGTCGTCGTTGCCGATGATTTCGTCAGGAGACTCGACAGCACCTTCAGCCTTGAGAGCCTTGTTGACGTTGTAGCCGAGGCTCTTGTAGTACTCTACAGGGCTGTAGCCGAGGTGTGGAGTCTGGTCGTAGCCGCAGTTCTGCCAAGCGATAGCCATATCGTAGGTGTGGTCGTCGCGGAGCCAAGGCAGCTTGTAGTCGCTAGGCGTCGTCGTCGTGAAGATCGTCAGGTAGTAGTTGCCGCCATTGGTAGCCCAGTAGACAGCCTCCTCGCGCCAGTCGCCATAGATGTCGCACTGGAGGTTCGGGTTGTACTTCGTGCTATTGATAGAGTTGGCGCCATAGCCGTAGCTGTAGAGCGTCATAGTCCTGCCCCAAGACTTCGAGCTACTGTTCCACTTGTCGATATGAGAGCGGTCGTGGTACTCGTCGAGGAGGTCTCCGTCCCAATAGATACGGTAGTTGATGCTGGAGCTGTTGGTCGAGCCGTTGTGCCAGGGGCCGATGTTGACGCCCTTGCAAGTCATCAAGTTGCCGTCGCCCCACTCCATAACCTCAGAGCCGTCGTAAGTCTCGTCGCAGTCGAGAGCCATACCGCGAGCCGTGTCGCCGCCAGTCTGAGCGCGGTACATGAGGACCCTGCCTGTACGAGCGTCGAACATAGCGGCGTCGTAGGCTGCGCTGGTCTCCTCGGTGATGATGAAGACCTCAAGTCCCGGGTTGGATGGGTCGAAGTCGCCGATATGCGTAGCGTCGCCGTGTCCGAGTCCGGAGCGCCAGAGGACAGTTCCGTTGTGGTCGAGCATAGCAGCGCCGACAAGGATTTCGTCGAAGCCGTCGTTGTCTACGTCGGCGACAGATACGCTATGAGCTCCTTGTCCGTAGATGCCCTGACCTGGGGTCGTCGAAGAGTGCTTCCAGACCACGTTGAGGCTAGAGCCCGTCCATGTGTAGGCTGCGGCGTAGCTGTAGGTGTAGATGCCGCGGAGCGTGACAGCGCATGGAGTTGGTTTGCCGTTGACGTTGAGAGTTGCGACGCAGCCCTTGAACCAGTTGCCACGGTGTCCGTAGGTGTTGCCGTCGGTATAGCCGCGTCGGTCGTCCCAGTTGCTATGAGCGCTGAAGAGAGGCCAGTAGTTGATAGTAGCGAGCTCGCGACCGGTAGCGCCGTCGAAGCAAGTGATCCATTCCTGACCGCCATCAGTTATGACACCTGCGCTGTTGACAGAAGAGGCGTAGTGGTTGGCGTTGGCAGCAGGGCCTTTGTGCAGGAATGCGCCAGTAGCGTCCTTTGAGCCCTGCGCCGTCTTGGCGATAACCTCGCCACGGCCGTCGCCGTCGAAGTCGTAGCAGAGGAAGGTGAATCGGCAGCCAGCGAGGACGTTAGGACCGAAGTTGATACGCCAGAGTCGTGTTCCGTCGAGCTTGTAGCAGTCGAGAATAGCGGGGCCAGTGGCAGAAGCCGTTGCGCCCGTGTTGGAAGGGTCCCATCTGACGATAATCTCCTGTTCGCCGTCGCCGTCCATGTCGTAGGCGGAGCAGTCGTTCGGGTGGTAGTTGACGACAGAGCCGTTAGGCATCGTGTAGTCACCAGGGTAGCTGAGCTGGATATGGTGGAAGAAGGCGTTGTCGCAGCGGACGTCGGACTGGCAGTCGATGAGAGCACCGTTTCCGTCGAAGACGTCGAGGCTGAAGAGAGCGTTAGCGTAGTTGCTCGGGAGTGTGACGTTAGTCTTGTCAGTCAGAGTAGCGACGAGGTTGCCGTCAGCGTAGAGCTTGTAGGTCGTCGTGAAAGGGTTGTCGGTGTCTCGCATACGCCAGCTGACAAAGACATCCTGACCGTTGACGGCCTTGCAAGCCCAGAGGCCTCGGTTCTGCTTAGCGAAGTTGTTGCCGAGGGTTGTCGTCGTGTACTCGACAGTGACGACAGGGTTCATCATATAGCCACCGGCAGCGGCCGTCTCGTAGACGATAAGGTTGGCTACCTTGCCGTCAGTGTTGCCTCGGAGAGCGTTCGTGATGTCGAATGTTGCGGTCTCGTAGGTGCGGGAGCTGCGAGTTGTCGTGGTGTAGGTGTTGCCGAGCGTCGTGATGCTCTTATCGGCCGAGTTGAACGTCATGTTGTTGCTGACGGCAGTGTTGTTGAAGCCGACGCCCCATGTTGTCGTGCGCTTGCTATCAGAGCTGCCGGAGACGTTCATGGTAAGAGTGGCGCGCGTGATGTTGCCGTTGAGGGAAGACACGTCGACACTCATATAGCCGATCTTGTTGACGCCCCATGCTGAGTTGCCGAGGGCGACGGAGCCATTTGATAACTTGTTGAAGCCGATATGAGTTGGCTGGTCGAG
Organism: Bacteroidales bacterium; assembly: GCA_017417385.1. Taxonomy (GTDB): domain Bacteria; phylum Bacteroidota; class Bacteroidia; order Bacteroidales; family Marinilabiliaceae; genus W3P20-009. The sequence goes on from JAFPZF010000068.1 coordinate 36,897, forward strand.
AGGCAGGAAACCGGCTGCGGAGTTAGGGTTGCTGCCGTCTATGGTAGTCAGTCGGAGCACGCCGGTTGACGTGTGAGAGACAGGGGCGGTGTACTCGATAGTGACTACCGGGTTCTTCATGTAGCCGCCGGCAGCTGCGAGTTCGTAGATAATCAGGTTAGCAGCCTTGCCGTAGGAGGCGCTTCCAGCGAGAGCCGGAGTGATGTCGAAAGTAGCAGTCTCGAAGACGCTGGACGAGCGAGTAGCCGTCGTGTAGGTGTTGCCCGTCGTCGTGATGGAGCGGTCGGCGTTGTTGTAGGATGTGGATGTAGAGACAGTCGTCCCGTTGTAGCCGACGCCCCAAGTAGTCGTTCTCCTGCTGTCGGTGCTACCGGACACCTGCATAGAGAGCGTAGCTCGGATAATGTCGCCGCTAAGAGCTGGGACCTCGACTCTTGCGTAGCCGATTCTGTTCACACCCCAAGCCGTGTTGCCGAACGCGACAGTGTTGCCACTGATCTTGTTGTAGCCCACCTGAGCTGTGGAGCCTGTAGGGATGTAGCCAGAAGCTGCATCTGGGTTATTTGCGTCAACAATTTTCCAGTTGACAGTTGCTGTCGTCGTGTTGCCCGCCTGAGCCGCAGAGCAGAGGACGAGGGCGAGGACAGCCGAAAAGATCGCAGAAAACTTCCTCATGCCATTGCATTTTTAAGATTAACAACACGAAGTTATAAAAAGAAAGTTAAAAATGCAACAAACGCGAAAAAAAATCGTAGGGGAAACACCTAAAGTAGTTTGCTTAGGGGCGAAAAGGGGCTATATTTGCAGAAAAAGATAAATCAAGGATGAAGGAAGGAGTAGTCAGGAACCTGCTAGCGGTGTTGGTCGTAGCGGTGATGGGGATAGTCTCGAGTGTCGTAGGAGATCGGGAGTTGATATTTCCGGAGTTAGGAGCTTTAGCGGTCGGTTTGTTAGTCGTCCCGAAGCAGGTATGGCATGTCGGGAAGCTGCAGTTAATACTGTTGATGGGAGGAGCAGCGGCGATAGGATGGTCGTTGGTACGCTGGGCAGGCGTAGTCGGATATGGAGGTCAGGCGTTGATAGCCGTAGCGGGAGTAGCGATACTAATGTATATATTAGGTGTGAGTGTACCGCCGGCGATAGCGGCGGCCGTGCTACCCGTGTTGACCGAGATAGACTCTGAGCTGTACGTGATAAGTGTCGTCGTGATGAGTGTAGTCGTTGTGATAATGCAGGACATAGAGAGGGCGGCAGGAGTCAGGAGCGTCTCGATGGGATTTTGGAAGAGGCGGAAGGAGTACACGTTGAGAGACTTGAAGCGATGGCTACTAATAATATTGTGTCTAGTCCCGTTGGTTGTCGTGAGCGTATTGGTAGATTGGCGATTCCTGATAGCGCCGCCGTTGATAGTCACGTTGGTAGAGTTCTCGGTGGCGACGAGTGGATTTCGTCATAGGCCGTGGCAAGTATTGTTCTTGATAGTGTTTGCGTCGGCGGTCGGGACTACGTTGGCCACGTTTTGTGGGGAGATGGGGATATCGCCGTTGTTTTACTCGATACCCACATATATAATAATGTTAGGAGTGTTCAGCCTCTTCGTGAAGCCCTTTGCGCCGGCGGCGGCGACGTGCCTATTGCCGATGGTGATACCCGTCGAGGACGTATGGTTGTTGCCGATAGAAGTATTGATGGGCGGTGCGTACGTCATATTGATCTCGGCGATCCCGAACTTAGCGTGCAAAAGGAGCAAGGGAGAGAAAGGGGAGAAGGGAAGCAAGATAGAAGGCTGAGACGACAGAATAAGACGAGACATATAAATACAATAAGAGGGGGCTGCACACCTATAGGTCTGCAGCCCCCTAATAGTGAACTTCTGTGGTAGAGCAGATTATTGCGGTACGCAGGTCTGCTCGGCGATCTCCTTGATGATAGCTTCGACCGTGCGGCCATCCATCTCAGCCTCGGCGGTGAGGGTGAGGCGGTGAGCGAGGACGGGGACTGCGAGCCTCTTAATGTCGTCTGGGACTACGAAGTCTCGGCCGTTGAGGAGGGCGTAGGCCTGGCTAGCCTGCATGAGTGCGATAGAAGCGCGGGGGCTTGCGCCGACGAAGATATGAGGGTGGGAGCGAGTCGTACTGACGAGGCGGATGATATAGTCGACCAGCTTGTCCTCGATCCAAGTCTTCTTGACCTTAGCACGAAGTTCAGCCAGTTCGGAGAGGGAGATGACCGGCTTGATGTCGTTGAGGCGTTGGAAGCCGACCTTCTCGCGATGGAGGAGGAGCATCTCCTTTTCGGCGTCCTGAGCCGGGTAGCCGACCTTGACCTTCATAAGGAAGCGGTCCATCTGAGCTTCCGGGAGGCGGTAGGTGCCTTCCTGCTCGATAGGGTTCTGGGTGGCGAAAATCGTGAAGGTGTCTCCCATGTTGTATTTCTTGCCGTCGATAGTAGCCTGACGTTCCTCCATGACCTCGAAGAGGGCGCTCTGCGTCTTAGCCGGTGCTCGGTTGATCTCGTCGACGAGGACGATATCGGCGAACACGGGTCCCGGGTGGAACTCGAACTGCGAGTTGGCCATATTGAAGATGCTGAGACCGAGGACGTCTGATGGCATCAGGTCTGCCGTCATCTGGATGCGGCTGAAGCGAGCGTCGACGAGGCGCGAGATGAGGCGAGCGGTGAGCGTCTTGGCGACGCCCGGGAGCCCCTCGATGAGGGCGTGACCGTCGGCGAGGAGGGTAGTCAGGAGAAAAGAGACGACCTCGTCCTGCCCCTTGACGACAGCGTTGATCTGATCGCGGAGCAGGTCGAGAGTGTTGTTTGTTGTTTGCAGTTCGTCTTCCATAAAAGAGAGGTGTAATCCAAGTCTAAGTTTATGCCAAAGGTAGTAAAAAAACGTGGAAGCACATAGGGGGGAGAGAGGAAACTTGGGAGCGAGAAGTTTTGTATCTTTGCTACCTGAAAAACAACAAAGTATGTCTACATTTAATATTCTCTGGTTTGTAAGCTGTGCGTTGCAGGTGTTTGCGGCGGTGATGGCAATCAAGTTGACGAAGTTGACGAAGCTCAATCCGTCGTGGCTGATAATATGTGCGGGTCTGATAGTGATGTCGACGAGGAGCGTGATCCAGATAGTGAACGTATTCGTGCCGGACTTCGGATTTGACACTCATGAGCCGTACACCATAGGCAGTGTCGTCGTGTCGTTGTGTTTTGCCGTCGGCGTCTTCATGATAAAGAACATGTTCGTCCTGCTCGGGGAGGCGGAGGCGCGTCAGAGGGAATACGAGAAGATGCTGCTGAACACGACCATCATGACGGAGGAGAACGAGCGTCGACGGTTTGCGACGGAGCTGCATGACGGGCTGGGGCCGTTGCTGTCGTCTATCAAGATGGGTTTCTCGGCGGTAGCGGACGACATATCGGACACGGGCGTCAGGTCGAACCTCGAGCAGGCGATAGGCGCGGCGATCTCGACAGTCAGGGAGATAAGCAACAACATGAGTCCTCACATACTGACGAACATGGGGCTCAGGAGAGCCATGACGAACTTCCTCGGGAAGATAGCGTTCCCGAAGGACATGAGAGTCAGCTATAACATCAGCATTTGTGACACGCGGTATTCGGCGACGAAGGAGATCGTCATGTACAGAGTCTTCTGTGAGCTCGTCAACAACACCCTCAAGCATGCGGACGCGACGGCGATCAACTTCAGGCTGGAGGAGCGAGGGGGAGTCCTAAAACTCACATATAAAGATAACGGGACAGGCTTTGACCCGGCGACGCTCACGGACGAGCAGCGGACGGGCATGGGGCTGTATAACATCATCTCGAGAGTCACGTCCATCAAGGGGACGTATAATTTCCGGACGGGAGGCGAGGTCGAGCCGACGGACGGACCGACCGAGGGGCAGCACGGGATGATAGCCGAGATAGAGATCCCGATAAAAGACTAGGCGAGGAGGTTCGGGTAGGCCTTGATGAAAGCCTCGGCGATGACGAGGTCCGTAGGGGTCGTCAGCTTAATATTCTCGCGGTTGCCCTGACAGAGGTGGATATTGTAGCCGGCGGACTGGACGACAGAGGCGTCGTCGGTCGCGTCGTGGAAGTCGAAGAGATTGTAGGCCGACCATATAGCGTCTCGGCGGAACACCTGAGGGGTCTGAACTAGGAGGACCCTATTTCTATTCATCACATGACTATCGGAGGCATTGTCGTCGAGGATACGTACCGAGTCGACGGAGGGCAGGACAGGGATGGCCGAGCCGAAGGTGGCGGCATCCTCGAAGCAGCGGATGATAGTCTCGCGGCTCACGAGTGGTCGCACACCGTCGTGTACGCCGATAAAGTCAGCGTCCTGAACGGCGTCTAGACCATTCTTGACACTCTCGTAGCGGGTCTTGCCGCCCGGGACGAGAGAGACAGGGTAGTTGAAATCATAATCCTGACAGATCTTGTTCCAAGTCTCGAAGTGAGCCTCGGGGAGGACGAGGACAATCTTCATATTGCGGAAGGAGGCGAAGAGCCTGACAGTATGGAGGAGGACAGGTTTGCCGGCGAGGGTTATAAACTGCTTAGGGATGTCGGCGCCCATACGGGAGCCGCTGCCGCCGGCGACGATAATAATAGCTCTAGTCATGGCGGAATAATCAGGCGAGCATGAGAACACGGAGGACGACGAACATGACGGCGAAGCCCAGGATGAAGCCCGAGAGCATCTGACCGGGAGTGTGAGCGTCCTCGTAGAGGCGAGCCCAAGCGGCGAGGCCAGAGACTATGAAGGCCCAGGCAGCAGCGAGGGAGAAGTCGATGTGCATCATGATGCCCGTCACGACGACGTAGGCGAGGAGGCCTCCGGCGCCGATAGCGTGGAGACTAATCTTCCAGAAGAGACTGACGCCTCCGGCGATAAAGAGGAGGAGACCTTCGCCGAGGATCATATTGCCGATAGGCGTGCCGGCGAGTCGAGCGCCCATGAGGTAGGAGCCGATGCATGTCGTGATGCTAATGATGAGGAGCGGGAGGGAGCGTTCGCGGCGGCGGGGCATCTCCATATCCGTCACGAAGCCGAAGGCGATAAAGACACCGAGGACGACGAGGGGGATGAAGCAGGCGAAGAAGCCCACGTTCATGAGCATAGCCGTCTTGATCCCAGTCGGGATGCAGGAGTAGAAAGTCGGGCCGTAGAGAGTATAGAGAGTGCAGTATATCGGCATCATCAGTGGATGGACGATGATGGAGATAAACTTAGAGAACGAATTGAGAACCGAGTTCATAGTAAGAGCGAGTGGCTATATCTGTTTTCTAAGGCGAGCGACCGGGATGCCGAGCTGTTCGCGGTATTTAGCGACCGTTCGGCGAGCGATCTGGTAAGACTTTTCAGTAAGAATCTCGACGAGACGTTCGTCGGTGAGGGGGTGTTTCTTGTCCTCGGCGTCGATAGCGTCCTTGAGGATCATCTTGACCTCTCGGGTGCTGACGTCGTCGCCGTCGGCGTTCTGAAGTTTCTCGGAGAAGAAGTACTTGAGCGGGTAGATGCCGAAGGGCGTCTGGACGTACTTACTATTGGAGACGCGGGAGATAGTGGACACGTCGAGGCCCGTCTTGTCGGCGATATCCTTGAGGATCATAGGCTTGAGCTTCTGCTCGTCGCCGTCGATAAAGTATTCACCCTGGTAGTCGAGGATAGCCTGCATGACGAGGGTGAGAGTGTTGTGGCGTTGCTTGATAGCGTCGATGAACCACTGAGCGGACTTCACCTTTTCGCGGACGTAGGTGACGGCGTCTCTCTGTTCCTTAGACTGGTTGCCGCGGTTGATAGCGGCCTCGCGGAGCATGTCGGCGTAGGTCTGACTGATACGCAGTTCTGGCTCGTTACGGTTGTTGAGGTGGAAGGAGAGTTGTTCTCCCTCGTAGTCGATGATGAAGTCTGGAATGACGTGTTGAGCCTGACGTGCGGTGCCGCCGCCGTAGGCGCTACCCGGTTTCGGGTTGAGGTGGAGAATCTCCTCGGTAGCGTCTCGTAGGTCCTCGTCGGAGATACGCAGTTTCTTAATAATCTTGTCGTAGTGGTGCTTGGAGAACTCGTCGAAGCAGTCACGGATGACGGCTGTTGCGACGACAATACTCTCGTCGTCGTGGTTGCGAGCGTGGAGGAGCTGGAGGAGGAGACATTCGCGGAGGTCTCTGGCGCCGACGCCTGGTGGGTCCATTTGCTGGACGTGCTTGAGGACGTTTTCGACTTCGGCGTCGGTGACCTCGATATTGAGGGCGAAGCTGACGTCGTCAGTAATATTCTCTATGCTACGGCGGAGGTAGCCGTCCTCGTCGATATTTCCGATGACATAAAGAGCTATTTGCCTTTCCTTTTCGGAGAAGTCCTGGAGGCCGACTTGTTCTTCGAGGTGTTCGTAGAAGCTGGCAGCCTCGGAGTATGGGACGCTTTCGCGCTTATCGTCGTCGGAGTAGTTGTTAGCTTGAAGTTTGTAGGCAGGGATATCCTCGTTGAGGAGGTAGCCCTCGATAGTTTCGTCTTGTGGTTGTTCGTCCTTTGCGGCGTTGATTTGCGGGTCGATAGGGTCCTCGTCGGAGGGCTTGTTTATAGAGTCGTCTATTTCGAGGACAGGGTTGACCTCCATTTCCTCCTTGATACGCTGCTCGAGGCCCATGGATGGGATTTCCAGGAGTTTAATCAGCTGGATTTGCATAGGCGAAAGCTTCTGCTGAAGCTTCAGTTGTAGAGATTGATTTATAGACATAATGAAAAAAGTTTGTAGGGAGAGTCGGCCTCTCCGGGTGTTTAGTATGAGAGCAAATGTAGGGAAAATGTTTAAAAAAAGCAAGAGTAGGTAAAGTATGTTGTGTAGCAATGTCCTTGCAATTAGCAAAGAGTCGTCGGCGGTGTCGGAATCGTCGGAGGGTGTCGGAGGGTGTCGAGGTGGGAATAATTCTATAGCAGGGCTAATACAGGGCTAACCCAATTAGGAATTAGGAATGAGGAATGATGGGTCGGAGTGGAAGTGAAGAGAAGGGGGAAAGGGGGAAGAAGGGAGAGAGAGACGGTTGTCGGGGATGAGGAAGGAAAAGGAGAGAAGAGATAGCATTAAAAGGGGAGGGAAGTGGAAATATATTGGGATATTTTTTCTAACTTTGGAGGAAATGGACAAAGTCGATGGTCGGCGAGAGAGGAAAAGAGACTTGTCGGCTGGTGCCTGCGGTGGTGCTGTGGGCAAGGTTAAGTATTTTGTTCAGAGGAGAATAGAAACGAAGGAAGAGTAGTGGAAGCTGATAAAACCAGAGGAAGGGGCAGGTCAGTTGTCCGGATGGCGGCCAGGTTGATGACTTTGGTCGCAATCGTAGTACATATACTATTTGGCTTATCGACGGCGGCGAAAGCGGAGACGACGAGCAGGGAGTTCATAAGGGTGTCGAACTATAAGAAGCTCGACGTCAACAACGGGTTGTGCAGTAACAAGGTGCATGCGGTGCATTTTGGAAAGCCCGGTTTGCTATGGATAGGTACGGACGACGGACTAAACTCTTATGATGGTTATCAGCTGAGGCGTTTTGTGCCGGGAGGCAGTCGTTCGATAGGGGGCAAGCAGGTCTTCGAGATATGCTCGACGAAGGAGAACAAGTTGTTGGTGGCGCTTGGCGATGATGGAGTCGACATGTATGACAGGCTAGACGGGGACTTTGAGTCTGTTGCGCCGCCGGACGACGAGAACTATTACGACAGTGCGTATGGCATGTGCGTATTGGGGGATAACGTGTACACAGTGTATCCGGACTGCATAGTCCGGTATAATGGGGAGCATGGGACGTATCAGCGTATAGACATGCCGAAGAAGCAGCCGGAGAGGGGAGTAGTCTGGGGGCGGATCAAGATGGAGGTCATGCCGGGCCGAGAGGGGCTTATCGTGATGAAGACCGGAACTCAGTCGATCAGCGTTCTAGACACACGGACGAACGAGGTCACGGAGCAAAAGATAGAGGATCAGGTGTTTGACTTGTGTCCGATGACGTCGGACATAGTGCTACTGGGCACGTCGTCGGGGTTGGTAGAGTTCAACATCAAGGAGGGGACGCTTGATGATGTCGATTTTCTGCATGGGCACAAGGTGTATGCGGTGGCTAAGCGGACGGCGGATTGTGACTTCTGGGTGTCGTATGACGGCAATCATCTGGCTAAGTGGGATATGGGGCAGGACAAGATGATAGAGGTCGTGAATGCACCGGACCTGATGATGCCGCAGACGAAGGTGAACGACATGATAGAGGACGACAACGGACTGCTATGGATAGCGACGAGCAACAATGGCGTCTTGATGCTGGACACGAAGGAGACGAAGATAAGCGTATCTCACATAGAGACGCCGGCGGCGTCGAAGATGGCGGCGACGGACATTTGTGCTTTGTCACCGGAGAAGATATGGATGTCTTGCGGGATAGACGGCATAGCGAAGATAAATGCGGTCGAGCACACGGCGGAGGTGATACCGGTGCCGCTGAGCAACGTCAGGTCGATATATGCTCGGAAGGACGGCGAAGTATATTTAGGGACGACGAACACCTTGATGAGGTATGACGAGAAGACAGGGGCGCTACACAAGTATGCGTTCAAGGACTCGATAGCGACGGAGGTCGGGAGGGTGATAGTCAATCACATCATGGAGGACTGCCTCGGGAACCTGTGGCTATCGACGCACATAGGAATCTATAAGTTCAACGGTGTAGATTTCAAGTGGATACCGATGGATTGTGACGACTATGAGGAGGTGAACTACACGTATGAGGACACGGACGGACGGATATGGGCGGCGACGCGAACGGCGGCGTTCGTGAAGGATGCGGACGGGGATCATTTCCGTCGGCTGATGAGGTGGAAGCGCGGACGAAATGATCAGGGGCTTCTGTGCATCGAGGAGCTTAAGAACAAGATTCTGATGGGGACTACGACGGGAGTTGTCGTCTTTGACAAGTCGACGGGTAAGGTCGTCCAGTCGTCGCTCGCGAATGATTTTGCGTCGACGATGGTCTCGAGCATAGCGACGGACGACAATGGAGTCGTCTGGTTGAGCACGAGTTCGAACATAGGATATGTGGACGTGAACTACAATGCCGTGTATCGGTTTGATGCGCGGGACGGACTGGTCTATTTCGGGAACGAGAGCCATAAGTTCAGCATGAGGGACGGGGTCATCTATTTTGGGCAGCCGAATGCCGTAAACATGATAAGCACGGACGAGGTGACGTTCAACACGAAGATGCCGAAGACGTTTGTCTCTGAGGTGTTGTATGGGCAGAGTGGAAGCGAGAAGATGATGAAGATGGCGAATGACTCGACGTATTACAGCAAGTACTTGATGTATGCGTCGGTTAAGGTCGAGCTATCGTCGTCGGACTTCACGACGCCGAGTCGAAATCGGTACATGTATAAGATAGACGACGGAGAGTGGACGCTGCTCTCTGGGACGAACGAGATAATAATATCGGGAATTCTGCCGGGACTGTATCGGGTGCGCGTCCGGTCGACGAATGCGGACAACACGTGGAGTTACCACATAAAGACAGTGTACATAGACATCAAGTCGCCTATGTGGCTATCACGTCCGGCGATGATATTCTACAGCATACTGTTGATGGCGGTGGCGTGGTTGCTATTGAACATGCGGTTCAGGGCGATGAATGCGAGGATGCGTCAGGCGGAGGACGAGGCGAGGGCGAAGCGACTTGTCGAGGCGCAGAGAAACAAGCTAGCCATGATGAACAGGACGACGACGGACAGCATCAACTATGCTAAGCGCATCCAGGATGCGTTGATCCCGAAGGAGGAGCAGTTCGTCGACCGGTTCAATCAGTTGTTCGTCCTGTTCAGGCCGAAGGACATAGTGAGTGGAGACTTCTACTGCATATATTACAGGGACGGAAAGACCTTTGTCGTCAGTGCGGACTGCACGGGGCATGGCGTCCCGGGCGCGTTCATCTCCATATTGGGAATCACGCAGTTGAACAACATCATCATGCAGCAGAAGGAGGATGATGCGGGGATGATATTGACGAAGCTACAGAACGAGCTGCACGATGCGGTGTTCAAGACAGAGAGCGAGGAGTTCAATGATGGAATGGATATAACGGTGTGTGTGGTACATCATGACGAATATAAGATTAACTTTGCAGGCGCAATGAACGACATGTTCCTGATCAGGAACAATGAAGTCTTGACGTATCATGGCGACCGGCGTTCGATAGGAACGAACTTGTCGTGGAGCGGGAGGGTCGAGGTGTCGTTCACGTCTCAGTTCATCGATTGTCAGGGAGGTGATGTGATGTATCTCTGTTCGGATGGTTTCATGGACCAGTTTGGCGGAGCGGAGCGGAAGAAGTTCAAGATCAGGAGGTTCAAGAACCTACTTTTGAACATACACAAGCTACCGGCGAAGGATCAGAAGATCATGCTCAACCAGAAGCTCGAGGAATGGAGGGGCGCGCTGGAGCAGACGGATGACGTGAGTGTCATCGGTTTTGAGCCATGGGCATAAAGTGAGGAATCAAAAAGGAGAGATGTCAAACATAATAGTAACAGCGACGTACTCGTTCTTCATGGGCATGTATGACGCGGTGCTGCCGGTGGCGGCGATATTTAACAGGAAGGCGAAGTTGCTCGTCTCCGGGAGGAAGGAGACGGAGTCGAAGTTGAAGGAGTATGAAGCTGGGGACGGGTGTGTATGGGTACATGCGGCGTCGCTTGGGGAGTTTGAGCAGGGTCGTCCGATCATCGAGGCGATCAAGAAGGCGAAGCCGGAGACGCGGATAGTCTTGACGTTCTACTCGCCGTCGGGTTATGAGGTGAGGAAGAACTACAAGGAGGCGGACATGGTCTGCTACATGCTAAGTGACCGGAGGGGTAACGCGAAGAAGTTCATAGATGCGGTAAAGCCGAAGGTAGCGTATTTCGTCAAGTATGAGTTCTGGCATTTCCATCTGGCCGAGTTGAAGAGTCGGAACATACCATTGTATGGGGTGTCGATGATATTCCACAAGGGGCAGCCATTCTTCTCGGCGTGGGGGGACTGGTTTAGGGACATGCTGAGGGCTTTCACACACATATACGTTCAGGACGAGGCGTCAAAGAAACTGCTTGACTCGATAGGCGTCAAGGACAACACCGTAGCGGGTGACACGCGATTTGACAGAGTCGGTGCGATAGCTGCGGCTGCGCCGAGGAACGAGATAGTCGAGAAGTTCGTCGGGGGGGCGGACATGACGCTTGTAGCCGGGAGCACGTGGCCGCCCGACGAGGAGATATTGATAGACTACATGAAGACGGCGCCGGAGGGGATGAAGTTCGTGATAGCGCCACACGAGACGCACGAGTCGAGGGTCGCAAGCCTGATGGAGAAGCTGCCGCTAAAGGCGGAGCGGTATACCAAGGCGACGGAGGCCGTCGGAGAGGCTCGGGTGCTGGTCGTCGACACCATAGGGTTGCTATCAGGCTTGTACAGGTATGCGAAGATAGCGTATGTCGGCGGAGGCTTTGGCGTCGGGATCCACAACACCCTCGAGCCGGCGACATTCGGGATACCAGTCATCTTCGGACCTAATCATAAGAAATTCAACGAGGCGTTGAGACTCAAAGAGATTGGCGCGGGATTTGCGGTAGATAGTACGGACGCATACAAGAAAGTCATGGAGACATTGACGACAGACGAGTCGGTACGGGCTGGTGCTGGACAGGCGGCGGACGCGTACTGCAGGGATATGCGTGGAGCAACAGAGTTAATAATCAAAGAGACCGCATTATGAAAAGCATTTACAGAGGTTTAGCGTTATTGAGTTTAAGTCTTGGAGTCGTCAGTCAGGTGGCTGGCCAGTGCCTTAGCGGGGACTGCATCAACGGAGAGAGCAAGCTGAGGGAGGAGAACGGGACAGTGAAGACAGGCATGTTCGTCAACGGATGGATGAACGGACCGGGGAAGATAGAGTATGCCAATGGGGACGTCGATGAAGGAAACTTCGAGAATGACATCCTGAACGGAGAGGGGAAGAAGATAAGGACGAACGGGATGCGCGAGGAGGGACGTTATAGCAACGGGCAGTTGACATACGGGCTGAAGCAGCTCGTGAACGGGACCAAGATCTTCGGGAATTGGGAAGGCAGCAACATGACCGGCGAGGGATGGGTAGAGTTTCCGAGCGGCGAGCGATGTGAGGGTATGTTCGTCAACAACAAGTTGAACGGAAGAGGGAAGCGCGAGACGAAGACCTACAAGGAAGAGGGCGTGTATGTCGATGGAAAGTTGACCGGCGAGGGTGAGCGTACGTCGGTGACGAACTTGAAGTACAAGGGCACGTTTGAGGCCGGGAACTTCGTTGACGGGACAGTCACGTATCCCGACGGGAGCGTATATACAGGTCCGCTGAAGGGCGACAAGAGAGTTGGCGATGGGATGTACACCTACGCCGTTGACGGCTCGGTCTATGTCGGTGGCTTCGTAGCGGACAAGCCGGAGGGCAAGGGCGTCATCAAGTATAAAGACGGGACGATCGTCGAGGCGACGTTCAAGGCAGACGAGATAGTCGGTAATGCGACCATCAGGTATCCGAACGGTGCGGTGTATGTAGGGCCGGTCGTCAGCAGGAGGCTGAGGCATGGTCAGGGCATGCTGACGACGCCGGACGGAAAGACCACTCAGGCAACATACGACAAGGACAAGCCAGTCAAGTAAGTAGAGACGTGGCACAGCGGTGGGCGAACAGAGCCACGCGTGACAGCGTCCGAGCACAAACGAAAGAAAGGAACCAAACAACAACGGAAATAAAAATGGCAAACAACAGCGCAGAGACGGCAGAGAGGCCGGAGAGTCAGGGCAACTTCATAATCCAGAAGATCGAGGCGGACCTTGCGGAGGGGAAGAATGGCGGCAGGGTACAGACACGATTCCCGCCGGAGCCGAACGGGTATCTCCACATAGGGCATGCGAAGGCGATAGCGCTAGACTTCGGAGTTGCGAAGAAGTATGGCGGGGTCTGCAATCTGCGTCTTGACGACACGAATCCGACGAAGGAGGACACCGAGTATGTCGATGCCATCAAGGCGGACATCGAGTGGCTCGGTTTCAAGTGGGGCAACGTGTACTATGCGAGCGACTATTTCCAGCAGTTGTGGGATTTCGCAGTAGAGCTCATCAAGAGGGGCAAGGCGTACGTCGATGAGCAGACGGCGGAGCAGATAGCAGAGCAGAAGGGCACGCCGACGCAGGCAGGCAAGGAGAGCCCGTATAGGAATCGTCCCGTCGAGGAGAGCCTGAAGCTCTTCGAGGAGATGAACAGTGGGCGGATGGAGCCAGGGAAGATGGTCTTGAGGGCCAAGATAGACATGGCGAATCCGAACATGCACTTCAGGGACCCGATCATCTACAGAGTGTTGAACGTCCCTCATCACAGGACGGGTAGCAAGTGGAACGCGTATCCAATGTATGACTTTGCTCACGGGCAGAGCGACTACTTCGAGGGCGTCACACATTCGCTTTGCACGCTGGAGTTCGTCGTCCACAGGCCGCTGTATGACCTCTTCGTCGATTGGCTCAAGGAGACGAGGGGTGAGGACCTGAACGACAACAGGCCGAGGCAGACAGAGTTCAACAAGCTCAACCTCAGCTACACCCTGATGAGCAAGAGGAACCTGTTGGCACTCGTCAAGAACGGACTCGTCAGCGGGTGGGATGACCCGAGGATGCCGACCATCTGTGGATTCAGGAGGAGAGGTTACAGTCCCGAGTCGATATTGAAGTTCATAGACAAGATAGGCTACACCACGTTTGACGCGCTGAACGAGATAGCGCTCCTCGAGAGTGCAGTCAGGGAGGACCTCAACGACAGGGCGACGCGAGTCTCGGCAGTGCTAGACCCAGTCAGGCTCACCGTCGTGAACTATCCAGAGGGACAGGTCGAGGAGATGGAGGCGGCTAACAATCCGGAGCATCCGGAGGAGGGCAGCCACAAGATAACGTTCAGCAAGCACCTATGGATGGAGAGGGAGGACTTCATGGAGGATGCACCGAAGAAGTTCTTCAGGATGACGCCGGGTGGCGAGGTGCGACTCAAGAATGCGTACATCGTCAAGTGCACGGGGTGCAAGAAGGACTCGGAGGGGAACATCACGGAGGTACTCTGCGAGTATGACCCAGAGAGCAAGAGTGGGCTGCCGGGAGCGGACAGGAAGGTGAAGGGAACACTTCACTGGCTGAGCGAGGGTCACAGCGTCAAGGCCGAGGTCAGGCTGTATGACAGACTCTGGAGAGTCGAGAACCCGAGGGACGAGATGGCGGCCATCATAGAGGCAGAGGGGTGTGAGCCAGTCGAGGCCATGAAGAAGATCATGAATCCCGACTCGCTTCACATCAAGAAGGAGTGCTATGTCGAGCCGTTTGCGGCGGAGAAGCCAGCGCTCTCGTATCTCCAGTTCCAGAGGATCGGTTACTTCAACGTCGATCAGGACAGCACGCCTGAGAAGCCAGTCTTTAATAAGACGGTGGGGTTGAAGGATAGCTGGGCTAAGCAGAAGTAGAAAAAAGTAAGGGAAGTTCCCTAAAGATAGTAAGACAGAGGAATAGCGAGTGGGGCAGGTCGGAAGACGCTGTCCCACTCGCAGTTTTTATATAGGAAATGGGGAAAATAGCGGAAGAGAGGTGGGCGTAGTCCTGCCTTTTTTCGTTTGACAGGGGGAAGAAAACCAGAAGATGACGGGTCGGGGGTGGGGAGAGGCAAAAGAAGAGGAGGGGGGCAGGGTGGGGGAGAGTGTGAAATCTTAACATTTGTAAAAGCGACTGATTTTCAGAAGGAAAGGGGGTGGAGTGGGAGGAAGTGGGGGCGATAGGTGCAAAAAAGTGGGTGAAAGTGGTTGGAAGTGGTTGAATAATGATATAATTTTACGATTGGAAAGTGGAAGACTCCACATTCGTCTGGAAACATGAAAGGGTTTACGGGAGACTATAGTGGGCGAGCAGACCAGAAGAACAGGCTGCTGATACCGTCGCGCTTCAAGAGTGTACTTGAAGGCGAGGGAGAGGGTCGTGCCATAGTCAAGAAAGACCTGTATGAGAAGTGCCTGTTATTGTATCCGATAGGCGTATGGGAGTCGAAGGTCGAGGACCTGCAGAGCAGGATAGACCCATATAACAGGCAGCACACCCAGTTCATGAGGGAGTTCATCAGGACGACGCAGGAGGTCAGCATGGACGGGAACGGGCGCATATTGCTGCCGAAGAAGCTCCTCGACATGATAGGGGCGGACAAAGACTTCACGCTACTCGGGTTGCAGGATCACATAGAGATATGGGACACAGCGACATACGAGTCGTCGAAGTTGACGGAGCAGCAGATATTCGAGTTGTCGGACAGCCTATTTGGCAAGGATAAAAAGGCGAGGGAGTATGGAGCGGAGTGAGAAGGAGACATATCATGTCCCCGTGTTGCTGAAGGAGTCGGTAGATGCGCTGGGCATACGTCCGGACGGGATCTACGTAGATGTCACGATGGGCGGTGGAGGACATAGTAGGGAGATACTGAGCAGGCTCGGCCCCAAGGGGCGGCTGATAGCGTTCGACCAGGATTCGGACGCGCTGGCCAATGCGCCGAAGGACGGGCGGCTGACCGTAGTGCACCATAACTTCAGGTACTTGGCGGACTACATAGGATACATGGGAGTCGGGTATGTCGATGGAGTTCTCGGGGACCTCGGAGTCTCGTCGCACCATTTTGATGCGGCGGAGAGAGGATTTTCGATAAGGGCAGAGGGTCCGCTCGACATGAGGATGAACAGGGAAGGGCGGGTGACGGCGGCGGACATAGTAGCCACGTATGACGTCGAGCGTCTGACGGGCATCCTCGCCACATGGGGGGAGGTCAATCAGCCGAAGAGGATAGCTGGTGCGATAGTGAAGGCAAGGGCGGAGGCGCCGATAGTCAGCACGACAGAGTTGCGTGAGGTCATAGACAGGAACGTGCCTCGCAATGACCAGGGCAAGACCGTCACGAAAGTCTTTCAGGCCCTCAGGATAGAGGTGAACAGGGAGATGGACGCGCTGGAGACAATGTTGAGGGGGGCGGTCAGCGTCTTGCGTCCTGGAAGTGGGCGAGTGGTCATGATAGCGTATCACAGCCTAGAGGACAGGATGGTCAAGAACCTGATGAGGAGTGGGGACCCGATGAAGAGTGAGCCGGAGAGGGATGCCATCACAGGAGACAGCGACACGCCGTTTGAGGTGAGCCAGCGCAAGCCGACAGTCCCGAGCTCGGAAGAGATCGAGAGGAATCCGAGGGCGCGGAGTGCTAAGCTGAGATGGGCAGAAAGGAGGGCGAAATGATAGGCATAGAGATAACGGACGACGACGAGAAGATAGAGGAGACGACGAGAGAAATAGACGAGAGGGAAGAGAAGGGGAAGAGGGAAGAGGGGAAGAAGGACGATAGGGACGAGAGGGGGTTCATAGGAGTCGAGATAGACAGCGACGAGGGGGAAGAAGAGGAGAGTGACGAGGGGGAAGACGAGGGAGAAGAAGAGGGAGAGAAGGGGGAAGAGAAGGGAGCGAAGGAGGAAAAGGGGAAGAAGGGGGACAAGAAGGAGAAGGCAGAGGGGAAGAGAGAGACGCGGAAGGCGGAGAGGACTCAGGACGAGGAAGAGGAAAGGGCTGTAGGAGAGTCGTGGTTTCGGGACTTGATGCTCGGCCACATAAGGATGCCCTTTGACCCGTCGTGGAAGTTCGTCATCTTCATAGTCTTCATCTTTTTCGTCTACATAACGAACCACATAGAGATGGAGTCGAGGATGAGGAGGATCTCGGACTTGACGAGGGCGATAAAGGAGTTGAAGTATGAGCATATAACGACTCAGAGCGAGCTGATGAACATGAGCAGACAGAGCGAAGTCCTCAGGCGCGCGGAGGCGGAGAACTTAGGGCTGCATGAGCTGACGGAGCCACCGCGGATCGTGGAGCGATAGAGGGAAAGAACGAGGGAGAGAAGGGAGAGAGAAGGGGGAGAGAAGGAAGCAGGGTAGGAACTAAACACACACTATATATACACAGGGGACCAGACACACTTGTCAACTAACGACGGAAAAACAAAGGCGATGGCAAACGAAATGGAGAAAGCTCACAAGATGATAACCATGGCACTCGTTGCTATGGTTATCGTTTGCCTTGCCATATTCATCAAGGCGTTTCACCTGAAGGTGTTCAGTGGGGACACGTACAAGAGCGAGCTGGACAGATTCAACAGCAAGAAGGTCAGGATAGACGCCGTCAGGGGGAGCATATTGGCCAGGGATGGGCGGAAGCTGGCGTGTTCGGTCCCGATGTACAAAGTGTGTATAGACCCGGCGATAGACGTAAAGGACTCGATATTCAACAGCATGCTCGGGAAGCTGAGCAGGCAGTTGGCGGAGTTCTATGGAGACAAGTCGGCTCGGGAGTACAGGGAGCGGATAGAGAAGGCACGGACAGCGAAGAAGCGTTACCTCGTGCTAAATCCGCGACTGATCAACTATGAGGAGCTGCAGAGACTGATGAGCTTTGACTTCTTCCAGAGCAAGTACACCAAGGCGTGCCTACAGCCCGAGCAGATAGACATCAGGAAGTTGCCTTTCGGACTATTGGCAGCGAGGACCATAGGCAGGTTGAGGGAGAACAAGCGACTCGGTGGCGAGATAGGGATAGAGAACTCGTATGACAAGATACTGAAGGGGAAGGACGGACGCGGGACGCGGAGGATGAGAGCAGGGCGGTGGAACATCGACGAGGACGAGCCGGCGGAGAACGGTCGGGACGTCATGACGACGATAGACATCGACATACAGGACGTCGCGGAGTACTCGTTGCTGAACCAGCTGAAGGCACACGAGGCGGACCACGGGGTTGCGATCCTGATGGAGGTGAAGACCGGGGCGATAAGGGCCATCGTGAACCTCAGCAGGCAGGAGGACGGCAGTTATGCGGAGACGTACAACTATGCCGTCGGAGAGCTGGCGGAGCCGGGGTCGACGTTCAAGCTGGCGACAGTGATGGCGTGTCTCGAGGATGGTGGAGTCACGGCAGAGGACACCATAGACACGTACAACGGCGAGTATAAGATATACGATCGTGTCATGAGGGACAGCAAGGTCGGTGGGCACGGGAACGTGACCGTCAAGCAGGCATTCGAAGTCTCGAGCAACATAGCGTTCTCTCGACTTGCGATGAAGTGCTTCGGCGGGGACAAGCAGCGATTCGTCGAGAGACTGCATGACCTCGGGCTGTGTGACAGCCTCGGGATAGAGATCAAGGGCGAGGGGCGCTCGTATATCAAAGACGTCAACGACCCGACGTGGAGTGGCACGACGTTGCCATGGATGTCGATAGGTTATGAGGTCAGGATAACGCCGTTGCAGCTGCTGACGTTCTACAATGCCGTCGCGAACAACGGGACGATGATGAAGCCCATGATCGTCGAGGGGCAGATGGAGGACGGGAAGAGAGTCGTCACCAACAAGCCGAAAGTCATGCGGACGTCGATAGCGAGCAGGAGGACCATCAACACCGTCAAGGAGATGCTGAAGGGCGTCGTCGAGCAGGGTACTGCGCGGAACATCAGCAACACTCCGTATAAGATAGCGGGGAAGACCGGCACGGCGCAGATAGCGCAGGCGGGGAAGGGCTATAGCAATGACGGACAGAAGCGCTACCTGGCGTCGTTTGCAGGATATTTCCCGGCGGACGCCCCCTTGTATTCGTGTGTTGTCATGGTGTATGGACCGAGCAGGCAGGTGTATTATGGCAACGTCTTGGCGGGAAACGTCGTCAAGGCCATAGCCGACAGAGTGTATGCCGCCGAGTTCCGCAGGGGGACGACGAAGATACAGCCGGAGCGGCCGTCGACAGGGCGGATGCCATATAGCAAGGGCGGTCGGTTGACCGAGCTGATGAAGGCGATGGCGCACCTGCACATACCGCACTCGATACCGGGGACGTCGTCAGAGTGGGCGTCGACAGAGGCTGGGGAGAAGTCCGTCAGCATAACGTCTCGTCATTTCGTGGCGAACAAAGTACCGGACACTCGGGGGCTTGGGGCTGCGGATGCCGTGGCGCTCGTCGAAGGAATGGGGATGCGCGTCATGATGAGCGGGACGGGCAGAGTCGTCAGTCAGGAGCCGGCGGCTGGGACCACATACAGTCGGAGCACGACAGTCAAGCTGACCCTCGGAGACTAGGAGGAAGAGGGTGAGCGCGACAAAGAACAATAGAGAAGAAGAAAAAAACAGAAAGAAATAAAACAGTCAAGCCAATGAAACTCAAAGAGCTAATAGAATCGGCGGGTGTCGATGTCAAGGAGATACGCGGGGCGTATGACATAGAGGTCGGAGAAATGACGCTTGACAGTCGTCAGGCGGGGAAGGGAGTGATGTTCGTCTGCCAGGCCGGGACGAAGAGTGACGGACATGAGTACGCATCGGCGGCTGCGGCGAAAGGCTGTGACATAATATTAGCCGAGAGGCGGGTTGATGTCGACGACACGAAAGTCACGACAGTAATAGTATCGGACACCCATGTGGCGCTTGGTCGGGTAGCGTCGGCGCTGTATGGACATCCGTCGCGGAAGATGAAAGTCGTCGGGGTGACCGGGACGAACGGCAAGACCACGACGGCGACATTGCTATACAAGCTCATGATGGCGCTCGGGCACAAGGCGGGACTATTCTCGACCGTCGCGAACTACGTCGGCGAGGAGCGCCAGGAGGCCAAGCAGACGACGCCGGACGCCATCACCATCCAGAGGGAGATGGGAAGGATGGTAGCTGCGGGCTGCAAATACTGCTTCATGGAGGTCAGTTCGCACAGCGTCGTCCAGGAGAGAATCTCCGGGATCGAGTTTGCGGGAGGCGTATTCTCGAACCTGACTCACGACCATCTCGACTTCCACAAGACATTTGCGGCATACAGGGAGGCCAAGAAAGGCTTTTTCGACAGGCTCGGCAAGGGGGCTTTTGCCCTCGTCAACATAGACGACAAGAATGGCGAGGTCATGATACAGAACACGGCGGCGAAGAAGTGCAGATACTCCATGCTGACGGCGGCCGACTACAAGGGGAAAGTCGTCGAGGACACCATGGAGGGGATGCTGATAGACATCAACGGGAGAGAGGCACAGATGCAGTTCGTCGGACGGTTCAACGCATACAACCTGTTGGCAATCTATGGTGCAGCCGTAGAGCTCGGATTCAGTCCCGAGGAAGTGCTACGCGTCTTGAGCGGGCTGCGACCAGTTGATGGGCGATTTGAGACCCACAAGACCAGCAAGGGAGCGACGGCCATCGTCGACTATGCCCATACGCCTGACGCGTTGCTGAACGTCATCTCGACGATCAACGAGATAAGGAAAGGCAGCCAGAAGCTGATAGTCGTCTGTGGCTGTGGAGGAGACAGGGACAGGACCAAGCGTCCAGAGATGGCGAGAGAGGCGGCGAAGGGAGCCGACACCGTCATCTTGACGAGCGACAATCCGAGGAGCGAGGAGCCGGAGGCCATACTCGACGAGATGAAGCAGGGGCTCGACGAGGAGCAGATGAGGAGGACCCTCGTCATAGCAGACAGGCGCGAGGCCATAAAGACAGCCGGGACCCTTGCGGGGGCTGGCGACATAATGCTCGTTGCTGGCAAGGGACACGAGGACTATCAGGAGATCAAGGGAGTGAAGCATCACTTCAGTGACCGCGAGGAAGTCGAGAAACTATAGGAGGACGGGACAGAAAAAAGCGAAAGACGATGTTGTATTATTTGTTTCACTTTCTGAAGGAGATAGGCGTCCCTGGCATGGGCGTCTTCCAGTACATCTCGTTCAGGGCGGCGATGGCGATAGTCATCTCGCTGATCATGGCGACGATAATAGGCGGGAAGATCATCAAGCTACTGCAGCGTCAGCAGATAGGGGAGACCATCAGAGACCTCGGGCTCGAGGGACAGATGCAGAAGAAGGGGACTCCGACGATGGGCGGAATCATCATCATACTGTCCATATTAGTACCCGTCCTCTTGATGGCGAAGCTCGACAACGTATATGTCTTGCTGATGATCGTCACGACGATATGGCTAGGCGTGATAGGGTTCGTCGATGACTACATCAAAGTCTTCAGGAAGAACAAGGAAGGATTGTCTGGGAGGATGAAGATCGTCGGACAGGTCGGGCTGGGCGTGATAGTTGCTGCGACGCTGTACCTGAGCAGCAGTGTCGTCGTCCATTCCGAGGAGACCGTCGGGAGCGAGGTCACGACAGAGGCCGGAGCCGTCAGTGAGAAAGTCGGTGAGACAATCTCGGACAGGGGAGAGAAGGTGAAGGTCGAGAAGGCGCCAATAACATCCGTGCCGTTCTTCAAGGACCACACGTTCGACTACAGATGTCTGGCTAGCTGGGCGGGCCCCGAGTGGCAGGACACCATAGGGTGGATAGTCTTCGCCATACTAACCATATTCATCATCACGGCGGTCAGTAACGGAGCGAACATGACCGACGGGCTGGACGGGCTTGCGGCTGGGACGTCGTCAATCATAGGTGCGGCGCTAGGCATCTTCGCATACGTCTCGAGCCATCATGAGTTTGCGAGCTACCTGAACATCATGTTCATCCCCAATTCGTCGGAGCTCGTCGTCTTCATATCCGCGTTCATAGGAGCGACAGTCGGGTTCCTCTGGTACAACTCGTATCCCGCTCAGGTGTTCATGGGCGATACCGGGTCGCTGACCATAGGCGGCATCATAGCCGTCTTTGCGATCCTGATACACATAGAGCTGCTGATCCCGATCTTGTGTGGCATATTCCTCGTCGAGAACGTGTCCGTCATGCTGCAGGTCGGGTATTACAAGTGGACGAGGAAGCATTACGGGACGCCGAGGCGCATATTCCTGATGGCGCCGCTGCACCATCATTATCAGAAGAAGGGCATACCGGAGCCGAAGATCGTAGCGAGGTTCTGGCTCGTCGGGATAATACTAGCGTTGTTGACAATAGTAACATTGAAGATACGATAGGGAAATAAAACTGCAAACAAAAGAGGAAGACAATGAAGAAGATAGCGATACTAGGAGCAGGGGAGAGCGGCGTAGGAGCTGCGATACTGGGCAAGGTCAAGGGAATGGAAGTCCTCGTCAGCGACAGCGGGAAGATATCCGAGTCGAGGAAGCAGGAGTTGAGGGAGAGCGGCATCGAGTATGAGGAGGGTGGACACAGCGAGGAGCGGATTTGCGGTTCGGACCTCGTCGTCAAGAGTCCGGGCATACCCGAGGATGCGCCTCTTGTCGTCGAGCTGCGGAGCAAGGGCATCCCCGTCATATCCGAGATAGAGTTTGCGGGCTATTATTCAAAGGCGAAGATGATAGGCATCACCGGGGCGAACGGCAAGACGACGACCACGTTGCTGACGCATCATCTACTGACGTCGGCGGGAGTCAGTGCGAGCCTGGCGGGGAACATCGGTAAGAGCCTGGCGCGCCAGGTGGCCAACGGGGACGAGTCCGAGTGGTATGTCATCGAGCTGAGCAGTTTCCAGCTTGACGGGATGGAGAAGTTCAGGTGTGACGTCGGAGTGCTCTGCAACATCACGCCGGACCACATGGACAGGTATGACCATGACTTCAGCAAGTATGCGCGCTCCAAGATGAGGATCACGCAGAACATGAGGGCGGAGGACACCTTCGTCTATAACATAGATGACGAGGGGACCATGGCTCACCTCGTAGAGACGCCTGCGAGGAAGGTGGCAGTCTCGACGAAGGGGAAGAGCCAGGAGGCACACAGCGAGGACGGGCGAGTAGAAGTCCGTGTCAGGGGCGAATACAGGTCGGAGGTCGAGGAGCTCCCGATCAAGGGCATACACAACGTCTATAACAGCATGATGGCGATAGCCGTCGCGCAGGTCGTCGGGCTGAGCGAGAAGCAGATAAAAGAAGGCCTGAAGACATTCAAGAATGCGCCACACAGGCTCGAGCACGTACGGACCCTAGACGGAGTCGAGTACGTCAACGACTCGAAGGCGACGAATGTAGATGCGGCGTGGTATGCGCTGGAGTGCCAGAAGCGGCCAGTCATCTGGATCGTCGGCGGGAAGGACAAGGGCAACGACTATGGGGCCATATATGACATAGCGAAGTCCAAGGTGCGCTCGATAGTCTGCCTCGGCAAGGACAACAAGAAGATCATCGACTACTTCGGCAGCAGGGGCATGGAGGTGCATGACACTCACAGCATCGAGGAGTGCGTCATGAAGTGCAGGGAAGTGGCACAGAGCGGCGACGTCGTCCTGCTGAGTCCGTGCTGTGCAAGTTTTGACTTGTTCACGAGCTATGAGAACAGGGGAGACCTGTTCAGGAAAGTCGTAGAGTCGTTGTAGGAAATACAGGGAGACGACGGGGGGCAGAGCGATATGGCAGACTGGGTATCAAAGTTGATCAAGGGCGACCGCTACATGATAGGGGCGATACTATTCCTGATGGTAGTATCGTTGCTGGCGGTATATAGTTCGACGACGCCGTTGGCGTACAGGACGCAGGACGGAAACACGACGTACTATCTACTGAAGCATGGGGCGATGTTGATAGGAGGCGGGGTGATATTAGGTTTGACGAGCAGGATACATCCGAAGTATCTGGCTGGTCTGGCCGAGGTCATGCTGGCAGTCAGTCTGGTGTTAGTATTGCTGACGATGGTCATAGGGACGTCGATCAACGGTTCGTCGCGATGGCTTTCGTTTGGAGGATTGCGGTTCCAGCCGTCGGAGATAGCGAAGATCTCGTTAGTCTTGTTTGTCGCGAAGCAGCTTGCGATGAAGAAGAATCCGAACGATGCCTTCTGGCCGATAGTAGTAGCGACGGCGCTGATATGCGGAGTCATCATGATCGAGAACCTGTCGACGTGTCTGCTCATCGTGTGTGCAGTCGGAGCTATGATGGTCATAGGGCAGGTGTCGTGGGTGAAGCTAGGGATGACGGCGCTCGTCGGAGGCGTGTGTGTCGCGTTGCTGATAGCGTTGGCGCCGATGAAGGTCGTGAAGAGCAACTTCGGGAGGGCGTTGACGTGGCGAGGTCGAATCGAGCGATACGTAGGCAGTCCCGTCTTTGAGCCGATAGACAAAGCCTTTGGTTTTGAGCGGTCGGCGGCAGCCTTCGACAGCAAGACAGGGAAGGGAGCGGATAATTATCAGGCCAACATGGCGCTTGCTGCGGTGAGCACAGGCGGCATAGGAGGGCGAGGGCCTGGGAACAGTTATCTAAAGAATTTTTTGCCAGAGGCGGAGAGCGATTTCATTTTCTCTATAATTTTGGAGGAGTATGGGTTGTGGGGTTGCCTCCTGATCCTATCGGCATACGTGACCATATTGGCGAGGGCGCGGATAGTGGCGTCGCGGAGTCGATATCCGTTCCACATCTACACCATAGTCGGGATAGCGATATTACTGTCGATACAGGCGTTGATGAACATGATGGTCGGAGTAGGGCTGATGCCGGTGACGGGACAGACGTTGCCCATGGTGAGCATGGGTGGCACGTCGAACTTCACGACAGGATTTGCGTATGGCATAATGTTGTCGATAAGTTCGACGACATACGCCAACATGAAGAAAGATAAGCAGACAGGCAAGAACAATAGATAGAAGCAGAAATGAGAGTAATCATTAGCGGTGGAGGCACCGGAGGACATATATTTCCGGCGATATCGATAGCTGGTGCGCTGAAGGAGATAGACAAGACGATAGACATCTTGTTTGTCGGTGCAGAGGGCAAGATGGAGATGGAGAAAGTCCCGGCGGCTGGGTATAAGATCGTCGGGTTGCCGGTGGCGGGTTTTCACAGACAGTTCAACTTCAAGAACGTGTGTCGGAACCTACTATTCCCGTTCAAGCTCGTCATGAGCCTCTGGAAGGCCAGTCGTATCATCAAGGACTTCAGGCCGGACGTAGCCGTCGGGGTCGGAGGTTATGCTAGTGGTCCGCTGCTACAGAGGGCGGCAGTCAGGTCAATACCCTGTCTGATCCAGGAGCAGAATTCCTTCCCAGGGGTGACGAACAGAATCTTGGCAGCGAAGTCGGCGAAGATATGCGTCGCATATCCCAACATGGAGAGATTCTTCGACAAGGAGAAGATCATATTGACGGGCAATCCCGTGAGGCAGAGCCTGACGGCGGAGATAGACAGGGAGGAGTCGGCGGCGGCCTTTGGGCTGAGGGCGGACAAGCCCGTCATCCTCGTGATAGGAGGCAGCCTCGGGGCGCGGTCGATCAACGAAGGGATCTTGAAGAGCATAGGCGAGATAGACGGGACCGTCCAGTTGATATGGCAGACCGGCAAGATATACAAGGAGGATATCGACAAGGCTCTCGGAGACAGGAGTCGAGAGGGGCTCGTCGTGACCGACTTCATCAAGGACATGGACAAGGCGTATAGCCTGGCGGACATCGTCATCTCGAGGGCAGGAGCGAGCAGCATATCCGAGCTGGCGATGCTCGGTAAGGCGTCGATACTCGTCCCGTCGCCGAACGTCAGCGAGGATCATCAGACCAAGAATGCGAGGGCGCTCGAGAGCCAGGGTGCGGCGATACTCGTCAAGGACGACGAGACCGACACCTTGATAGCGCGGGCGAAGGAAGTCCTCGGAGACGAGGGGAGGCTCAAGAGCCTACGTCAGCAGGTATTAACATTTGCGAGGCCGAATGCAGCGCGCGACATAGCGAGGGAGGTCATAGCACTTGCAAAGCACAGGGAGGCAGACAGATAAGATGGAGATCAGGAGAGCATATTTCTTAGGGATAGGCGGCATCGGGATGAGCGCCATAGCGAGGTATTGCCTACAGAAGGGCATAGCCGTTGCGGGATATGACAGGACGGCTTCGGCGCTGACCAGGGCGTTAGAGGCGGAGGGTGCTCAGGTCTCGTATGAAGACAGGGAGGCGACAATCCCGACAGAGTACAAGGACGAGGCAGGCACCGTCGTAGTCTGGACGCCAGCCATCCCGTCGGACAGCGAGCTGATACAGTATTTCAGGTCGAAGGGTTACAGGATGATGAAGAGGGCCGAGGCTCTCGGCATCTTGACGAGGGACTCGAGACTCGTAGCAGTCTCGGGGACACACGGGAAGACTACGACATCGACATTGGCGGCGCACATACTGAGGACGAGCGAGACAGGGTGTGGGGCGTTTCTCGGAGGCGTCTCGATGAACTACGAGACCAACTACTGGGGCGATGCGACGAGCGACGTGATAGTCACGGAGGCCGACGAGTATGACAGGTCGTTCCATCAGTTGACCCCGTCGGCGTCGGTCATCACGAGCATGGACCCCGACCATCTCGACATCTATGGCACGCACGCAGGAGTCATAGAGGCGTTCCTCAAGTTTGCGAGCCTCACGAAGGAAGGCGGGCTCGTCGTCGTCAGGAGCGGGTTGCCAGTCGGCACGGCGGACGTCGAGAAGGGCGTGACAGTCCGGACGTACTCCATGACCGACAGTGCGGCGGACTACAGGGCAGAGAACATAAGAGTCGAGGACAGACGGTACTGTTATGACGTCGTCACGCCGAGCGGAGTGATAAAGGACATACGACTCGGGTTGCCGGGTCGGCATAACATAGACAACTCGATAGCAGCGATAGCCGTCGCGCAGTGGGCTGGAGCCAGTGACGATGAGATCAGGGAGGCTTGCAGGACGTTCAGGGGAAACCAGCGTCGATTCGAGGTCAAGTATGAGACCGAGAGGCGGATTGTCGTCGACGACTATGCGCATCATCCGAAGGAGATAGAGACGACTCTCCGGTCGATCAGGGAGTTGTATCCTGGGATGCGTCTGACAGTGGCGTTCCAGCCACACCTGTATACCAGGACGCGAGATCTCGCGGAGGGCTTTGCGACGTCGCTGAGCATAGCCGACAGAGTATGGCTGATCCCGATATATCCGGCGAGGGAGTTGCCGATAGAGGGCGTCAGTTCGGAGATGATAGCGCGTCAGATAGCTGGGGACAAGGCGAGGATGACGACCAAGGAGCGGCTGGCGAGCGACATCGTCAGTGAGGACGTCGAGGTCGTCGTCGTCATGGGGGCTGGCGACATAGACCGGCTCGTCGATGGAGTTGCTGCGGCAGTCAGGGATAAGAAGTAAGGAGGACGAATAAATGGAGCAGGGAGCAGACGAGAGGCGATGGAAGCACGTATGGCTAGGCCTGATGAAGGTCGTGCTGTGGGTGATAGGCATTGCGTATTTCCCTGTGATGATGTCGTTCGTCAACAAAGAGAAGGGCGAGGTCCGGTGTAGCAACATACGGACGAACGTGCACACGAAGAGCACCGACGTCCTTATCAGTGACAATGGGCTACGGCAGATAGTGAAGGACGAGTTTCCGGAGCTTGTCGGTCAGCGGATAGGTGAGGTCGACTACAACGAGATAGAGGAGCGGCTATCACAGTCGAACATAGTGAAGCGATGCGAAGTATATCCGAGTGCGGACGGGACAGTACATGTCGAGATATATCAGCGTCAGCCGATCATGAGAGTTTTCACGAACGAGGGTTCATCGTATTACATGGACTCGGAGGGGTATAAGATAGTGGCTAAGCCGGGGATGCGTTGTCATACGTTGATCGTCAATGGTCATGTGAACAAGATGATGGACGAGCTAGACGGGTTGATGAGCATTTGCCGGCTGATAGACGGGGATCCGTTCTGGAAGTCGATGATAGAGCAGATATCGGTGACGAAGAGTCAGGAGTACGTCATGGTGCCGAGGATCGGCAATCATCTGATAGACTTCGGTAAGGCGGAGCGTATAGAGCAGAAATTCAATGATTTGCTAACGTTGTACAAAAAAGGTTGGGCAAAAGACGAGTGGAATGCCTATAAAACAGTATCTTTGAAGTATCAAGGTCAGATAATCTGCACCAAGAGATAGGATATTCACACGCAGGCAAAGAAATCAACGAAAAAAAGGAAAGATGGAACGGGAAGCGTATATAGTAGCGATAGACTTAGGGTCGACAATGACGCGAGTAGTGGCTGGGCAGTATGAAGAGGGGAAGCCATTTGGCCTAAACATAGTATATAAG
Organism: Bacteroidales bacterium; assembly: GCA_017417385.1. Taxonomy (GTDB): domain Bacteria; phylum Bacteroidota; class Bacteroidia; order Bacteroidales; family Marinilabiliaceae; genus W3P20-009. Next base: position 65,013 of record JAFPZF010000068.1, read on the forward strand.
AATCAACAGAATTCGAGGAGTCTGCGAAGGGGGGAAGTCGAGACGCCGGCGGAGGAGCGTAAAATAGTAGAGAATCTGCTATTGGGTGCGGAGCGTGCCATAAAGAATGATGCGGCAGAGGGGAAGAGTGCAGATGCGAAGAGGAAGAAAGAAAAGACCGTACAGTATATACTGGGAGTAAACATATCAGGCCTGAAGACGTGGACGATAGAGAAGCGGGAACTCAGCAAAGTAGAAGGAGGAATCGTCACACGTCGATTGCTTCAAGACCTTGATACCAAAGCCCGCAATTCAGTCTTGAACGACAAACTGGCAGGAGACGAGACCGTATTTGACACTACGGTCATGAAATATTATCTTGACGGGACTATAGGCGAAGACGACGTCATCGGGAAGAGGGCTAACGAGGTAGAGGGTCGGTTTCTGGTACACTGTGCGAAGCGGGCGTTGGTAAATAACGTTTTAGACTCATTTCCAGAGGGGAAGAAGCCGACGTATAGGAAGTCTACGGCGTCGTCGAAGGCAGAGATATTGTTGATGCCCGACGTCTTGAAGGAAGGTGTGGCGCTGGTGGACCTCGGTGCACAGACGATGGGGGTTGCGATATACTATGACAAGGCGCTGGTCAAGGAGGTGACGATACCGCTGGGCATGGACACCGTGACGCGAGACCTGGCGACAGAGTTCGGGATGAGCACGGAAGATGCCGAGGAGGTGAAGTTGACGTTGGGCGTCCTGTCAGAAGAGAGTGGGGCTCCGTATAGCGTAATGATGAAAGACGGGAGGGAGATCCTGTGCAACAGGGCGAAGTATAATAGCGTCGTCAAGGCGCGCGTCGAGGAGCTTGCGGCGTATGTCAGCAGCCAGTTGGACCTGGAGTTGAAGAAGATAACGGCTGTCTACCTGACGGGAGGCGGAGCGAACATGACAGGCGTGAAGGACATCTTTGCGAGTCGGATTGGGCGGCCGGTGAACATAGCGCGGATAGACGTCGGGACGATCACGACGGCGGAGCTACAGACCTACGCGTGTGCGATAGGCATGGCGTCGACAGTTGCGAAGGAGCTTCACGAGATAAACGTCGAGGAGGCAAAGGCAGAGGTCGAGAAGAAGGCCAAGGAGGAGGCTGAGGTCAGGGCCAAGGCGGAGGCGAAGCCAGAAGGAGTCGAGAAGGAGGAGAAGGAAGAGAGGGAACAGAGCGAGACAGGGAAAGGAGAAGAGAAGGCGGAGCCGCAGAAGAAGTCTATCTGGGCTAGGGTCAAGGGCTTTGTCAGTCAGGCGATGAATGACGATTTCAACAACAAAGAATAGAGACACACACTAGGGAACTTCTATAAATAGCTTTTTCTTCGTTGACTCTCAACTTTGGAATCCTCATGTAGCTACGCTGACCTTTCTCACGTTAGCTTCGCTGACTTTTCTCTCGCTCGGCAGATTTCAAGCAAGCTTGATCTGCTCTCGCTTAATCGAAAAGTTCGGCATAACGAGCAAGCTCGTTCTGCACTCGCTTAATCGAAAGGTTTCCTTTAGTACACTCTGGAGTTCAAAGTCTCGAGTGCCATGAAAAATCTAATTTCTAGAACACCCTGCAACATACAAACGGCTAACAACAAAAAAACGAGAGACAATGGAAGAAATGGAATTACAGCAGTCTGATCCGTTCGGAAACATGAAGAGCGGGAGCGAGGAGACACCATCAATAATAAAGATCTTTGGAGTCGGGGGAGCCGGATGTAATGCCGTGGACCTGATGTACAAGACCGGGATCAAGGGCGTGAACTACGTCAACTGCAACACCGACAAGCAGGCGCTAGACAGGAGTCCGGTCAAGAAGCAGATACAGCTTGGCAAGACGCAGACGTGTGGGCTTGGGGCCGGATGTGACCCTGAGGCAGGCAAGAATGCTGCGATAGAGTCGTTGCCAGAGATAGAGGCCGTATTGAAGGACGGGACCAAGATGGTCATCATAGCTGCCGGGATGGGTGGTGGCACGGGTACTGGTGCTGCCCCGGTGATAGCGGAGGCGGCGCACAACCTCGGGATACTGACAATAGCAGTCGTCACGATTCCGTACAAGGTAGAAGGGAGGCAGAAGTTGTCTGTCGCCATCGAGGGAATAGATGCGATGCAGAAATATGTCGACTCGATACTCGTCTTGAACACCGACAAGTTGCGTGACCTATATGGGAACATGAAGGTCAGTGAGGGGCTTGGGAAGGCTAATGAGCTGACGTGCATAGCGACGAAGGGCATAGCGGAGATGATCAGTGTCGACATGACGTGCAACGTAGACTTTGCGGACATCAAGAAGGCAACGTTGCAGAGTGGATGTGCCGTGATGGGCGTCGGAGTTGCGAAGGGAGAGAACAGGGCACTCGAGGCAGTGAAGCAGGCAGTGACGTCTCCGTTGCTGAACAACAATGACATCTATGGGGCGCGGAGCATAATAGTCAGCGTCTTGTCAGACCCGGAAGATGAGGTGACGATAGACGAGCAGGGCGTCATAATGGACTTTCTTGCCGACATGGCGGGAGGAGAGGAGAACGACGAGTACTGGATGAAATGGGGAGAGGGTACGGATGAGAACCTGACGGATGGAGAGGTACGTGTGACAGTCATCGCGACAGGCTATGCAAACGACTGCTTCATGACGCGCAAGGCAGGGACTGCCATTAAGATAGCGAGGAATCCGAACGGGGAGAACGTAGTCATTGACGGAGCGGCAGATGCGAACGAAGGTGATGTTGCGCCGATGACCGAGGAGGAGAAGCAGCAGCTGGAGGCCAAGAAGCGCAAGGCTGCGGAGGTCAATAAGAAGATCGACATCTTGTATGGGAATGAGAATCAGACGGAGACGTTCACGCGGTTTGACTACAGCAAGTTGTCGGAGCCTCGGACAGTAGCGTTGAAGGACATGACCGAGGAGGTCTTGAGCAACATAGAGAACACGACGGCGTATGCCAGGAGGACGGCGTCGGTGAACTAAACAGAACAAAAATAAAACGGAAGAGATATGAACTTCTTAGATCAGATCACAGAGGACATCAAGGCGGCGATGAAGGCGCGAGATCATGGTAAGCTGGAGGCGCTGCGCGGCATCAAGAAGGAGCTACTGGAGGCGAAGACAGCCAAGGGTGCGTCGGCTGAGCTAGCAGAGGCGGACATCATGAAGGTGCTCCAGAAGATGGTCAAGCAGAGGAAGGACACGGCGGCGCTGTATGTCGAGCAGGGACGTCAGGACTTGGCGGAGATCGAGCAGAACGAGGCGTCGGTGATAGCGCAGTACCTGCCGGCGGAGATGAGTGCCGAGGAGTTGCAGAAGACCATAGCAGAGATCATAGCCGAGGTTGGTGCGACGTCGCCGAAGGACATGGGCAAGGTGATGGGCGTAGCGTCCAAGAAGCTAGCGGGTCGGGCAGAGGGCAAGGCCATCTCGGAGTGCGTGAAGGCGTTGCTTGCGGGCAAGTAGGCTAGGAAGAGAGAAAGAAAGATATGCGGGATGCCGGAGATCTGGTGTCCTGCATTTTTTTGATTTATAGGGATGTGAGGGAGACAAAGAGAACAAAATAAAGATAGTAGAGGGCGAAAATCAGTAAAAAAGCGTAACTTTGACGGCTGATTAAGAATACCCAACAGATGACAGAAACAAGATACGTATTCGTGACAGGTGGCGTAGCATCGTCACTCGGCAAAGGCATCATCTCGGCGTCGCTGGCAAAGCTGCTACAGAGCCGAGGATTCAACGTGACGATACAGAAGTTGGATCCGTACCTAAACATAGACCCAGGGACGTTGAACCCGTATGAGCACGGAGAGTGCTACGTGACGGAGGACGGAGCGGAGACGGACCTTGACCTTGGGCACTACGAGAGGTTCCTGAACATCAGGACCAGTCAGGACAACAACGTCACGACGGGTCGTATCTACAAGAGCGTCATCGAGAAGGAGCGCAGGGGCGACTATCTCGGTAAGACAGTACAGATAATTCCTCACATCACAGACGAGATCAAGAGGCGCATCATGCTGATGGGCACGCACCACAAGTATGACGTCGTCATAACCGAGATAGGTGGTACGGTCGGAGACATCGAGAGCCTCCCGTACATCGAGGCTGTCAGGCAGTTGAAGTGGGAGCTCGGATACAAGGCTATGTTCATCCACTTGACTCTCGTCCCGTACCTGAGTGCGAGCAAGGAGCTCAAGACGAAGCCGACTCAGCACTCTGTGAAGGCTCTTCTTGAGGAGGGCATACAGCCGGACATCCTCGTCTTGAGGGCGGAGCAGGAGCTGAGCGAGAACTTGAGGAAGAAGGTAGCGCTCTTCTGCAACGTCGATGTAGATGCCGTCATCCAGTCGGTTGATGTAGATACCATATACAAGGTGCCGATCCTGATGCAGGAGCAGAAGCTCGACGAGATAGCGATGAGGAAGCTCAAGCTGGAGAGCAAGAATGACAGTGACATGAGTGACTGGAAGAACTTCCTCGAGTTGATGGCTAATGCCAATGGGAACGTCAAGATAGGCCTTGTCGGGAAGTATGTCGAGCTGCCGGACGCGTACAAGTCGATCATCGAGGCCGTCAATCATGCGGCAACGTACAGTGGCAAGAAGGCGAAGATAGAGCTCATACACTCGGAGAACCTGACGGACGAGAATGCGAAGAGCAAGCTGAAGGGACTCCAGGGCATCATCGTAGCGCCGGGATTCGGAAGCAGAGGTATCGAGGGAAAGATCGTAGCCGTAAGGTATGCGAGGGAGAACAACGTCCCGCTGCTCGGAATCTGCCTCGGCATGCAGATGGCCGTAGTAGAGTTTGCGAGGAACGTCCTGCACTGGGACAAGGCAGGTAGCACGGAGATGGATCATGCGACGCCGTGGCCAGTGATAGACATCATGGAGGACCAGAAGAACATCACGAACAAGGGAGGCACGATGAGGCTTGGCGCCTACGACTGCAAGCTGAAGGAAGGCAGTCGCGCGAGGGAGATATATGGCAAGGAGATAGTAAGGGAGAGGCACAGGCATCGCTATGAGTACAACTCGAAGTTCCTCGGGGAGTATGAGGCGGCAGGAATGGTTGCGACCGGCACGAATCCGGACACTGGGCTTGTCGAGATAATGGAGATCCCGAGCCACAAGTGGTTCGTCTGCTGCCAGTTCCATCCGGAGTACAGCAGCACAGTGTTGTCACCGCATCCGTTGTTCCTCTCGTTTGTCAAGGCGGCGATAGAGGGATAGACGACAGGGAAGAAACCGACAAAGAGACTAAAGAAAAGAAGCAGAGAAAGCTAAAAAATAGTAATGGGAGATAAGAATACAAACATCGGTCTTTTACTGATATTTGGGATACTAGTATTCTTCTGGTGGCTGAACAAGCCGAATCAGGAGGAGATAGAGAGGCGGAGAGCCGAGATAGAGAGGCAGAGGATAGAGCAGGTGGCTCGTGAGGACAGCCTGCGAGAGGCACAGAGGGCAGCCGAACTGAGCGTCGGAGCAGAGAGTCAGAGCGACTCGTTGCTGGCGCAGAAGTATGGCCTCGTCGGCACGGCGGCAGTCGGCACCGAGGAGGGCTTAGTCCTCGAGAACGGCCTCATCAAGGTCGAGATGACGAACAAGGGAGGCAAGGTCAACAATGTAGAGATCAAGGGATACCAGTCGTATGGCGGGAAGCCGTTGCGGATGTACAGTGACGACAAGCCGCGTCATTTCGGTTTTGCCTTCGTGCATCAGAACAGGACGTACCTGACTGACGAGTTGTATTTCACGACCGAGGGAGTCAAGATAGACGGTGACAGCACGCAGCACCTGACATACGTACTTGCGATGGGCGATGGTCTGTTGACGATGGACTATGCCCTGGCGAAGAACTCGTATGACGTCACGCTGAAGATAGCGAGCGAGGGACTCGGAGACAAGTTGACCACGCCGACCAATGGCATCGAGATAGAGTGGGACGCGACATTGCCTGCTCAGGAGAAGGGAAAGAAGTCTGAGGGAATGTGGAGCAACCTGTGCTACAGGTATTCGGACGGGGACGTCGAGGAGCTTGATGCTACGGGACAGGACAGCGAGACCGAGAACATGAAGTTGGACTGGGTAGCGTATAAGAACCAGTTCTTCAGTTCAGTACTCCAGGCGAAGGACGGCTTTGCTGGAGGCGAGATGCAGAGCGAGGCGTATGACCCGAAGCAAGAGGACGTCAAGAGGTTGTCGAGCAAGCTCGGCGTGAAGTTCGACTTCTACAGGAATGACGCAGCAGAGTTCAGGTTCTTGTTCCTCCCGAACTACTTCTACACGCTAGACAGCTATGAGGGGATGAATCTGACCGAGTTGTTGCCTTTGAGCTGGGGAATATTCCGGTGGGTCAATGAGTACTTCATAATACCAGTGTTCAAGTATCTCGAGAGCGTAATGAGCAATTACGGTTTGATAATCTTGATATTGACGCTGATAATCAAGACGATAATCTCGCCGTTGACATTCTCGAGCTACAAGAGTCAGGCGAAGATGAGAGTCTTGAAGCCGCAGATAGACGCCATCAATGCCAAGTATCCGCCGGAGAAGGCCATGGAGCGTCAGCAGGCGACGATGGCGCTATATAAGAAGGCTGGGGTGAACCCGATGGGAGGCTGTCTGCCGATGTTGCTGCAGATGCCGATATTGTTTGCGGCGTTCAGGTTCTTCCCTGCGGCAATCGAGTTGAGGGGAGAGTCGTTCTTGTGGGCGGATGACCTGTCGACGTACGACTCGATACTAGACCTGCCGTTCTCGATACCGTTCTATGGCGATCATGTCAGCTTGTTCTGCCTCCTGATGTGCGTGACGCAGGTGCTCTATACCAAGTTCACGATGCAGGCGCAGAGTTCGGCACAGATGCCGGGCATGAACATCATGATGTACATGATGCCAGTCATGCTGTTGTTCTTCTTCAACGACTATCCGTCGGGATTGTGCTACTATTATTTCCTGTCGTCGCTCGTGACCGTCATCCAGACGATGGTCATCAAGAGATTCTTCATAGACGACAAGGCCATATTGGCACAGCTCGAGCAGAACCAGAAGAAGCCTGCTAAGAAGGGACGTTTCCAGGAGATGTATGAGCGCAAGCTCAAGGAGCTCGAGCAGCAGCAGAGGAACAGAAAGTAGCGAACAGGATGGAAGGGTTGAGATATGCAGTAGTCGGTAGTGGGGCGATAGGCTGCTATTATGGAGGGCGCCTTGCGGAGCATGGTGCGGACGTGCATTTTCTCTTCCATTCGGACTATGAGGCAGTATGTGCCAACGGGTTGACAGTCAAGTCGGTCGGCGGTGACTTCAAGATAGAGAAGCCACAGGCTTATAAAGACGTCAGGCAGATGCCGAAGGCGGACGTCGTGATAGTCGGGCTGAAGACAACGAGGCAGGAGCTGATAAAAGAGCTGGTTGCGCCGCTCGTCCACAGCCAGACGATAGTCCTCTTGATACAGAACGGGATAGGAGTCGAGGCGGACGCAGCGGAGCAGTTGCCCGAGGGAACACAGATTGCTGCGGGGCTGGCGTTCATCTGTTCGACAAAGGTCGCGCCTGGGGTGGTGAACCACACGTGCTACGGGAGCTTAGGTGTCGCGCCCTATTCCGTCAGAGATGACGAGAGGCTCGGGAAGGTGATATCAGACTTCAAGGAGAGCGAGGTAGAGGTGACGAAGGTCGACTACCTGACAGCACGATGGCGCAAGGCGATGTGGAACATGCCGTTCAACGGGTTGAGCGTTGCCTTGATGGCGCAGACCGACGAGATGCTCGGTGACGCAGCGGGAGAGCGGATAGTAAGGGACCTGATGAAGGAAGTCGTCATGGCGGCACAGGCGTTGGGGGCAGTAAAAGTCGACGAAGCATTTGCGGAGAAGATGATAGCGACGACGAGGGTCATGGCGCCGTATTCGCCGAGCATGAGGGTCGACTATGACAACAAGAGAGAGATGGAGCTCAAGTACCTCTACGAGAAGCCAATAGAGATGGCGGAGCGAGCGGGGGTACAGATGCCGAAGATGCGGATGCTCCTCGCGCAGTTGCAGTTTCAACAGAACAGATACCTAAGAAAATGAATGTCAAGGAAGCGATAGCGGAGCGGCGGTCAGTCCGTCTCTATCGGTCGGAGAAGCCGACACGGGAGAGCATAGTAGAAGTCTTGGAGGCGGCACGCTTGGCGCCGTCGGCAGTCAATCGTCAGCCGTGGCATTTCTATGCGTTTGCGTCGTCGGAGAAGCTCAGTCGGTTGTCTGAGGCGTATGCGAGGGACTGGTTCAAGACGGCGCCCGTCGTGATAGTAGCAGTGGCGAATCACGGAGAGAGCTGGCACAGAGGCAATGACGGGAAGGATCATGCGGACGTAGATCTTGCGATAGCGATAGACCACATGACGCTCAGGGCTACGGAGCTTGGGCTCGGGACATGCTGGGTGTGCAATTTTGACGCGAGCGTAGTCCGCAAGGAGCTGGGACTCGGGGAGAATGAGGAGCCGATAGCCTTGATGCCGATAGGGTTTGCGGACGAGACCGAGGTCGTCAAGCCGAAGACGAGGAAGGGTGCTGGTGAAGTCTATACCATAGAAGGATTTTAGCAAAGAACTTCCCAATCGGGGAGTCTGGAGTGAGAATAAAAATGTCAGACGCTGGTTCACAGAAGGATGTGAGCCAGCGTCTGACGTTTTTTCATTGATAGTTACAATAGCATATTATAGAGGGTACTCGTTGAAGGCGTAGAGGACCGTCGAGAGGTAGCGTTCGCCGGTGTCTGGGAGGAGGACGACGATGTTCTTACCCTTGTTCTCTGGGCGCTTAGCGAGTTCGGTAGCGGCGTACATAGATGCTCCGCTGCTGATGCCGACGAGGAGGCCCTCAGTCTTAGCGAGTTCGCGGCTCGTCTTGATAGCGTTGTCGTTCTCGACAGTGATGATCTCGTCGATGACGTTGCGGTCGAAAGTCTTCGGGACGAAGCCAGCGCCGATACCCTGGATCTTGTGAGGTCCGGGCTTGCCGCCGGAGAGGACAGCTGAGGTGGCCGGTTCGACAGCGACGATCTTGACGTTAGGGTTGTGAGCCTTGAGTCCCTTGCCGGTTCCGCTGACCGTTCCGCCAGTGCCGACACCAGCGACGAAGATGTCGACCTTGCCGTCGGTGTCTCGCCAGATCTCCTCGGCCGTCGTCTTGACGTGGAAGGCAGGGTTGGCAGGGTTCTCGAACTGCTGAGGGATGAAGGAGCCCGGGTGCTCGTCGCGGAGTTTCTCGGCGGCTGCGATAGCGCCCTTCATACCTTCAGGACCAGGAGTCAGGACCAGTTCGGCGCCGAGGGCCTTGAGGAGGTTGCGACGCTCGATGCTCATCGTCTCTGGCATAGTGAGGATGAGCTTGTAGCCCTTGACGGTAGCGACGAAGGCGAGACCGACGCCAGTGTTGCCGGAAGTAGGTTCGATGATGAGGGCACCTGGCTTGAGCTTACCTTCCTTCTCGGCTGCCTCGATCATGGCGAAGGCGATTCTATCTTTGACGCTGCCGAGCGGGTTGAAGTACTCCAGCTTGGCGATGATGTTGGCGCCGACGTTCTTGCTCTGGGAGTAGGCGCGAACGTTAAGGAGAGGTGTGTTGCCGATCAGGTCCGTCAGTTTCTCTGCTATCTTGCTCATATCGTTTGTGGTTTTGTGAGGATGGCTCGTCGTCGAGAGTCGGGGTCAGCCTCGGTTTATGTTTTTTATTGATTACGATTGCAAAGTTAGGGCAGTTAGTGTGGGTGGGAAATCGCACGAACGTGGTATTTTGAAGTTTTATGGATAGCAATAGTATGTTATATAGGGGTCAGGTCTAATATAGGTCTAACCAAATTGGGAATTGGGAATTAGGGATGAGGAATTGGGTGGAGGTGGCGGAAGGGAACGGAGGGGGGGAGAAGGAAAAGACGTGGGAAAGAAGATGGGGAGAGAAGGGAAGAAGATGTGAAAAGAAAGAGAAGGGAAGGCGGAGGGGAAAAGAAGGGAAGAAGATGTGAGGCAAGAAGGGGAAGATGTGGAAAAGAAGACATGAGGAAAGAAAGGGGAGAAAAGGAGTGGAGGGAGGGGGGGGGAGATAAAATAAGGGAGGAAAAAGCCAAATTAAAGATTTTTTGTTAATTTTGCGATTAGGTGGCAAGGAGTGCGGAGACAATAATAATAGAGAGCACGAGGGCGCCTAATAGAGAAACGAATAGAGAGCATGCGAGTTCGAAACATGTCAGTAGGCCGGATAGTAGTAGCGGTGCTTGCAGTATTGCAGGTGCTGGTAGGTTCGGTAGATATGTCGGCGAAGAGCAAGAAGACGTATGAGAACATATTGAATTTCGGGTCGTGCGGTCGACATTTGTTTTGGAAGTATGAGGACGGGGTGTTGATAGTCCACGGGTTTGGTCCGATGGACAGTTATGCGTCGCCGTACGATGCGCCGTATTCACCATTTGCGAGGGACATTAGGGAGGTGCAGCTGTCGGACAGCGTGTCGTCTATAGGGGCGAATGCGTTCGCGTTGATGACGAACCTGGTCAGCATAAACATACCGAGGTATGTGAACAGAATAGGGCCGAAGGCGTTCTACAGTTGCACGTCGTTGACCGAGTTGTCGTTGCCGCCGTTTGTAGATCTGATAGGCGACTATGCGTTTTACAGGTGTAGCAAGCTGACGTCTCTGCCGATACCGTCGAAGGTCAGGAAGATACCATCAGGGGCGTTCCTGGGGTGCATGGGGCTGACCGACGGGACGATACCACAGGCAGTCACGTCGATAGGGTCGTTGGCGTTTGCGGAGTGCAAGTCGCTGCAGAACGTGTCGATACCGGCGGGAGTGACATTCATAGATCATTCAGCATTTACAGACTGTCCGTCGATAGAGACCATAAACGTAGCCTCGGGGAACTCGTATTACGTCACGCAGGGGGGAGTCTTATACAACGCGGAGAAGACGATCCTGATGCTGTATCCGCCGAAGAAGATGGACGAGAGCTACGTCATCCCCGACGGAACGCAGCAGATAGCGCAGGGAGCGTTTTATGCGGCGGCGAGCCTGAGGGAGGTGACATTCCCGCAGGGGCTTGACAGCGTCGGCAACGGAGCGTTCTCGCATTGCGAGGCACTATATAAGTTGACGCTGTATGAGCAGTTTGACAAGTTTGGGAAGTACGTATTCGCATACTGTCCGAACATATCCGAGATAACGATAACGTCCACAGGGCAGGAGTACGCATTGATAGACGAGGTCCAGTTCAGCATGGACAGGAAGACCCTGCTCGCGTACCCCATCAACAAGAAGGACGAGAAATACACCATCCCCGAGGGAGTCACGGCGATAGGACCGAAGGCGTTTGCGGGGAGCAACAACCTCAGGAAAGTCGTATTCCCGAAGACCTTGAAGACCATAGGTACAGGGGCGTTCCACAAGTGCGCCTTCCTGGAGTCAGTCTCGCTCCCGGACGAGCTAGACACGATAGCGAGGGGAGCCTTCTCGGAGTGCGAGACATTGCGGAGCGTCAAGATACCGTCGACAGTCAAGGAGATCGGTTCGTATGCGTTCTACAAGTGCGTGAGGCTGAAGCAGGTCTCGCTCGGAGAGGAGACGGAGCGGATCGGCCAGTATGCCTTTTACGGGTGCAAGTCGCTGGAGAAGATGGCATTGACAGAGAACGTCAACACCATAGACCAGTATGCCTTTGCGGAGTGCAAGTCGCTCAAAGACTTCACAGTCAACGAGATGCTCGACACGCTGGGTAACTTTGCGTTTCAGAACTGCTCGGAGCTCATCTCCTTTGAGCTGCCGATAGACATGCAGTTCCTCGGGATGGGAACATTTGAGAACTGCACGGGACTTCAGGCCGTCTATCTCAACGAGCACATAGGTGCGTTTGGCCCGAGGTTGTTCAACGGATGTCCGAGTCTGACGCTGCTATATTGTCCGTCGACGAAGCCGCCGCGGACGTTTGGTCAGACCTTTGCGAGCGTGAACGTGCATGCGCTGAAGGTCATAGTCCCTGAGGAGTTTTTGGACCTATATCAGAAGGACGGATTCTGGAAGCAGTTCCAGTTTGAGACATTCAAGAAATGACGTTTTCAGTTAGAGGGCTGATAGCGCGTGTGCCGCATCGGGATAAGATAGCAATCCTATTGAAACTCAGTTGCATAGTTGTCGGACTGACGTTTGTCGGGCTGCTGATGGCCGTCGTCCTATATAAGTGGGCGCCAGTCGAGAGAACCCTATTCATGAAGGATCAGGCGGAGAAGGTCGGGGCGGCGAAGATAGAGCAGACGTGGGTCCCGATAGAGCAGATATCGCCGGAGCTAGCGAGGGCGGTGATGGCTGCGGAGGACAACCGATTTCCGAGCCATAACGGATTTGAGTGGGACGCCATCAAGAGGGCGTATCAGATGAACAAGAAGGGGAAGTCGGTGCACGGAGCGAGCACGATAAGCCAGCAGACGGCGAAGAACGTCTTCCTCTGGAATGGTCGGTCGTGGATAAGGAAGGGGACGGAGGTCTTGGTCACGGTGATGATAGAGGTGATATGGGGGAAGGAGCGCATCATGGAGGTGTATCTGAACGTCGTCGAGCAGGGGAAGGGCGTCTTTGGAGCTGAGGCGTCGGCGCGGAAGTTTTTCAAGAAGAGTGCGAAGAAGCTGACGAGGCATGAGGCGGCGCTTATGGCCGTTGTCCTGCCGAACCCCATCAAGATGAGGATAGACAAGCCGTCGGAATACGTTTATAAGCGACAGGCGCAGATAGTGGCGCTGATGCCGAAGCTCGGGAAGATAGAGCTGAAGTAAGAGGGGAGAGGAGAGAGAAGGGGAGAGGGACGAAGGAGGAACTTAGTCGTTCCAGGTCTGACCGATGTCCCAGTGAGTGGCTTTTCTCACGACAGTCTTTTCTTTAGGCAGGTCGAATTCGTCGATAATGAGTTCGATAGCGTTGGAGTGGTCGTCGATCCAAGAGCCGACAGCGATTATGTATTGGTCATCTTTGGGAGAGTAGAAAACTCGACCGCGAGGTTTCATCTGGTATTCGCCGATAAAAGGACCTTTGCCGTCGCCTCAGTATTTTTGTTTTCTGAACTCCTTTTTCCATACGTCTTCGTGCATCTCACTGCAAGTAATAAGTCCGCCGCCGGCATTAGCCTTAGTGTAGTCGGAGCGCTTGTGAGTTATCACGCCGAATAGCTCTTTGGAGTAGACGTTGTACCAGAAGAGACCGACCTTAGGTTCGTCTCCTGCTCCTCTGTTGGCTGCCATGACAGACATCGCCTCTTGGTAAGTCTTGTCGTCGAGTACGTTAGTCTCTGAAGGGGTAGTCTGAACAACTCCCTTCTTTTCTTTGTTGCTACCGTCTTCGATGAGCTGAAAGTTGTCGAGTTGTTCGAAGGCATTGGAGACTGCGTTGCTTATAATTTGGCTTAGTTGGCTTTCGGTCAGCCTGTAAACTTTTTCTGTCATGAGCATTAGTAGTTTTAAGGCTGCAATTTACAATACTTTTTTTTAACGAGAGTGAGAGTCTGTCTGTTTTTGTGCTTGAATAGTATGGAAGAAGGTGTGGTAAGCATAAGAAAAAGCCCACGCTTCACGGGGAGTGAAGCGTGGGCTCTTATTTACAGAGATCAGTTAGCCTCTGGCGATAGCCTCGATCTCGACGAGAGCGCCTTTAGGGAGCGCCTTGACGGCGAAGGCGGAACGTGCTGGGTCTGCCACGACGTCGAAGAAGGAGGCGTAGACCTCGTTGAAACGAGCGAAGTCGGCAATGTCGGCGAGCATGCAAGTCGTCTTGACGACGCAAGCCATAGACAAGCCGGCGGCCTCGAGGATGTTCTTGATATTCGTCAGAGACTGACGGGCCTGAGCCTCGATGCCGCCTTCAGCTAGGGCGCCGGTAGCTGGGTCGATGCCGAGCTGGCCGGAGACGTAGAGAGTGCGGCTAGTGAGAGTAGCCTCGTCGATGATAGCCTGACTGTAAGGTCCGATAGCCTTCGGAGCCTTGTCGGTAGCAACTACGTATTTCATATTATTTTATGTTGATTAGAGGTACTGCGCCGCCGTTGCTAGAGTTGTATTCCGGGAGTTTGCCGTCCCACTTCTCGATAGCGTACTGCTGGACGAGGAGAGCGTTGAGCGACTGAGCGACAACACGGTTGTAGTAAGCCTCACCGTCGCCTTTTATCTGGAGAGCCTTCGCCTCGCCTTCAGCCTTAGCAATCTCGATCTGGGCGTTAGCCTGAGCCTCCTTGACCTTGTTCTCAGCCTTGAGGGCGTTCTGGACAGCCTCGTTCTTGGCGTTGATAGCCGCTGCGAGGCTCTGAGGAGGTGTTATCTGGCTAGTGAACTCCTCGACGATGAAGCCTTCGCTGGAGAGAGAGCTCTCGAGCCTCTGGCGGACCTGGCTCTCGAACTCGCCACGATTTGCCATGAGGTAGTCGCTAGTGTACTGGTTGGCGCAGGTGCGGTAGGCCTCGTAGATACAGGTGCGGATGTAGCCGTCCTCGATCTCTGGGAGGGACTTGCGGTACTTAGTGAATACGCTTGTAGCCATGGAAGGGTCGAGGCGGTAGGCGATAGTCGGGTCCATCATGAAGACGGAAGCGTCCTTGGCGTTGACGGCGAAAGCCTCGTAGTTCTTACGCTGGACGAAGGTCGGGTATTGGAAGATGGCCTGGGTGATAGGGTTGTACCACACCCATCCGCGGCAGGTCTCGATGACTCCTCCATGCTGAGCGTCGTCGCTGCTCCACTTGAGGAAGCGGATGCCGACGGAGCCGGAGTCGATAGTCGTACATGAGGAGAGGAGGAGCGTCGACACTGCGGTGAGCAGGGCGGACTTGATAAAGTTGATTTTCATGACTTGAACGTTTTAAAATCTTTGGCTTGTAAAATTATACAAATATTTCGATATAGAGAATGTTTTAAGCCTCACACAGAGGGCACGGAGTGCACGGAGGGGTCACCTAACGGTGACGGAGAGGTCACCTTCGGCGGAGGAGGACACGGAGAAGAGAGGGGCGTCAGAGGGGAGGAGAGGTGAGGTGGTCATAGTCGTCGGAGTCGTCATAGTCGTCGGAGTCGTCGGAGTGGTCGGAGTCGTCGGAATCGTCGGAGTCGTCGGGGTCGTCGGAGGTGTCGGAGTCGTCGGAGTCGTCAGAGTCGTCGGAATCGTCAGAGTCGTCGGAATCGTCGGAGTGGTCAGAGTCGTCAGAGTCGTCGGAGTCGTCAGAGTCGTCAGAGTCGTCGGAGTCGTCGGAGTGGTCGGAGTCGTCGGAGTCGTCGGAGGTGTCGGAATCGTCGGAGTCGTCAGAGTCGTCGGAGTCGTCAGAATCGTCGGAGTCGTCGGAATAGTCGGAGTGGTCAGAGTCGTCGGAATCGTCGGAATCGTCGGAGTCGTCGGAGTCGTCGGAGTCGTCAGAGTCGTCGGAGGTGTCGGACAGTTGTAAGATAGTAGGTTTCTTGCTATCTTTGTCTTGTTAAAAATCAAAACTATGGAGAATAAGAAAGACGGAACGTTTCTGCCTACTCATGGAAGCTATCGTAATCTGAAAGTTTACAAGATGGCGGTGATTGTGTATGACGTGACTTTTTATTTTGCCAATAAGTATCTGCGTGTTGGGGATAGGACTGTTGATCAGATGGTACAGGCTGCGCGAAGTGGAAAGCAGAACATTGCGGAAGGAAATCAAGCGGGGAAGACTTCGAGCGAGACCGAGATTAAGTTGACGAATGTGGCAAAGTCAAGTTTTGAGGAGCTTTTGTTAGATTATGAGGACTATCTGAGGGTGAGGAAGTTGGAACAATGGACTGTGGAAAATGAACGGCTTAAGAAGATGAGGGAGTATTTGATGACGGAAGAATTCATGGCGGACTATAGTAGACTTGTCGAAAGATTGAATGAGGAAGAAATCTGCAACCTGAGCATTACGCTAATTAACCAAACAGTTTACATGCTTCGTCGGTTGATAGAGTCTCTCGAGAAGAGGTTTTTGGCGGAAGGTGGAATCAAAGAACAAATGTATAGGGCAAGGGTAGAGGAGCGCAAGAAATGATGAGTCGGGGTTCATTGGAGTTGTCAGATGAGAAGGACTCGTAGGAGTGATGGTGTTGGGGATTGACATGGAATTTTAGGCTGGGGAGTAACATTTTGGGTGAAAAAACGTAGAAAAGTGGTAGAAAGGATAGAACGGAATAGAATTATTCCTATCTTTGCGAGTTGAAGTGGATGTATGAGTAAGAAGTGCCGAGGGGGAGGCGATAGAGCGGCATGGAATTTGCTGCATACCATAGTCTGTAGAAATAAAGAACATAGAGAAGAAAACTAAAGAGAACCAGGTTCGTCGTCTTCCCCAGCTATGAGGAGGGCAGGAGCCATAAAACGAGAATAAAGAGATGAAGAAGCATTACGAGAAGCCAGTCATCGAGGCTGTGGAGCTGGATCGTCAGGTTGTAGCGATGTTGGGGTCTAGACCTAACAACGACAATCCGACGGGGGATCCGGATCAGCAGGATTTCCCAGGAGATGATCCATGGGAAGATCCGTTTGCGGATTAATCAGAAGACAAGAGAATGACTAACAATTAATACAATTGAGTCTATGAGAAGTGTATACGGATTATTGGGTTTGTTATTTGCGCTTTTCCTAATGTTGCCTGTAGGAAATAGTGTGGAAGCTCAAACTATTTTCCAGACAGCAAAGAATGGTGGGTATTGGTATACTCTTACCCCTCCAGCAAAGTCGGCGTCATACATGTTCAACGGAAAATCCACCAAGGTTTCGCTTAGTTACTTTAAAATGTGGGATTCGTATGAGTATGATGAAGAAGGAGAATTGATATGGAAGGGTGATGTTCAAGTTGGGGCGACTGGTATATCGTCATCAATTTTGATGACTCAGTCAGAAGCTAGCGGTGCTGACATTTTTGTCAGTGCAGATTGTAAGACGTACTACTATTCAGGATTTGGTGTATTACCGACATTGTCGTCTGTGACATTTTGTTATCCAGAACCGTATTATGATGCTTTAGAGTTCATTAATGCTGGTGATTGGGATTATGAGGAGGATGGGAATCCAGAGGATTATTTAACGGAAGAGCATTTCGCTGGAGTCTTTATACGCGGAGAGAAATCTGAAGTCAATTCGCTGAATTTCGGTCAAGTGTTAGGAGTTGGAAAGTTAGTTCTTGAGACGGAAGGCTTTCCAGGAGGTGACTTTAGTGACTTCTTGAGTAGTGATTACTCTATTATTGAGTTTGGTGGTTCGTTGAATAATGCTTATATCACTTTGCCAAGTAGAATTTCAAGCTATCCTAGGTTAAGGTTAAGTGGTGGAAATGGTACTATGGTTGAAGTCGGCAATAACATATCTGCACTTACATTAGATGTCACTAACCCAGTTACTGTTAGTTCAAATGTGACTGTCTCAGACGAACTTAGTGTAGGTTCTACTATTGAAGTGGGCGAGAATGGTTGTGTTATGCTTGAAAACACGGACATTAATAACTTGATTTTCGCTGGAGGTAGTATTTGGGGAAAGTATGGAATGAATTTGTCAGAGGGAAGTTATGAGTTTCCTTTGAATGATGCGACTGGTAGTAGGTCTTTAAATGTTTCGCTTGTCAGCGAAGACGAAGGCAACATTACCTTTAATTATCAGTTAGGGTCGATAGCGTCTCTCGTAGGTTCATCGGATTTGCAATTTGATGACAGTTACTGTGAGGTAGAAGGAAGTTTTTCGGGCGACTTTACATTCACGTTTGATGGAGAAAGTTCGCTCGCTACGGATTTGGCTCAGTGGAAACTTTATGTGTGGAATGGAAGCACATTGACAGAGGCCTCGGAGTATAATTCTACTTCAAATACCTTCACTGCAACGGTCAATGGCGGCACGCATGTATGGTTCACACTTGCAAAGGAAATAGTAGAAGACAACACGAAGACTTGGACTGGCGAGTATGGTGACGACTGGTATGCTGCTGGTAATTGGTCTCCAGCAGGAGTTCCGACGGCAGAGTCTGTTGTGACGATACCGTACTTAGGCGAAAGCTCTAACTATCCTGTAATAGGTTATCATAGTGAAGTTGCAAAGGCGGCTTCAATTGAGATTAAGTCGGGAGCGATTCTGACCGTAGGAAAAGAGGCGGTAGTTAAAGGTACGGCGCAGATAATTGGAGGCGGAAATCTTGAGGTAGTTGGAAGTACTGATGGAATTTTTGGACAAGGCGATTTGATTATCAATCATCATTGTACGGACAATTCTACATATAAAGGAATGTGCTCAGTAAGAGCTGACATATCTTGTAATGTTGTCGTCAACAGGGTTGTGTCTGGCAGAAGAGTTTGGTATATGGGTTCTTCTGTCAGAAGTGGAGAAGTTGCTTCAGAAAACGAGAACACGACTATCAGAACGCTAGATGCTGTTAGCAACGAGTATGAAGAGCACACGGCATTTGCTTCAGATATGATGGTAGGCAACAGTTATAGGTATGATGTAAGGGGAGCGCATACGATTACGCAGACAGGAAGGGTCTCTGCCACTAATTTGGTGGCAACGAGTACTAAGGGACTATCTCTATATGATTATGGGGAAGGAACGGTAGAGAATCCGATAGGATGGAACTTGGTTGCAAATCCGTTCTCGTATTCATTGCCTATCTGTGAGGATGTCATTAAATTGGGAGCTTGCGAGAAAGCGGTATCCTATTACAAGTTAGTAGGTAACGAGTACGTACCTCAGTCGGTATCATTAACGGGAGTTAGTTCCGTCGGGGATGCGACAGAGTATTTAGCAGCAAACCAGGGTTTCTTTGTTAAGGCGACGTCTGAAGGTGCAACTATTACGATAGATCCAAGAACAGTAAGTCTGTCGGCAAGTACAGTTGCATTGAAGAGTTTGAAGGTCAATACGGATGTTCTCCATCTTGAGATTAGCTCGGAAGGTCTTGCGACAAGGTCTATGGCATTGGCATTTGCAGTGAAGGCGAGCGATGCGTCGCTGCCGGAGTTGGCAGGTGCGGACTACAATGGAATCTATGGAGTGAAGGGTGACAACCTGTTGTTGATAGCAGGATATCCGGCATTGGCGAGGGCGGTAGCTGAGGGCACGACGATGCCGATAGCAGTAGAGCTCTCGAAGGATGCAGACATGTGGACGATCACAGCGAGCGACATAGACAGGTTCAACACGAGGTATGACGTATACTTGCTAGACAAGGCGAACGGCAACGTCGTGAACTTGAGGGAGGCGAAGAGCTACACGTTCACGAGTGACGTGAAGGGCCAGCTCGTCAAGGACAGGTTCGTAGTATCGTTCAGCAAGCCGGAGGTTGACAATCCTGACGATCCAGGTGACGAGACGACAGCAGTCGAGACCGTCGAGGCTCAGAGCGAGATAGCAATCAATGCGATAGGCAATGCAGAGGTTGCGGTAGCGGCTAAGGGCGATGCAGACGTTACGGTCTACAACTTGGCAGGTGTGCCGGTCAAGACGGCGAAGGTCAAGGGTGGCAATGGTGTAGTCGCCGTAGGCAGCAAGGGTCTGTACGTAGTGAAGGTTGCTACGGAGAGCGGGGTGGCATCTAAGAAGCTGCTCGTGAAGTAGCGGGAACTTCTATAAATTGCATATAGTTTATAGAAGCCCACTGGAAAGAAATTGTTTCTAATGGCTATCTGGATTGCCGGTGTCTCCGAGCGGGATGCCGGCAATCATTTTTTTATAGGGAAGACGGAAAATGAGTATCTTTGTAGAAAAGATTTTTAAGACAAATAGGTATGGAACAGATAAAGCGTTTGCCGTTGGGGGTGTCGAACTTCAGGTATTTGAGGGAAGACAACAGGTATTTTGTGGATAATACACAGTATATCGAGAGGCTCGAGAAGTTGTCTAATTTTCTGTTTCTCGTGCGTCCACGTCGTTTTGGGAAGAGTCTGTTCCTAAGTATGCTGGAGAGCTATTATGACATAGATCAGAAGGACGATTTTGACAAGTTGTTTGGTGGACTATGGATACACGAGCATCCGACGGATAATAGGGGAAAGTATCTGGTGATGCGATATGACTTTTCGCAGGTGCGGGGAAATTTGGAGGAGTTGCCGAGAGCGTTTAATGATTATTGTGAGAAGGTGATTGGTGATTTTGTATCTAACTATGCGCATTACTTTTCGGATGGGTTCATAGATGAGTTAAAAGAGGAGAAGGATGCGTTTGGCAAGCTGGGGTTAGTATTATTTAAATGCAAACGGTTGTGTTTGCCGCTGTACCTGATAGTCGACGAGTATGACAACTTCACGAACGTCGTCTTGAACTCACGAGGGCTGGCGGACTACGAGGCGATAACGCACGGGGAGGGATTCTTCAGGGACTACTTCAAGCTATTCAAGCCAAATTTCGAGAGGATACTGATGCTCGGGGTCAGTCCCGTGACGATGGACGACCTGACGAGCGGGTATAACATAGCGACAAACATCACGCAGGACAGCACCTTCAACGCAATTATGGGATTCTCGGAGCCGCAGGTGAGGGAGATGGTAGAGTATTATCGCAGGGCGGGGCTGGTGAATATGGAGACAGAGGAAATAGTGGCAGACATGAAGCCGTGGTATGACAACTACTGCTTCAGCAAGGATAGTCTTGATGATGCTCGTGTGTTCAACTCGGACATGGTGCTATACTATCTCTCGAACGTCATAGAGAAGGGCACGGCGCCTGAGAGTTATCTCGACGAGAATGCGCGGATGGACTATGGTAAGATACGGAAGTTGATATCCTATGACAAACTGGATATGAGGCGAAAGGGGCTGTTGCTACAGATAGCCAAAGACGGGTATATAAACGGTCGGCTTGTCAGACAGTTCCCGGCGCATGAGGTGATAGACGAGTCGAACTTCGTCAGTCTGCTGTATTACTACGGGATGCTGACGATAGGAGGAACGAGGGGGGCGATGTTGAAGCTGACAATCCCGAACAATAATGCGAGGGAACTGTATTACGAGTATATCTTGAGGGAGTACAACAAGGAAGGCGTCGTAGATATGTTCAGGCTCGACGAGCTGGCGTATCAAATGGCGTATGCAGGCGACTGGCGTCCGATGTTTGAGTTCATAGCAGGCCGGTATAGTGAGGATTCGTCGGTGCGGTCAGGGATCGAGGGGGAGCGGAACTATCAGGGATACATGGCGGCGTATATGGGTCAGTTGTCATATTACCTAGTCTGCCCCGAGATGGAACTGAATCATGGGTATGCGGACTTCTTCCTGATGCCGGACAAGATAAGATATAAAGATGTCTCGCATAGTTATATAGTTGAGCTGAAGTATCTTAGCAAGGCGGACTATAAGAACGGAGAGACAGCGAAGAAGCAGTGGGACGAGGCGGTAGGTCAGATAAGGGAGTATGCGAAGGCGAAGAGGGTAGGGGTGATGAAGCAGGGTACGGAGCTACACTGCATCGTCATCCAGATGAGCGGCGACGAGATAGGGAGGATGGAGGAGATAGACGTTCAGTAAGGGAAGAGGAGCGAAGGATAGAAGAGGGGGCCGTTAATACAGGTCTGAAGGAGGGGTTAGGCCGATGGTGACGGTGCACAATTTTTGGGGGTAAACATTGACATATTTTGCTCATAATTTGTTACTTTTGTGGTGTAACTCTTTCCATAGTGTGAGACGATGTTAGTCCGCAGGAGTATAATTTTGTGTCTTATAGCCATTTGCTTGGCTGTAGTCGGCTGCACGCATGAGGAGCGGGCGGCCTGGTCGGATCGTCGTGGTGCGGAAGTTGTCGGCGACAGCATCCGATTTACGCTATATGCTCCGACACATGAGAGAGTGTGGGTAGTCGGCAGTTTTTCGGACTGGCAGAAGATCGAGATGCGGAAGGAGAAGGACGTGTTTCGGCTGACGATAGAGAAGCCAGGGTCTGAGTTCATGCTATATCAGTACGTCTTGAGCAATGGCGTGCGCATCGGGGACCCATATTCCGTGACAGTATTGGACCCTTTGAACGACTGGGAGTTGCCGCGCAGCTCGTGGGTCAGGCAGTTGCCGCCGTATCCAGTCTCGGAGACTCAGGGATTCGTGACCGTCTTACAGCTGCTTCCGCAGCCGTACAGGTGGGACACGTCGGACGGGTATAGTACGCCAACGACATCGCAGCTGAACATATACGAGCTATGTGTCAGGGACTATTGCGTGAGTGACGCTGAGGGAGACAATCTCGAGTTGCTGCAGGAGTCGATAGACAGCCTTGCGAGCCTCGGGGTCAATGCCGTCGAGCTGATGCCGATAGCGGAGTTTGAGGGTAATGACTCGTGGGGTTACATGCCAGTATTCCCGTTTGCGCTCGACAAGGCGTACGGGAGGATGAGTAGCCTGAAGCGATTCGTCGACAACGTCCACAGTCGTGGGATGGCGGTGATACTCGACATAGTCTTGAACCACACGTCGGCGATGTGTCCGTTGGTGACGATGGTGTCGGACGGGAAGGGGAATCCGCGAGAGGACAATCCGTGGTATAATACGCGGTCGAACTTTGCGAATCCGGATCTACAGTGGGGTCAGGACCTCAATCATGAGAGCCATCAGACCCAGATGCTCGTAGACAGCATATTGTCTTTCTGGATAAAAGAGTATCATGTCGATGGATTCCGGCTGGACTTCACGAAAGGATTCTCGAATCGGTTTCATCCGGTGGAGGGGGCGGACAGCTTGGGCGTGAAGTATGACCGTCGTCGGATCGAGCTATTGAAGCGGCTGCACCTATCGGTCAGGAAGGTGAAGCCCGACGTGATCATGATATGTGAGCATTTTGCGGACGAGCCGGAGGAGCAGGAGTTGGCGAAGGACGGCTACCTGATGTGGACAGATGCGTCGTTGGCCTTTCAGCAGTGCGTCATGGGATATGAGGAGGGCTCGGACGTGAGCCAGATAGACTACAAATATCGAGGCTGGTGGTCACCGCGTGCGGTAGGTTACATGGAGAGCCATGATACCGAGAGGATGATGAGGAAGTGCCTCAACATGGGACGTGAGGATGCGCCAGAGGCGTCACCGAGAGACACGGCGACAGCCTTGAAGAGAGTAGGAGCAGCGGCGACCATATTGGGCGCGATACCGGGTCCGAAGATGATATGGCAGTATGGGGAATATGGTTTTGACGTCTCGATAAACGATGGAGGGCGGACGTCGCGGAAGCGGATAGACAGGAGCCTGATGACGGACTCGCTTCACATAGAGCTGAAGAACAAGTTTGCGAAGATCATGCGGCTGCGCAAGGACGACCCGTTGTTTTCGACGAGTGACTATGATGCGGATCTCAGGGGGCTGGTGAAGACCGTGCATTTGCGGTATGGAGACCGGGAGTGCCTGACGATAGCTAATTTTGACGTTTATCCGCATGAGTATCAGTTGCCACATTCGCCATCAGGGGAGTGGGTGGACTGTTTCACAAGTAAGATATTTTCTACGATGAGTGGAGGCAAGAAGATAACGTTGCCGCCGGCGGCGTCGTATTTATTCATGACAGAGCAGAGCAAGTGATAGGCGAGGGGAAAAGAGAGGCGAGCAGGCGTAAGCGGAAGGTCATCGTAAGAGTATTAATTGCGGTGGCGTTGTTGCTGTTTGCGTCTTGCGAGAAGAAGGAAAACAAGAGCGTCGAGTATTCGCGTCAGATAAGAGTCATAGACAGCCTTGTTGCGGCGGCGAAGACCATGCAGCAGATGAACGACCTGATAGACTCGTTCTACGTGGCGGACAACGTATTGGGCAGGATAGTTGCACTCAGGGAGCAGGGTCGTCGATATAGGAATGAGAGCAGTTTCGACATGGCGTTGAAATCGCATGCCAAGTCTTTGTCGTTGGCTCAGAGCATCCAGGACACGTTCCAGTACATACAGGCGCTCAACAACATAGGTACGGACTATCGACGGATGGGCATGCTAGACCTTGCGTCGGAGTTCCATTACAGGGCGTTGGACCTGTGTCCGACCGACACGAACCTGGACAACGTCAAGAACAGAGTCGTCTCACTTAACGGCCTCGGGAACATATACATGGGCGTCGGGAACTACGAGCAGGCGGACAGCATGTTTCGTCAGGCGTTGTTGGGCGAGAAGAAAGTCGGTAGCAAGGTCGGCGTGGCGATCAACTATGCGAATCTTGGGTCGATATATCAGAAGCAGGGGAATGTAGATTCGGCGTGGATATATTTCCGACAGTCGATGAGGTACAACAAGGAGGCGGGCAGTGATGTCGGCATAGCGCTATGCCACACATACTTCGGCAACCTGCATGAGACGCGACAGGAGTATGATGCGGCGATAGCGGAGTACACCTTGTCGTACGGCATCATGAGCAAGAGCAAGGACGAGTGGCATGCATTGACGCCGTGTCTTGCGTTGGCTCGCATATCGTTCCTGCTGAAGCGGAATAAGGACGTCATGAAGTACATAGACGAGGCGGAGGTGATGGCGACGTCGATAAGGTCTCCGGAGCATCTGGCACAGATATACAAGTTGCTGTATCAGGTGAACTTGTCGAGGGGTGACGACAAGGCGGCTCTCGAGTCGTACATCAAGTCGGTCCAGTACAATGACAGTGTCGTCAATTTCAAGAAGATCAACGAGATTCAGAACGTCCGCATGAACATAGAGCGAGGTCGTCAGCAGGAGAAGATACGGATAGTCGAGAGCAACCTACATCAGGAGCGGAAGTCGAAGCGTGTAGGGTTCATAGTGTTCAGTTTAGCAGTCTTGGCGTTGTTGCTTGTGATAGGACAGTTCGTCTACGTGATGAGGCTTCAGGCTCGCCAGCAGAAGATACAGAAGGAGCTCCAGGAGACGAAGGACAGATTCTTCACGAACATCACGCACGAGTTCCGAACGCCGTTGACAGTCATACAGGCAGCTGCGAGCGAGCTTCAGACGAACAACAAGGCAGGCGACGAGAGCATAGAGCGGGCGTCGACAAGCATCATGCGACAGAGCGACGGGTTGCTACAGCTCGTCAATCAGTTGCTAGACATAGCGAAGATGTCGGCCGTCGGGGCGATAGTCGAGCCGGAGTGGCGTCGAGGAAACATCGTCGACTTCATCAGCAACGTTGTGGAGGGATATCTAGACTTTGCGGCGGGGAAGGGACTCAAGATAGGAGTCAACGCGCAGCTGTATAACATACAGATGGACTTCATCCCGGACTACATGCAGAAGATACTACGTAACTTGCTGTCGAACTCAATAAAGTTCACGGAGAGTGGAGGGTCGATAACAGTCTCGATCAAGAAGGAGTCCGACAACCTGATGATGTCGGTCACAGACACGGGACAGGGCATGACTGAGGAGGAGCAGCAGCATGTCTTCGAGCCGTTCTATCAGGCGTCGAGCGGGATAGCTATCTTTGGCACGGGAGTCGGGTTGTCCGTTGCTAAGATGGCGGTAGACTCCATGGGAGGCGACATCAGAGTCACAAGCAAGAAGGGCGAGGGGACGCGGTTTGACATACGACTGCCGCTGAAGCATGGCAAGGAAGTCTACAGTGAGCTTGGCGAGTACAAGTTGATGCCAGTGACCGAGTTGAAGGCCGATGCGGAGACCGCGTTGGTCGATGACGTCCCGGAGAACGAGGGAGCGACCCGGATACTCATAGTCGAGGACTCGCATGAGGTCGCGTTCTACATGGCGCGCCAGCTCAACAAGTACTATCATATCTCGTTTGCCGTCAATGGAAACGAAGGTTTCGAGAAGGCCAAGGCGATAGTCCCGGACCTTATCATCTCAGACATAATGATGCCGGGAATCGACGGATATCAGTTGTGCAAGCAGATACGAGCTGACGAGCTGCTATGCCACATCCCCATACTGATGGTGACGGCGAAGGTGACGTCGAACGACAGGCTGCGGGGCATCGAGGCAGGGTGTGACGGGTATGTCGAGAAGCCGTTCCGGTCTGAGGAGCTACGCGTCAGGGTCGAGAAGTTGCTCGAGATGCGCAGGCGACTTCAGATAAAGTATAGTGGTCAGCAGCCGAGAGGAGAGCAGGCATCGGCGGACGTCGTAGAGGAGGTTGTCCAGGGGGATTCGGAGACCAATACGAAGACAGGCTTCCTGTCAGTTCAGGACCAGGTGTTCCTAGACAAGATGACGGCGGTCGTCAAGGAGCATTTGGACGACAGCGAGTTGACGGCGGCGACGCTGGCAGACCACATGTCGTTGACGCGCCATCAGCTCAACAGAAAAGTCAATGCGATAACGGGCGACACGACGACGACCTTCATAACCAACTACAGGCTTGACATGGCGAAGGAGTATCTGAGAGGTTCGACGACGCCGATAGCAGAGGTGTCAGCCATGTGCGGGTTCAATGGAGTCGCATACTTCAGTTCGTTGTTCAAGAAGCATACGGGCGTGACGCCGAGCCAGTGGCGAGCTGGTCAGGGCGAGACGCACGAGGTCGCCAGTTGAGATTGCCTGCTAGAGGCCGGTTTTTCGGAAAGAGACATAGATTGAAGAGGAAGGGCGGCATGGCGGAGGTCGTGCTGAGGGAGAGTTGTCTGGCATCGAGAAAGAAGCCGTTGGTGGGATTGTTGAGGGAGTGAATACAAGGTGTCAAGCGGGCTCGGGACAGATGTAAGATAGCGGGTCAATCAGAATGCCGATATGGGGATACGCTTTGAGAAATTTTCAGTACCTTTGCGGTGAAACATAACAACGAAAACAAATAACAGAAGAGATGATACAGGAGATCGTACCTGAGAACGGAGCTGTAGAAGGAGCTGAGGAGCTTGTCGAGCAGCCGACGTTGAGCATTATCGACTTGTTCCTTGAGGGGGGCATAATCATGTGGGTATTGTTGGCGATGTCAATCTATGCGGTGTATATCTTTGTCGAGCGCTACATGGCGTTGAGCAGGGCGTTGCACAACGACAACACCTTCATGGACAAGATCAGGGACTATATACATGGAGGGAACATAGACTCGGCTCGTCAGCTGTGTGAGGTGACGGAGAGCCCTGTAGCTCGTCTTGTCGGGAAAGGCATAAGCAGGATTGGTAGGCCGTTGGCGGACGTACAGACGGCGGTCGAGAATGCGGGCAACATAGAGGTCAACACGCTTGAGAAGGGGTTGGCGAATCTGGCGTCGATATCGGGAGGAGCGCCGATGATAGGGTTCCTCGGGACGGTGACCGGAATGATCCAGGCGTTTTTCCAGATGGCGAGTGCGGGTAACAACATAGAGGTCAGCTCGTTGGCAGGAGGCATCTACACGGCACTCGTGACGACGGTAGGTGGTCTTGTCGTCGGCATCCTGGCGTACTTCATGTACAACTACTTGACGGCGCGCGTTGACAGGGTCGTAGCGACACTGGAGGCACGGACGATGGACTTCATGGACATGCTCAACGAGCCGGCGGCGTAGGCGACTTGTCGTACCAAAAGAAGGATAGATATGGCACTCAAGAGAAGAAGCAAGGTGAGTTCAGCGTTTTCGATGTCGAGTATGACCGACATCATCTTCTTGCTGCTCATCTTCTTTATGCTGACCAGTACACTCGTCCATCCGAATGCGCTGAAGCTCGTCTTGCCGCAGAGCAAGAACCAGACCAGTGCGAAGCCACAGACGTCGGTCTCGATAACGGCGGACTTGAAGTATTACGTCGAGACAAAGCGAGTAGCGTTCAAGGAGCTGGAGCCAGCGTTGCAGGCGAAGTTGGGTCAGCAGCCCGACATGTACATAGCACTTCACGTCGATGAGAACGTCCCGATGAAGGAGGTTGTCAAGG
The DNA here is from genome assembly GCA_017417385.1 of Bacteroidales bacterium. GTDB lineage: Bacteria > Bacteroidota > Bacteroidia > Bacteroidales > Marinilabiliaceae > W3P20-009. The sequence goes on from JAFPZF010000068.1 coordinate 92,795, forward strand.
TGATGAACATAGCTAAGAAGAACAAGTATAAGCTCATCCTCGCGACGCGAGCGAAGTGAGACTGAACACTCCACCAATTAAAAGGACCTCGATGCAGAGCAGCGAACATAATAAACGTTACAGGAAGCAGGGAGTCGTCGCGACAATCTTGTTCCATGCCATACTATTGTTGATATTGTGGCATACGACGATGAGGGCGGAGCGTCAGGAAGAGGAGGCACTGCTGGTCAACTATGGATTTGCGGAGGGCGGTGGTGGGTCTCCGGCACCAGCACCTGCGCCGGCGCCAGTCAATGATCCGACGCCAGCTCAGCCGTCGCAGCCAGTAGAGACGCCGTCGGAGCCAGAGGCACCAAAGGCTGATGGTCAGTCGATGACGACGCAGGATTATGAGGAGGCTGCGGCGCTCGAGGAGGCACGCAAGAAGGCTGAGGCAGATGCAAGGGCTTCGAAAGCCAAGGCTGAGGCCGAGGCCAAGGCGAAAGCAGAGGCAGAAGCTAAGGCCAAGGCGGAAGCTGAGGCAGCAAGGATAAAGGCAGAAGCCGAGGCGAAGGCAAAAGCAGAAGCGGAAGCTAAGGCCAAGGCAGAGGCGGAAGCACGGGCCAAGGCAGAGGCGGAAGCCAAGGCAAAGGCAGAAGCAGAGGCGAGGGCTCGAGCAGCGATATCAAAGGGCTTCTCGGGCAGTGGCACCGGTACGACAGATGGGACTGGTGGCAGCGGTCAGGGCAGCCTGACTGGCAGTGGCTCTGGAACGGGCAGTGGTAACGGAAACGGCTCTGGAACTGGGGCTGGTAATGGTTCGGGCAATGGCAGTGGCTTCAGCCTTGAGGGGCGCAGCATGATAGGTAGCCTGCCGAAGCCGAACTGCAAGGTGACGACCGGCGGTAACGTCGTCGTTGCGATAGTCGTCGACAAGACTGGTAAGGTCACGAGGGCTACAGTCCAGATGAAGGGTACGACGCTGCAGGACAAGAACGTCTGGAAGGCAGACGAGGAGGCGGCAATGAAGGCTCGGTTCAATTCCGATCCGTCGAAGCCTGCGCAGCAGACAGGAACTATCACTTATCATCATATAGTGCAGTAGGTCGGATGGTAGCTAAGATTCTGATAGTCTTGCTTTGTTTTCTGGGTCCGCTAGGCATAATGTGGCTGACATACCACAGTCGTGTCTTGCGTCAGCTCGGGGACATCATCATAGCATACACAATCGGAATAGCCCTTGCGTTGTCGGGAGTCGTCCAGAGCACTGACCCGGAGATCAGGGCGTTGCTGACTGTCGTGGCGGAGGTCTCGATCCCGTTTGCAATACCGCTGATGTTGTTGTCGGCAGATGTCAAGGCTTGGTTGCGGTTGGCGCCGTCATTCTTGAAGAGCACGGCTTGTGCGGTTGTCGGTTGCGTCCTCGCGATAGTTGTCGGATACGTGCTATACGGTCAGTCTGACCCAGTTAACAATGCCAAGGTTGGCGGGATGTTGACAGGACTTTACACAGGTGGAACGGCAAATCAGGCGTCGTTGATGGTTGCGCTCGACGTGCCTCAGGACGTCTATCTGATGAGCCATGCGTGCTCGCTTGGTGTCAGTGTGATATACGTCATAGTCGTAGTCTTCTGTGGGAAGCGGTTGTTTGGACTTGTCTTGCCTCCGTTTGACAAGCAGATGGCGGTCTCGGATGGTGATGATGCCATAACTCTGTCGGACCATTCCAAGGAGTTGTTCTATGGTCTGCTCTATCGTTCGAACATACCCAATCTGCTCATGGCTCTCGGGCTGACCATTGTCATCATAGGTTTGGGCGCGGGAGTTGCCGTTCTCGTCAAGTTTTTGACAGGGGCAGATGTTTTTCTCTCGGTGTTCATCATGACGATAACACTGTTGTCCGTCTTGGCAGCACAGAACAGGAAGGTTCGCTCCTTGCCTCGGACATACGAGACGGGCAACTATTTCATCCTCGTCTTCAGTCTGGCAGTTTCCATGCAGGTCAGCACGAATATACTTTCGAGCGCCTCGGGAGACTTCCTCGCTTTCGTGACAGTCGCAACACTTGGTGCGCTCTTCCTCCACGTCTTATTCAGTGCGCTTCTGAGGGTTGATACTGACACTACGCTTGCTACGTCGATATCACTGATTTGCTCACCGCCATTCGTGCCTGTCGTAGCCTCGCAGATTGGCAACAAGGCAATAGTTGGGCCTGGCATAGCAGTCGGGCTATTCGGCTATGCTGTTGGTACGTATCTTGGCTTTGCAGTGGCCAAGTTGTTAGGTCTTTTGTGCTAACTGATTATTATTATTTACCATGAACGAAATGAAGATACTTGATGATAAGCAGCAGAGCTTCTTCCATGAGACGGAGGAGCCGCTTTGCTACCTTACCGAGTCGCAGATGGCAGAGCTCAAGGAGAGCTGCCGAATCGTGGTCAAGCAGCGTGGCGAGGTCGTCTATCGTGAGGGCGACGCCGCAGATTGTTGCTTTATGATTGTCAGTGGCAAGGTCAAGATATTCAAGGGAGGTGTCAACGGTCGAGAGCAGATCGTCAAGATGGGCAAGATGCACGATGTCTTCGGCTATCGTGCCGCACTCGCAGAGGAGCCTCATTCGGCAAGTGCTGCAGCCCTTGAGAATACCGTTCTGCTGACGCTCTCGCAGTCGTACATGCAGAAGATAACGCATGAGAATCCCGAGGTGGCAGCCTTCGTCATCCGTTCGCTGGCTCGCGAGCTCAGCTTCAGTCGTCGTCGTAGTGTCTCTCTCTCCCAGAAGCAGATTCGTGGCAGACTGGCTGAGAGCCTGCTCGTGCTACGTGACAAGTATGGCTATGTCGGCTCTACCAAGACTCTCAATGTCCAGATGACTCGCGAAGACTTGGCTAACCTCAGCAATATGACTACGAGCAACGCCATCCGTACTCTTGCAAATTTCGCCCAGGAGAACCTCGTCGAGGTCGAGGGACGCGACATCACTGTCTGCGACGAGGCTAAGCTCGAGCGAATTTCTCGTATGGGTTAGTTCAGCTCCCAGATGAAGATTCTCGATAAGTATATAGTCAAGAAGTTCCTCGGGACTTACTTCTTCATTGTCGCTATAATTTTGGCGATTGTGATTGTATTCGACCTTGTCGAGAAGGTCGACGACTTTATGGAGAGCAAGGCGCCCCTCTCCGCTATCGTCTTCGACTACTATATGAACCTCTGCCCCTACTACGCCAACATGCTTTCCCCACTGCTGGTGTTCATCGCTGTCATCTTCTTTACTTCCAAGATGGCGGGTCAGACTGAGATCATTGCTATCCTCTCTGGTGGGGTCAGCTTCCGTAGGCTCATGCTCCCCTATGCTATCGGAGCGGCCATTATTGCAGCTATCTCTTTCCTGCTTGGCAGCTATGTCATCCCACTTGCCAACCGTACGCGCATCCATTTTGAGAATGTTTACGTCAAGAGCAAGAAGCAGACGGGTCTTGCCAATATCCACATGCAGATCTCGCCAGGCGTTTACGTTTTCATGTGGAGGTACTATTCGACAACTCACGGCTCCTACGAACGTGGCGAAGATTTCGACATCGAGCGCTTTGACGGCAAGAACCTTGTCTCTAGACTCCAGGCACGTCGTGTCAACTACGACTCCCTCACGTGCAAGTGGAAACTGCGAGACTACACTAAGTGGGACTTCGAGGCCGACGGCATCTGCCATACGATCACCAAGGGCGAGGAACTCGACAGCGCTATCAATATGAGGCCATCAGACTTCAAGAAGGAGCGTAAGAGCTACGAGATGATGACCTCAGCCGAACTCGTCGAGCATATTCAGGAACTCAACGAACGCAACGTCGGCAACACCGAGGAGTTCTCTATCGAACTCTACAAACGACGTGCGACGCCCTTCGCCTCCTTCATCCTGACCCTTATCGGTGTCAGCCTCTCCTCACGTAAGACACGTGGCGGTATGGGCGTCTATATCGGTCTCGGACTGATTCTCAGTTTTACTTACATCCTCTTCCTCACCGTCTCCCAGACCTTCGCCATCAACGGTGACATGAATCCTCTCCTCGCTGTCTGGCTACCCAATATCATCTATTCGATTATTGGTGTCGTCCTCTATATCAAGGCACCTAAATAGCTTTCCCTTATGCGCTCGCTTTTCCTCTTTCTTATAGCTATCGTCTTCGTCGCTTGCGACAAGACCGAGGTGAGACTCCACCATATCTATCTCGCTCCAGCAGTCGAGGACCTTGCCCCCGGCGAGTCTGTCCAGTTCGAGATCAATGCCTATCCGGCAGATGCGACGACTGGCTTCCCCACTGGCACACCCGTCTGGTCGAGCTCAGATACGACTGTCGTCTCAGTCACCCAGGGTGGACTTGCGACGGCTCTTAAGTTCGGCGTCGCCAACGTGCGTGTCGACTATCCTCATTTTAGCGCTGAGCGTAAACTGATGGTCTCTGCCATCGCCGAGATACCAGACCCTCACTTTTTCGCTTTCCTGCTCAATCGTTTCGATGCAGACCACGATGGCAAGATCGAGGGCTACGAGACCTACAGCACGACGTCTCTCGACCTCTCAGCTCTCAAGCTCGTCGGCTCACAAGGCGTCTCCTTCGACGGCATCGAGAACTTCCCCAACCTCCAGATTATTCGTATGGAGTATGTGACTATCAATCATCTCGACCTTAGCCGTCTCCACTATCTCCATACTATCGACTTCGAAGGCTGCGACATCGTCTCCCTCGACCTCAGGGCCAACAGCTCTATCGAGCATGTCCGATGCCTCGCCTGCCCGACGCTTCAGGAGATTGTCTTCGGCAGCTACGAGACCCACGGACGCAACAATCTTAGCACTCTCCAGTGCGACCGCTGCGATATCCGCTCCCTCGACCTCTCGCGCTGTGGCAGGACGCTAGGCGATATTGACTGTCGCCACAATCCCAACTTGACAACCCTTGACCTCTCTGTAGATACGATGATCCATACAGTCAAGTACTCCGCCGACGTGACCAACGTTATTTGGCCAGACGTCGAGGTCGACATCATCACCCGTGTGACGGAATAATTCTTTTTTTCTTTCGATGAAACCAGAGACTCTTCAGACTCTCCCCGGTCATGCTGCAATGTTCTCCTGTAACGTCCTCTGGGGGCTTATGTCCCCAGTCGCCAAGGATGCCCTGACCTATTTCCACGACAACGACATCAGTCCTATCCTCCTCCCGACTCTGCGTATCTTTGGCGCGACTATCTGCTTCTGGATTCTCTCTCTCTTCTCTCCATCCGAGAAGGTCTCCCGCGAGGACTTCCGTCGTCTCGTTGGGGCTGGCTTCCTCAGCGTGGCTTGCAATCAGAATCTCTTTGTCTGCGGGATTTCTTTCACGTCTCCTATCGACGCCTCTGTCATGACGACTCTCCTCCCTGTCGCTACTATGATTCTTGCTGCTATCGTCCTCCGCGAGCCTATCACTCATCTCAAGGCCTTCGGCGTCGCTCTCGGTATGACTGGCGCTATCCTCTTGATTCTTAGCGGCGGACAAGGTCTTAGTCTCGACCTCGACCATGCCATCGGCGACCTTATGTGTATGTCGGCGCAGTTCAGCTTCGCCTTCTATCTCGTCCGATACAAGGATCTTATGTCTCGCTATAGTCCCGTGACTCTCATGAAGTGGATGTTCCTATCTTCTTCTGTCATCATTCTGCCGTTCTCCTCCTGGAGTTTCGTCGGGGTCGACTTCACGTCGATGCCTACCTCGGTCCTCCTGGAGACTGGCTATGTTGTCTTCGTCGCCACTTTCCTGACTTTTCTCTTCGTTCCGATTGGTCAGCGCCTCCTCCGTCCTACTGTCGTCAGCTCCTACAACTACGTGCAGCCTGTTGTCGCCTCTGTCGCAGCTCTCCTTCTTGGCCTCTCTGTCTTCACACCTCTCAAGGCTCTCGCTGTCGCCTTTGTCTTCTCCGGAGTCCTTATGGTGACCCGTAGCAAGAGCCGCCGCCAGCTCCTCGAGGAGCAGAAAAAATAGGCGATTTATACTTTATGCCGCTGAGTCGCTTATGATCTAGATAATCGAAATGGTTTGTCCTTTCGTCCTTCGTAATACACACTTCCTACCTCGTAACTAATTCGGGTATACCTCAATGTGGCTACTGCCGGAATTCCCGTTCTTTATGATACGTATCTGAGTAGTTATGCGCTCGCTCATGGTGTCGGTGTGACTGATGACGCCAACTTTCTTGCGCTGCGACGATTGCAACATCGATAGCGAGTCGATGACGGTGGCGAGCATGTCGGGATCGAGGGTGCCGAAACCTTCGTCGATGAAGAGGTTGTCGAACGAAATATTGCGCGACGATAGCGACGACAAGCCCAGCGCAAGACCGAGGCTGACGATGAAAGTCTCGCCGCCCGAAAGCGATGTGGTGTCGCGGATGTCGTCGGCGCGGTCGTGGTCTATGATGCGTATGACGAGCGAGTTGCGCACCTGCATAAGTTCGTAGCGCGAGTTGAATTTGCGAATTTCGGCGTTCGCGTGGGCAATTAGGAAGCTCAGCGTGTTGCATTGGGCTATTTTGCGCAGGAGTTTTCCATCGTTGCCGCCCACCGCGTCGCTAATCTTCTCCCAGTCGTCCTTGAGCTGTTCTGCTTTTTCGAGCGCTTCACGGTTGTCGCCCAGTTCTTGTTCAGCATTCGTGTGTTTCTCGAGTCTCGCCTTGGCCTTTACCAGCTCGTCGATATTATTATTCGATTGAAGTTCGTCGCGTTCTGCAGTTAGCGCCTCCTTGCTCTTCTCGGGCTTGCTCTTCTGATGCTCGCCGAAGGTCTGCTCGGCCTTTTTCAGGAGCGTTTCATTCTGCGTCACGGCTGCGGTGTATGCTTCTTTCTGCTGGCGGATGAGGTTCCAATTGTCATTGGCAGCAAGTATATGACTCACGTCGTCGGTAGTTATCTCCTTGAGCCTGTCGGACTTGGCGTTGTACGTACTTATCCACTGTACGAGTTCTTTGGTTTTATTGTCGTGCTGCTCGTTTTCGGCTTTTAGGCTCTCGCACCACGTGTCGCGCTTGCTCTTTTTCTCGATTTGCGAATTGCTAAGATCTCCAATCTGTTTGTCCTTATTTTCAACAGCCTTGTCAGCTGCCTGTTTAGCCCTATTTATGCGGCTTTCGACCTCGTCGGGCTCTGCCCCTCCAAGTTCGGCCTTGTATTGACCTGTAAGTTCGTTGAGGGCGCTCTCGGCTTGCTGCCATGCGGTAGCGGTATTCTGCATAGCCTCGGCGGCGCGTTTCTGTTGCTCCAGTAGTTCGGGCGCAAGTTTTTGATATCCGGCTAGGGCTGTCTCAAGACCATTTACCTTTTTGTCCTCATTGTCGACGTACTCTTTCGCCTTCCTTTCGAACTCGTCTTTCTCTTTTTGCGCATCGGATTTTTTACTGCTATAGTCTTTGATATTGTTTTGAATATCAAAGATAAACTTCAGCTCCTCGGCAGCCTTCCCCTGCTCTGCTTCGGCGAGTTTTATGCGCTCGTCGGCTTCCTCTTGCGTTTGCGGCAAGTCGGCATACTTACTTCTGAGCGAATTCAAGTTCGTTTCGGTGTTCGTGATGTCCGTCTCTAGCTGCGTTTTGCGCTTTTGCTTTTCTGCCATCGCACTTTGGTTGGCAGAGCGTTGTGCGGACAGACGTTTTTCCGCCTCCTGCTGGCGTTGGAGTTCTTCCGATTTGGCATTGAGCAACGTTTCCATATCGTTTTTTGCCTCGTCGAACTTCTTGTTGTCCACCTGATACGGATGTTCCGTCGCGCCGCAGAGAGGGCATGGCTTTCCCGCTGTCAGATGCATACGATGCGCCGCCCAATTTTCGCTCGAGAGTAGCGTGCAGGTCTTTTGCAAGACATCTCTCTCTTCGCTGAGCGTCTTTATATTTAGCTTGCCGAGTTCGCCCTCAATGCGCTCATTATCTTCGCTAAGACCTGCGCATTCCCTAGTTATGTCGCTAAGTTCGTTTTTGTAATTGTTATTATTTACAATCAGCGTCTTAGCGTTCTGCATGTCGTTCACCGTGGCATCGGCGGCCGACTTCTGTTGCTGCAGCGTGTCGACATTCAGTCCCTCAATCTTTTTGCTCTCCTCAGTGAGTTTTGTGTCGAGCTCGTTGATCTTTTTATTCAGTTCATCCCTCTTCTTGTCAATCTTACCGAGCACCTCTTGCAAACCACTTTGCGCTTTCTTCAATTCGGTTTGCGTCTGGTTTATGTGCGTATCATTATCGACGATTTTTGCATCAATAGCCTTCTTCTCTTTTTCGGCGTTTTGCTTGGCTGCGGCGGCACTGTTGAAAGCAGATTTGGCACCGTCGATTTTTATCTTCAGTGCGCGAGCGTTGGCAATGTGCGGCGCAGTTTGCTCGACGACTTTTTGCGCATTCTCGGCGTCGGTTTTCAGATTGGCGAGTGCCTTTTTCTCCGTATCTATCTGAGCCTCGTCCTTCTTTATTTCGGTGTCGATTTTATTTATGTCGCTGTTGAGTTTGTCTATATCGGCTTTCATGCGGTTCACATCGCGCAGAATATTTACGGCAGGCTCAACGGCATCGCGCATATTCAGCCGCGCAATCTGACCTTGAAACTCAGCCAGCTTCTGCCTTGCCGTCTCTACCGCCGCTTTGCTCTGCTCGATTTCTATTTGGTAGTTGTCATTATCGTTATACCAGACGAGCTCAGCCTCGACACGTTTCTTTGCCTTCTGCATCTCCTCTTGCTGACGCTCAAGTTGCGCAATTTGTTCCTTGAGCTTCTCGAGCGCTTCGGCTGGCAGAATATTCTGTTTGGCAATTTCGAAGCGAGCACTAATCTGGTTGTAGTTAGCAGTCGACGCCTCTTTACGGCTCTTTATCTCGGCGGCAATGCGCGAATACTTCTCTCCGCAGCCAATCAGTTTTTCCAACAACTCGTAGCGCTCGTCCTCTTTGGCTGTAAGGAAGTTTGCGAACGTGCCTTGCGCTATAAGTACGGTGCGTAGAAACTGTTCGTATTCGAGGCCGATAATCTTTGGCAGTTCCTCCCAGACGGCAGTCTCTTCGGTCTGTACGCCACGAGCATCGGTAGAAATTTTGTAGAGCGCGGTGGTTGGGCTGGAGTAATTCTTCACCTGAAAACGCACGCTCCATTCGGCGCGATAGACGGTACCATTGTTTGCAAGAAACGTCAATTTGCTGTGGCCGTACTTCTTGCCGCGCGTAAGTATGTTGCGTCTATCTTTTGGTGAAATGCGGTTTTTCTCGGTGTCGTCGGCCTCGCCATATATCTCTATGCGTCCGTGTTCACCTTTCCGAAGCGGATAGCGCGGCGTGCGGTCGTAGAGAGCCAAGCAGATGGCATCGAGGATCGTAGATTTGCCGCTTCCCGTGGGGCCAACAATGCTAAATATGTTGCTGTCGCCAAGTGCGCCTTCGTTGAAGTTTATCACCTCGCCGTCGGGCTTGTCGAGCGAAGCAAGATTGAGTATTTCGAGTTTCAGGATTTTCATCGTCAATTGTTTTCGTCGGTGTTTATGTCGCTAAGTAGGCTGGTTAGGAGCTCCTTTTGTCGCTCGTTCATCTCAACCTTGTGCTTTATGGAGAAGGCCTCGCATAGGGTCTCCATTGGGTCGCGGTTGAGCACATCGTCGACGCTCCGCACTTCTTGCTCGCCCGTCAGCGTATGTATGTTTAGCGCACGGTTGATTTTCTGAATGCGGCACAGCACCGCGTTTTTGTTGTCAAACGAATTCTCAAGCTCCTTTATCTCGTCGTTGCTCACTTTGTCTTGCGCCACTTTCAGCAATACGTACGGCGCCGAGTCGTCGAGTTTGCCGTCTGTGCGATCCGGCAATTGTTCCTTTATCAATTTCGTCAACTTCTTTGGCGAAACCTCTTCCTCGCCTTCTGGCAATATGAGCAATGGGTGCTGCGGCGTATATATGATATGCTGAACGTCAATATTCTCCGTTCCGTCGATACTTACGAGGTCAACACTGTGCTGATAGTCCTTTTCGGCAAACGACATTGGCAACACGCTGCCCGTATATCGCGCCCAGTTGGTGCCCCAAATGTGTTGGCGCTTATGTATGTGTCCGCAGGTCAGGTAGTCGGGGTGCTCTGGCCAGTTGCCAATTCCAACCTCCTCTTGTCCGCCGATGATAATCTTTTCGCTGGCATCCTCCTTGGCAATGTCAGCTCCTTTGGCGTACATGTGCGCCATCATGACTATCTTGCTGCCTGGGTGAAGCTCGCGCGCACGAGCCGTAAGTTGGCGCAGGATGATATTTACACCGTCGGAATAGTTTGCTGTCTGCACGACGTCGCTGCGTAGGTATGGAACGGCAATGACAACAATATGTTCGCCTTGTGCGTTGCTGATAGGTATGATGAGGTCGTCGTAATTATACACGCGCTCATTATCTACGTACTTATGCACAAGATTTCCGCGCACCTCAATATGGAAAAGGCTTAGCAGTGTGCGAGGTGCTTCGAGCCGACTTGCAGAGTCGTGGTTTCCCGCGGTAATAATTATGTGCATCTGCGGGCAGAGGCGAGTGGCGTCGGTAAGGAACGTGTAGTATGCCTGCTGAGCCGCCGCCGACGGGTTGCTATTGTCGTAAATATCTCCGGCAACAAGCAGCGCATCAGGTTTTTGTGCTCCGATTTGCTCCAGTAGCCACCCTAGAAAATGACGATGTTCTTCGAGTCTGTCATTGCCATGGAAAAGATTCCCCAAGTGCCAGTCACTCGTTGCTATAAACTTCATAACTTACATATCTTAGCGTTCATCCGTGATTGTTACAGTCCTGACAAATCACGAGTAAATGTAACTCTACTTAAACTATTTTCCAAAATTTTTCTCTATTACGCTAATCCATTGTGTCCGCTGTCTGACTGATAGACCAACTATCTGCTATTGATGTTTTACAGAAAACGTGTACTTTTACGTTTATAACGTTTGTCTCGAATAGCTATGGCTGAAAAGAATAACGAAAACGAATCGGGGTGTGGATCTTGTGGGTGTCTTTGGATTACGCTTGCGATATTTCATTTGATATTTGGCTGCTTAGAGACGCTAGATTTTAAACCTATAGGTTAGATTTCTATTATAATCATATTGCCTTATGTCTCGTCTCTTTCATCTCATTTTCTCCCTTCTGATCGCCCTCTCTTGCACCGCACAGCAGGGTAGGGTAGAGGTCCTCTATTCTCCGACTTCTATCCTCTCGGGCGTCTCTTCTCGTGTGTTCTCTGTCTATCTCCCGCCTTCCTACGACGCCTCTCCTTCTCGCTCCTACCCCGTCCTCTATCTCCTCCACGGCGGCGGTGAGTCCCACTCTGTCTGGCAACGCCATGGTCGCCTCGCCGAGACCCTCGATAGTCTCATCTCCTCATCAGCAGCTACCGAGATGATTGTCGTCTGCCCCGAGGCCAACGAGGTCAATATGATGTATTTCAACGCTCCTCACTGGCGCTTCGAGGACTATTTCTTCTCCGAACTGATTCCCTATGTCGAGTCGCATTTCCGTGCCCTGTCCGGTCGTCGCTACCGTGCTCTCGCTGGCTTCTCTATGGGCGGTGGCGCAGCCGTCGTCTATGGCACTCATCGTCCCGCCCTTTTCTCTATGGTCTACGACATCTCTGGCTACCTCCGCCGTCAGCCGCTCGCTTTCCTCCGAGGCGACCCGAGCGCCGAGTGGCGTCAGCAGGTCATCGAGGACAACAACCCTATCTCCCGTGTCTCCTCAGCCTCTCCTGAGCTCGTCGACTCTCTCCGTTCTGTCGACTGGATAATAGCCGTCGGCGACCACGATTTCACCCTCGAATCCAATATGGATTTCGTCCGGGCTCTTCGTAGCCGCCGCATCGACTATCAGTTCCGTGTGTCTTCAGGTGTCCACGACTGGCGCTTCGTCCGCCCCAATATGATCGAGGCTATCAAGCGAGCCAGCCGTCATTTCAACCCTTAGTCCTCGTCCTCATCTTCGTCTTCGACCTCATCGAGCGTCAGTTCTATCGTCCTTACTACGTACGACTCGTTGCCTGCCGCATCAACACAGTACACCATGAAGTGATACTCTCCCTCCGGGAAATCCTCCGGGATTACTATGTCGTGCTGGTGTACGTGCGCATTCCTCTTGCCCGCGATGTCGTCAAAGACTCTCTCTATGGTGTGGCTCTCCGCAGCCTTGTTGTGCGTGTGCCCAGCCGCCGAGTGTATGTCGATCTTGTATGACCCGAGAGCCTCGTTGTCCGTCAGGTCCATCTCGATATGCATCCCGTGTGGGTTGCCTATCTGCACCCTGTCGCCGTCACACGGCTCTATCAGGCTGATGATGGGCTTCTCTGTGTCCGAGTCGTCGTCACATGCGACGAGCGTCATTGCCGTGAGCGAGAAGAAGAGAATGATGATGTTGAAATACTTTTTCATTGGATTTTTACTTTTAATGTCATGATTATGTTCCTGCCCGCTTCCGGCACCTCTAGCCTGCGGTAGAAACTTAAGTGGTTGTAATACTTCTTGTCCGTCAGGTTCGTGCTCGTCAGCTCGATGTCATAACCGACCCTCCCGAGGGTCCCTGAATATGCCACTCCTCCACCTCCGAGTACGTAGCCGTCGGTCTTGTCTTCTGATGGCGCGACTCTTGTCTGACGCCCTACTGCATTGACTTCCACGAAGCTGTGAAAGCCTCCGCGCACATAGCTGAGCCTGCATCTCAGGTCCTCTGGCGGAGAGTATGCCAATGCCGACTTGCTGTCGAGGTTTCTGTTGATCAGCTTGTCCCCGACTATGTGTAGCCCGAGCCCCGCCGGCAGGTCGATGTCTGCGTCTATCTCCGCACCTCCCATCACTACTTTGCTGGCTGTGTATTGCCATATCTGCCCAGCCTCCGGGAGGTGAGACCACCTGCTCGTCGGCTGTAGATAGATGTAAGAGGGATAGTACCCGACGAACGGTGACAATGTCATCTGTACCCGGCCGACATTGATTTCGCCAGAGAGGTCTAGCTGCAACCCTCGCTCTGTCGGGAGCGACGCATCTCCTTTCTCGTGCCGAAACGCCCCATGATGCACTCCGTTGATTGCTAGCTCGTTGGCTCCCGGCATCCTGAACGCCCTGCCGATGTTGGCCCGTAGCTTCAACGTGTGCGATGGCTCTGCGACGACTCCAACTGAGAACGATACTGACTGAAACTCTCGTCCGACTGTCTTCGAGGTCTGAGCCTCCGCCCTCACTGTCTCCTCGTCGTAGCCTTTGCTCTCGAGGTAAGCCCCGACATTCTTGTCATAATGTCCGTCGATGTTCACTCTCCCGACGTCAAGCCGCGCCGCTGCGACGAAGCGTAGTCGCCCCGTCTGGCTCCACTCCACCTCGCCGAAGATGCCTGCTTCCCCACGTCTGAACGACGGCATCAGAAACGAGTACCCTCCGATGGCATTGTGGCTTATCGTCGCCGAGAATCCTGCCTTCAGTGTCGTCGGTAGCCACATCACAGTCCCCTCCGTATACGTCGAGACTTCTGCCTTCATGTCGAATGTGTTCAGCCTCAGCTCTATCTCGGTGTCCGAACTGCTCGGCATCTCTATTGACGGATAGTGTGTGTGAAATGCACTCATCTCACGCCTGTGATTGCTCTGAAACGCCGCCGTCAGCCGCGCGACGGAACTCTCGCCGACCCACTTCTGGCTGGTCTGTATCCGTAGGTGGTTGACTGCCTGATACGGGAGCCCTATGTCCCTGTGGTCGTTGTCTGTCTGCTTGCTGAGTGTCGGGATTCCATGCGCCGCCGTCCAGAATCCTGACTTGGAGTATACATCGGTGACGAGCACTGTCCCTGTCCACGCTTCTTTTTTATATGTCGCATAGACTGAGGTCCCCATCTCCTCACCCGCCGTGTTGTCCATCCTCCGATGCTCTATCGGCAGGTTGACCGACATGTATACTACTGTGTCCGCCGGCACCCGATAGTCGCCATATCGTCTTCCGCTTAGTCTGACTGATATGCCCCTCCGTCTGTCGCCACTGCTGACCGACAACGCTCCGTCCACACTGCCATTTAAAGTAGCAGTGCGTACACTTCCCTCGACGCCCGTCCGCTGGTTCAGCACCCTCGGCGACGAGATTTCTATGACTCCGCCTATTGCGTCCGGCCCGTATGCTATGGCGGATGGTCCTTTGACTATCCTGACTTCATCGACTCCGTTGGCGTCGATCTCGAGCCCATGGTCTGCCCCCCATTGCTGCCCCTCCTGGCGTATCCCGTCTATCGCGACAGCAACTCTCGCAAATCCCTGACCGCGTATCATCGGCTTTGACAGTCCTGCTCCTATGTCCATCGACCGCACACCTGCCACCTGAGACAGTGTGTGCATCAATGTCATCCCTGAGTGGTGCGAGAGTAGGCTGTCCCCTATGACTATCGACGTCATCGGGCTCGCCGCCGCCTTTATCTCCATCGCCGTGCGCGATACTGTCACCTCCGCTATCTCGACTGCCGTCGTCGTATCAACTACGGTCTGTGCGTCGCCGCCCGTGTTCTGGCAGCAACACACTATTAGCAAGGCTATCACCTTGCATAGTAATCTCATATATGTTTTCTTTGATTATCGAAACGACATTTCGCCGTCCCCTTTGCCTCTCTCGGCTGGACGGCACTCTTCCCTTCTCTTGGAACTACGCTGCTGGCGGTCCCCGCTTGCTCTCTGTCTGTTTCGATTCTTCTGTGAATGGCGAGACGTACGCTTCTATCGTCTTAGTCCACTGTGCGACGACTCCTATCCTCACCTCGCCCGGCACCTCGTCCGCCACGGCAAAGACAAAGTCACACACACTACAATGTTGCGACACCTTCGTTGTCTGACCTGCCTGCTCCTGAGAGACTACCTTGTGGTCATGCCCCCCAGCATGCAAAGCCCTCACTGCCGCCACCATCGTGAACAGCAACAAGAAAATGACTGATATGTATCGCCTGTAGTTTTTCACTAGGAATTTTTATTCATTCCAAATGCAAAGATAAAACAAATTACAACACGTCGTGCCGAACTATATAAAGAGAAATCTATTCTACCTTCTCCGAAACTACTTCCTACTATCTCTCACCGCCACCTCTTCGCCACTCTCCCGTCCTTCTTCACCTCAACTACGACGCCTCTCGCTCTCTCCTCATCTCTCACTCTCCTCCCTCTCATGTCGTACGTCGCAACGGTCTCCTCCACGTCAACTTCTCTCTCGACTGCCCCGGCCGTCTTCCCGTCGGGATACAGCGCATAACCATACGTCCCATACTTCGTCTGTCCACTCCTGTTGCCCCCTATCGTCGTCACAGTCTCCACTACCTTGTCCGGTGTCCCGTCAAACGACTTCCACACCATCCCAACTGGCGGCGTCGGCAGCTTAGTCTCCGGAAAACTCGTACTGTAAAACGCATTCGCACCTATATACCTCAACGTCGATGGCAGCCTCACCTCCTCTGTCTCGTAGCAGAACGACAACGCATAGCCGCCTATCTTGCTGATTCCCTCGCTGACTCTTATCTTCTTGACGTGCCAGTTCCCCAGAAAAGCACTATCTGCCACCTCCGTAATACTCCCCGGTATCTCTATCTCCTCTAGGTCGCACCACATAAACGCCTCCCTTCCCAATTTCTTCAGCTCATTCGTCAAACTCACACTCTTCAAATTCTTGCTCTCCTTAAACGCCGCCTTCCCTATGCTCTCGACCGTCTCCGGCATTTCCGCCTTCTCAAGTCCCGATCTGGCAAACGCCTCCGCTCCTATCTCCCGCAAACCCTCATTGAACTCCACGTGTCGCAATCCCGGACACCCTCCAAACGCCCCATACTCGAGTCTCTCCAGTGTGCTAGGGAAAGAGACACTACCATACGCTTCCTCGCCTGCCACTTTCTTGAAGCAGTTCGCAAATGCCTTCTTCTTTATCTCCCGCAACCCATCATGCAACTCCAGCTTACGCAGCGGATTATCTTCAAACGCCAAAGTATCTATCATCTCCACCGTCCCCGGCACATCCAACGCCTCTATCTCATTGCTCCGAAATCCTCCCATCACCCGTACTGACGATGGTATCGACAACTCCTTTATTTCATTATGGTAAAACGCATCTCGCCCAATTATCTCAAGCTTCTCATTCAACTCAACCCTTTCTACACCACTCGAAAAAAAACCTCCGCCCAACTCCTTGAGATTTGTTGGCATACGCAACTCCTTAATGTCACAAATAAAAATACATTCGAACTTCTCAAGCGTATCTGGCAGCTTCAACTCCCTTATCCGCTTACGACTTCGCATATACTGACCCGCGGCGAACACATCTTCCCCCATATAACGCACTCCTTCTGCAATATAAATACTGTCAAACAGACATTCTGTAAACACACAAAAAAGAATCGAATCTACTCTTGCCTCAAAACGTAATTTATGCGCACTTATCGTATCCGCCGGATACGTGTTCGCCCCGAACGCCCATTCTCTCACCACACTTATCCCCAACCCGTCTGGCACTACAAACTCATCAAACTTCCCTCTCGGTCCCGTATATTCCGTCATCGACCCGTCTTCTGTCAACACGATCTCGTCCCTCCCGACTACATGAATGTTCTGCGAAAAAACGCTCCTGCTAATGCTCATCAGCACTAGCAGGAGAAAAGACGGTTCACGCACCTTCATATCATTGAACTTTTTCTATTGGATCAACATCCTGCACAAAGACAAGCGGTGCATACCCATTAGGTCCATGCTGATACGGAGCAGTACTCCATAATTCTTGATTAAACATCTTAATAAAATGCGTCGTATAAGTCTGTCCCGATTCCACTTTCGTGTCCGTCAACCAAAAAATTGTATACTCTGGATAAAAGTACACATATTGACTTCCCGATTGATAAATAGCTCCCGTCGGATCTCCCCCGAACATCGCATACAGTTTCCTATATTTTTCTCCCCTACTGTTAGTCTTATTATCTAAGACAAAGTTAAGTGACAAAATTACACAAAACAAGTTTATGCATAACAATTGTGTAATTTGATGTTTTCTAACATACTAATCATGCTAATTCTGCCCCTTAAGCCACGTCTCTTTTCTCCATTAAGTAACAAATAGGCTTTCTCCCTCCCCCAGCTTGTCCGAAAACCCAGTTTGCGTATTTAACAAATTACAATTTGAAACTATAACAGGCCTTACAAACGTCTCATGAACATTATTCGGATGAAATAAGGCATATTTAGACCTATTACGGTTTCAATTTGAAAGTC